>NZ_JBIAZD010000011.1:0-269195 GCF_042898795.1 Streptomyces sp. NPDC000348
AACAGGACCCTAGACAAGTCCCATCGTTGCAGGTCAGGAGCACTCTCCGCTTATTTGATCAAGCCTCGGACACTCCACCTCGCGAAAGCCCGAGGTTAGTGCCTGTTTCTGGACGCTGCATCAGCAGGTCAAAGGGTGTTAGTGGTGAGCTGGCGCCCGCGAGCCGCTACCGGACGAGGTAGCTCTCGATATGGTCGATCACCGCTGACACGGCCTGCCGGTAGGCGGTGCTCGACCGGCGGACCTGGGACAGCAGCATGCCGCCCTGGATGGCGGCCAGCAGAGCGGTGGCGAGCGCGGCGGTATCGGCGCGCTCGCTCAGCTCGCCCCGCGCCTGCATGCGTGCGAGTCCGGACCTGATGGGGCCTTCCCACCGGTCGAAGGCGGAGACGAGTCTGGTCCGCGCCGACTGATCGCTGTCGGCGAGTTCGCCGGCGAGCGAGCCGATCTCGCAGCCGCCTTCGCATCCTCTTGCGTCTTGCCGACTCCCTGCCCTGTCGCACCACTCGCGCAGGGCCTCGATGCTGTCCAGGTTGTCCAGCAGCGGACGCTGCTGGGCGAGCCGGGTGTCCGTCTGGTGGTCGATGACCGCCAGGACCAGGCCCTGCTTGTCGCCGAAGTAGTGGTAGATCTGCGACGCGCTGACCCCGGCGGCCGCCTGGATGTCCGGGATGCTCGTGCCTCCCACGCCGCGGTGGAACATCAGTTCCGCGGCGGCCTCGATGATGCGTTCGCGGGTCTTGCGGCCGCCCTTGGTGAGCCGCTGCCCCTTCGACTCTCCGGCCTTCGCTGGTGCGCTCATATGCCCACGCTACCCAAGTTGGAATTGACATTCCAACTACGCTCCACCAATGATCCTGGAAAGGTCATTCCATCCCGGGTGGCCGTCTCTTCGGACAGGTGAGTGCCATGCCCCTCGACCCCCAGATCGAGACCCTGCTCAAGAAAGTGGCCGCAGAAGGCGGACCGGCCCCCGAAACCCTGACGGTGGCGGAGAACCGGGCGTTCGGGCGCGCCTTCGGCGCCCTGGCCGGCTATCCCGTACCGGTCGCCGACGTCCGGGACACCACGGTGCCTGCCGACGGCCGCGACATACCCGTCCGCATCTACCGGCCCTTCACTCAGCCGGGCGCCGGGCCACTGCCCATAACGCTCTTCTTCCACGGCGGCGGATGGGTCTTCGGTGACCTGGACACTCAGGACAACATCGCCCGCACCGTGACCAGCCGCTCCGGCACGATCGTGGTCTCCGTTGACTACCGGCTGGCACCCGAGCACCGCTTCCCGGCCGCGGTCGACGACGCCTGCGCCGCGCTGACCTGGGTTGCGGACAACGCCCCCGGCTTCGGGGGCGACGGAGAGCGCATCGCCGTGTTCGGCGAGAGCGCCGGCGGGAACCTTGCCGCGGTTCTCGCACAGGAATCCCTGCGCCGCGGGGGACCTCGCATCATGCTTCAGGTGCTCGCCTACCCGGCGGTCGACCGGTTCGACGACAGCCCCTCGATGTACGAGAACATGGCGGGCCCGGTCCTCTCCCGTTCCTACCTCGAGTGGTTCTGGGGTGCCTACCTCAGCACCCCGGACCAGGGCGCCGACCCGCGGGTCTCGCCGGCACGCTCCCAGGAACTGGCCGGACTTGCTCCTGCCGTCATCGCCACCGCCGAGAACGACCCCCTGCGCGACCAGAGCGCCCACTATGCCCGCAAGCTGGCCGACGCCGGCGTGCCGGTCCAGCACCTCCCGGTCGAGGGAGCCGTTCACGGCTTCCTCTCGTTCACCGGCTCGGTGCAACTCTCGCGGGACGTACTGAACCAGCTCGCGGACGCGGTGGCCACAGCCTTCAACTGACCTGGCCTGTGCGGCAGACCCTGTGAACCATAGGGCGGCTGACATGCCCCCTGACCGACCGATCCACATAGAGCTACGGATCAGAAGGCTTCTGACATCCACGGCTGACATCAACGACACCGGACGGGGACGTACACCAACAACCCTGTCCGGCCATCGCACCAGTCGAGTACGGCGTCCAAAGCGGGCAGTGACCGAACTCCTGAAGCGGGTGTCGCAGGTTCGAATCCTGCCGGGGGCACAGAGAGAAGGGCCGGCTCAGGAAGGGTTTCCTCCCGGGTCGGCCCTTCGTCGTGTCCGGGGTCGTGCAGCTCTGAGCTTCCCAAGCTGAGGTCCCCGGTATGCCGGCGCAGACGGAGCCGTAAGGTTCCCTCATGGTGACTGCGACTGTCCGCGAGTGGCACGACGAGGAAGGGTGGGGCGTGCTCGACTCCCCCGAGACTCCCGGCGGATGTTGGGGCCACTTCTCCCACATCCAAGTGAAGGGCTTCCGAACGCTGTCGCCGGGACAGCAAGTAGATCTCCAGTGGGAAGCCCCTGGCTTCAAACAGGACGGGTACAGCTACCGTGCCGTGAACATCGTTCCTCGACCCGCCTGACATCACCAGCCGACATCAACGACAACGGACGATGGCGCACCGAAGCGGCCACGATCGGGCCCACGAGCGACCGCTGAGCCCCGTTTCGGCACGTCGTGCGCCAAGGTGATCGAAATCCTGAAGCGGGTGTCGCAGGTTCGAATCCTGCCGGGGGCACAACGAGAAGGGCCAGCTCAGGAGGGATTTCCTCCCAGGCTGGCCCTTCGGTGTTTCAGGGGTCGTGCCACAGGCGTGTCACTACGTGGAGGCGGCGCGCTGGAAGCGACCAGTGACGGTAGGTTGCACAGCGAAGCACCCAGCCCGTTAGCACGATGGCCGAGTGCTCGGCTCCGAACATCAAAGCCGCTAGCTCACAGCTCCCGGTCCGAGGCGTAGAGCAGCCACGGACTCGGTGAGACCCGATCTCTCCAGCTGACCCAACACGTCCTCGAAGGTCTGCGGCGGACGGCGCCGAGAAGTGGCAATCTCCTGGACACAGGCGTACACGACACGATCGTCCAGCCCTATGAGGTCCATTATGAACTCATCGGCCTCTTTCCGTTCGATACCCCAGTTGTTGAGGTAGTCCGGCGGGAAGTCCTTGCGATTGTTCGTGACGATCACCTGGGCGCCGGCTTGGATGGCCGCAGCTAACACGTGGCGGTCGTCCGGGTCTGGGAGCTTGAGCCCCTCTATAAGGGGCTCAAAGCCCGTAACCAGGCAGTCGCGGATGGCCCCGTTCATGAGAGCCCTCCGACGCTGCAACTTGGCGGGACTGATGCCGTAGTCCTGTGCGATGTTCCGATCGACCTCATCGAGGATCATGTCAGTCCATCTGGCCCGCACAAAACCATTCAAACTGACACGGATCAACAGATCACGCAGCGTGTTCGGGTACAGGACACACGCGTCGTAGATCACGACAAATGCCATGTCAGAGAAGTCCCAGCTCCTGGTCCAGCTCCATCAGCTCGTCGGCTGCCTCCTTGCGCTTTGCGTCGTCTTCACGCAAGTACTGGCGCAAGTCTGCGAAACGGATGCGGCGATGACGTCCCACGAGCTTGTAAGGGATCTCGCCAGACTCCAGGAGCCCGATCAAGTACGGACGGGAAACGTTCAGCATGTCGGCGGCCTGCTGAGTCGTCAGCACCGCGTCGACAGGCATGATCTGCACGCCCTGCCCGTTGGCAAGAGCAGCCAGCATCGACGCGAACATCTCTGCCACCGGTCGCGGCAGCACGAGAGCTTCGTCGGTTGCGCCGGTTTCCAGGTGGACCTGGATGTCCTCGTTACTGTGAGCTGTGCGCGACAGGTAGTCGTTGATGCGTCGGAGTGCCCGCTGTGCGTCGCGCGCATCGACCACGCCCGGTTCGATCTTCCTGCCCATGGCAGTACCCATAGCGTCCCTCCATTACCCTATTCGCATTATTCGCAACAGACGAAGCGAACGCAAGCCGCTCTGGGGTAACGTCCCCGATTGACTGAAGTTCACTCGGTCGGTCTGCCTCTCCTGCCCTGGCACGGGCACGAAGCGGCAGGTCAGAGCCCGGCTGGCACGGTCATGCGGTCCGTCGCATACAGGCCAGCCCCTACGGCAGGTGCTGTCGGCAGTAGGCGCCGGCTTGGCTTCGGAGTGTCGCTTTGGCCTGTCTGAATCGTTGAGGCCCGAAGGGTGCGCGCTTGCTAGCCCCTGCCTCGGGTGCTGCACGCTTCAATGCGTCTGGAAGGACTGACCGACGGCACCCGACAACATGGCTGAGCTCGGTGGGAGTGCAGCGAGGCATACGCGCGCCTGGCCAATCGGCGCGCCCGGCGTCGGGGCTGACTGTCGTCGGCTGAGGTTCGTGCCACAACCGTGCCAGATGCAGGGGGCAGCCACGGTCAACACCGGTGCCTTGCGGTCGAGTAGCCGTCTGCTTCCCCGGCCGACGAATCCGCAGCTCAGGCCCGAGATCACCCAGCCTCTCTCCTAAAGCGGGTGTCGCAGGTTCGAATCCTGCCGGGGGCACAGCCAGAAGGGCCGGCTCAGGAGGGGGTTCCTCCCGGGCCGGCCCTTCGTCGTGTCCGGGGTCGTGCCACACGCGTGCCACTGGAGTCCACATCCCCGAGGAGCGTTCGGAGGACCAGTGACCGCACCCGTGCCTGGTGGCTACTCAGTAATCGCTCGCCACTACATCGAAGAGGCACGCGACGACCGCGACCACACAGGGAACGGCGATGGTGATCAGCACACAGCCGAGCGCTCCTGCAGTCCAGGCGATCGCTGACCGGCCGGACCGTGTCGCTCGTCCGGCTCGCTGGACTGCTTTGTGCAGTCACTGTCGTCGTACCAGCCGCGATCAGCCATGATTCCGCCTCTGGCGGACCCTGCAGCCCGCCGTCTCGCCGTAGATGGGTGGTGCCTGACCGATAGAGAAGGCCATGGTGTGTGCGTCCCCCTTACTCAACAGGGGCGTTTCCTCCACTGCTGCGGATCATGGTCCCGAGCCGATCGGCGATGGCCCGGTCGCTGGTCATCTGCTGGTAGACCGGTGCGGCCCGGGAACTGCTGTGCCCCATGCGAGTCATCAGCTCCCGCGTGCTGGCCCCAGCCGTCGAGCCCGGCTGCGCTCCTGCATCCGGCCCGCTCCGCGCACGCTACGCCGACGCGCGCCCACGACGAGATGGGGCCGGGCTGCAAGGCGAGTACCGCGCGGCCGGGGCCGCGGTGAAGGACATGCCTCCGGCGGGGGCGCTCAGGCTCCGAAATGGCGGGGGCGCCGCTCGCGGGTGCCGGCCGAGTGTGGCGGGCGCGGGGAGCTCCCATCCCGTCTGCCGTCGACCCAGGCGGACGGGATGGGGGCTGGGGTGAATGAGGGCTGGGGTGAATGGGGGCTGGGGTGAATGGGGGCTGGGGTGAGTGGTGGCCTGGGAAGTCCTGGAAGCTCCGTCGTCCTGGGTCCTGTTCGGGTGGACCGTGATGAGATGGTGCCGTGAGCCGCGCTGCAGAAGAGACCAATCGCCGTATGCTCCGAGCGCGTGACGTGATGGACCGCGACTACGCGCAGCCGCTGGACGTCCCCGCCCTGGCCCGCGTCGCACACGTGTCGCAGGCCCACTTCACGCGTACCTTCCGGGCCACGTTCGGTGAGACACCCCACCGCTACCTGCAGCGTCGCCGCGTGGAACGGGCGATGTTCCTGCTGCGGGAGACCGACCACAGCGTGACGGACATCAGTTTCGAGGTCGGCTTCACCAGCCCGGGCACCTTCAGCCGGACGTTCCGCGACATCGTCGGCCGGTCGCCCCGGACGTACCGCAAGGAAGCGGTTGCCGTGGGCGTGCCGACGTGCTTCACGATGGCGTGGACCCGGCCGCATGCCTGACCGATCGACAGAACGTCTTGTCCGCTGAGCAGTTTTGGATAAGTTTTCGTCCTGGCCGATCACTAGTGTCAGTGTCATGTTCAACGCCATCACGCAGTCACAGATATACGTCCTCGACCAGAACGAGGCCATCGACTTCTACGTCGGCAAGCTCGGCCTGGAAATCACCGCAGACGTCGACATGGGTTTCATGCGGTGGTTGACCGTCGGCGTACCGGGTCGCCCCGAGCGACAGATCCTTCTGGAGAAGCCGGGTGCGCCGGCGATGTCGGAGGAGACGGCGGAGCAGGTGCGCGAGCTGGTGACCAAGGGGGCCATGGGCGGCTGGCTCATCCTCACCACGGACGACTGCCGCAAGACCTACGAGACGCTGCTCGAGAAGGGGGTGGAGTTCACCGAGGAGCCCACCGAGCGTCCGTACGGGATCGACTGCGGTCTGCGTGACCCCTTCGGCAACCGCATCCGCTTCACCCAGCCGAAGGCCTGAAGCACTCCGGCACTTCGACGTCCACGGCTGACATCAGCGAAGCCGGACGGAGTCGTACCTCAGCATCCCTGTCCGGCCGGTGCGTTACGTCTTCCTTCCCTTCCGTCGAGGTCGACACCGGTCTCATGGTCGGTGAGGCGGTCGTTCGAAGAGACACGCCAGGTCTCCGGCAGCACGGACGATTCGCACCAGGACTCGACGCAGTACCGGAAGAGATACCGCGGATACGCCGGCTCGACGTCGGTGCGGGGATCCGCCGTCATGTAGACGATGACCTCGTAGTCGCGCAGGTGGCTGGTGTATCCGTGGTGGACGACGGCGTGATCGAAGGTCTCGTCCAAGTGCTCCAGGTGGTGCGCGACCGCGTCAAGCCCGCGCACGGCGCGGGTGCGCGCGGCCTTGTCGGCGGGGCCGCCGTCTTGGCTCCGCCGGTGGCGGCCTCGCCCGGCTGCGCGCTGCGGGCAGCCGGGCGGCGGGCAGCCGGGCGGCGGGCAGCGGGCAGCGGGCAGCGGGCAAGGACGAGCAACGATCTACCGCAGGCCCACAGGGAACGCCAGGATGGCCCCCATGGGGGATTCCACCGTGCGCACGGCGTTCCGTCTATGGTGATCACGCTTTCGCCCGGGTGGTGAGTTCGGCGACGGCGTTGGTGTCGAGCAGGCAGATCACTCGGCGTCCGGCTGCTCGTCATCGGCCCGGTTGCCGCCCGGAACGGATCCGGCACACATGAGGCCGGGGAACCCTGCGCGCACCTGAGAAGCATCACGGCGCATTTCGTCAGCTCGGCGCCTTGAGAGGGATCCGGCGGATCACAGGGCACGTGCCGGGATACGCTCGCGGTCCTGGTACGGGTCGGTCATGGGCCGGCCATCTGATTCCGGGGGAATCGTGAGAACTTCAGTGCGTGGTTGCCTGCCGCGCGGGGTCGCGGGCGTGGCGTTCGTCGCCGTGCTGCTCGCCGGGGGAACGGTTGCCTGCGGAGGAGGCGCCGAAAGTGACTCCTCGGGTGGAGACCCGTCCAAAGGGACACCCGCGACGGCCGTGGCGAAGGCGGCGGCGAACTCCGAGGACATCAGGTCGCTCCACTACCGGATCACCGGGACCGTGCCGGAGAAGGGTCGTCTGGAGGCCGAGGCGTCCATGAGCACGGAACCGCCGGCCATGCGTATGCAGATGAGGACGAGCGCTGCCGGCCAGGACGGGGGCGGCCGGCTGGAGGTCCGGTTCGTCGACGAGGTGATGTACGTCGGCGGGGGTGCGGTCGGCTCCGGGAAGCCGGACGGCAAGCGCTGGTTCAGAGCCTCCCCTGCCGCTTGGGGACGCGGCGCGGTGGACAACGAGTCCCATGGCGTACTGCCCCGTCAGATCGAGGGAAGCCCTCTCGTGCAGTCCACGCTCCTGACCGGGTCCAAGGACCTGGCGATGATCGGGACCGAGACGGTCGACGGCACCAGGACCAGGCACTACAAGGGAACGGTCACCGGCGGCGGGCTGCTTGCCGCCCGTAGGGGCGCCGTGGACGAAGCGACCCGGGAACGCCTGATCGAGGGCCTCGATCAGTTCATGGGGCTGGGCGTCTCCGACACGCTCACCATGGATCTGTGGATCGACGGTGACGACCACGCCAAGCAGTTCCGCATGCGATCCGAGCCCGCCGAGGGGCAGGCCGGCACCGGCGGCGGGCCGCTCGACCTGACCGTCACCTTCCTCGCCGTCGATCGGCCCGTGTCCATCGAGACCCCGCCGGCCGAGGAGACCACCGCTCTCGCGGGCGGGGCGGCGGGCTGACGTCCGCGTGTGACCTCAACGGCGCCGGCCGCAGGCACCCGGCCGCGCGGTGACACTGCCGTACCGCGTGCTCGGTCCCCTGCCTCACCGGTCCGAGGCCGACCGCTCGGTCGGCGAAGCCTGCGAAGGCCACGAAGACTGCGAAGCCGATGAAGCCGGCGAAAAGGAGTCGAGACGTCCCTCTCTCCTGGTCGATCATGTGTTCATGCCCCTGACAGCCACCCTCGCCCGGGTCGACGCGGACCTGGCGGCCGGTCGCGTGCCCGTGGCGCGTCAGCGTCTGCGCGGACTGGTCTCCTCCTACCCGCGTGACCTGACGCTCCGCCGTCGCCTGGCGGAGGTGTATCGGCTGTACGGTGAGCCCGCGGAAGCGGGGCGCTGGATGTACCTCGAGGAGGACCGGGACGCGGACGAGACCTCCGCCTTCGAAGCGAGGTACCGGACCCCCCAGCAGCGCATGAGGGCGCTCGCGTGGCGTGGTCCCGAGTCCCTCGCCCCGTCCGGGTTCGCCGTGGAGCAGCTGGCTGCGGTGCGCACCGCCTGCTCCGAGGCCCTGGGGCACCCGGTGGACTGGGACTCGGGGCCTTCCGCCCCGGACGACGGACCGGGCACCGGAGCAGGCGGGTTCACCGGCTTCCTGGCGGGAGCCGGCTGCCTGGTGGTGTTCCTCGCGATGCTGGGGATCTGGGTGAACGGGCTGATCGCCCTCTTCGGCTGACCCGTCCGGGGCGTGGCACAGGCGTGCCGCTAGAGGGAGGAGTCCTGGTCCGGGTCGGGCGCGGACTTCGGGACGAAGAGGCTCAGGCGGAAGGTGGTCGGTCGGGTCAGGCGCCCGCAGAGCCGGTCCACCCGCGTCGCCGACCAGTCGATCCGCGTGTCCGACGCGCGGAGACGGCGGAGGTGGGCGTGCCATTCCGACTCGTCCCGGGTCTCGAAGAGCACCTCCCAGTGACCCGCTTCGGGCGCGAAGCGGGCAGCGGCCCGCCGTCCCTCGTCCCGCTGCTGTCGTCTTCTTCCGCGCTGCCCCGGCATCGGCCCAGTATCACCGACTCACCTCCCCAACGGGCCTCAGCCGCGGTCCCGTTCCACCGGGAGCCACAGTTCGGCGTCGGCCTCGGTCCCGTCCGGGGAGAGGCCGGTGCGCAGGATCTCGGGTCCAGGTCGTCGCAGACCGCGACGATGCCCTGCGGCTCCTGGTCCGAGAGTTCCTCCAGGCGTTCCCGTGTCCGCGGGCCGATCCCGCGGACGAAGTCGGTGATTGCCCGGCCCGGGTCACGCGGTGCCGGTGTCCGCCTTGTGCAGCGCGTGGGCCAGCAGCAGGACGCCCCCGGCCGCCGCCCCCACCGCTCCCACCGTCAGGAAACCGTGCTTGGAACGCCAGGACAGCACCGACCACCGGGAGTGTGCGGAGAACAGCGATCCCGTGCTCATCCATGAGCCGGTGGAGATCAGCGACAGGGAGGACCCGATCGATCCGACCGACAGGGCGCTTCCGATCGAGGCGACCGACAGGGCCGACCCGACGGATCCCACGGACAGCACCGAACCCACCGAGCCGATCGACAGCACGGAGTCCTGCGACCACAGCGACAGCACCGAACCGGAGGACGGACGACGGACCTTCTGTGCGAGTGACTTCGTCATGAGGCCATCTTGCCCGCCGGTCGTTCCCCTCGGGGGGCTCGACGGGAATCCGGCGGGACACGGACCGCACGGCCGGCCGACATGAGAGCCCCGCGAGGGGGCATTCGGACAAGCAAGTCAAGAGTAAGGAAACTGCGGCCCGTTCGGTCCGTGCAACCGACAACCGGGAGTATCCCATGACGAGTTACGGCAGCTCTTCCGCCGCGTCCTCCGGCTCGCGCACCAACGGCCTGGCGATCGCGAGCCTGTGCTGCGGCGTCGTCGGCCTGTTCGTCCTGAACATCATCCTGGGCCCGCTGGCCATCGTCTTCGGTGCCGTCGCGCGCCGCCAGGCGGCCGGGAACGGCGCCGGGATGGCGAAGGCGGGCATCGTCCTCGGCGTCGTCGACGTGGTCCTGTGGCTCGTGCTGCTGCTCGTCGCCGCGAACAACGGCGGGTTCGGCTGGTACGTGGGCGGCTAGTGGCCCGGCGGGAGGACGAGCGCGGCGTGCGGGTGGGTACCGGGTACCCACCCGCATAGCTCGTGCCGGCCGGGGCGCCGCACGTCGGGGCCGTCGCCCCGGCCGTCTCCGGGCCGGGCACCCGGCAGGCCCGCGCGGCCACGTGGCCGACCACGGACAGGCCCGCGATCTGGTGCGCCGGCTCATGGCGGGGCTCCCCCGGGCAGCCATCCGGTGATCGGTGACCGTACGGTCACCAGCGAGGGCACGATCGCCGCGTCCGAGGCGTACGACTCCAGTGGCGCCGTGCCGTACCACGTGCGCGGCGTCGAGGAGATCGCCGGGTTCTTCGACGGGCCGGAACCGGTCGAGCCGGGCGTCGTGCGGGTACCCCGGTGGCGGCCGGACGGGGACGGCGGCGACGCGGCGTCCGTGGACGCGTACTGCGGTGTGGGCCGCAAGCCCTGACCACCGGGCGGCACGGCGGGGAACCCGGGCGCCCCGGGACTAGGCTCCCGTCCATGACGATTTCGGAGAACAACGGCGCCTCTCCCCTCGACGTCGAGATCGGCGCGCTGAACGGCGGCTCCGCCGGGCTCGCCCAGTACGCGGGGCGGGCCGTGCTCGTGGTGAACGTGGCCTCCAAGTGCGGGCTGACCCCGCAGTACGCCGGTCTCGAGCGGCTGCACGAGCGGTACGCGGAGCAGGGCTTCACCGTGCTCGGCGTGCCCTGCAACCAGTTCCTCGGGCAGGAGCCGGGCAGCGCGGAGGAGATCGCCGAGTTCTGCTCGGCGACGTACGGCGTGACCTTCCCGATGACCGAGAAGATCGAGGTCAACGGGGAGGGGCGGCACGCCCTGTACGAGCGGCTGACCGGCTTCGCCGACGCGGAGGGGCACAGCGGGGACATCCGCTGGAACTTCGAGAAGTTCCTGATCGGGCGGGACGGCGAGGTCGTCGCCCGGTTCGCGCCGCAGACCGAGCCGGAGTCGGCCGAGGTCGTGGCGGCGGTGGAGAAGGCGATCGGCTGACCGTCGGCCTTGCCCCCGGGGCCCGGGGACGGCGGTGCGGGTGGAGCCGAGAGGGCGCGGGCCGGGCCCTCTCGGCGGGGACGGCGAACCGGTCGAGAGGGCCCCGTCGGCGGTGCGCACGGCGGTCCGGTGACGCCCGGGGGCGGTCGCCGGACCGGTCAGCTCTTGACCGAGGCCACGAAGGCGCTCCACGCGTCCGCGGGGAAGGCCAGCTTCGGACCCTCGGGGACCTTGGTGTCCCCGAGTTCCAGCGCCGCCTCGCTGGTCGACCTGACCATCACGCACGCGCCGTTGTTGTTGGTGTAGGAGGACGTCGTCCACGTTTCCGTGGCGCCCAGACGAATTGCCATGTTCGCTCCGTAGCCAGATGCTGAGTTGCTGTCACCGGCCTGCGCGTTCCGGCGTGGACCCGCAGAACGGATGTCGCCGACCCCCGCTGGTGGTTGGCGTGATCGACGCTACTCGCCCTCATCGTGCTTCGGAGCAATCGTTCACTCGACCGAGTGGCATATACCAGGTGAGACTTCCAGCCCGACATATCAGCGGTGTAACATCCCGCCGCCTCCCGGTCGGTGCTCAGCGCGCGTAGTCCTTCGCGAGGCGCTCGACGAGCTGCCGGGACTGGTCCACGTTCAGTGACTGGGCCCGCAGGTGCTCGTACATCACTGTGTACTTCTGCACGTCGTGCGGCTTCTCCAGGTACAGGTCGCTGGTGACGCCCTCGATGTAGACGACGCTGGAGTCGGCCGCGTCGGCGAACTCCAGGATCGAGTACTGGCCGTTGATGCCGGCGTGCGCGCCGACCTCGAACGGCAGCACCTGCACGGTGATGTGCGGCAGTCGGGAGAGCTCCATGACGTGCTCCAGCTGTTCCCGCATCACCTGCCGGCTCCCGACGACCCGGTGCAGCGACGCCTCGTCCAGCACCACCCACAGCCGCAGCGGGTCCTTCTCGGCGGTGATCCGGCCCTGCCTGCGCAGCCGGACCTCGACCCGCTTGTCGTTGTCCTGCCCGGACGACTCCGGCGAACCGCCCTGGACGATCGCCTCGGCGTACGCGCGGGTCTGCAGCAGGCCGGTGATGATCTGGGGTTCGTAGACGCGGAGCGACTCCGCGTCCGTCTCCAGACCGATGTAGACGCTGTACGGGATGTCGCCGAAGGCGTGCCACCAGCCCTGCTGGCGCGAGTCCTTGGCCATCTGCATCAGCGACTCGACGACCCGCTGGTCCTCCACCTCGTAGACCCCGCACAGATCGCGGACGTCACGCTGGCTGATGCTGCGCCTGCCGTTCTCCAGGCGGCTGATCTTCGACTGCGACACCAGCAGCCGTTCCGCCACTTCCTCGGCGGTCATGCCCTTGACCTCGCGGAGCCGGCGCAGTTCCTGGCCCAGCCGGCGTCGCCTGACGGTGGGATTGACATTGGACGCCACGGGACGTGCACCTCCGGCTGCGTGCCTCGTACTTGCCACTTTGCGTGTCTGCTGTGGAGCAGACTGCCACCAAGGCGCTTCCCGTCGCTGGGAAATGGTGGATATACGACGGGCACACGCCGCTTCGCGGTGTGGTGGCGGGTGTGGGCGCGCGCCGGGGCCGGCCGCGGGTGCGCCGAGCGGGGGGGGGGGGGGCCCCGGGGGGGGCCCCCCCCCCCCCGGCGGCCGCCCCCCCCGGCCGGGGGGGGGGGGGGGGGGGGGGGGGGGGGGGGGGGGGGGGGGGGGGGGGGGCGGCGGGGGGGGGGGGGGGGGGGGGGGGGGGGGGGGGGGGCCCGCCGGGGGGCCCCCCCCCCCCCCCGCTCGGACTGCGGCTCCCGTGACCGGGTCTGTGGGCCGTGGATCCGTCGGCCGTGCCGTGCCGCTGGTGCCGGGGGACGTACGGCTCAGTGGACCGCGGCGCGTGCCATGGATCCGCGGTGCGGTTGCGCCGGAACGCCTCGGGCGGGTTCCGGTGCGCCCCGGCCGCCGGCGGGGGCCTGCCGGCCTGCCGGAGCGGGGCTGCGGCGCGGCTGGGCCGCCACGCCGTTCTGGACGTCCATCACGGCGTGCGCGACGAGTCCGCCCATCGGGTCGTGCCGGATCAGGTCCCGCAACCGGGAACGCGAGGAGCGTCCCTCGTTCCCCGGGTACAGGTGCTTGCCGAGGCCGACCGCGTGCGCCAGTGCGGCGAGCGCCGCGGTCCGCGGGTCCGGCGGGACGCCGGTGCGGATCGCGGAGTCCAGCCGGGCCCTGATCTCCCGGCTGATCTCGGTGTCCGTCGCCTGGTAGCGAGTCGTCGGCAGCACCCCGCACATCTGTCCGGCCACGGCGTGCACCATGCCGCACCGCTCCAGATGCGAGAGGTAGGTCTGGCGCAGCCCGAGACGCGGCCCGCCGATCCAGTGGACCGCCCGTACCGGAGCGCCGCGCCTTCGCAGCAACTCCAACGCGCAGTCCAGTGTTGGGTCTCCAGTCGGCCGTGGCACCACCACGGCGATACGATCCCCGTCTGGGGCTATCCGTCCGGCCATCGCCAGCTCCACTAGCTGTGCTCCGGCCAGACCCAGGTCGAGCGACTGCGGCTGTGCAGTGGTACCCGTGGTCGGGTCCAGTGCCAGCAGCAGAAGCTCCTCCGGAAGTGTTCTGCGGCTCCTGCCCATCCATGCCTCCCCGCGTGGATGAATGACAGGGTGACCCCTCTCACATTGGTCTGTCGAGAGTGCGTGACCGGTTCGTAGTGGAACCAGTGAGTATGTCGTTCTCGTCTACCACGTGGGGCGGGCCCGCACACAGGACACTGGTACATGGTTCGGACAGCGCTGCGGAGCGTCGTCACGGGCGGGCGGTTCACGGTTCGGTTGGCGCACGCGGGGCGTGCGGCACATGGAGGAGGCATCGGTGGCGGGCGAGTCCCCCGACAGGTCGAAGCAGCGCGAGTCGTCGGAAGAACCGACGTCGGGGAGCGCGGGTCCGGTTCCCGGGAAGCGGGATCCCCGGTGGGCGGTGAGCCGCGGGGCCGGGCCCTCGCAGGACCGCGGGAACGTCGACGCGGCCACCCGTGTGCTGTCGGCGCGCGACGACGCGCCCGCCGGCGGGGGCGAGGAGTCCGGCCGCCTGCGCGAGGCGGCGGCCGCGTGGGTCCGCCCGGCGGAGGCGGACGAGGACACGGACGGGGCGGAGGACGCCTCCGGGGCCGGTACGGCCGCAAAGGCGCCGGAGTCCGGCGCCTCCGGCGCCCAGGACGGGCCCGGGGCGGAGCCGGAGTCCGGCCGGGCGGACACCGCGGACGAGGACGCCTCCGGGCGGACGGCTGCCGCCGCGGGGCCGGAGGACGAGGCCGAGGGCGCTCCCGGGGACGCGACGGACGCCTCCACCGGCCAGGACGGCCCCGAGGACGCCGGGAGCGGGACGCCCACCGCCACGGCCGGCGCGTCCCGCACCGACGACGGGCCCGGCGCCGGCACGGACACGCACGCGCCGGAGCCCGCGGTCGACGCGTCCCGCGGCCAGGACGGGCCCGAGGAGGCCGGGAAGGCCGTCTCCGAGGCCGACGCGGACGCGGACGCGCCGCAGCCCGCCGCCTCCGCCCACAGCGCCCCCCGCGCCGGGAAGGGCCCCGAGGACGCCGGTACGGACACGGACGCGCCCGGGACCGCCGCCTCCGCGGGCGGGACGCCCCGCGACGGGGACGGGACCGGGGACAACGGAAAGGACGCGAATGCGTCCGGGACCACCGCCTCCCCGGGCGGGACTCCCCGCGACGGGGGCGGGCCCGGGGACAGCGGGAAGGACACGAACGTGCCCGGGTCCGCGGGCTCCCCGTCACGGGACGGGGACGCCGCGCGGGACGTGCCGGCCGCGGGGCCGGTCCCGGGGGCCCGGGGGGCGGCCGACGGCGCCTCCGCCGAGGACGACGAGGACACCGAGGACGACCGGCACGACGAGGACGAGCCCGGGGACGGGCCGGCGGCGGACGACGCCCCCGGGACCGGCGGTGCGAAGGGCGAGGGCCGGGGCGGCCGTCCGAAGGCCGGGGGGCCCGTCGATCAGCCCACCGCCGTCTTCCGGACCGGGCGGCCCTCCGCGCCGGCCGTGGACCAGCCCACCACCATGCTCAAGCTGGGCGCCGCGGGCCGCGCGGCCGAGACCGAGGCCGAGCGGACCAGCAAGTTCGTGGCGCTCAAGCGGGACGAGGACCTCGGCGTGCGCAAGCCGCCCGCCGCTCCCGCCGCTCCCGCCGGGGCCACCACCTCGCTCCCGCAGGTCGGCCCCGAGCGGACCACGCAGCAGCCGCTGCCGCCCAAGCCGCCGCTGGACCTGCTGGCCGAGCTGACCAACACCCCGCCGCCCCCGCAGACCCCGCTGCGGACGGCCGTGCGGCGGGTCAAGATCTGGGCGCCGCTGGTCGTGCTCCTCGTGATCGTCTTTGCGATCGTGCAGGCCGTACGCCCGCTGCCGAATCCCACCCTGGTGCTCACCGCGGAGGACACCCACACCTTCGACGGTGATCAGGTGAAGCTGCCCTGGCCGGACGAGGGCCAGGGCTGGATGAGCGGCGACGGCATCGGGGCGATGGACCACTTCGGTGAGCAGAAGCCGGTCGCCATCGGCTCGGTCGCCAAGACCATGACCGCGTACATCATCCTGCGCGAGCACCCGCTGAAGCCCGGTGAAGAAGGCCCGAAGATCGAGGTCGACGCGAGGGCCGAGGAGGAGGGCGGCTACGACAAGGACGGCGAGTCCACGCTCAACACCGTCAAGGCCGGCGACTTCCTCACCGAGAAGCAGGCGCTGTCGGCCGTCATGGTCCCCTCCGCGAACAACATCGCGCGTCTGCTGGCGCGCTGGGACGCGGGCTCCGAGGAGGCGTTCGTCAAGAAGATGAACGACACCGCCAAGGAGCTCGGGATGACCAACACGACGTACACCGACCCCTCGGGGCTGAAGGAGACCACCGTCTCCACCGCCGAGGACCAGACGAAGCTCGGCATCGCGGCCATGAGGATTCCGGCCATGGTGGCCATCACCAGCGCGGCCAGCTGGACGGACCCGACCGGGAAGTACTGGACCAACTACAACGAGCTGCCCTACACCATGGGCGCGATCGGCATCAAGACCGGCTCCACCACCAAGGCCGGCGGCAACCTGCTCTTCGCCGCCCGCAAGGAGGTGGGCGATCAGACGGTCATCGTCGTCGGCGCGATCCTCGGCCAGCACAAGGGCCCGTCGATCCTGAAGACGGTCAACGAGGTCAGCAAGCCCGCGCTGCGCGCCGCCCAGGAGGCGCTGACCTCGGCGACGATCCTGAAGAAGGGCACCGTCGTCGGATACGCGGACGACGGTCTCGGCGGCCGTACGCCCGTCGCCGTCACCGAGGACGTCAAGGCCGTCGGCTGGGCGGGCCTGTCGGTGAAGCTGACGTTCGCCGGGGGCGAGCTGCCGCACATCGCGAAGGCCGGCACCGAGGTGGGCACGCTCACCGTGGGCGACGGCACGAGCGGTGCGGTCAAGGTGCCGGTCGCGCTGCGGGAAGACCTGGTGGAGCCCGGCTTCACGGACAGGCTGACGCGCCTCACCTGATCCGGGAGCGTACGGAGCCGGCGGCCGCCGCCCACCCCGGGCGACGGCCGCCGGGCTGCGTGCTAGCGTCACGAAACGGGCAAGCAGACGGGACACGGGGAGTGCCTTCAGGTGGCCACAGCGGAGCCGACACGCGCCGACGACGCCGATCCGGACCCGGGTTCCGGCCCGCGAATACCGCCGACCGGGACACCACGGCCCCCCGAGGGCACCGAGGGCGCTGACGGCGCCGGGGGCGCCGGGGGCGCCGAGCGCACCCCCGGCGCCCTCAGGACCGCCGTCCTCGCCGTGCGCGCCCGCATGCTGCGGCACCCGGTGCTGTCCGTCACCGCGCTCGCCGGCCTGCTGCACATCGTCTGGTTCTTCACCTTCGCCAACAGCGGCGGCGATCTCGCCGCGCAGGACGCGTGGGCCGAGTTCGTCGGCCGGCACCCGGACTCCGCGTACAACCTCGCCTGGTACGGCGGTATGCACCCGGTGTCGTACAGCGTGGTGTCGCCGTACCTGATGTCGGTGCTCGGCGTGCGGACGACGATGATGGTCGCGGGCACGGTGTCGGCGGGGCTGCTGACGCTGGTGCTGATGCGCGGCCGGGTGGTGCGCAACCCCCTGTGGTCCGCGCTCGCGGGCGTGTTCGCCCTGCTGTGCAACGCGGCCTCGGGGCGGGTGACGTACGGGCTGGGCACGATGTTCGCGCTCGGCGCGGTCGCCGTCGTCTTCTGCTGGCCGCACCGGTGGCGTTACAAGCGCTGGGCGAAGGCCCTGTGCGCGGCCCCTTTGGCGGCGCTGGCGACCATGGCCTCGCCGGTCGCGGGCCTGTTCGTGGGCCTGGTGGCGGTGGCGCTGTTCCTGCAGAGGCGCCGGCCGGGGGCGTGGGCGCTGGGACTCGCGCCCACCGCGGTGGTGGCGGTGTCGGCCTGGCTGTTCCCGTTCTCGGGGACCCAGCCGATGGGCATCGGCTCGGTGATCCTGCCGCTGCTGTACTCGGTCCTGGTGTGCGTCCTGGTCCCCGCGGACTGGAGGACCGTACGGATCACGTCCGCGGTGTACGGGCTGGGGATCGTGCTGGTCTGGCTGATCAGCTCGCAGATCGGGTCGAACATGACCCGGCTGGCGATGCTGTTCGGCGGGGTGGTGCTGCTGGCGGCGCTGCCGTTCGCGGCGCCGAGGTCCGTCAAGTGGTACGCGATCGTCGTCGCGTTCGTCGGCTTCACCGGCTGGATCGGCTTCAAGTCGGTCGACGACGTCGTGCACACCACGCCGCGCGCGTCCTGGGCGCGCGAGCTGGCGCCGCTGGTGAACGAGCTCCAGGAGGTCGGCGCCGGGCGGGGCCGGGTGGAGGTCGTCCCGGCCCGTTCGCACCGTGAGGCGTCCGCCCTCGCCCCGTACGTCAATCTGGCCCGCGGCTGGAACCGGCAGGCCGACATGGAGCGCAATCCGCTCTTCTACGACGACACCCTCAACTCGGCGAACTACCGCGAGTGGCTGAAGCGCTGGGGCGTGCACTTCGTGGTGCTGCCCAAGGACGAGCCGGACGGCGACGGCGGCCAGCGGGAGCGGGAGCTGGTGCAGCGCGGGCTGCCGTATCTGAAGCAGATCTGGGGCGACGCCAACTGGCAGCTCTTCGCGGTGGACGAGCCGACGCCGCTGGCGGAGCCGGACACGGTCGTGGAGCGGGCCGAGCAGGGCGAGTGGACGCTGCGGGTGGAGAAGGCGGGCCGGATCCTGATCCGGGTCCCCTACTCGCCGTGGCTGGGCCTGGTCGACGCCGAGGGCAGGGCGCTGGAGCCGCCGCAGGAGACGGAGGGGTCCGAGGACCGTCCGGAGGGCGAGCCGAAGACGTACGAGAACGTCAACGGCTGTCTGATGGAGACGGAGGAGGACGCGCACGGCGACAAGTGGACGATGCTGCTCGCGCCGGAGCCGGGGACGTACCGCCTGGCGGCTCCGTACCAGTGGGACCGGGGCACCCCCTGCCCGGAGGAGCTGCGCTGACCCCGGGGGTCCCGGCCCTCCGACCTCATTCACGGATATGAACCAAGGTCAGCAAGTCGAACATTTTTACTTGCTCTTGACCTGACGCTTTCTTGTCATGATCGCGCCATAACGCCCACGATGAGCGGGCACTTCGCGGCCTTCCTCGTCCCTACCCCGCTCAGGCGAAGTGCCAACCAGCTGGGCGGAGTTCACAAGGAAGACCCTGGAAGGGGGGACATGAACAGTCTCGACTGGGCGGTTCTCATCGGCTACTTCGCCGTGATGGTCGGCATCGGTGTCTGGTCGCACAAGCGGGTGGACAACGTCAGCGACTTCTTCACGGCCGGCGGCAAGATGCCGTGGTGGCTCTCCGGCATCTCCCACCACATGTCGGGGTACAGCGCGGTGATGTTCACCGGCTACGCCGGCATCGCCTACACCTACGGCGTGACGTCCTTCGTCACCTGGTCGTTCCCCATCGCCTTCGGCATCGCCATCGGGTCGAAGCTGTTCGCCCCGCGGATCAACCGGCTGCGCTCCCGGCTCCACGTGGCCTCACCGCTGGAGTACCTGAAGAACCGCTACGACCTGAAGACCCAGCAGGCGCTGGCCTGGTCCGGCATGCTGCTGAAGATCGTGGACGTGGGCGCGAAGTGGGCGGCGATCGCCACCCTGCTGTCGGTGTTCACCGGCGTCTCGCTCAACCAGGGCATCCTCATCACCGGCGCGGTCACGGCGATCTACTGCACCATCGGCGGCCTGTGGGCGGACGCGCTGACCGAACTCGGGCAGTTCGTCATCCAGTTGCTGGCCGGCATCGCGATGTTCGTCGCGGTGGTGGTCGAACTCGGCGACCACGGCGGCTTCTTCGGGGCCTGGGACGAGCCGGAGCTCCAGGGCCACGGGGAGCCGCTGGTCGGACCGTACGGCACGATCTTCCTGCTGGCGTTCCTGTTCATCAAGCTGTTCGAGTACAACGGCGGCATGCTCAACCAGGCCCAGCGCTACATGGCCACCCCCAACGCCCGCGAGGCGGAGCGCTCGGCGCGGCTGTCGGCGGTGCTGTGGCTGGTCTGGCCGGTGGTGCTGTTCTTCCCGATGTGGATGTCGCCGCTGCTGGTGGAGTCCCAGAAGACGGACGGCTCCGACTCCTACGCCCTGATGACCGAGCAGCTGCTGCCGCACGGTCTGCTGGGCCTGGTCATCGTCGGCTTCTTCTCCCACACGATGGCCATGTGCTCCTCGGACGCCAACGCCATCGCGGCCGTCTTCACCCGGGACGTGGCGCCGGTGCTGTCGGCGAGGGCGCGGACGTGGGGCGAGCGGTCCGGCCTGCTCACCGCCCGCATCACGACGGTGGTCTTCCTCGGCCTGTCCATGGCGGTGGCGACCCAGGTCAACTCGCCGACGTTCAAGGACATCATCACGGTCGTCATCAAGTGGGTGGCCGGACTGATGGGCCCGATCGCCATCCCGATGATGCTGGGCCTGCTGCGGCCGTTCCGCCGCTCCGGCCCGACCGCGGCGCTCACCAGCTGGGGTCTGGGCCTGCTGGCCTTCTGGCTGGTGAACTACCCGATCCACTGGGCCGTCGACGGCGGCGTGCCGCTGGAGTACCAGGTCTCCGTCCCGCTGGCGGTCTCGCTGGTCCTCTACGTCCTGATCGGCTTCGTGAAGCCGGAGGACACCCCGGAGCGGATGGCGATCATCGAACGCGTCAACACCGACGGCGACGACGACTCGGCCGCGGCGGCGGTCCCGGTCCCCGCTCCGGCGGAGGGGGCCGCCCGGCTGAAGGACTAGCGGCCCCTCAGGCGCCCCGCGGGTACCTCGCCAGCCAGGCGGGGGACGCGCCGGCGGGCCCGTGCAGCGCGGGCCCCTGGGTCATCTCCATCGCGAAGTCGTCGGCGAGTTCCAGGATCGTGGGACGGCCCTCCAGCTCGGCCAGCCAGGCCGGCGGGAGGGCCGTCTCGCCGTGCAGCGCCCCGAGCAGCCCGCCGGCCAGCGCCCCGGCGGCGGCGCTGGGCCCGTCGTGGTTCACGGCCAGGCACAGCCCCTGCCGTACGTCCTCCCCCACCAGGGCGCAGTACACGGCGGCGGCGAGCAGCCCCTCGGCGGTGGCGTCCCCGACCAGCCCGGTGACCCGCCGCGACGTGGGCATCCCCTGCCGTACGGCGCCCAGCGCGTGCTGGAGCGCGTCCGACACCGGCTGATGACCGGGCAGGGCGGCCAGCAGCGCGAGCGCGCGCTGCACCGCCGTGTCCAGGCTCTCGCCCCGGGCCAGCGCGTGCACGGTCACGGCGTACGCGCCCGCGGCGAGACGGGCCACCGGGTGGCCGTGGGTCTGCGCCGCGCACTCCACGGCGAGCTGTGCGACGAGCTGCGGCTCCCAGCCGACGAGCAGCCCGAACGGCGCGGACCGGGCGGCGGCCTCGGGTCCCGCGGCACCGGGGTTCTTGGGCGCCTCGAGCGTCCCCATGGTCTCGTCCCCGAGCCCGAGCAGCAGCGCGCGGACGGGGTCCCGGCGGGCGTACAGCCACTCCTCGCGCGCCAGCCAGCCGTCCTCCTCGCGCCGCTCGTCCGGGCCCCAGTCCCGCTGGGTGACGGCCCAGCGCAGATACGCCCGGTGCAGGTCGGTCGGCGGGTGCCAGGCGCCGGTGTCGCGCCGCACCTGGGCGCGGATCAGGCCGTCCACCGAGAAGAGGGTGAGCTGGGTGTGGTGGGTGACGGCACCGCGCCGGCCGTAGGCGGGGGCGAGGTCGGCGAGGCCCTCCGCGCCGTGCGCCTGCCGGATCCCGTCGGCCGTCACCCCGTCCACGGGCGCGCCCAGCGCGTCCCCGAGGGCGACCCCGAGCAGCGTCCCGCGCACCCGGCTGCGGAAGTCCTGCTGCTCGCGACGCCCCCACACGGCCCCGGCGGTACCGCTCACCAAAGACCTCCCGGGTACCGTTCATACGTACGACGCGCAGCACTTTGACGTACTACCCGGCCCGAAGTCCAGGAATCCCGGAGCGAGTTGGCCGCCTCTTCCGGAGACCTCCCGTTTCACCGCGCCGCGCCGGGACATCCGTCCCGGTCCGGCGGGCACGCCACGGGGCGTTCCGCGGCTCCGCCCGCCCGGCGGCGACGACGGCACGCGCCCGACGGACACCCCGGCTCGAATCCTCCCGGGTAGGGCCCGGCGGACGGGGAATGAAACCGCCATGTCCACCACAACCTCACGCGGCGCGCTGTCCCTCACCGCGACGCTGCTCACCGCCTCCGTCGCCCTCTACATGGCACTGGTCGCCTTCGGCAACATCACGGACTTCGGGACGAACCGGGAATTCGTACGGCACGTGCTCGCCATGGACACCACGTTCGAGGACGACGACCTGATGTGGCGCGCGATCACCGACAGAAGCGTGCAGGACGCCGCGTACGTCGCGATCATCGTCTGGGAGACGGCCGCCGCGCTGGTCCTGACGTACGGCACCTGGCTCTGGGCCCGCCACGACCACCCGCGCGCCCGCCGCGTCTCCACCTACGGCCTGCTGATGGTGATGCTCCTCTTCGGCGCGGGCTTCATGGCGATCGGCGGCGAGTGGTTCGCGATGTGGCAGTCGGAGGACTGGAACGGCCTGGACGCGGCCCTGCGCGTCTTCGTCCTCAGCGGCGTGGTCCTGCTGGTCGACCAGCTGCCGTCGGGGGACACCGAGTAGCCGCACGTCACCGCGGCCCCCGCCACGCGCCCGCCGCGGCTACTCGACGACCCGGACCGTCGTGCCCGCCGCGCCGAAGGTCCACAGGGCCTTGCCGTCGGGCTTGGCGACGCGGATGCCGCCCGTCTGCGCGCCCGGGTCGGCGGGCGGGGGCGAGGAGCCGTCCACCGCGTTGGAGAAGGCGACGAAGACACCGGACTTCTGGGCGAAGTACATGATGTGCTCGACCGGGACGCCGTCGCTGCCGGTGGTGGCCTCGGTGCGCTTGCCGATCGCGTACGTGCCGGGGTCCGGGGCGACCGTGCCCGGCCAGACCGCGAAGGAGCGGCGGGGGGTGTCGCTGGCGTCGACCAGCCAGACCCGCTTCTCACCGAGGGAGTAGACGATCCGGCGGCCGGTGCCCGAGTCGGCCGGCACCGCCGCCGGTTTCTTCTCCTCCGGCTTGGCGGAGGGTTTCGCGTCCGCCGTCGCCGACGCGCTCGGCCGGGTCGTGGCGGCGGTGGGCTTCGTCCCCTGGTCCGCCTGGACCGCCAGGACCACCACCGCGGCAATCGCCCCCGTGGTCAGCCCGGTCACCCAGGCCCACGAAGGAAGACGGGCAGGCACCGGTACGCATCTCCTCAGCTACGGGTCCCGATCGAAGCCCACGGCACCCGATCGAACACGGTTCGGATCATCCTACTGCCAGCACCGGCGCTTCCCCGGCCCGTCTCAGTCCAGGACCGGCAGCAGCTCCGGCAGGTGGCCGTCGGAGGCCTCCGCCGCGCGGCGGCGCTCCTCGGGGACCTCGCCGTACAGGGTGGTGCGGGGCTTCGCCGGGCGGCCCGCGGCCTCCGCGACCGCGATCAGGTCCTTGACCGACTTGTAGGAACCGTAGGAGGAGCCCGCCATCCGCGAGATCGTCTCCTCCATCAGCGTGCCGCCGAGGTCGTTGGCGCCGGAGCGGAGCATCTGGGCCGCGCCCTCCGCGCCCAGTTTCACCCAGCTCGTCTGGATGTTGGGGATGTGCGGGTGGAGGAGGAGGCGGGCCATCGCCGTGACCGCGCGGTTGTCGCGGACCGTCGGGCCGGGGCGGGCGATGCCCGCCAGGTAGACGGGGGCGTTGGTGTGCACGAAGGGCAGGGTCACGAACTCGGTGAAGCCGCCGGTCCGCTGCTGGATGCCGGCCAGGGTGCGCAGGTGGCCGAGCCAGTGGCGGGGCTGGTCGACGTGGCCGTACATCATCGTCGAGGAGGAGCGGATGCCCAGCTCGTGGGCGGTGGTGATGACCTCGGTCCAGGTCGCCGCCGGCAGTTTGCCCTTGGTCAGGATCCAGCGGACCTCGTCGTCGAGGATCTCGGCGGCCGTGCCGGGGATGGTGTCCAGGCCGGCCTCCTTCGCCGCCGTGAGCCACTCCCGGATCGACAGGCCGGTGCGGCTCGCGCCGTTGACGACCTCCATCGGGGAGAAGGCGTGCACGTGCAGGCCGGGGACGCGTTCCTTCACCGCCTTCGCGATGTCGAAGTACGCGGTGCCGGGCAGGTCGGGGTGGATGCCGCCCTGCATGCAGACCTCCACCGCGCCCACGTCCCACGCCTGCTGGGCGCGGTCGGCGACCTGGTCGAGCGAGAGCGTGTAGGCGTCGGCGTCCGTGCGGCGCTGCGCGAAGGCGCAGAAGCGGCAGCCGGTGTAGCAGACGTTGGTGAAGTTGATGTTGCGGGTGACGATGTACGTCACGTCGTCGCCGACGGCCGATGTGCGCACGTCGTCCGCCACCTCGCACAGGGCGTCCAGGGCGGGTCCGTCCGCGTGCAGCAGCGCCAGGGCCTCCGCGTCGGTCAGCTTCGTCGGGTCGTCGGCCGCCGTGCGCAGCGCCTCGCGCACGTCGGTGTCGATGCGCTCGGGGACCATGCCGGGGGCGGCGGCCTCGCGCAGGGCGTCCCAGTCGCCGTACACCTCGTCGAAGTCGTCGCGGCGGTCGGCGGTGCGGCCCTCGGTGTCGATGGTGCGGTGCAGGTCGGTGCGGCCGGTCGCGGTGAACGCCTCGTCCGGCTCCTGCCAGGGCAGCCCCCGCGGGAGGGCGTCGGGGCGTGCCAGACCCGTGGCCGGGTCGGCGAGCGCGGTCACGTGCGGGCGCAGCCGCGGGTCCAGCCAGGGCTCACCGCGCCGTACGAACTCCGGGTAGACGCAGAGCCGTTCGCGTAGTTCGAAGCCGGCGGCCGCGGAGTGTGCGGCCAGTTCGTCGATCCGCGGCCAGGGGCGCTCGGGGTTGACGTGGTCGATGGTGAGCGGGGAGACGCCGCCCCAGTCGTCGATCCCGGCCGCGATCAGCCGCCCGTACTCGGCGTCGACCAGGTTCGGCGGGGCCTGGAGACAGGCGGAGGGGCCGAGGACCAGCCGGGCGACGGCGACCGCGGCGACCAGCTCGTCGAGTTCCGCGTCCGGCATGGAGCGCATCGCGGTGTCCGGCTTGGCGCGGAAGTTCTGGATGATCAGTTCCTGGATGCCGTGGTGGGCGCGGGAGACCTTCCGCAGCGCGAACAGCGACTCGGCCCGCTCCTCGTACGTCTCGCCGATGCCGAGGAGGATGCCGGAGGTGAAGGGGACCGAGGAGCGGCCCGCGTCCTCCAGGACCCGCAGCCGCACGGCCGGTTCCTTGTCCGGGGAGCCGTGGTGCGGGCCGCCGGGCTCGGACCACAGACGGGTGGCGGTGGTCTCCAGCATCATGCCCATGGAGGGCGCGACCGGCTTGAGCCGCTGGAAGTCCGTCCAGGTCAGGACGCCCGGGTTGAGGTGCGGGAGGAGTCCCGTCTCCTCCAGGATGCGGATGGAGATCGCCCGCACGTACGCGATCGTGTCGTCGTAGCCGTGCGCGTCGAGCCACTCGCGCGCCTCGGGCCAGCGGTCCTCCGGCTTGTCGCCGAGGGTGATGAGGGCTTCCTTGCAGCCGAGCGCGGCGCCCTTGCGGGCGATGTCCAGCACCTCGTCCGGCGACATGAACATCCCGTGCCCGGCCCGGCGCAGCTTGCCGGGCACGGTGACGAAGGTGCAGTAGTGGCACGTGTCCCGGCACAGCCGGGTCAGCGGAACGAAGACGCTCTTCGAGTACGTGATGACCCCGGGCCGTCCCGCCGCCTCCAGCCCCGCGTCCCGCACCCGGGCGGCCGAGGCGGAGAGGTCCTTCAGGTGCTCACCGCGCGCCTGGAGCAGGACCGCCGCCTCGGAGACGTCCAGGGAGACGCCGTCCCGGGCGCGTCTGAGGGCGCGCCGCAGGGAGTTCTCGGTGGGGCCGCCGGTTCCGGTGGTCACGGAAGTCGTCATCCTTTGAGCATACGTTCGGACTGATCAGGCCCCCTGCCCGTCCTCACCGGCTCCCCCGCCCGTCCACGAACGGCTGGAACGCGTCGAGCGCCCGCAGCACCTCCGCCTCCCCCTCCGGGGGCAGCTGCACCACGACCTCCTCGATGCCCAGCTCCGCGAAGTGGGCCAGCTTGCCCGCGCCGGGACGCACGGCGTACGGCACCACCTGGAGGGCGCCGGGGTCGCGGCCCGCGTCGGCCCAGGCGGTACGCAGCGCGGGCAGCGCCTCCGTCAGGCCCCGCCCGCCGATCGGCAGCCAGCCGTCGGCGTACTCGCAGATGTGCGCGAACAGCTTCGGCCCCGCCGCCCCGCCCACCAGCGTCCGCGGTCCGACCACCGGCCCGCGCGGCTTCTGCGCCGGCTTGGGGTGCGCGAAGCTCGCCCGTACGCTCCCGAACTCCCCCTCGTACGCCGTCGGTTCCTCCGCCCACAGCGCCCGCATCAGCCCCATCCGGTCCCGCACCAGCTCGCGCCGGGTGCGCCACTGCACCCCGTGGTCGGCGGCCTCCTCGACGTTCCAGCCGAAGCCGAGGCCCAGCGTGAACCGGCCGCCGGAGAGGTGGTCCAGGGTCGCGACCTGCTTGGCCAGGTCGATCGGGTCGTGCTGGGCGGCGAGCGTGATGCCGGTGCCGAGCCCCAGCCGCTCGGTGACGGCGGCGGCCTGGCCGAGCGCGACGAAGGGGTCGAGCGTGCGGCCGTACTCCCGCGGCAGCTCCCCGCCCGCCGGATACGGGCTGGTCCGCTCGACGGGGATGTGCGTGTGCTCCGGCAGGTACAGCCCGGCGAACCCGCGCTGCTCCAGCTCACGGGCGAGCCGGACCGGGGTGATCGTCTCGTCGGTGAGGAAGATCGTGACGGCGATGCGCATGGACGGCCTTTCGTACGCGGACGACGGACCCATCCATACCCGCACGGCCCCCGTCTGTCCATACCGACCGGTCGGCACCGCGCACGCGCACCGCGTCCGGACGGCAGCGCCGCCGTACGGGCCTTCGGGGCGGGGCCGCCGACGGTGCGGGGGATCCGGACGACTGAGGACGAACTGTGTGGGCCCGGTGACGGCCCGCCGTTCCCCGTGTGATCGCCGTCTCGCACGACTGCCGCTTCCGCCATGAACAAGGCAAACTGGCGTAGTTGCTCAGGATGCAGAGGGGGACTGGATGGACGGTGTGCCGCGGGGACCGGAGCAGCGGCGTCCCGGCTCCTCGACGGAGCCCGGGTCACTGCGCTTCGGCGTGCTCGGTCCGGTGCGCGCCTGGCGCGACGACGAGCCCGTCGCCACCGGAAGCCCTCAGCAACGGGCGCTGCTCGCCGCCCTGTTGCTGCGCGAGGGCCGTACGGCCACGGCGGCCGAACTCATCGACGCCCTGTGGGGCGAGGAGCCCCCGTCCCAGGCGCTGGCGGCGGTGCGCACCTACGCCTCCCGGCTGCGGAAGGTGCTGGACCCCGGGGTCCTGGTCAGCGAGTCCGGCGGCTACGCGGTGCGCGGACTCGGCGAGGGGGCGCTGGACCTCGCGGCGGCGCAGGAGCTGGCGGCGGAGGCGGAGAAGGCGCGGAACACCGGGGACCTGTGCCACGCGCGGGACGTGCTGACCCGCGCCCTGTCCCTGTGGGACGGCGAGACGCTGGCCGGGGTGCCGGGCCCGTACGCGGAGGCCCAGCGGGTCCGCCTGGAGGAATGGCGGCTCCAACTCCTGGAATCCCGGCTGGACATGGACCTGGAGCAGGGCTGCCACGCGGAGGCGGTCTCGGAGCTGACCGCGCTGACGGCGGCGCACCCGCTGCGGGAGCGGTTGCGCGAACTGCTGATGCTGGCCCTGTACCGCAGCGGCCGCCAGGCGGAGGCGCTCGCGGTGTACGCGGACACCCGCCGCCTCCTCGCCGACGAGCTCGGCGTGGACCCGGGCCCCGGCCTCCAGGAACTCCAGCAGCGCATCCTCCGGGCCGACCCGAACCTGGCGGAGCCGTCGGCCCCCGTGGCGGAACCGGGAGCCGTCCCCGTCCGCCCGGCCCAGCTCCCGGCGACGGTGCCGGACTTCACGGGGCGCACGTCCTTCGTACGGGAGCTGAGCGAGGTCCTCACGTCGGCGTCCGGCGACGAGGGCCGGGTGATGGCGGTGTCGGCGCTGGCGGGCATCGGCGGCGTCGGCAAGACGACGCTGGCGGTGCACGTGGCCCATGCGGCCCGCTCCTCCTTCCCGGACGGCCAGCTGTACGTGGACCTCCAGGGCGCGGGAGCACGGTCCGCGGAGCCCGAAACCGTCCTCGGCTCCTTCCTGCGCGCCCTCGGCACGGCGGACTCGGCGATCCCGGACTCGCTGGAGGAACGTGCGGCGCTGTACCGCTCGGTCCTGGACGGCCGCAAGGTCCTGGTCCTGCTGGACAACGCGCGGGACGCGGCGCAGGTGAGACCCCTGCTGCCGGGAACGGCGGGCTGCGCGGCGCTGGTGACGTCGCGGGTGCGGATGGTGGGCCTGGCCGGCGCGCACCTGGTCGACCTGGACGTGATGTCGCCGGAGGAGGCGCTGGCGCTCTTCACGAGGATCGTGGGCGAGGAGCGCGTGGCGGCGGAGCGCGAGGCCGCCCTGGACGTGGTGGCGGCGTGCGGCTTCCTGCCGCTGGCGATCCGCATCGCGGCGTCCAGGCTGGCGGCACGGCGCACGTGGACGGTCTCGGTCCTGGCGGCGAAGCTCGCCGACGAACGCCGCAGGCTCGACGAACTCCAGGCGGGCGACCTGGCCGTGAAGGCGACCTTCGAGCTGGGCTACGGGCAACTGGAGCCCGCCCAGGCCCGGGCGTTCCGGCTGCTGGGGCTGGCGGACGGCCCAGACATCTCGCTGGCGGCGGCAGCGGCGGTCCTGGACCTCCCGGCGGAGGACACGGAGGACCTGCTGGAGTCCCTGGTGGACACGTCCCTGCTGGAGTCGGCGGCGCCGGGGCGGTACCGGTTCCACGACCTGGTGCGGCTCTACGCGCGTGCGTGCGCGGAGAGGGACGAACAGCCGCCGGGCGAGCGGGAGTCGGCGCTGTCGCGGGTGCTGGACTTCTACCTGGCGACGGCGGTACAGGTGTACGCCATCGAGCGGCCGGGCGACCGGACCGTCGCGCACCTGGAGAAGGGCCGGTTCACGGGCGAGGAGTTCGCCGACGCCTCGAAGGCGCTGGACTGGTTGCACGCGGAAGCCGGGCCGCTCCTGGCCTGCGTGCAACAGTCCCTCGAGGCCCCCATGCTGCGGCGCGCCGTCGACCTGCTAGTGGTCACCATCGACCTGGCGGAATCCGGGGCCGACTCCCGCCAGTACCAGAAGACAGCGATCGCCGCGTGTGACGCCGCCGCCGCTCTGGGAGAGGCACAAGCCGAAATGCGGGCGCGTATCACCCTGGCTCAAGTGCTCAGTCAGGCGGGCCGGTTCGAAGCCGCCGAAGAAGAGGCCCGGCGCGCCGACGCGCTGCTGCGCGGCGCGGACGACCCGTGGGCGAGGAGCACCGCCCCCAACCAGCTGGGCATCATCGCCCTGTGCACGGCCCGTTACGCGGACGCCGAGGAGTACTTCCTCAGGGCGATCGACGCCTTCCGCGCCGACGACAACACGCCGGGTGAGGCGAGCGCGGTCTGCAACCTCTCCCGCACCCTGGCCTCGATGGACCGCAGTCCCGAAGCCGTTGAACTGGCGCAGCGGGGCATCGAGATCTACGACGAGCTGGGGTTGTCCGTACGCCTGGCGAACGCCAGGTACGCCTCCGGCATCGTGCTCACCCAGGCGGGGCGGTCGGCCGAGGCACTCGTCCAGCTCGACGAGGCGCTGCGCATCTTCGCGGAGAACCGGCAGTCCCTCTGGCAGGGCACGACCCACTACCGCATCGCGGAGGTCCACCTGAGGGCCGACCGCCCGGCACGGGCCGCCCAGCACGCCGAACAGGCCCTGGCGATCGGCTGCATCGGGGGCGACTGGATGCGGGCCAACGCCCTGACCGTGCTCGGCAGGGCGCTGGACGCCCTCGGTCAGGCGGACCGGGCCCGTGCGTGCTGGCGCGAGGCCCTGACCATCTACGACGAGGCGGGCTCCACCGAAGCGGTCCAGGTACGCCGCCTGCTCACTCCGCTCTCCGCCGCCTGACGCCGGGAACCGCGTTCATCGAATGTTTATGCCTGCCTGCGACTCTCATGGAACGGATCCGTCGCGTCGGGGGGCAGGCGGTTCCACGGGGTCTCACCTCTAGTCTGAGACCCGCTGGACCGCCCGTTCGGTAGCCCTCGGGGGAGTTGCCGAACGGGCGTTTCGGACCGCACAACCCTGTCTACCTCTAGGGGGTACATGCCATGAGCGAAGCCAAGAAGGACCCGGAGATCACCACGCTCGACCAGCACGCGCCCGCGCCGCCGAGCAAGGACTCCGAGATCACCACGCTCGACCAGCACGCCCCCGCGCCGCCGAGCATCGGCGAGGTCACCACGCTCGACCAGCACGCACCGGCCCCGCCCGCCCTGGACCTGGACGGCCGGTAAGGGGTCGAGGGCACGTCCATCCCGACGGGGGATCGGCCGCGGCGGCGCGGAGGGGGAGCCGTCGCGGCCGACGTGTGTCCGCACAGGTTTCTGGTCAGCCTTTGACGCGAACTGTTCGAATTACTCGAATAACTGGTCGCGCTCGCCCTCATGTCACTTTCCGTACGGATCTACTCTTCCACGACAGGAGTACCAATGACCCGCACCAAGAAGGTTCTCGCCACCATCGCCCTGGTCCTCGGTATCACCGGGGCCGTCGCGAGCCCGGCGCTGGCCGACAACCACGCGCCGGTGAGCCCTCAGGACGGTGTCGTGGCGCCGCTCGACAGCCACATGCCCTGACGCATCGCCCGACCACCGATGGGGCCGAGGGAAACCTCGGCCCCATCGTCGTACGCCCCGCCCTGATCTACGCACCGTCCAGCTCACACCGCACCGTGTTCAGCTCGGCGGAGTGCGCGCAGCGTGTGCGGGCCGGGACTTGAGCAGCGTCCGCCGGCGGGCGAGCAGCTACAGCAACGGCAGCGGCGGTGACTGCGGCGAGGTCGCCGTCGGCCTCCCGGATGTGGTTCCCGTACGCGACTCGAAGCAGTCCGGGGCCGAGGCCGGGGCCGGGCTCGTGCTGCTCTTCCGGGCGGCCGCGTGGGGCGCGTTCGTGGACGGGATGCGGCACTGAGGTCGGGTCGGGGGCGGGGCGGCCACTGGGTTATCCACAGGCGCGGGAGGTTCCTGCCCCGTATCGGCGAGACTGCCGTCGTGGAACAGGTGGGGCCCAGGGCCGATCTGCGGGCGCTGGCGCAGGGAGGCGTGCTGCTCACCGCGCGGGCGCTGAACGCCGGGTGGCCGCAGAGTTCGCTCACCGCGCGACTGCACGCGGAGGGATGGACCCGCGTGCAGAACGGGGCGTGGGTCGTGCCGGGGAAGGTGATCGACCTCGGCGTGCGGCTGAGGGTGACCCAACTCCTCACTCCCCGGCTCGTCGTGAGTCACCACTCGGCTGCTCGGCTCTGGCAGATCGAGACGCTGGGTGCGGGCTCGGCGGAGCGGGTCGAGTTCACGGATCCCGGCCTCAGCTTCCGGGGCAGGCTCACGGGAGTCCGCGTGCATCGCCTGCCCCTCGTCGGGACGGATGTCGAATACCGGGGCGGGCTGCGCGTCACCGACGTACCCCGGACCCTCGCCGACCTGCTGCGGAGCGGCGGGAGGGACAACGCGTTGGTGGCCGTGGAGTCCGCGCTCGGCTACCGCAGGGTCGCCGGAGTGCGCCCGCACCGCCCCCGCCCCGCCCCCGCCCCCGCCCCGCCGGAGTGTGCCCGCACCGCCTGCCCACCGCCCACCCGCCGCTCGCCGCCCACCCCCACCCGCCGCTCGCCGCTGAACCGGCCCGGCGTGCAGGCGAGGCGCGAGCGCGACCGCGGACCCCGCCCACCCCGTAACCGACGGCAGGTCGCCGACGTGCCCGGCCCCCGCTTTCCTCCGGCCGCTCGCTCGCTTCTCCCTCGTGCTGGAGCGGGCCGGGTCAAGGGTGGCCCGGAGGGCCATCGCCGAAGGCGACGCGGAGTGGAGCGCAGCGGAACGCGGCGCCCTTGACGCGGGTCGCGGAAGCACGACACTGACGAAGAAGCGAGTGGCCCGACGGCCGCTTGTGGTCCCCGGTCGGGTCAGCCGGCCGGCTCGGCGATCATGTCGGGTTCGCATGCGGCGATCCGGGTCACGTCCTCGTCGCCGATCTCCACCCGGATCGGCACCGTCCCGGTCCCGGGTACGGCGACGTCCTGGGAGCGGGTGAGGACCTCCGCGCCGGTCTCGTCCTCGAACCTCACGGTGACGGTGAAGACGCCGTCCGCGGTGTTCTGGTTGGTGACCTCGACCGTGGCGTACGGGGTCTCCTTCGAGGCGCAGTCCACCAGGCTCACCAGGGCGCCCTGCTCGGACGAGGAGGCGCTTCCGCCGCTGTCCCCCGCGTCCCCGTCGGAACCGTGGTCGCCGCCGGAGCCGGAGCCGTAGTCGTCGTCATCGTCGTAGTCCCGGTGCGAGCCGCCGCCCGAGCTCGACGAGTCGTGGTTCTGGCCGGAGCTGCTGCATCCGCCGCCTCCCCCGTCGCCGCCGCCGTGGCCTCGGCCGGTCGAGAAGCCGGTGAGGGTGAGGACGACGAGTGCCGAGACCGCGGTGAGCCTGAGTGTGTTCCCCCGGGGATGCATGGCCGTCAGGCTATCGATCTTCGTGTCACGAACATGTCACCGCCTGGCGACCGTCGCGTACCCGGCGTAGCGTCTGCGGTGGGAGCGGCTGGCCGCCGCTCCCCGCAGCGACGGCCGCCGTCCGACACCCCTTCCGTACACCCCGGCGCGACGGCCGTCCGCGGTACGCGTCCCCCCGAGGACCCGCGCCCTACGCCGTCCGCGCCGTCCCCGTGCCCTTCTCCGCGTCTAGCGCGTACACGCAGCGGTCCTTGCTGCACGCGTACACCACGCCGTCCCGGACCACCGGGGAGCCGGTGATCTCGCCGCCGGTCGCCAGCTTCCACCTCAGGCGGCCGTCGTCGGCCTTCAGGGTGTAGAGCAGGTGGTCGCTGGAGCCGAAGTGGATGCGGCCCTCCGCGACCGCGGGCGCGCCCACGATCTCGCCGCCGGACTGGAAGCGCCACTTGGGCGTGCCGGTGACCGCGTCCAGGGTGTACAGGCCCTTGCCGCTGCCCACGTGGACGTGGCCCGCGGCGACCAGGACCGGTTCGACGGAGGCGCGGGACTCGGTGGCGATGCGCCAGCGGTCGCGGCCGTCGGTGGCGTCGAGGGCGTAGACCGTGCCGAGGTAGTCGGCGAGGTAGAGGCCGCCGCCGGTGACCGCCGGGCCGGGGACGAACGCGGGCGGGGCGAGGAAGACCGCCGGGGCCTCGAAGTGCCAGCGGACGTGGCCGGTGGCGACCTCCAGGGCGAGGACGCGGGTGCCGGCGCAGACGTAGACGTGGCCGTCGGGGGCGTGCGTCACCCGGACCGGCACCCCGCCGCAGGAGGCCGCGTCGCCGATGGGGTACGACCAGCGCTCGTCGCCGGTGCGGGCGTCGAGGGCGCGCAGGCGGGCGTCCTGCCAGACGTAGACCGTGCCCTCGTGGACGGCGGGGCCGGCCTCGGGGGTCTCGAAGTCGCTCTGGCAGCCGGTGACCTCCCACAGCTTCCGGCCGGTGGACGCCTCCCACGCCTGGACGCCGCCGCCGCGCGTGCCGGTGACGACGGTGCCGCGGTCGGTCTTGAGGGAGTACACCCAGGCGTCCGTGGACAGCCGCCACAGGTCGCCGCCCTCGCGGGCGTCGAGGGCGAACAGGGTGGGTCCGTCGGAGGCGTGGATACGGCCGTCGGCGACCGCCATCGACCAGGCGACGTCGCGGGTCTTGAAGCGGCGCCGGCCGGTGGCGACGTCGAGGGCGTGCACCTCGAAGGAGGTGACGTAGACGAGGTCGCCGTCGACGGCCGGGGTGCCCCAGACGTCGTTGGACATGCGGAAGCGCCACGGGCGCCAGCCGCCGGGCTGCTCCGGCGGCACGGTGGGCGCGGCGGGCGCCGGTACGGCCGGGTCGGCGCCGTTGACGCCGGGGCGGGGCTTGGACCAGGTGGCGGCCAGGGCGGCGGCCGGCGGGGGTGCCTTGACGGCGGCCGCGCGCGTGTCGGCGACGCGCGGGCCGGGTCCGATGGGCACCGGCAGACCCGCCAGCCGTACGGGGCCGGCGTCGGGGGTGCCCACCGGGGCGGCCACCGGCGCGCCCACCGGCGCGGGCATGGACGGGGGCGGCGGCGGGACGACCGGGTCGTGCGGGGGCGGCGGGGGAACGTGGGGGCGGGCCCCGCCCGCGCTGCGGCCGCCCCCCGCGGGCCTGACCGCCGTCCGGCCGCCCCGGCGCGTCTCGATCAGGCTCACCGCCCGCTCGGGCAGCCACGCCGACGCCGTGCCGCTGTCGTCGGAGCCGGAGCCGAACAGGTGCGGGGCGAGCTGGGCCTGGAGGTCGGCGGGGTTGGGCCGGGCCGTCGCCTCCATCTGCATGCAGGCCTCGATGAGCGGGCGCAGCTCGTCCGGGAGGCCTTCGAGGTCCGGGCCCTCGCGCAGCAGCATGAAGACGGTCTCGACGGGGTTGGCGCCGTGGAACGGCGGATGTCCCGTGGCGGCGAAGACCAGCATCGAGCCGAGCGAGAACACGTCGCTCGCGCCGGTGACGCTGCGGGAGTCCTTGGCCTGCTCCGGGGACATGTAGGCGGGGGTGCCGACGGCGACGTTCGTCATCGTCAGGCGGGTGTTCGAGACGCCGGAGGCGATACCGAAGTCGATCACCCGGGGGCCGTCCTCGACGACGAGGACGTTGGAGGGCTTCAGGTCGCGGTGGACCAGTCCGGCGCCGTGGATCGACTGGAGCGCCTCCGCGACGCCCGCCGCGAGCCAGCGCACCGCCTGGGCCGGGAGCGGCCCGCACTCGTTCACTATCTCCTCGAGGGAGGGCGCGGGAACGTACGCGGTGGCCAGCCACGGCACGGCGGCGCGCGGATCGGCGTCCACGACGGCCGCCGTGTAGAAACCGGAGACCGCGCGGGCCGCCTCGACCTCGCGTGTGAAGCGGACCCGGAACAGCTGGTCCTCGGCCAGTTCGGTCCGGACCGTCTTGATCGCCACCCGCCGCCCGGACGCCGAGCGCGCGAGATAGACCAGCCCCATGCCGCCGGCTCCCAGCCGTCCCAGCACCTCGAACGGCCCGATACGCCGCGGATCGTGCTGCGTCAGCTGATCCACCACTTGCCTGCCACCTCCCCGTACGAGTCGCGCCACCACCTGTGCCCGCGACCGTAGTGCAGCGTCTCACCACCGCACCGCCGTGGCGGCACGCCCCCCGATTCTTCCTGTCCGCGCCCCGGGTTGCGAACCGGCCGACAAATAGGGTGTCCAGGTTTTCATACGACACAGGGGGTGGAAACGGCTCAGCGGCGCAGCAGTGCGAAGGACGCCCCCTGATTGTCGGTGACCACGGCCGCCGTGCCGTAGGACGTCTCGAAGGGCGGAACCTGGACCCGGCCGCCGAGCCGGACCACCTCCTCCATGGCGGCCCCGGGGTCCTCGACGGCGAAGTGGACCAGGAAGTGCGGCGGCATCTCGGCGGGGAAGACGTCGGAGACCGGCGCCCGCCCGAAGTCGGGGTCGGCGTCCGGGCCGAACAGGGCGTGGTGGAAGAGACCGCCGTAGAAGGTGTCGGCCGCCAGCGCGTCCCGCGTGTACAGCTGCACCCAGGCGAAGGTGCCCGGCGTGTACCGGCGCCCGAAGCCGGTGCTCCGCACGCCCTGCCAGAGGGAGAACACCGCCCCCTCGGGGTCGGTGACGAGCGCGGTGACGCCCAGGTCGCCGAAGGGGCCCGGCGGGGAGACGATCTGCCCGCCGGCCGCGCGGATCCGCCGGCACAGCGCCCCGGCGTCCGGGGTGGCGAAGGACACCGTCCACACGGTCGGCAGCCGGCCGTCCGTCTTCTGCGCGAGGGAGGCGACGGGGTCCCCGTCCTTCAGCGCCCGCACGATGCCCCGGGGCCGGTCCTCGAAGGCCCATCCGAAGAGCTCGCCGTAGAACCGCTTGCCCGCCTCCACGTCGGGCAGCTGCGCGTCCACCCAGCAGGGGGTGCCCTCCGTGTACTCCGATGCCCTGTTTTCGGCCATGCCGCCAAAGTAACCGCGCCGCCCGCAGGCCGCAGACCAGGCACACCAGCCGCCGCGGACCCGCACACCCCATTTGCAGTCGGCCGAATCGCGCCGGGATCACCCGTCGGTAAGCTGACGGCATGACAGGACAAGTGCGTACCGTCGACGGCCGTGTGGCCGGCCGGCGTGGGCAGGCGACCCGGCAGAAACTGCTCGACTGCCTCAGCGAGATGCTCAGCTCGTCCCCCTACCGGGACGTCAAAGTCATCGATGTCGCACGGAAGGCGGGCACCTCGCCCGCGACCTTCTACCAGTACTTCCCGGACGTCGAGGGCGCCGTCCTGGAGATCGCCGAGCGCATGGCCGCCGAGAGCAGCGGGCTGGGCGAGCTGCTGGAGGGCCGCTCCTGGACGGGGAAGGCCGCCTGGCGGACGGCACAGGAACTCGTCGACGGTTTCCTGGAGTTCTGGCGGGACAACGAGGCGATCCTGCGGGTCGTGGACCTCGGCGCGGCCGAGGGGGATAAACGTTTCTACAAGATCCGTATGAAGATCCTGAACTCCGTGAACAGCTCGCTGGCGGACTCCGTCGCCGAGCTGCAGGCCAAGGGACGGATCGACAAGGACGTGAACCCCGCGGCGGTCGCCGGCTCCCTGGTGGCCATGCTCGCGGCCGTCGCCTCCCACCAGAAAGGTTTCTCCTCCTGGGGCGTGAAGCAGGCGGAACTCAAGCCGAACCTGGCCCTGTTGGTGCACCTGGGGGTCACCGGCAAGAAGCCCTCGAAGTAGGCGCCCGGCGGCCCCACCGAGGCGCGGTCTCGCGAGTCCTGTCAGACGGGCGGCGGTTCACTCCGGTGGGCCGCCGCCCGTCGCTTTCCGAACGGTGCGGGGCGGGAACGGGGAACACGGCTCCCCCCGGGCGGTGTTGTGCCCCGGTGAGCCGATCGCAGACCCGAGTGAACGCCCGGCACCCATGTCGCAGGAGGAACCCGGAATGGCCCTGACCCGCGAAGAGCGCGAACAGTTCCTGGCCGAACCGCACGTCGCGGCACTGGCGGTCGACGCGGGGGACGGCCGCGCCCCGCTCACCGTGCCGATCTGGTACCAGTACGCGCCCGGCGGCGACGTATGGATCATGACCGGCCGGGACTCGCGCAAGAACCTGCTGATCGGCGCGGCGGGACGGTTCTCGCTCATGGTCGACCGCCTCGAACCCACCATCCGTTACGTCTCGGTCGAGGGGCCGGTGCTCGACACCACTCCGGCCACGATCGAGCAGCTGCGGGAGATCTCCGCGCGCTACCTGCCGGCCGACAAGGTCGAGGGGTACGTCGACTTCGCCTGGAGGAACCACGGCGAGCAGGTCGTCGTGCGGATGCGGCCGGAGCGGTGGGTGTCGTCGGACCTCGGGTCGGTGTGAGCCCGCCGGAGGCCGGACAATCGGTGCATGGAACCCGATCTTCACGAGCTGCTGAGGTCGCTGCGGGTGTGGGACCCGCGGGCCACCGACCTGCCGGAGTTCGACCCGGCCGCCGCGCCCGCCGAGCCGCTGCCGCTGTTCACGCGGTGGTTCGCCGAGGCCGTGGCGGCCGGTCAGGCCGAGCCGCACACCATGTCCCTGGCCACGGCGGACGCGCGGGGGCTGCCGGACGTACGGATCGTGGTGCTGCACGGCGCGGACGACGACGGCTGGTCCTTCGCCACCCACGCGCACAGCCGCAAGGGCGGCCACCTCGCCGCGCGCCCGTACGCCGCGCTGGCCTTCTACTGGCCGGTGCTGGGCCGCCAGGTGCGGGTGCGCGGTCCCGTCTCGGCGGCCCCGGCCGAGGAGGCGCAGGCGGATCTGCACGCCCGTTCCACCGGGGCGCTGGCGGCCGCGCTGACCGGCAGGCAGAGCGAGGTCCTCGGGTCGGCGGAGGAACTGGCGCGGGCCTCGGAGGCGGCGTGGGAGCGGGCCCGGCACGCGCCGGACACCCCGGTCCCGTCCTGGACCCTGTACCGGCTGCGGGCGGACGAGGTGGAGTTCTTCCAGGGCGAGACCCGACGCCGGCACGCACGACTCCGCTACCGGCGCACGGCGGAGGGCTGGGTCAGGGAATCGCTCTGGCCGTGAGCACCGGCTCCGGGTCGCCGGCGGGGCGGGCGTGGCGCGGCGACTCCCGGGCACCGTCCCCGTCGGTGACCGGCTGGAGCGGAGTGTTCCAGCGCCGGAACTCGGGGTCCGCGTGACCGCGCGGCCACGCCTCCACGTCGGCCGGGGAATCCGGGTCCCAGGCGCGCAGGTGCAGACCGTGGCCGCGGACTTCGGGGAGCGGCCGGGACGAAGTGTGTGCGGATGAGGGGGACATGGAGGCATTCAAGCGCGCGATCCCCACGGACGTGATCAATCCGCAACCAATTCCGGTCTTGACCGATACCCATCAACCAGGGGCGTGATTACGCTCGCGCTCATGGCCGACTCCCCCGACTCCCCCAGACCCTTCACGTCCGCGCAACCGACCGCGCAGAACCGGGCGGACCGCCCCGTCTACGTCATCGGCGGCGGCCCGGGCGGACTCGCCGCCGCGTACGCCCTGCGGGCCCGGGGGGTGCGGGCCGTCGTCCTGGAGCGGTCGGACCGCGTGGGGGACTCCTGGCGGCGCCACTACGACCGGCTGCGTCTGCACACCACCCGGCGCCTGTCCGCGCTGCCCGGACTGCCGATGCCGCGCCGGTTCGGACGGTGGCCGGCCCGGGACGACGTGGTCCGGTACCTGGAGAAGTACGCCGAGCACCACCGGCTGGAGATCGTCACCGGGGTCGAGGTCTCCCGGGTCGAGCGCACCCCCGACGGCACCGGCTGGCTGCTGCACGCCACCGGGGGCCGCGAACTGACCGGCGCGGCGGTCGTCGTCGCCACCGGCTACAACCACACGCCCCGCGTCCCCGACTGGCCCGGCCGGGACACGTACACCGGCGAGTTCCTGCACGCGTCCGAGTACCGCGACGCGAAGCCCTTCGCCGGCCGGGACGTGCTGGTCGTGGGCGTCGGCAACACGGGCGCCGAGATCGCCGTGGACCTGGTGGAGGGGGGCGCCTCCCGGGTGCGCCTCGCGGTGCGCACCCCTCCGCACATCGTGCGCCGCTCGACCGCGGGCTGGCCCGCGCAGTACTCGGCCGTCCTGGTGCGCCGGCTGCCGGTCGGCCTCGTCGACCGGCTGGGCCGGGTCCAGGCGAGGGTGGCGCTGCCGGACCTGTCGGCCCAGGGCCTCCCGCGCCCCGACTCCGGTCTGTACAGCCGGGTGCGGGAGGGGGCCATACCCGTGCAGGACGTCGGCCTGGTCGACGCCGTGCGCACGGGGGCGGTGGAGGTCGTGGCCGCGGTGGAGGGGTTCGAGGGGGGCGAGGTCGTCCTGGCGGACGGCGACCGCATCGGCCCGGACGCGGTCGTGGCGGCCACGGGCTACGCACGCGGTCTGGAGGGTCTGGTCGGCGGGCTCGGCGTCCTCGACGGCTGCGGCAGGCCGGTCGTGCACGGCGCCCGCACCCCGGCCGGCGCGCCCGGCCTCTACTTCACGGGTTTCACCAACCCGATCAGCGGCAACCTCCGCGAACTGGCACGGGACGCCCAGCGGATCGCGAGGGCGGTGGCCCGTACGGGGGGAGCGTCCCGGCTCCCCGCGTGACCGCGGGCGGTCCGGACCGGGCGGGGAATGCCGCGCAGCCCGGCGTTCGCGGGGTGCCTCCCCCGGAGGGGGTACCCCAGCGCCCACCCTCACCCACTCCCGGCTTCGCTCGAGCGGGGGAGGCACGACCGCCCGCGGCCGCGGCGGTTGTCAGGCCGCCGCTGCGAGCGAAGTGCCCGCCCGCCGCCGGATCACCAGCGCCATCAGCGCCGCCGCGGCGCACAGCGCCCCCGACGCGTACCAGACCACGTCGTACGACCCGAACGCGTCCCGCGCGACACCCCCGAGGAAGGCGACGACGGCCGCGCCCACCTGGTGCGAGGCGAGCACCCACCCGAACACGATCGGGCTGTCCTCGCCGTAGTGCTCACGGCACAGGGCGAGCGTCGGCGGCACGGTGGCCACCCAGTCCAGCCCGTAGAAGACGATGAAGAACAGCATCGGCGGATGCACGCCCGGCGCCAGCAGGACCGGCAGGAACAGCAGCGAGATCCCCCGCAGCGCGTAGTACACCGCGAGCAGCCGGCGCGCGTCGAAGCGGTCGGTGAACCAGCCGGACGCCACCGTCCCGACGACGTCGAAGACGCCGATCACGGCCAGCAGGGACGCGGCGGTCGTGACCGGCATCCCGTGGTCGTGCGACGCGGGCACGAAGTGGGTCTGGATCAGTCCGTTGGTCGAGGCGCCGCAGATCGCGAAGGTCCCGGCGAGCAGCCAGAACGGCCCCGTCCGCACCGCCGAGAACAGTACGGTCAGCGCACGCCGCGCGGCGCCCGGGACGGGGGCCGGCTTCGGCACGAACTCCTTCGCGCCGTACGGCTTCCGCCCCACGTCGGTCGGATGGTCGTGCAGCAGCAGCCAGACGAACGGGACCACCGCGAGCGCGGCGAGCGCCACGGTGACGGCCGCCGGCCGCCAGTCGTGCCGCGAGACGATCCAGGACAGCAGAGGCAGGAAGATCAGTTGACCGGAGGCGGACGCGGCGGTGAGGATGCCGCTGACCAGGCCCCGGCGCTCGGTGAACCAGCGATCGGTGACGGTCGCGGCGAAGGCCAGCGCCATGGAACCGGAGCCGAGCCCCACCAGCAGGCCCCAGCAGAGCAGCAGTTGCCAGGCCGCCGTCATCCACACCGTCAGGCCCGAGCCGAGCGCGATCACGCCGAGGGCGACCGCGACCACCTTCCGGATGCCGTAGCGGTCCATCAGCGCCGCCGCGAACGGCGCGGTGAGGCCGTACAGCGCGAGGTTCACGGAGACCGCCGCGCCGATGGTCCCGCGCGACCAGCCGAACTCGTCGTGCAACGGGTCGATGAACAGGCCCGGTACGGAGCGGAAGGCGGCGGCGCCGATGATCGTCACGAACGTGACGGCGGCGACGAACCACGCGCGGTGCACGCGGGCGCGGGTCGGCTTCGGGCCGCTCACGGGCGGCTCCACGACGGCGGCTGTCTCGCTTGTCCGGGTCACGCCGTAGAGCTTCCGCGATCGGGGCCGCCGCGACGAGTGGCCCGGAGGACAGCGTTCGCTAGGATCGGGCCATGGATCCGGCCGAGCCCCTTCCCGCGTCCGCCGCCTTCCGGCCCCACCGCGTCGTCGTCCTCGCCCTCGACGGGCTGCTCCCCTTCGAACTGGGCATCCCGCACCGCATCTTCGGCCGCCCGAAGGACGCGCGGGGGCGGCACCTGTACGAGGTGGTCACCTGCTCGGTCCGGCCGCCCGGACCGGTGGAGACCGACGCCGACTTCACCGTCCACGTCGCCCACGGACCCGAGGCCCTCGCCACCGCCGACACGGTGATCGTCCCGGCGTCCTACGAGCTCGGCCCGGTGTTCGAGCGGGGCGAACTGACCGACGAGCTGGCCGCCGCCCTCGCCCGCATCCGGCCCGGCACCCGGCTCGCCTCCATCTGCACCGGTGTGTACGTCCTCGCCGCCGCCGGATACCTCGACGGCCGGCCCGCCACCACCCACTGGGCCGACTCCGAGCGCCTCCAGCGGCTGTTCCCCCGGATCGACGTCGACCCGGACGTGCTGTTCGTCGACGACGGCGACGTCCTGACCTCGGCGGGCGTCGCGGCCGGGATCGACCTGTGCCTGCACATGGTGCGGCGCGACCACGGCGCCGTCGTGGCCAACGAGGTGGCCCGCCGCACGGTCGTACCGCCGCACCGGGACGGCGGGCAGGCGCAGTACATCGAGCGGCCGGTGCCCGATCCGCAGCAGTCCTCCACGAGCGGTGCCCGCGCGTGGGCGCTGGGCCGGCTGCACGAGCCGATCCAGCTGCGCGACATGGCCGTGCGGGAGTCGATGTCGGTACGCACCTTCACGCGCCGCTTCCGGGAGGAGACCGGGGTCAGTCCGGGGCAGTGGCTGACCCGGCAGCGGGTGGAACGGGCCCGGCACCTGCTGGAGTCCACCGGTCTGTCCGTGGACCAGGTGGCCCGCGACGCCGGTTTCGGCACGGCCCAGTCGATGCGGCAGCACCTCCAGGCGGCGCTGGGGGTGACGCCGACCGCGTACCGGAGGACCTTCCGGGCCGGCGGGCGGCGGCCGGAGGCGGCCGTGCCGACCGGGGGGTGAGCGGGGGCCGTCCACAGGCTGTGGGAAACCGCGCCGGCGGTGGCGGTGCGGCGCTGTCCGCCCCGAGCACGGCAGCGCCGCACCGCTCTTCGGCTTCGGCGCTCCCTCCCCTGGTCCCCCTCGTCCCCGGGGAACCGACGCCGAATCACGACCCACGCTCGTCGAGGGCCCCCGTCGTCGGGCCCTCGCCGTCCCCTCGCGGCGAATCGCTGACGAACAGAGTGATCAAACCGCCACGGCGCGTCAACACCGGTTCGGGTGACAGTGGGCGGGTTGGGGCATATGCCCTGTTCGTCGGTACCGCGCACGGGAGCACACCCGGCGCACCGGATCACGCCCCGACCCGCACGACCGGCCCGCCGTGCTCCCGTGCCCCGGCCCGGGCACCGCGCGACGACAAGAGGGGGCGGGCAACTCCCCGAAGGGCGCGGGACCGTGCCGGGGCGCGGCTCCGCCGCGCGGGCGCGGCCGGCCCCCACCCGCCGCACCACCCGTGTGCGCTCACACCGCTTCGTAGGCCAGTCCGCCGTACGCGGTCGTCCCGCCGTCACAGGCCGGCCCGACCTCCAGGGCGCCGACGCAGCGGTCGAGTTCGCACCAGATCCGCTTGCCGGCCCCCTCCGCGCTCCAGCCCCACCGGTCGGCCAGCCCGTCCACGAGGGCGAGTCCGCGTCCGCCCGTCGCCTCGCCGTCCACACAGCGCGGCACCGGCGCCCGTTCGCTGCGGTCGGTCACCTCCAGGCGGACGGTGGCCTCCTGGACGTCCGCCCCCGGCAGGGAGAGCCGCAGCACGGCCGGACGGCCGGTGTGCACCACGGCGTTGGTGACGAGTTCCGAGACGAGCAGGATCAGGGTCTCGGCGAGCGGTTCGTCGGCCCCTATGCCCGAGCCGGCCAGCCGCGAGCGGGCCCACCGCCGGGCCCGTCCCACCTCAGCGGGGTCGGGCCGGATCTCCAGCTGCACTTGAAGCACCTGCACCGCTCACACCATCCGAACCGGCGGACACTTGGACGCGCGCCTCACGGGGGCCACGATCGTAGCCATTTCCTGCATGGCCGGGACAACGGCCGGGACGGGGGTCACGGAACGTGAATCCCCCACGGGACAGCATGGTTGACGTACAGTCACCCCACCAAGCGCTTCGGGCATATTCCAGCGCGAAGGAGTACACGTGCGGCATACTGTGCGACGCCCGCCCCGGGAGGTCGAACGGGGGCCGGCGTTCCGCCCGGCCACCCGGCGGAGAGCCGCAGGCACCGGCCGGTACGGAGTCGCCTCGGGGGCGACTCCGGCGCGGTGCGTGCCCGGGACCACTCGCATCCCCCACAAGGTACCGGAGCGGACGTCCGACTCCGGGCCGTGACGGGCGCCGTACGGGGCACGGGCCGGTGCCGACCCTCCGTGATCACGGCCAATGCCACGATCCGTGACATCCGCGCGGAGGCGTCCTACTCGGCGACGGTGAAGTAGCGGGCGAAGGAGCGGACGACCTCCTCCTCGCCGATCCTGCCGTCGCCGTCGGAGTCCAGCGCGGCGGCGGCCGTGCGGGCGAGGTCCCCGGGGACGCCGAGCGCCTTCAGCACCCGCGCGGTGTCCTCGACGGTGGCCGTCCCGTCGCCGTCGGTGTCGGCGACGGCGAGCGCCGCGTGCAGGAAGGGGCGGGCGATCTCGGCGAACCGGTCCGGGGTGTCCCGCAGCCGCTTGACCGCGCCGTTCACGAACTCCTCGCGCGTGATGCGCTGGTCGCCGTCGCGGTCGGCGATCCCCGCCATGCCCTGCCAGAACGCCTCGGCGCCGACGTACAGGGCCTGGCCCCGGTCGGAGCGGGCCGCGGTGCCGAACTCGGCGAGCAGCGCCTTGGCCGCTCCGCTGAAGTCCTCGCGGTCGATGTAGCCGTTGCCGTCCTGGTCGAAGCCGGCGAAGCGGGCCGCGATCCTGCGCTCGTACTCGCTGGTGACCATGTCTCTCTCGGGCCGCCTTAGGTCAGTGGGGTCGTCTCGCTGGGAGCGTACGTGGTGGAGGGTCGCCGGGGAGCCGGAAAACGACGCCTGGACCAAGACCGGGGGAATAACGGGACACGCGTGTGACACGTGTGAGCGCGCGCACGGGGCGTCACGCCGGCAGCGGGCGGGAGTCCTCGTCGACCGCGGAGGGGACGTCCGGGTGGATGTCGAAGAGCCGGCGGACCCCGAGGGCGCCGAGCACCCTGTTGACGTGACTGCCGTCGGCGGCCCCCCGCGCGGGGAGGATCAGCCGCAGGCTGCCCCGGCAGGAGCGGAGCAGCCGGCGGGAGGCGATGAGCACGCCGACCCCGCTGGAGTCGCAGAACCACACCTCGGAGAGGTCGAGGACGAGGCTGTGCCTGCCTTCGGCCACCACGTCGTGCACCCGCTGGCGCAGCACCGGGGACGTCACCAGGTCCAGCTCGCCCGACACCCGGAGCACGGCCCACCCGCCGTGCTCCTTGTCGGTCACTTTGAAGGTCACCACCACGCCCCTCGCTCACCGGAACGGAAGCAGTCCCTACGCTTCCTTGCAGCGCGGCTGCCCACCGGCCGTTCCCCGAAACGTGGGCCGAAAAACGGGTACCGAACAGAAAGGGCTTATTCCAGTCGCCTTTAAGTCGCTTTCGATCTGACTCGATCGATTCCGATCACCGGGGAGAGGGGTAGATGCCATCCGAACGGCGTCCGACGTGGGCGGGCGGTCCCTTACCACCTGTGGCTCCTCCAGGGGCGCACATTGCCATAAAGGGGCGTGCGCCCTCCTCCGTGCCGACTACATTCCTGGAGTCGCCGGCCACACGCCGGACCCGGGAGCCGACCACCCCGGGGCCGGGGGAGGAAAAGGGGGTGAGGGGCCGCATGCCGACAACGGACGTATCGCCCCGCTGGGACCGCAGGATGCAGCAGCGCCTCGCGCGCGGGGAGGCGGCCGCCCTCGGCGAGCTCTACGACCGGTTCGCCTCGCTCGTGCACGGCCTCGCCCACCGCGTCGTCGGCGACGAACGCGCAGCCGACGCCGTCACCCGCGACGTCTTCGCCCACCTCTGGGAGCACCCGGACTCCTACGACCCCGCGCAGGAGCCCCTGCGCACCTGGCTCGCCGCGCTGACCGGCCGGCTGGCCGTACGACGGCTGCGCACCACGAGGACCGCGGCGCTCGCCCGCGGCGGCCCCGGCACCGCGGAGGACCTGGAGCGCACGGTGCGGCACGCCTCGGTGGCGGCCCGCGCCGACTACATCGTCCAGTCCATGCCGGCGCCGCTGCGGGCCGCCCTGGAGCTGGCGTACCTCCAGCGCCGGGACTACCGCCGGACCGCCGCGGACCTGGGCGTCACCGATGACGAGGCCCGGCGCCGGCTCCGCCTGGGCCTGCAACTGCTGGCCACCGCGTACGACACCGGGGCCCCGGGCGCCCCGCCCGGGACCGGGGGTGCCGCGTGAGCGGGCACCGCGCCGGGCCGTACGACGACCGGGAGAAGGACGCCGGACCGCTCGTGCTGGAACACCACGTGCTGACGTCGCTGCTGGGTGCCTGGGCACTGGCCGCCTGCACGCCGGCGGAGGCGGCCGCCGTCGAGGAGCACCTCGGCGCCTGCGGGTCCTGCGCGGACGAGGCGCTGCGGCTGCGCGGGGCGGTCGGCCTGCTCCAGCGGCCCGAGAACCTGGACCTGGACCCCGGCCTGCGCACCCGCGTCCTGGAGTCCTGCCTGGAGCGGCGCCCGCCCCGCCTCCCCGTGCCGGAGTGGGCCACCGCCTACGACGCCGAGACCGCGCGGCTGGACGCGCTGCTCCAGGACTTCGGCAACTCCGAGTGGCACGCGCCGGTGCGGCTGCGCTGGTACGAGTCCGACGAGGCGAGCAGCCGCCGCACCACCGTCGCCGGGGTCATCGCGCACCTGCTGACGGTCGACGGGCTGGTCGCGGTCGCGCTCGGCCTCGACGACCCGCTCGGCGACGCCACGGCCGTCCGGTCCACCCCGTCGGACCGCACCGAGGCGTACTGGCGGGCCGCCCGCCTCCCGCCCACCCGCTCCGTACGGACGCCCTGGCGGGAGCAGAGCCACGACCTCGTGCGGACGGTGTCCCTCACGGGCGGCGGCACCGGACGCCTGCCGGTCTCGTACGGCGACTACGCACTGCCGCTGCACGACGCGATGCTGGACCGGGCCTTCGAGTGCTGGGTGCACGCGGAGGACATCGCCGAGGCCGTGGACTACCCGTACGACCCGCCCTCCGGACGGCATCTGCACCGCATCGTCGACCTGGCCGCGCGGATGCTGCCGGCCGTCCTCGAGCACCGCCGGCTGCACGGGCTGGCCTCCCCCGTGGAGCGGCGCCTGGTCGCCGCCGGGGAGCCGGGGCGCAGCCTGCGGCTGGAGATCGAGGGGTCCGGCGGGGGCGAGTGGCTGATCCCGCTGGACTCCCCCGCGGCGAAGGGCTCCGCGGAGCACGAGGTGGCGCACGTGGCGCTGGACGGGGCGGAGTTCTGCCGGCTGGCGGCGGGACACGTGCCGCCGCGGGAGGCCGCGGTGGGGCAGGTCGGGGACCGCGAGGCGATCAAGGACGTGCTGCTCGCCGCGGCGAGCATGAGCCGGATGTAGGGGCGGGGCGCGGTGTCCCGGACGGGTGCGGGTGGTCCGTGGCCGCCCGAGCCCCTTTCGGGCGGGTTCGGTGAACCCGCCCGAAAGGGGCGCGGGCCCGTATCGACATGCGGTTCCGCCGCGTGGGCGCGACCGGCCACGGACCATCCGCGGCCGCCGGCGGAGCGGACGGAGCCGAGCCGTCAGGCGAAAACGACCGTCCGCCGCCCATTGAGCAGAATGCGCCGCTCCGCGTGCCACTTCACCGCCCGCGCCAGCGCCTGGCACTCCACGTCCCGGCCGATCGCGACGAGCCCCTCGGGCGTGACGTCGTGCCCCACCCGCTCGACCTCCTGCTCGATGATCGGCCCCTCGTCGAGATCGGCGGTGACGTAGTGCGCCGTGGCGCCGATGAGCTTCACGCCCCGCGCGTGCGCCTGGTGGTACGGCTTCGCGCCCTTGAAGCTCGGCAGGAAGGAGTGGTGGATGTTGATGATCCGCCCGGAGAGCTGCTTGCAGAGGTCGTCCGAGAGGACCTGCATGTAGCGGGCGAGGACCACGAGCTCGACGTCGTCCTCGCGCACGATCTCCAGCAGCCGGGCCTCGGCCTGCGGCTTGGTGTCCCTCGTCACCGGGATGTGGTGGAAGGGGATGTTGTACGAAGCCACCAGTTCGGCGAAGTCGGTGTGATTGGACACCACCCCGGCGATCTCCACCGGCAGCGCGCCGGTCTGCGCGCGGAACAGCAGGTCGTTCAGGCAGTGCCCGAACCTGCTGACCATGAGCAGGATGCGCATCTTCTCGTCGGCCCGGTTGATCTGCCAGTCCATGTGGAAGGCGTCACCGATCGCCGTGAAGCTCGCCCGCAGCTTGTCCACGGTCACGGGGGCGTCCGCCGAGAAGTGGACGCGCATGAAGAACAGCCCCGTGTCGTGGTCACCGAACTGCTGGCTGTCCTCGATGTTGCAGCCGGTCATGAAGAGGTAGCTCGACACCGCGTGCACGATGCCCTGCTTGTCGGGGCAGGACAGGGTGAGGACGTACTGGTCGGCCGGGGCCGCGGCTCGGGTGGACTGCTCGCTCATGCAGAAAAGGGTCCCACACGCGCGGGCACGGCCGGCCTGCCGTTCCGCTACGCGGACCGCGTCAGGATCCGCAGCACCTCGAGGGTGCTCGGCGGCGCCTCGGGGTCGTCGCCGTCGCTCGCCGCCATCCGCACGTGCGCGTCCCGCGCGGCCCGCACCGCCTCCGGCCACCCCTCGTGCTCGAGGTAGGCGGTCACCGGCGCGTCCGGACCGACCTGGTGCATGATCCGCAGGACGCGCAGCACCGCGGTGTCGACGAGCGCCGCCTCCTGGGAGTCGCGGAAGATCGTGCCGACGTACTTCTCGGCGGACCAGTTGTCCAGCCAGGTGTCCTCGACCAGCCGGTAGACGGCGTCGGTGACGTCGCCGTAGCCGTCGACCCCGGCCAGCCAGACGTCCCGCTGGAAGGCGGGATCGGAGAGCATGTGCAGCGCGGAGCGCACATTGCTGCGCCAGCGCCACCACGGCATGTCGTTGAGTGGCATGCCGCCCATGGTGGAGGAGCGACGGCCGCGACGGGAAGAGTTCTCCGAACCTTGCACGATCGTCGATCGTACGTTTCCGCCCCGCACGGGCGGTACGGGGCCCCGCAATTCACCTCGCCGTCACTTTCCGTCGACCGAGGATCACTCCGGGGTTGGCTGTGTGGCGGAATCGTGCCTGAGCATGACCGGCAGGCGACGCATCCGCAGCATTCTCCTCCCCCGGCTCCTCCACCGGCCCGCCAGAGCCGGCGCCCTGACCACGGGCGCGCTGGTGGCGTGCGCGTCGCTCGTCGCCGGGTGCGGGATCGTCCCCGGTGCCACGGGGGGCTCCGGGGACGACGGCCCCATCACCGTGATGACGTGGGCGCCCCAGGACACCAAGGCCACCAACAAGCCCGGGATGCCCGCGTTCGCCGAGGCCTACGCCCGCTGGGTCAACTCCCAGGGCGGTATCGACGGCCGCCGGCTCAACGTGCTGACCTGCAACGACCGGAACGACACGGTGACCGCCGCACGGTGCGCCCGGCGCGCGGTCCAGGAGGACGCCGTCGCGGTCGTCGGCTCCTACAGCCAGCACGCCGACTCCTTCATGCCGACCCTGGAGGGCGCCGGCATCCCGTACATCGGCGGTTACGGCATCACCAACCACGAGTTCACCAGCCCCCTGTCCTATCCCGTCAACGGCGGCCAGCCGACGCTGCTGGCCGGTCTCGGCCGCACCCTGGCCGGCGCCTGCGGGCCGGTCGTCCTGATCCGTCCCGACACCATCGCGGGCGACCAGCTGCCCCCGCTGATCGACTCGGGCCTGGAGGCGGGCGGGCACGCGCGGTCCGAGGACCGGCGGGCGGCGGAGGACGCCACCTCGTACGGCAGCCAGGCGGAGCAGGCCCTGGGGCGCGCCACCGCGGACGCGGCCGAGCGGGGCTGTGTGGTGCCCGCCCTCGGCGACCGCACGAACACCTTCATGGACTCCTTCCGGCGGGCCCGCGCCGACTACCCCGAGGTGCGCACCGCGACCGTGCTGGGCAGCGTCGACCAGTCGACGATCGACGCGTCCGGCGGGGCGTCGGGGCCGTACGAGGGGTCGTACGTCACCGGCTGGTACCCGGCGGCGGGCGACGCCCGCTGGGACCCGATGAAGAAGGTGATCGAGGAGGAGGCGTTCGGCGACAACCGGATCGACGCCGCGGACGCCGGGGTGCAGACCACCTGGATCGCCTACACCGTGTTCAAGCAGGTCGTCGAGTCGCTGGGGGACGGCGAGGTGAGCGCCGACACGGTGAGCGGGGCGCTGGACGGCGGGCTGAAGGTCACCACGGGCGGGCTCACCCCCACCCTGTGGTGGGACTTCCAGGATGACCTCGCCGCCGTCGGCTTCCCCCGCCTGGTCAACGCGAACGTGACCCTGCAGGTGGTCGAGGACGGCCGGCTGGTCGCGGCCCGCAAGGGCTTTACCGACGTGACGGAGACGCTGCGGGAAGCGGATCTGGGCTGATCCGCGGTTCCGCCCGGCCGGGCGGAACCGCGGGTCGGTGGTGCCCGGTCACAGCTGGGTCGGCTGGCGCTCGGTCAGGCCGTACTGCCTGGCGATCGCGTTCCACAGCGTGGCGGCCTTCTTCTTCTCGGTGGTCGCGGTGCCGCTGGCCCGGTTGCCGGCCAGGGTCTGGTCGGTCGACCGGGCCTGGCCCTTCTTGCAGCCCTTCTTGCCGGCGGTCTGGTCGGCCCAGGCGGCGTAGTGGTCGTCGGCCGACGCCGACGCCTTCCACGCCTTGGTGAGCGCGGTGGTCAGCGCCTCGTGCTCCGGCAGCTCGTCCACGGACAGGCCGGAGAGGTCGGTCACCAGCTGGTTGCGCTGCCCGGCCGCCTCGCGCAGGTCCTCGGCCGCCCGGCCGAGGTCGCGGCAGGCCCTCACATCGGCGACCGCGTTGATCACGGTGGTCCGGCTGTCGCCGCTGTCGGCCAGCAGCTTGTCCAGTGCGACGGCCTGCTGACGGGCCGGGTCGGCGGACGGCGAGGCGGAGGCCTCCCCACTCGCGGGCGCGGTGGCGGACACGGTCTGGTTGTCGCCGCCGTCGTCGTCGCCGCCCGGGCTGCCGAGCAGCGCGCCCGCGCCGACGCCGAGGAGGGCGATGCCGACGCCGACCGCCGCGATGAGCGGCACGCGGGAGCCGGTACGGCCACCACCGCGGCCGCCCCGGCCGCCCCGGCCACCGGTCGGGGCGGTGGGGCCGGCCGGGCCGCCGGGCGGGGCGGGGGCGGGCCGGCCGTGGTCGACGCGCGGGAGCTGCTGGGTGGATCCGGCCGGGCCGCCGGCGGCGTCGCTGCGGAAGAGGCTGTCGAACTCGGCCGGCGGCTGCCGGTTGCCGTCACCGGGCGGCGGGGCGCCGTAGGACTGCCCGGGGGAGTGGTCGGTGACGGGGGCGATGTACTGGGTGGCCTCGGCGTCGGGGTTGCCGGCGGGCGGCGGGGATCCCGCGCCGGGCGCGTGCTGCGGGGACACGCCCGGGTACCCGCCCGCCTCGGAGCCGTGGGCGGGCATCTCGGGGGGCAGCGCACCCGGGCCCACCGGGGGTATGAGCTGTGTCGCCCCCTCGTCGGCGCCGGCGGGCACCGGGGATATGAACTGCGTCGCGCCCTCGTCGGCGCCGGCGGGCACCGGCGGCATGTACTGGGTGACGCCTTCCGACCCGTCGGGCGCGGCGGCCGGCGGGTAGTGGGGGGCGCCGTAGCCGTTCTGGGCGGGGGCGCCGTAGGGGCCGGCGTCCGCGGGCGGCAGCGGGGCTCCGGCGGCGTACGGGTCCGCGGCGCCGTGCGGAACATTTCCGTACGGGTCGGGCGGGGTGTTCCCGTCGTATCCGGCGCCGTGCGCGTCGTACGGCGGGTGGCCGCCGTGGGTCTGCGCTCCCTCGGGCGGGAGCGGGCCGGGACCGCCGCCGTGGGCCGGGGCGGGCGGGTTCTGCGCGCCCCAGGGGGACGGCTCCGGGGTGCCCCACCGGCCGTCGGACGAGGGCTGCCAGTCCTGGCCGGGCGGTGGGGCCGGGCTCTGCTGCCCGGGGCCCCACGGCGTGCCCCAGGTCTGGCCTCCGGGCGGGGCCGAGGCGGGGAAGGCGCCGCCGGAGCTCCGGCCGTCCGCGCCGCCGCCGGGGGCGACCGGTCCGGTCGTCATGCCCGGCAGCAGGGGTTCACCACCGTCGGAGGGCAGCACGATGCCTTCGCGCGCGGGGCGCGCCGAGGGCTCCTCGCCCTGTCCACTCTGCGTCACCGGGACTCCTACCAATGGGGGACCTTGTGAATCGTCGGCTCACGCTACCGGGTCCCCGGAGCCCGGTGCCACGCAGCACGGAACCCGGCCTCCTGCCCTGTGAGCGCGGTAACAAAACCGGTTCACCACAAGCCCTTTGCGTCACCTCCCCCACCCCTGCCCGTCACGTCGTGGACGTCACGCCGCCGTCTGGAGTTCCATCCGCGCCCCGAACTCCCGTACCACCGACTCCTCCCGGTACGGCTCCAGGCGCTGCTGGAGGTCCTCCAGGTACTCGGCGCCCCGGTTGGACCGGAGTCCGTCGAGCAGTTCCATCGCCTTCAGGCCCGTACTGCAGGCCTGTTCGATCTCGCGCTGCTGCACCTGCGCGGTGGCCAGCAGCACATGGCCGATCGCCCGCCGCCGCGCCCGCGACGCCGGATGCCCCTCCAGCGCCTGCCGGGCGCACCGCGCGGCGGCCTCCGCCTGGCCGAGGTCCCGGTGGCAGTGTGCCAACTCGTCGGCCAGGTAGGCCTCGTCGAAGTGCGCGATCCACACCGGGTCGTCGCCCGAGGCCGGATCGACGGCCTCCATGGCGCTCACCGCGCGCCCCGCCGCCGTCTGCGCGGCGTGCACGTCGCCCATCAGCGCGTGCCCGCGCGCCTCCGCCGCGTGGAACATCGACTCCGCGCGGGGTGTCACGCGCCCCCGCGCGCCCTCCTGCGCCGCACGCGCCAACTGCGCGATCTCACGCGGGTTCCCGAGCTGCGCGGCCAGGTGGCTCATGGAGGCGGCGAGCACGTATCCGCCGTATCCGCGGTCCCCGGCCGCCTGCGCCAGCCGCAGCGCCTGGATGTAGTAGCGCTGGGCGAGGCCCGGCTGCCCGGTGTCGACGGCCATGTACCCGGCGAGTTCGGTCAGCCGCGCGACCGCCGCGAACAGGTCGCGCCCCACGGCCTCGCGGTACGACCCCGCCAGCAGCCCCGAGACGACGCTGTTGAGGTAGTGGACCACGACCGGGCGCACGTGCCCGCTGCCGTACTGGTGGTCCAGGTCCACCAGCGCCTGGGTCATGGACCGTACGGCCGCCACGTCGGACTGGCCCACGCGGGGCCCGGCGGAGCGCGCCACCTGCCCGTCGGGCGCGGAGATCAGCCAGTCGCGGCTCGGCTCCACCAGCGCGGAGGCGGCCACGGAGGAGCCGGACAGGAAGTCCCGCCGGCCCACGTCGCTGCGCCACAGCTCGCAGACCTGCTCGATGGCCCCCAGTACCGTCGGCGAGAACTGGAGGCCGACGCCCGACGCAAGGTTCTTGCCGTTGGACATGCCGATCTCGTCGATCGTGACCGTACGGCCCAGCTTGCGGCCCAGGGCCTCCGCGATGATCGCCGGCGCCCGGCCCCGCGGCTGCTGTCCGCGCAGCCAGCGGGCCACCGACGTCTTGTCGTAGCGCAGGTCGAGGCCGTGCTCGGCGCCGCACATGTTGACCCTGCGGGCCAGTCCGGCGTTGGAGCATCCGGCTTCCTGGATGAGCGCCTGCAGCCGTTCGTTCGGCTGCCGCGCGACGAGAGGCCTTGCGGCCATGGCGTACCCCCTGAGACTGCGGTGCCCTGCCCACGCACCGAGTTGACGTGTCTTCCGTGGCCGTACGTCTCGCGTCCCGGCGGGAAGTGCGGCCGGGAAGATCAATGCCCCGCCGAAGTACTGACAATGCGGGACATGTGAGGATTGCCGGGGTAACGGCAGTTACCGACCCCCCTCCTGGTTACCCACCGGGGACGCGGATCCTCCCGCGCGCCCCCGTGGATGCACCCATGCGCCCCGAACACGGAACCGATGCTCCTCCCCCGCGCATGCGCGCGGGCGTAACCCCTGGTGACGGCCGTAGTTGTGTTCATCGTGGAAGAGACGATCGCGGGCGCCGACGCCGTACAGATCCCGACGCAGCGCGGGGAATCGCTGCTGGACACCGCAGTCCGCTACGCCGAGGAGCGGCACTGGGACGTGTTCCCGGGCACCTGGCTGGAGGCCGTCGAGGGGGTGCAGCGCTGCTCGTGCGGTGACGCCGCGTGTTCCGCGCCCGGCGCGCACCCGGCCCGCCCGGACTGGGCGGCCCAGGCGACCGGCAGCGCGACCGTCGTCCGCCGGCTGTGGCAGAGGCAGCCGGCCGCGTCGATCCTGCTGCCCACCGGGCGGACGTTCGACGCGGTCTCCGTCCCGGAGACGGCGGGGTTCCTGGCGCTCGCGCGGATGGAGCGGATGGAGCTGACGCTGGGGCCGGTCACGGTGACGCCGGACCGGCGGATGGAGTTCTTCGTGCTGCCGGGGGCGTCGGCGAAGCTGCCGGATTCGCTGCGCAGGCTGGGGTGGTCGGTGTCGTCGCTCGACCTGGTGGTGCGGGGGGAGGGCGACTTCGTCGCCGGGCCGCCCACGCGGGTCGGGTGCCGGGGGGCCGTGCAGTGGGCCTGCCGGCCCACGGCCGCGAACCGGTGGCTGCCGGACGTGGAGGAGCTGATCTCGCCGCTGGCCTACGCCTGCGGCCGTGACCGGTAGGGCGCCTGTCGTCCCGCGCGGCCGGTGGTGCCGCGCGACCGCGGGTCCGTGGCGCTCGCGCGGGCGGTGGCCGCCGCCGGCGTACGGCTGCTCACCAGCCACAGGGGCCGGGATCCCGCGGTGCTCAGCGGGCTGGTGATCGCCTCGGAGCGCAGGTGGTCGACCTCGGGGCGCAGCGGCCGGGTTCCTCCGGCCTGGAGCAGCCGGACACCGGCGCGGACGGCGCCGGCCCGCAATGACCGCTGCTGCCGGTGGGCACGGTGTACGGCGCGGTCCTGGCCTTCCTCGGCCCGCGGCCGGCGGCCCCGCGGACGGCCCGCCGGCCGCCGGGGATCCTGACGGCGGTGGGCGGGGGCCGAGCCGGCGTCAGCCCTCGCCCAGCGATTCCAGGAAGGGTTCGATCGCCGCGAGCCAGGCCTCCGGCTGGTCGTAGTGGACCAGGTGGCCGGCGTCGGCGATCTCCGCGTACCGGCCGTGCGGGAGGACGCGGACCATTTCCTGGGCCTCCGCGCGGCCGAGTTCGCCGTCGAGGCCGCGGACCACCAGGGCGGGGCAGCGCACCTGGGCCAGGTCCTCCCAGTGCGCGTCGAACACCCAGGTCTCGCGGGAGCGGAGCATCTGGTCCGGGTCGAACACCGGACGCCAGCCGTCCGGGGACTCGGCCATCACCTCGGCGTAGAACGCGCCGCGGGCCGGGTGGGGCCGCTCCACCCAGGGGTCGTCCTCGCCGAACCACTTGCGCACGTCGGCGAGCGTGGCGAACGGGACCGGCCAGGCCTTGAACCACTCCGCCCACTCGCGCTGCGAGGCGGCCCCGAGGGCGGAGGCCCGCATGTCGCAGATGACCAGTCCGCGCACCAGGTCGGGGCGTTTGGCGGCGAGCTGCCAGGCGGTCAGCGCGCCCATCGCGTGGCCGATGAGGACGGTGGGGCCGAGGCCGAGCTGCTCCAGGGCGGCCTCGGCGTCGTCGACGTAGGCGTCGCGGGTGAAGGAGGCATGCGGGGGCTTGTCGCTGCGGCCGTGGCCGCGCTGGTCGAGGGCGACCGCGCGGTACCGCCCGGAGAGCCGGCGGGCGGTGGACGCCCAGTGCGAGGCGCGGCCCATCAGACCGTGCAGCAACAGCACACCGGGGGCGCCCCGCGCGGTGCCCTCCGCCGGGTCGGCCCCGTCCTTGGGCGGGTCGCCGAACTCCCAGGCGGCGAGCCGTACGCCGTCCGCCCCGGTCACATCGATGCGTCGCGCCATGCTCCTGGCACCCCCCAAGCTCGCTGCCTGCCCGCTGCCCGTCGTGCTGGCCCTGCCCGTTGCCACTGTCCGCAGATTATCGAATGCTCATTCGAAGACGGCCTCTCGCCCGCCAACACCCCTCGTTCGAGTGACCCCCTGCGGGGATTGATCGCCGCAGCCCGGGGGAGATCTTCAACGGGAGGCGGACCGCTCGGGGAAATCGGTCCGAGGGGAATGACCCTGAGAGCTCGGGGCTCCGGGTCAGCACAGGGGAGGACGGGCCCCGGCGCCGTGCGGCGCCGGGGCTCCTCACGTGGTCACGGCACATCGTCCCGCCCCTCCCCTGCCGGGGTGACATCGCTGTCGGGCCCGGCCAGAGCCACTCAGGTCATATGCCTCACGCGACAGCCTCGCACGCGGATCCGGCGAGCGCTGCGATTCGACGCAGTGGATCACGGATTCGGCGCGTTCGCACCGGCGGACGCGCACCGCTCGTCCGCCCCGCGTCCCGTCCCCGTCCCCCGGCCGGTCAGGGCTTGGCGACGAACACGTGCGAGGCCACCTCCGCCTCCAGCTCGGCCGCCTCGCCGCTGCTGCCCACCAGCACCCCGCCCGCCGACTCCGTCACGCTGACCACCGAACCGGGCTGCACACCCGCCCGGCGCAGCGTGTACATCAGCTGGGCGTCCGTCTGGATGGGCTCGCCGATCCGGCGCACCACGACCGTCTTGCCCCCGGCGCCCGGGTCGAGGTCGGCCAGGGACACCATGCCCTCGTCCAGGAACGGGTCGGCCACGTCCTTCTCGCCCAGCTCCTCCAGGCCGGGGATGGGGTTGCCGTACGGCGACTCGGTGGGGTGCCTCAGCAGCTCCAGCACACGGCGCTCGACGGCCTCGCTCATCACGTGCTCCCAGCGGCAGGCCTCGGCGTGGACCTGCTCCCACTCCAGGCCGATCACGTCGACCAGGAGACACTCGGCCAGGCGGTGCTTGCGCATCACGCGCGTGGCGAGCCGGCGGCCCTCCTCGGTGAGCTCCAGGTGCCGGTCGGGGGCGACGGACACCAGGCCGTCGCGCTCCATCCGCGCCACCGTCTGGCTGACCGTCGGTCCGCTCTGGTCGAGCCGCTCGGCGATCCGGGCGCGCATGGGGACCACACCTTCCTCCTCCAGCTCGAGGATGGTGCGGAGATACATCTCCGTGGTGTCGATCAGTCCGGACATACATGCCCCTCGATGAGATCTGCGGATGGCTCTGCCGGAGGCTGGACGGCTCACCGGCGCGTGCGCTGGCCCAGGAGTCAATTCTTGCGCATGGGAACGACAACCGGGCCGCGCTGTGAAAACGAGGGGCTTCACGGAGGGAAACCGTGCCGTCGGCCACCGTATTGACACGGCACTGGTCCAGACCGCACGGTGATCCGCAACACTCCTGCCCGAAGGGACGCCGCATGAGCGACCGCACGCCGGCCGACCGGTTCCTCGACGCCGCGATCGACCTGCTGCAGCGGATCCGCGACGAGGAGGCCGGGTCCGTCGCGGCGGCGGGCGCGCTGCTCGCCGACACGGTCGCGGACGGCGGCCGGCTCTTCGCCTTCGGCGCCGGGCATTCCTCGCTCGCCGCGCAGGACCTCGTCTACCGGGCCGGCGGACTCGCCCTGATGAACCTGCTCGCCGTCCCGGGGGTCGTCGGCGTCGACGTGATGCCGGCCACGCTGGGCTCCGCCCTGGAACGCGTCGACGGGCTCGCGGGCGTCGTGCTCGACGCCTCTCCGCTGCGCGCGGGCGACGCGCTGATCGTCGTCTCGCTGTCCGGGCGCAACGCGCTGCCCGTGGAGATGGCCATGAAGGCCCGCGACCGGGGCGTGCGGGTGATCGGCGTGACGTCGGTGGCGTACGCGGCGCAGACGACGTCCCGGCACTCCTCCGGGACGTTCCTGAAGGACCACTGCGACCTCGTCCTCGACTCCCGGATCGCGGTCGGTGACGCGGAGCTCACCCTCGACAACGTGCCCGCGCCCTTCGCCCCCGCGTCGACGGTGGTCACCTCGGCGCTCCTCCAGGCCGTCATGGCCACCGCGGCGGCGGTGCTCGCCGACCGCGGGATCGAACCGCCGCTGCTGCGCTCCGGCAACGTGGACGGCGGCCACGAATGGAACGCCCGCGTCTTCGAGGAGTACGCCGACCGCATCTTCTACCGCCACTGATTCCCGCCCCGGCCCGGGGGCCGTGCCCCCAGACCCCTTCGGCCTGGAATTCAGCCTCTCCGGGGGAGTTCGAGGAGCGGGGTCCGGGGCGGAACCCCGGGACGGGAAGGGGCGGCGGGGGCGGAAAAGGTGTCAGCGGTCGTCGCCGAGGAGGGCCGCCAGGTCCAGGGCCGTGGCGATGCGGACCGCCACGTCCTCCGCGTACATCGCGTCGGAACGTTCGAACGCGGTACGGCCCGCACCCCGCAGAAACGTCACAGCACCAAGCGTGCGCCCCCGGCTCCGCAGCACCGTGCACAGGGCGTGCACCGCGTCCCCCGGCCACTGCCGGGACAGCGCCCACGCCCGCGCCTCCTCGGCGCCCAGGGAGCCGGCGTCGGCCCGCACCGTCCCGGCCCGCTCCACGCACTGCACCGCCGGATGCCCCTCGCCGTACCGCACCGGCAGCCCCGCCCGCCCGGCGAGCCGGCTCGGTCCCGGTGCGCCGGACGGGGTGGCGGCGATCCGTACCAGCCGCACCCGGTCGGCGTCCCGGCCGCCGTCGGCCACCCGGTCGATCAGCGCGTGGTCGGCGAACCCGGCGAGCGCGAAGTCCAGATGGACCGTGGCCGCCTCCGCCGGGTCCTCGCACTCCGCCGCCGCCCGCGCCGCGCGGTGCAGCTGCTGCGCGCGGAACCGCAGCAGCGACGCCTCCTGCTCACCCTGCCGGGACTCGGTCACGTCCTGGAACAGCCAGCCGACCCCCATCGGAACGGGTTCCTCCGCCAGCGGTGACGACAGCCGCACGAACCCGCTCCGCCAGCACCGCCGCCGCTCGCCCTCCGGCGTGCGCACACTCACCCACAGGTCGGCCGGCGCGGGCGGGGCGCCCTCGGCGAGCACATGGGTGAGCGCGCTCTCCAGCTCCTCCACGCCCTGCGCCAGCAGCTCCCCCAGCGGCCGCCCGAGGACGGACGCCCGCCCCCTGCCCAGCGCCCGCGCGGCGTGCGCGTTCACCACCGCGGGCCGCAGATCGGCGTCGACCAGGACGACACCCCAGCTCGCGTCCTCCAGCAACGCCTCGCTCAGCGCGATCGACCGCTCCAGGTCGATCTGCGCGTGCACCTCGCTGAACGCGCAGTACACCCCGGCCGGCTTCCCGTCCGGCCCGCGCACCGCCGCGGACTGCGTCCGCACCAGCACCCGGCCGCCGTCCTTCGTCAGCAGCGCGAACTCGTTCACCTGCCGGCCCGGCGCGTCCATGGCCGACATCAGCCGCGCCTCGACCTCCTCGGCGTCCGCGCTGCGCACGGCCCACCCGGCGAAGCCGGCCCGGCCCACCGCCTCGGCGGCGGTCCAGCCGAGGATCCGCTCCGCCTCACGGTTCCAGTGCGTGACGATCCCGTCCGCGTCGAAGGCGCACAGGGCGGCGTCCATGCCGTCGAGCAGCGCGGCGAGGAGGTCGGAGCCGTCCGATCCCTCCCGCGCGGGCTCGGGCTCGTCCGGCCCCAGCTCGTCGGTGGTCCCACTACGCCGGGAAGCACTCACCTGGACCCCCTGCAGGCTGCGTCCGCACGTACGGCACGACGGTTCGCTCACTTGCAATCATTCAACTTGAACGTGACACAGCGCACATCGGGTTCCCGCAAGATTGAGGAAATCGTTGTGCGGCGCCGCCCCATCCGCCCGTCCACGAGGGGAAAGGCGCCGGCCGCAGCGTCAGCCACAGCTCGCTCTCCCCCGGCAGGACATACCGCTCGACCTCGTCGAAGCCCCGCGCGCGCGAGCGAACCGGACGCCGTCCTCGTCGGCGGCCAGGACCACGGTCTCGACGGCCCCGGCGCCCGCCGCGCGCGTGCCCGATCCCCGACGCGCAGAGCGCCGCCCCGTACCCCCTGCGCCGGTGCTCGGGCAGCACCCGCGCGATGACCGTCACCACGGCGTCCGCCCCCTGCGGGGGCCGCACCGTCGAGCAGCCGACCAGCACGTCACCGGCGTACGCGTTCTCCAGCCGGTACCCGCGCGTGACGCGCTCCCGCACCTCGTCGAGGGTCATCGCGGCGGGCGGCACGATCACGTTGTGGACGTGCCGCCACTGCTCCAGCACGGCGTCGCCGGCCACGGCTTCGATACGGAGACCGCTCATCCCGCAAGCCAATCGCGCTCCCGCGCGGGGGGTCAACGAAAAAAGTGGTTGATAGGACGGGAGCCAGTTCTTAAGGTGGGCGGTACTTCAGAAGGGAGGTGGTTCGGCAGATGTATGACAACCGGACGGAAGAGGTGGCTGCGGGCTAGTGGCCCGCCGTCGTACTCGGTTCGGCGCCGGACCGGCGTGTGCGAGATACACGCAACCGGCCCAATCCAACGCAGTCACCCGACCCGCGAGTCGCCGGTAGCGTCCGGCCGGCTCCTCCCGAGGGAGGAACCAGACTCGCGGGTCGCCTGCTTTTCCGGGGCCCCGCTCAGTGGACGATGTCCGCGTACCCCTCGATCTCGCGCGGGTCGCGGGTGCCCGGGCCGACGTAGCGGGCCGAGGGCCGGACCAGACGGCCCGTGCGCTTCTGCTCCAGGATGTGCGCCGACCAGCCCGCCGTGCGGGCGCAGGTGAACATCGAGGTGAACATGTGTGCCGGGACCTCGGCGAAGTCCAGCACGATGGCCGCCCAGAACTCGACGTTGGTGGCCAGCACCCGGTCGGGGCGGCGGGCGTGGAGCTCGGCCAGGGCCGCCTTCTCCAGCGCCTCGGCGACCTCGAAGCGCGGGGCGCCCAGTTCGCGGGCGGTGCGGCGCAGGACGCGGGCGCGGGGATCCTCCGCGCGGTAGACGCGGTGGCCGAAGCCCATGAGGCGTTCGCCCTTGTCGAGGGCCTGCCTGACGTACGCCCCGGCGTCCCCGGTGCGCTCGATCTCCTCGATCATGCCCAGCACGCGCGAGGGCGCGCCGCCGTGCAGCGGGCCGGACATGGCGCCGACGGCTCCCGAGAGGGCCGCCGCGACGTCCGCCCCCGTCGACGCGATGACCCGCGCGGTGAACGTGGAGGCGTTCATGCCGTGCTCGGCGGCCGACGTCCAGTACGCGTCCACGGCCGCGACGTGCCTGGGGTCGGGTTCGCCGCGCCAGCGGATCATGAAGCGCTCGACGACGGACTCGGCCTTGTCTATCTCGCGCTGCGGCACCATGGGCAGGCCCTGGCCGCGTGCGGACTGGGCGACGTAGGACAGGGCCATGACGGCGGCGCGGGCGAGGTCGTCGCGGGCCTGCTCGGCATCGATGTCGAGGAGCGGTTTCAGGCCCCACACGGGCGCCAGCATGGCCAGCGCGGACTGCACGTCGACGCGGATGTCGCCGGAGTGCACGGGGATCGGGAACGGCTCGGCGGGCGGCAGTCCGGGGTTGAACGCCCCGTCGACGAGCAGCCCCCAGACGTTGCCGAAGGAGACGTGCCCGACCAGATCCTCGATGTCGACGCCCCGGTACCGCAGGGCGCCGCCCTCCTTGTCCGGTTCGGCGATCTCCGTCTCGAACGCGACGACTCCTTCGAGCCCGGGTACGAAGTCGGACATCTGGCGGCTCCTTGTGAGGTGGGTGACGGATGGGGTTGTGGGGTGGGACGACCCTGTGCCGGCAGTCGGGGGGAGCGGGGCGCGTCCGGTGGATCCGCGGTCCGTTCGAACGGACTCGCGGTCCGGGACGTCACCCCTGTGATGCCCGGCTGGCGGTCACCCAACCGGATCAGTGGCAGCACGATATCCCCGAGTGCCATCTTTGGGGAGGGTTCGCGGCACTCAGTGCCACCACGTGATGCGGGACACCTCCCTCCCGGCGGCCGCGCGCATACGGCAGGATGACGGCGTGACCGATCGAGACGCCGTCCCCTTCGCTCTCGCCTCGATGCGCAAGCAGTACCGGACCGAGGGGCTCTCCGAGACCGACCTGGCCGCCACTCCCGTCGAGCAGTTCGCGCGCTGGTTCAAACAGGCCGCGACGGACGGCGGGCTGTTCGAGCCGAACGCCATGATCGTCTCCACGGCGGACGCGGCGGGGCGGCCCAGCTCGCGCACGGTGCTGCTGAAGCACTTCGACGACGACGGGTTCGTCTTCTACACGAACTACGACTCCCGCAAGGGCCGTGACCTGGCCGAGAACCCGCACGTCTCGCTGCTGTTCCCCTGGCATCCGATGGCCCGGCAGGTCATCGTCACCGGCACCGCGCGCCGCACCGGCCGCGACGAGACGGCCGCCTACTTCCGCACCCGCCCGCACGGCTCCCAGCTGGGCGCGTGGGCCAGCGGCCAGTCCTCGGTGATCGCCGGCCGCGCGGAGCTCGACGCCTCCTACGCCGACCTGGCGGCCCGCTACCCGGAGCACGAGCAGGTGCCGGTGCCACCGCACTGGGGCGGCTTCCGGGTGGTCCCGGAGGCGGTGGAGTTCTGGCAGGGCAGGGAGAACCGGCTGCACGACCGCCTCCGGTACGTCGCCGGGGCGGACGGGGCCTGGCGGGTGGAGAGGCTGAGCCCCTGATCCGGGGGCGGCTCAGCCCAGCGCCTCCTCCAGCAGCAGCGCCCACTGCGCCACCACCCGTTCCCGGCGGGCCCCGTCGTCGGTGAGGAGGTTGGCGAGGCCCAGGCCCCGGGCCATGTCGAGGAGGCCCTGGACGGTTTCGCGGACGCCGGGGCGGGACTCGTCGGCGCCGAGGAGTTCGACGGCGGTGCGGTGGGACTCGCGGCCGACGCGCAGCTCCAGCTCGGTCACGCGCGGGCGCAGCTGTTCCTCGTTGGAGGCGGCGACCCAGAGGTGGAGCGCCGCGCGGAAGACGGGGCCGGTGTAGAGGTCGACCAGCGCCGCGATCACCGCGCGGCGGTCGCCGGCCGCGGCGCCCTCCGGGAAGAGGGCGCGCAGGGCGGTGGAGCGCTCCTCGGCGACGTACTCGACGGCGGCCGTGAAGAGGTCCTCACGGGTCGGGAAGTGGTGCTGGGCGGCTCCCCGGGAGACGCCCGCGCGTTCGGCGACGACGGAGACCGTGGAGCCCGCCCAGCCGTGTTCCGCCAGGCAGGCCACGGCGGCCTCCAGGAGCCGCTGCCGGGTGGCCCGGCTGCGGTCCTGCTTGGGGACTCGTTCCGCACGGTCGGCCGTGCTCACACCACCCATTCCGGATCCCGTCGTTCGAGGAAGGCCGTCATTCCCTCGCGCGCGTGGGCGGAGGCGAAGAGGCGGGCCGAGAGCGCGGTCAGGTCGGCCGCGTCCCGGTCGAAGGTCTCCAGCACCCTAGCCGTGAGCAGTCGTTTCGTCTCGGCCAGGGCTTCGGGGGCGGATCTGCGCAGCCCGTCGAGGATCGGCGCGAGGACCTCGTCCACGTCGTCGCCGGCGGCGGTGAGCAGACCGGTGCGGACGGCCTCGTCGGCGTCGAGGCGTTCGCCGGTGAGGTAGTAGCGGGTCAGGGCACGCGGATCGGCGCGGGGCAGCAGGGGCAGTGAGATCACGGCGGGCGCGACCCCGATGCGGACCTCGGTGAAGGCGAACGTCGCCGCGCGGGAGGCGACGGCGACGTCACAGGCGGCGAGCAGGCCGAGGCCGCCCGCGCGGACGTGTCCGGTGACCCGCGCGAGGACCGGTGCGGGCAGCTCGACGATCTGCCGCACCAGGCCCACCAGCGCCTCGGGGGCGGGCGGGTCGCGCAGGTCCGCGCCCGCGCTGAAGGTGTTGCCGGTGTGGGTGAGGACCACCGCGCGGACGCCGGTGTCCCCGCCCGCGTCGCCCAGCGCGTCGGCCAGTTCGCCGACGAGGGCGGCGGACAGGGCGTTGCGGCGCTCCGGGGCGTCGAGGGAGAGCGTTTCGACGCCCCGCGCGCGGGTGCGGCCGATCAGGGTCACGAGGGCTCCTCGTGCGCCGCGCGGAGCTCGCGGCGCAGGATCTTTCCGGAGGCGGCGCGGGGGACGCCGTCGATGAAGGTGACGCGCCGGACCCGCTTGTACGGGGCGACGCGCTCGGCGACGTACGTCATGACCTCGCCCGCGGAGAGCGCCGGGGCCGACGGATGACGGACGACGTGGGCGTGCGGGATCTCGTTGCCGTTCTCGTCGTGGGCGCCGACGACGGCGGCGTCGGCGATGCCGGGGTGGGTGAGGAGCAGCGCCTCGAGTTCGGCGGGGGCGACCTGGAAGCCCTTGTACTTGATGAGTTCCTTCACGCGGTCGACGACGAAGAGCCAGCCGTCCTCGTCCACCCGGCCGACGTCCCCGGTGTGCAGCCAGCCTCCCCCACCGTCGATCATCGCGGCGGTGGCGTCGGGGCGGCCGAGGTAGCCCTTCATGACCTGCGGGCCCCGGATGAGGATCTCGCCGGACTCGCCGGGACCGAGGTCCCGGCCGGGGTCGTCGAGGGAGACGATGCGCATCTCGGTGCCGGCGACGAGCTTGCCGACGGTGCCGGGGGGCGCCTCGCCCATGGCGTCCAGGGGGACGACGTGGGTGCCCGGCGACAGTTCCGTCATGCCGTACGCCTGGCCGACGGACGACAGTCCGAGCCGCCGCGCGCAGGCGGCGGCGAGGTTCGCGTCCAGCGGTGCGGCGGCGCTGACGACGTGCCGCAGGGAGCTCAGGTCGTACCGGTCGACCAGGGGGTGCTTGGCGAGGGCCAGCACGATCGGCGGGGCCACGTACAGGCCGGTGATGCGGTGGTCCTGGACGGCCGCGAGGAACGTCTCCAGGTCGAAGCGCGGCAGCACGACGACGGTGGCGCCCTGCTGTAAGGGGGCGTTCATCAGGGCGGTGAGCCCGTAGATGTGGAAGAACGGGAGCACGGCGAGGACGCGGTCGCCGGGGTCCACCGTGATCAGCGGCCGGAGCTGCGCGAGGTTGGTGGCGATCTGCCGGTGGGTGAGCATCACGCCCTTGGGGACGCCGGTGGTGCCGGAGGAGTACGGCAGGGCGGCGACGTCCTCGGCCGGGTCGATGCCGACCACCGGCTCGGGCGCGGTGGAGGCCAGCATGTCGATCAGGGACCGGTGTCCGGGCGCGCTGTCGCAGACGAGGATCTCCTCGATCCCGCCGGCCAGTCCGGCGGCCCTGCGCGCGGTGTCCAGCAGCGGTGAGACGGTGACGATCCAGCGGGCCGCGCAGTCCTCGAGCTGTCTGCCGAACTCCTCGGCGGTCGCCAGGGGGTGCACGGTGGTGACGGAGGCGCCCGCGCGGGTGGCCGCGTAGAACGCGAGGGGGAAGGCGACCGTGTTGGGGCTGTGCAGGGCGACCACGTCCCCCTTGCGCACGCCCGCCTCGGCGAGGGCGGCGGCGATCCGCCGGTGGAAGCGGTCGACCTGTTCGTACGTGAGGGTGGTGCCGTCGGTGCCGTCGATCAGTGCCGGGGTGCTCCCCCGCTCGGCGGCCCGGGCGAGCACCGCGTCGTGGATGGGGAGTTCTACGGGCGGGACGTCTGCGTACTCGCTTCGGAACACGGTTCCTCCAGGACGGCCGAGGGGGCCTAGTACGACTTGGGGAGGCCCAGGGTCTGGTGGGAGACGTAGTTGAGGATCATCTCCCGGCTCACCGGGGCGATGCGGGACACGCGCGCGGCGGTGATCAGCGAGGCGAGCCCGAACTCGCGCGTGAGGCCGTTCCCGCCGAGGGTGTGCACGGCCTGGTCGACGGCCTTCACACAGGCCTCGGCGGCCGCGTACTTGGCCATGTTGGCGGCCTCGCCCGCGCCCGCGTCGTCACCGGTGTCGTAGAGGCGGGCGGCCTTCCGCGTCATCAGGCGGGCCAGTTCGAGATCGATGTGCGCCTGGGCGAGGGGGTGGGCGATCGCCTGGTGGGAACCGATGGGGGCGTTCCACACCGTGCGCTCACGCGCGTACGCGACGGCGCGGGCGAGCGCGTGACGGCCCATGCCGATCGCGAACGCGGCCGTCATGATGCGTTCGGGGTTGAGACCGGCGAAGAGCTGGAGCAGACCGGCGTCCTCTCCCCCACTGCCGAAAGCGTGGGAGGGGCCCCCACCGACCAGCGCGTCGGCGGGCAGGCGCACGTCGTCGAGGGTCAGCTCGAACTGCTTCTCGACGGAGTCGAGTTCCATGTCGATCCTCCGGCGCCCGAAGCCGGGTGTGTCGCGCGGGACGACGAACAGGCAGGGCTTGAGCCTGCCCGTGCGGGCGTCCTCGGTGCGGCCCACGATCAGGGTGGCGTCGGCGATGTCGACGCCGGAGACGAACACCTTGCGGCCGGTGAGGAGCCAGTCGGTGCCGTCCCGGCGTGCCGTGGTGGTGATGCGGTGGCTGTTGGACCCGGCGTCGGGTTCGGTGATGCCGAAGGCCATCAGGCGGCTGCCGTCGGCCAGGGCGGGCAGCCACTCCCGTTTCTGGGCCCCGGTGCCGAAGCGGGAGATGACGGTGCCGCAGATCGCCGGGGAGACGATCATCATCAGCAGGGGGTGGCCGGCGGCGCCCATCTCCTCGAGCACGAGGGAGAGTTCGGTGATGCCGCCACCGCCGCCGCCGTACTCCTCCGGCAGGTTGACGCCGATGTAGCCGAGCTTGGCGGCCTCCTGCCAGAACGGCCGGTTGTCGGTGCCGGAGGTGCGGGGGTGGTTCCTCGCGAACGAGGCGACCGCCTCGCGCAGGGCCCGGTGCTCTTCGGATTCGATGAGGGCGGTCATGCGGCTCCTTCGGCTGCGGGTTGTCGTGGCTGGTCGCGCGGTTCCCCGCGCCCCTGGGGAGCGGCCTCCACGACCGCCAGGAGGGCGCCCACCTCCACTTGTCGTCCCGGCGTCGCGCGGAGGGCGCTGAGGGTCCCCGTGACCGGGGCCGTGATCCTGTGCTGCATCTTCATCGCCTCCAGCCACAGCAGGGGCTGTCCGGCCTCCACCCGGGCTCCCTCGGTCAGGCCCTCGGCGACGCGGACGACCGTGCCCGGCATGGGGGCCAGGAGGGAGCCCGGGGCGTGCTGGGCGGTGGGCTCGGGGAAGCGGGGCAGGGCGGTGAGGGTGGTGGCGCCCACGTACACCCGGTCGCCGTAGCGGCCGACCTCGTAGCGGCGTCGTACGCCGTCCACGTCCAGGATCACGAGTCCCGCGTCGGCGTGCACGACCTGCACCCCGTCGGCTGCGAGGCCGTCGCGCGTGTGCCGGTAGCGGACCTCGTGCTCCTCGCCCGCCATCGCGTACCGCTTGACCTGCGGCTGCGCGGGCAGGTTGCGCCAGCCGCCGAAGCGGGAGCGGCCGTGGGCGTCGGCGAGGGCGGCGGCGAGCGGGGCGTGCGGGTCGGGGGTCGGGACGGTCAGTTCGGGCAGGTGGCGGTCGTAGAAGCCGGTGTTCGTACGGCCTTGCGCGAACTCCTCGTGCCGCAGGGAGCGGACGAGGAGGTCCCGGTTGGTGACGGGGCCGTGGATCACCGCGCGGTCCAGCGCCGAGGCCAGCTTGCGGATCGCCTCCGCGCGGGTGGGGGCGTGGGCGACGGCCTTGGCGAGCAGGGGGTCGTAGTGGACGCCGATGGTGTCGCCGTCCGTGTAGCCGGTGTCCAGGCGCACGGTGCCGGGGACGGCGAGGCGGTGCAGGCGGCCGGTCTGCGGGGCCCAGTCCCTGGCGGGGTCCTCGGCGTAGAGGCGGGCCTCGACGGCGTGCCCGCGCGCGCGTGGCGGGTCGTCCGGGAGGGCGTGGCCCTCGGCGACGCGGATCTGCTCGGCGACGAGGTCGACGCCGAACACGGCCTCCGTCACCGGGTGTTCCACCTGGAGGCGGGTGTTCATCTCCAGGAAGTGCGCCCGTTCCCCCGCGACGAGGAACTCGACGGTCCCGGCCCCGGCGTAGGAGACGGCACGCGCGGCGTGCACGGCGAGGGCGTGCAGTTCCTCGGTGAGCCGTGCGGTCAGCCCGGGTGCCGGAGCCTCCTCGATCACCTTCTGGTGGCGGCGCTGGAGGGAGCAGTCCCGGGTGCCGAGCGCCCACACCGTGCCGTGCGCGTCGGCGAGCACCTGCACCTCGACGTGCCGGCCGCCCGCGTCGCCCCCGAGGTACGGCTCGACGAACACCTCGCCGTCGCCGAAGGCGCTCGCGGCCTCCGCGCGGGCGGCGGCCAGTTCACCGTCCAGGTCCGCGAGGCGCCGTACGACGCGCATCCCGCGTCCGCCGCCGCCCGCCGCGGCCTTCACCAGCACCGGCAGGTCGGCCTCGGTGACCTCGCGCAGCGGCTCGACGCCCATCAGCTCCTTGGCGCGCGTCTTGGACGCCATCGCCTCGATCGCCTCCGGGGGCGGCCCGATCCACACCAGGCCCGCGTCCCGTACGGCCCGCGCGAAGCCGGCGTTCTCGGAGAGGAAGCCGTAGCCGGGGTGGACGGCGTCCGCGCCGGACGCGAGGGCCGCCTTCACGATCAGGTCGCCGCGCAGGTACGTGTCGGCGGGCGCCGCCCCCGGCAGCCGTACCGCCAGGTCGGCCACGCGCGCGTGGCGGGCGTGGCCGTCGGCGTCCGAGTGCACGGCGACCGTCCGGATTCCCAGTTCGGCGCAGGTGCGCATGATGCGGCAGGCGATCTCGCCCCGGTTCGCCACGAGCACGGAAGTAATCACGGGCCTCACATCCGGAAGACGCCGAAGCCACCGCGCGCGCCCTCGTAGGGCGCGGTGTGGATGGCCGACAGGCACAGGCCGAGGACGGTGCGGGTGTCGCGCGGGTCGATGACGCCGTCGTCGTACAGCCGCCCGGACAGGAACATCGGCAGGGACTCGGACTCGACCTGCTGCTCCACCATGGCGCGCAGCGCCGCGTCCGCCTCGTCGTCGTACGGCCGTCCCTTCGCCGCGGCGGACTGCCGGGCGACGATGGACAGCACGCCGGCGAGCTGCTGCGGGCCCATGACGGCGGACTTGGCGCTGGGCCAGGCGAACAGGAAGCGGGGGTCGTAGGCGCGGCCGCACATGCCGTAGTGGCCGGCGCCGTAGGAGGCGCCCATGAGGACGGACAGGTGGGGGACCTTCGAGTTGGCGACCGCGTTGATCATCATCGCGCCGTGCTTGATGATGCCGCCCTGCTCGTACTCCTTGCCGACCATGTAGCCGGTGGTGTTGTGCAGGAAGAGCAGCGGGATGTCGCGCTGGTTGGCGAGCTGGATGAACTGGGCGGCCTTCTGGGACTCCTCGCTGAACAGGACGCCCCGGGCGTTGGCGAGGATGCCGAGGGGATAGCCGTGGAGGGTGGCCCAGCCGGTGGCGAGGCTGGTCCCGTAGAGCGGTTTGAACTCGTCGAAGTCGGAGGAGTCGACGATCCGCGCGACGACCTCGCGCGGGTCGAAGGGGATCCTGAGGTCGCCGGGGACGATGCCGAGGAGTTCGTCCTCGTCGTACGCGGGCGGCGCGGCCGGTCCCGGATCGCCGTACGCCTTGCGGTGGTTGAGGCGGGCCACGATCCGGCGGGCCCGGCGGAGCGCGTCCGGTTCGTCGACCGCGAAGTGGTCGGCGAGGCCCGACACGCGGGCGTGCATCCCGGCGCCGCCCAGGGACTCGTCGTCGCTCTCCTCCCCGGTGGCCATCTTCACCAGCGGCGGCCCGCCGAGGAACACCTTCGCCCGCTCCTTGACCATGATCACGTGATCGGACATGCCGGGGATGTACGCGCCTCCGGCGGTGGAGTTGCCGAAGACGACGGCGACGGTGGGGATGCCGGCCGCCGACAGGCGGGTCAGGTCCCGGAAGATCGCTCCGCCGGGGACGAAGATCTCCTTCTGGGAGGGGAGGTCGGCGCCGCCGGACTCGACGAGGCTGATGCAGGGCAGCCGGTTGGCGAGCGCGATCTCGTTGGCGCGCAGGGCCTTCCGCAGGCTCCAGGGGTTGCTGGCGCCGCCGCGCACGGTCGGGTCGTTGGCGGTGATCAGGCACTCCACGCCCTCGACGACACCGATGCCGGTGACGAGCGAGGCGCCGACGGTCCAGTCGCTCCCCCAGGCCGCCAGCGGGGACAGTTCCAGGAAGGGCGTGTCGGGGTCGAGGAGCAGTTCGACGCGCTCGCGGGCGAGCAGCTTGCCGCGCCCCCGGTGCCGCTCGACGTACTTCTCGCCGCCGCCCGCGAGGGCCTTGGCGTGTTCGGCGTCGAGTGCGGCCAGCTTGGCGAGCATGGCCTCGCGGTGCTCCCGGTACTCGGGGCCGGTCGTGTCCAGGGCGGATGCGAGGACCGTCACAGGAGTGCCTCCGGGATGTCGAGGTGCCGGGAGCGCAGCCATTCGCCGAGCGCCTTGGCCTGCGGGTCGAAACGGGCCTGCGCGGCGACGCCCTCGCCGAGGATCCCCTCGACGAGGAAGTTCAGGGCGCGCAGGCGGGGCAGTGCGTGCCGGGTGACGGGCAGGTCGCGGGCCTCGGGGATCAGCTCCCGGAACCGCTCGACGGTCAGCTCGTGCGCGAGCCACCGCCAGGCGTCGTCGGAGCGGGCCCAGACGCCGACGTTGGCGTTGCCGCCCTTGTCGCCGCTGCGGGCGCCGGCGACGAGGCCCAGCGGGGCTCTCGTGGTGGCTCCCGCGGGCAGCGGTTCGGGGAGCGCGGGTTCCGGTAAGCCGTCGGGTACGGCGGTGTCGTGGGGTGCGGCCACAGGGACACGTCGTCCGTCGTGGAGGACGGCCACATGGCCGACGTCACCCTGGGGGACGTACACATCCTCGAAGACACCATAGGGGGAGCCCTTCCCCGGTGGTGCCATCACATGGAACCCGGGGTAGCTGGCCAGCGCCAGTTCGACGGCGGCCCCGCTCAGCACCCGCCCGACCGTTTCCCGGGCGGGATCCCGTACGACGAGCCGCAGCAGGGCGCTCGCGGTCTCCTCGGTGCCGGCGTCGGACCGGTCGGTGCGCACCAGCTCCCAGCGCACCTCGGCGGGCGGCGACGTGGCGAGCGCGTCGCCCATCTGCTCCTTCACGAGGTCCGCCTTGGCCTCGACGCCGAGTCCGGTGAGCACGAACACGACCTCGTTGCGGAAGCCGCCGAGCCGGTTGAGCCCGACCTTGAGCGTGGGCGGCGGGGCTTCGCCCCGGACGCCTTCGACGCGCACCCGGTCGGGCCCGTCCTGGGTGAGCCGTACGGTGTCCAGCCGGGCGGTGACGTCCGGCCCGGCGTACCGGGCGCCGGCCGTCTCGTAGAGCAGCTGCGCGGTGACCGTGCCGACGTCGACGAAGCCGCCGGTTCCGGGGTGCTTGGTGATGACGCTGCTGCCGTCGGCGTGGAGCTCGGCGAGCGGGAACCCGGGCCGCCGCAGATCACGGGGGCGGTGCTCGTGGAAGAAGGCGTAGTTGCCGCCGGTGGCCTGCGCCCCGCACTCCAGCACGTGCCCGGCGACGACGGCCCCCGCGAGCCGGTCGTGGTCCGTCGCCGCCCAGCCGAAGTGGGCGGCGGCCGGCCCGGTGACCAGGGCCGCGTCGGTGACCCGCCCGGTGACGACCACGTCGGCGCCCGCGCGCAGGCACTCCGCGATCCCGAAGCCGCCGAGGTAGGCGTGGGCGGCGAGGCTGCCGGGGTACCGCGCGGTGAGGTCGTCGCCCTCGACGTGCGCGACCCGTACGGGGATGCCGAGCCGGCCGGCCAGGGCGCGCACGGCGTCGGCGAGCCCGGCCGGATGGAGTCCGCCCGCGTTGGTGACGATCCTGACGCCCCGCTCGTGGGCGGTCCCGAGGGTGTCCTCGAGCTGCCGCAGGAAGGTGCGGGCGTATCCGGCGGACGGGTCCTTCAGCCGGTCGCGGGCGAGGATGAGCATGGTCAGCTCGGCGAGGTAGTCACCGGTGAGGACGTCGACCCCGCCGCCGGCGAGCATCTCGCGCAGGGCGTCGAAGCGGTCCCCGTAGAAGCCGGAGAAGTTGCCGATGCGCAGGGTCGTCGGCGTCACCGCGCGGTGTCCCCCTTCGGCTCCCGCCCGCCGCCGGGCGGCCCGGCGAAGGCCTGGGCGATGTCCAGCCAGCGGTCGGCGTCGGGGCCGTCGGCGGTGAGGGCGAGGTCGGCGCGGTGGGCGCGCCGGGTGACCAGGAGGCAGAAGTCGAGCGCGGGTCCGGTGACCCGCTGGGGCGCGTCCTCGGGTCCGTGGGCCCACAGCTCGCCGTTCGGTCCGGCCAGTTCGACGCGGAAGGGGTCGGCCGGCGGGGTGAGTCCGTGCACCCCGTAGGCGAAGTCCCGGGTGCGCACCCCGAGCCGGGCCACATGCCGGAGCCGTTGACTGGGTGGCCGCGTCACACCGATCGTGTCCGCCACGTCCAGTCCATGGGCCCAGGTCTCCATGAGACGGGCGGTGGCCATGGAGGCGGCGGACATGGGCGGCCCATACCAGGGGAACCGCGCCCCGGCCGGGGCCTCCCGCAGCGCCTTCTCCAGTGCCGCACGCCCCTCGCGCCAGCGCACGAGGAGTTCGGCGGGCGCGGACCGGGCGTACTCCTCGGCGCCGTCGTCGGCGAAGGTGTGCGGGGCGGCGAGGGCCTGTTCCACCAGCTCCCGGAACCCGTCCGCGTCGGTGACGGCGAGCAGCGCGGAACGGTCGGTCCAGGCGAGGTGGGCGATCTGGTGGGCGACGGTCCAGCCGACGGCGGGCGTCTCCCGCGCCCACTGCCCGGCGCTCAGCCCGGCCACCAGCCGGTCGAGCTCTTCGCTCTCCTCCCGCAGATCGTCGATCACGGGCGTCGGATCGGACACGAGGCGCTCCCCTCGGGGCACGGACACGGCGATGTGCGGCGCGGCTGCGTGGAGCATGGCAGGGGCCCGGGAAACAAGCAAGCATGCTTGCATGATTTTTTCAGGTACCCGGAATCAAGGTGATCCGATCCCGGGCGCAGCCCTGCGCACCCCTTCAGCAGGAGCCGTCAGAAGAGCGGATCGGGCGTGACCTGCCAGATGGTGACGAGTTCCGAGCGGGGCGTGACCATGTAGACGAAGAACCCTCCGGCGACGAACGCGTGCTTCGCCCCTTCGTCCACCCCCTGGTATGCGGGCGCGTGAATGTGGAGCGCTTCCGCCGCCCTGACCAGTTCGTCGGCCGTCTTCTCCACCTCGGCGAGGAAACCCTCCGGAGCGCCTGCCGCGACCGTCTCCTCGTCGGGGACGTACTCCTAGCGCCAGGTCACTCGGCACGCACCGCCTTGGCGGCGTCGCGGTACAGGGAACTCGCCGTGGCCAGGTGCCCGCGCGCCTCCTCGGCCGTAGTGGCGATCCGGGCGAGGTACTCCGCGCGGTGGTACGCCTTGGCCATCGCCGGATGGCGCTCGATCTCGATCAGAGCAGCCCAATGACTGAGGTAGGCGTGGACCGGCTTGAGCGAACCGTGCTCCACCGCCTCCGCCAGCGCTTGGTCCTTCGCCTGGTCGTACGCCGCCAGGAGGTCGGGGGCAACGACCGTGCAGGCAGCACGCAGAGCGCCCGGTGTCCGCTCCGGCCGAGGGATCAGCGGACGATCGCCGACGGTCTCACTGTGCTGCACGCTCATGGTGCGGTTCCCTTCGTACCCTCCGGGGACGGGCAGGCAACGTGACGAGGCCCGGTTGATTCGAGAGACGAGAGTGACTCTAGTCCTGACACACCTCGCCGCGCCCGGCGATCGTCAGACGCCGGCCCGCGGCCCTTTCGCCCCCCGCCGCCCCACCTGCGTCCGCACCGCCCCCATGCTCGCCGCGATGACCAGGGCGATGGCGGCGGCCTCCACGGCGGAGAGGGCCTGGTCGAGGATCAGGAAGCCGGCGGTGGCCGCGAGGGCCGGTTCCAGGCTCATCAGGATCGCGAAGGTGGACGCGGGCAGGCGGCGCAGGGCGAGGAGCTCGAGGGTGTACGGGAGCACGGAGGAGAGCACCGCGACCGCCGCGCCCAGCGCGAACGTCGTCGGGTCGAGGAGTTTCGCGCCGGACTCGATGACGCCCAGCGGCAGGAACAGCACCGCCGCCACCGCCATCGCCAGGGCGAGCCCGTCGGCCTGCGGGAAGCGGCGCCCCGTACGCGCGCTGAAGACGATGTACGCCGCCCACATGGCGCCGGCGCCCAGTGCGAAGACCACACCCAGCGGGTCGAGGCCGGCGAAGCCCCCGCCGCCGAGCAGGAACACACCGGCGAGGGCCAGCCCGGCCCACACGAGGTTGACCGCACGCCGTGAGGCCAGGACGGACAGGGCGAGCGGGCCGAGCACCTCCAGCGTCACCGCCGGCCCCAGCGGGATCCGCGCGACGGACTGGTAGAAGAGGCCGTTCATCGCGGCCATGGCGACACCGAAGACGATCACCGTGCCCCAGTCGGTGCGCGAGTGCCCGCGCAGCCGGGGCCGGCACAGCACCATGAGCACCACCGCCGCCACCAGCAGCCGCAGCGTCACGACCCCGAGCGCACCGGCCCGCGGCATCAGCGTCACCGCCAGCGCCCCGCCGAACTGCACCGAGACCCCGCCGGCGAGCACCAGCCCCACCGGCCCCAGGGCACCGCGCCGCCCGCGCGGGGCGCCCGCCGGCGCGGGCGCACGGCCCGGCCCTGTTCCGGACGCGATGGACGGGGTGGCGGCGCTGGGGGTGGTCACGGGGCCTTCCAAGAACGTCGGAGCGGACACTTGCCTGGATCGATTGTGCATCTTGGTGAACTGTATAGTCCAGAGCATTGGACTACGTCAGCACCGTAAAGCGTTTATATGCCTGACGATGCGGCCCTCACCCCACCCGGGTCAACTCCGTCCGTCACGTGGACCCAGCGGGTACCGTTCCCCCCAGTGATCACCCGCGTCCGCTCCCACACCGTCCGAGGCACCGTGCGACGACTCCTGGTCCGTCTCTGGCGGCTCCTGCGCCCCGCGCAGAGCCGCATCATGTGGTTGCTGCACGCCAAGTTCGTGGTGGGCGTGACCGGCGTCGTGCGCGACGACGAGGGGCGGGTACTGCTGCTGCGGCACCGGATGTGGCCGCCGGGCCGCCAGTGGGGCCTGCCGAGCGGCTTCGCGCGCAAGGGCGAGGACTTCCGGGACACCGTGGTGCGGGAGGTCAGGGAGGAAACCGGCCTCGACGTCGAGGTGGGCCGCCTGGTCATGCTGAACAGCGGCCTGCGCACGCGTATGGAGGTGGCCTACGAGGCCCGCCTGCTCGGCGGCGAACAGCGCCTCGACCCCTTCGAGATCCTGGAGGCCCGCTGGTGCCGCCCGGACGACCTCCCGGAGGGCGTCCAGCCGGTGTGCCACGTACTGGTACGGGGCGAAACGGCTCCCTGAGCCGGCCGCTCACCCCCGGTCCAGAGCGGCCGCCAGCACCTCCGCCAGATGCCGCCCCCGTACGCCCGCCAGCTGCTCCAGCTGCGTCCGGCAGGAGAAGCCGTCGGCCAGGACGACCGCCCCCTCGGGCGCCTCCCGCACCGACGGCAGGAGCCGGTCCTCCGCGCAGGCCACGGAGACCTCGTAGTGGCCGGCCGCGAAGCCGAAGTCGCCCGCCAGACCGCAGCAGCCCCCCGCCAGTTCACCGGTGAGACCGGCCGCCGCGCGGAGTCCGCGGTCGGGCGCCTCGCCCAGGACCGCGTGCTGGTGGCAGTGGGTCTGGCCGGTGACCGGACGGTTCAGGACCGGCGGGGTCCAGTCCGGGGCGTGCCGCTCCAGGGTCTCCGCGAAGGTCAGGACCCGTGCGGCGAGCCGCGCCGCGCGCGGGTCGTCGTGCAGCAGCTCCGGGGCGTCCGTGCGCAGGGCCGCCGCGCAGCCGGGTTCCAGGACCACCAGCGGGGCGTCCGTGGCCAGGACCGGCTCCAGCAGGTCCAGCGTGCGGCGCAGCACCGCGCGGGCGCGGTCCAGCTGGCCCGTGGAGACGTACGTCAGGCCGCAGCAGACCCGGGCCCTGCGCACCGTCAGCAGCGACAGTGCCGAGCGTGAGCGGGCGTCGCCCACCGGGCGGCCGCCGGGCCGCAGCGTCGGGGGGAGCGCCACCCGCAGGCCCGCCGCCTCCAGCACGCGTACGGCCGCCCGGCCCACCGACGGCGACAGGTGCTCCGTGAACGTGTCCGGCCAGAGGACCACCAATGTCCCCTCGCCCGGCGGTGGCACCCGCCGCCCCCGCCACCACCGCGTGAACGTCTCCCCCGCCACCCGCGGGATCTCCCGCTCCCGCGCGATCCCGCCCAGCCGTTTGGCCACGCGCGCGAGCGGCCCCACCGAGGCGAGCGCGTTCACCACGCCCGCCGACCTCGTCCGCCCCACCCAGCCCAGCCACACCGGCAGCCACCCCATCGCGTAGTGCGCGGCCGGGCGGCGGCGGCCGGCGTAGTGGTGGTGGAGGAACTCCGCCTTGTACGTGGCCATGTCGACCCCGACCGGGCAGTCCGAGCGGCAGCCCTTGCAGGACAGGCACAGGTCCAGCGCGTCCCGCACCTCCGTGGAGCGCCAGCCGCCGGTCACCAGCTCGCCGGCGAGCATCTCGTGCAGCAGGCGGGCGCGCCCGCGCGTGGAGTGCTCCTCCTCCCCCGTCGCCCGGAACGACGGGCACATCACCGCCGGCCCCGACACGGACGTCGTACGGCACGTGGCGACGCCCACGCACCGGCGCACCGCCGCCGAGAAGTCGCCGCCGTCGGCGGGGTAGCCGAAGGCGACGTCCACCGGTTCGCGCGGGAGGACGGAGAAGCGGAGGTGGGAGTCGAGCGGCGCCGGGCGGACCAGCATGCCGGGGTTGAGCAGGCCGTCCGGGTCCCAGACGGCCTTCACCCGTTCGAAGAGGGCGACCATGTCCGGGCCGTACATGCGCGGCAGCAGCTCGGCGCGGGCCTGTCCGTCGCCGTGCTCGCCGGAGAGGGAGCCGCCGTGCGCCACGACCAGGTCGGCGAGGTCGAAGGAGAAGCTCCGGAAGCGTGCGACGCCCGGCCCGGTCAGCAGGTCGAAGTCGATGCGGACGTGGATGCAGCCGTCCCCGAAGTGCCCGTACGGGGTGCCGCGCAGCCCGTGCTCCCCCAGGAGGACCCGGAAGTCGCGCAGGTACGCGCCGAGCCGGGCCGGCGGTACCGCGCAGTCCTCCCAGCCGGGCCACGCCTCCGTGCCGTCCGGCATCCGGGTCGCGGTCCCGCTGGCGTCCTCCCGGATCCGCCACAGCGCGCGCTGCCGGGCCGGGTCGGTGACCACCAGCGCGTCCACGACGTCCGCCGCGCGGACGACCGTCCCGGCACGCGCGCGTGCCTCCGCCTCCGTGTCCCCGCCGGTCTCCACGAACAGCCAGGCCCCGCCGCGCGGGAGGTCCGCCGCGGACGGCACGAGGTCCGCCGCCATGCCCTCCACGGTCAGCGGCCCGAACGGCAGCAGCCCCGCCGCGGCCTCCGCGGCCCCGCTCTCGTCCGCGTACGCCAGCACGGCGAGCGCACGCGCGCGGGGCGCCCGTACGAGGTCCACGACCGCCTCCGTGAGCACGCCCAGCGTGCCCTCCGAGCCGCAGAGGGAGCGGGCGACGTCGGCGCCCTTCTCGGGCAGCAGGGCGTCCACGGCGTATCCGGAGATGCGGCGGGGCAGCTCCGGGAAGCCGGTGCGCAGGCGGGCCAGTTCGCCGTCGGCCAGCTCGCGCAGTCCCGCCGGGGCGCCCGCCCACGCCCGGCCCGGCCGCAGCCGCTCCCCGCGCGGGGTGAGGACCGACAGTTCGCGCACGCTGTCGGCCGTCGTGCCCCAGGCCACCGAGTGGGAGCCGCAGGAGTTGTTGCCGATCATGCCGCCGAGGGTGCAGCGGCTGTGGGTGGAGGGGTCCGGTCCGAAGCGCAGGCCGTGCGGGGCGGCGGCCTCCTGGAGGCGGTCGAGGACGAGGCCGGGCTGGACGACGGCCGTGCGCGCCTGAGGATCGAGGGACAGCAGACGGTTCATGTGGCGTGTGAAGTCGAGGACCACACCGGTGCCGGTCGCCTGCCCCGCGATCGACGTGCCGCCGCCGCGCGGCACCACGGGCACGCCGTACGTCCGGCACACCGACAGCGCCGCCGCCACGTCGTCGGCGTCCCGCGGGGCCACCACCCCGAACGGCACCCGGCGGTAGTTGGAGGCGTCCATCGTGGTCAGCGCCCGTGCGGTCGCGGTGAAGTCGACCTCGCCGCGCACGGCCGCCCGCAGTCCGGCCGACAGTTCCCGGTGATCCGTCATGCCCTCAGGATGCCTCCGCCGGGGCCGGGAGCGGGCGACGGCGTCCCCGCGTCCCGCTGCACGACGGGAAAACCGGTCGGGTACCCGGTCTCGGTCGGACAAAGAAAAACGGAAGCAGGATCTTCCCAAGTCGAACATCGATTCACATATAGTGACCGCGAGTTGCACGCAGTTGTCGGCCCCGTTCGAAAGTGACCTCGTCACCGGGTCCGGCATTCCCGTGGAACCGCCCGAGGGCCGCGCAGGAACGACGGTGCACGCCCGCGGACGGACCGAGGACCCGACCGAGGACCTGACCGAGGACCCTGATTGATGACCTCTCCCCCGCTCCCCGGCGACCGCCCCGCCCTCCGCGGCCTGCTGCCCGCCCCCCTGCTCACCGCGGCACTCGCCGCGGTCGCCGTCGTCGCCGCCGTCTTCCTGGTGCCGGACCCCGCGGTCACCGCCGTCGCGGTGACCGGGGCGGTCGCCGCCGTGCTGCTGTGCGCGGCCGTCACGGTGACCGCGTACACCGTCCGGTCGGCGCGGGCCGCCCGGGCCCGGCTGGACGCCGTCACCCAGGACGTCGGCCGGCTGCTCCAGGAACGCGCCCGGCTGACGGAGGAGTCCCGCCGCCAACACGAGCGGCTGACCGGCGAACTCACCCGCGAGCGCGCCCGGTTGTCCGCCGAGCTGGACCAGGAGCGCAACCACCTCGCCGAGACCCTGGCCGCCGAACGCGACCGCCTCACCGAGCGGCACGCCGCCGACACCGCACGCTCGGCGCGGGAGCACGCCGACGAACTGGCCCGGCTGACCGGGGAACACGCCGCCGGGATCGAGCGGATCCGCGAGGAGCACACCGGGGAACTGCGGGGTCTCGCCGACCGGCACGCCGCCGAGGTCGCCCGGCTGACGCGGGAACACACCGCGGAACGCGACCGGTTGAGCGAGGAGCGCACCCGGCTGGCGCGGGAGCAGGACCGGCTCACCGCGGAGAACGCGCGGCTGACCGCCCGGCTGCGCAAGGCCGAGACCGCCCGGGCCGCCGCGCTGTCCGCGACCGCCAACGCGGCCGGACGCATGCAGGCCCTCTCCACCGGCATGCTCGCCGACCTGCGCGCGATGGAGGAGAAGCACCACGACGAGGAGGTCCTCGCCGACCTGCTCCACCTCGACCACCGCACCGCGCAGGCGGGCCGGCTCGCCGACTCCGTCGCCGTCCTCACCGGCGCCCGCTCCGGCCGTCGCTGGGCCCGGCCCATCTCCATGGAGTCGATCCTGCGCGGCGCCATGGGCCGGATCAGCGGCTACCAGCGGGTCAGGGTCCACTCCACCAGCGACGCCGCGGTCGCCGGGCACGCCGCCGAGGGCGTGATGCACGCGCTCGCCGAACTCCTCGACAACGCCGCGAACTTCTCGCCACCGACCGCCGAGGTCCACGTCTACGTCGAGGAGGTCCCGGCCGGGGTCATCGTGTCCGTCGAGGACAGCGGACTCGTCATGGGCGAGACCCAGCTGCGCCGCGCCGAGCGCGCGGTCTCCGGCGAGCTGGCCGGACTCGGAGGCCTGACCGGCACCCGGCTCGGCCTCGCCGTGGTCGGCCGGCTGTCCCAGCGGTACGGGCTCCGGGTCTCCTACCGTCCCTCGGCCCGCGGCGGCACGGGCGTCCTGGTCCTCGTCCCGCAGGACATCCTCGTACCGCCGGACGCGGCGCCCGCGGCCCCGGTGACGGCCGGCGGCGCCACCGCGTCGGCTCCCCGCGCCACCGCTTCGGCCCGTACCCCGTCCGTCCCCGCGACCCCCGCCGCACTCACCGGAGCGCTCGGCTCCGAGGCCCCGGAGTCCCCGGCGGACGCGGCGGCCCGCGCCCTCCCCCACCGCCGCGACCACCGCGCGGAGACCGGCCACGTCACCGCACGCGACGGCAACACCGCAGGCGGCACCGCGAACGGCAGCTCGGACGGCAACGGCACCGGCACCGCCCCGGCGGACCGGCCGGCGCCCTCCGGGAGCGCCCGCCCCGCCCCCTCCTACGCGGCCTCCCGGGCCGGCGCCGACCTCGATCCCGACCCGGTGCCGACCCACGAGTCCCCGGAGCGGGACACCGACCCCCCGCCCCTCGTGCTGCCCCGCCGCCGCCGGGGCCGCACCCTCGCCGAGGCCGAGCGCACGCGACCGGGCGTCCGTGACACCACGTCCCGGCCCGCGCCGACCGCCGAGGAGACCAAGGCGCGCACCGCCCGCTTCAGCAGCTTCCGTCAGGCCGTCCGGCCTCCCACCCCGGACGACACGGCCGACCCGGACACCGGCGCCACCGCCGGCCCGGACACCGAAGCACCGCACACCCCCGTGACCCCGAAAGGCGACACCACCTCATGACCGCCCCGACGACCGCCGACGACAAGCTCACCTGGCTGATAGAGGGCCTGCTGGAGCGCACGCCGGGCGCACGGCACGCGCTCGTGCTCTCCCGTGACGGCCTGAAACTGTGCCGCACCCCGGAGCTCTCCGCCGACCAGGCCGACCAGCTCGCCGCCATCGCCGCCGGCATCCAGTCGCTGTCGCACGGCGCCTCCGTGGAGTTCGGGGACGGCAGCGGCGGCGTGCGTTCGGCGATGACCGAGTTCTACGGCGGCGTGCTGTTCATCGTGGAGGCGGGCGAGGGCGCGCACCTGGCCGTCGTCACCGCCGAGGACGCGGACGCCGGGCTCGTCGGGCACAACATGAGCGAGCTGGTGGAGCAACTCGGCGAACACCTGACCGCGCAGCCGCGCACCTCATGAGCAGGCCCGGCAGGGACGACGCCCCGGACCGGCTCTACACCCTCACCCAGGGACGCAGCCGGTCCGGTCCCGACAACCCCTTCGACCTGGTGACCCTGGTCGTCGCCGAGTGCGACCCGGTACCCGGCATGCAGTCCGAGCACGCGGCGATCCTGCGGCTGACCGAACGCCCCACGGCGGTCGTGGAGATCGCGGCCGAGCTGAAGCTGCCCGTGAGCATCACCCGGATCCTGCTCTCCGACCTGCAGGCGGCGGGCCGGGTCAGCGCACGCCACCCCCGCAAGGCCGCCGTACCCGACCCCGACATCCTGGAGCAGGTGCTCGTTGGACTCCGCAACCTCTGAGACGCGCACGCCGCTCGGCGCGTCGGCCGACAACGGCCTGAAGATCGTGGTCGTGGGCGGCTTCGGCGCCGGCAAGACGACGATGGTCCGCTCGGTCAGCGAGATCCGTCCCCTCAACACCGAGGAGACGATGACCCAGGCCGGGGAGGCCGTCGACGACATCAGCGGGGTGCGCGGCAAGACCGCGACCACCGTCGCCTTCGACTTCGGCCGCATCAGCCTCGACGCGCACAACGTGCTGTACCTGTTCGGCGCACCCGGCCAGGAGCGCTTCTGGTTCCTGTGGGACCGGCTGTTCTCCGGCACGCTCGGCGCGGTCGTGCTGGTCGACACCCGGCGCATCGACGACTCCTGGTACGCCATCGACCGGCTGGAGAAGCACGGCACGCCGTTCATCGTGGCCTGCAACGACTTCGGCGGCCCCGCCTTCACGCCCCGGCAGATCCGCGAGGCCCTCGACCTCGACCCGCACGTCCCCCTGGTCAACTGCGACGCCCGGTCCCGGGAGTCCAGCAAGATCGTGCTGATCACCCTGGTGGAACACATCCGGGACCTGTACGCCGACCGGACCCGAGCCCCCCGTCAGGAGCTGGTGTGAGTCCCGCCTCCGTCCCCGACGCCGTCCGCTTCGGCGGCGATCTGCTCCAGGACGACCCGGCCCGTGTGTACCGGGAGATGCGCCGCGAGCACGGCAGCGTCGTCCCGGTGGTGCTGGACGGGGACGCGCCGGCCTGGCTGGTGCTCGGCTACCGCGAGCTGCACCAGATCACCGGCGACCCGGTGCTGTTCAGCCGCGACTCCGAACTGTGGAACCAGTGGGAGAACATCCCGGACGACTGGCCGCTGCTGCCGATGATCGGCCGCAGGCAGCCGTCGATCCTCTACACCGTCGGCGAGCGGCACCGCGAGCGGGCCGGGATGCTGGTGAACGCGCTGGAGGCGGTCGACCCGTTCGAACTGCGCGGTTACGCCGAGAAGTTCGCGGACGAGCTGATCGACGGCATCTGCCCCCAGGGCACCGCCGACCTGATCGGCGAGTTCGCGATGCTGCTGCCGGTGCGGGTGCTGGCCCGGCTCTTCGGCTTCTCCGACCAGGAGGGCCCGGGCCTGGTCACCGCCCTCAACGACATGATCGACGGGCGGGAGCGGGCCCTCGCGGGCCAGACCCACCTGTTCACGTCGATGACGGAGCTGGTGGCCGCCCGCAGGAGCTCGCCCGCCGAGGACGTCGCCTCCCGGATGCTCGCCGACCCCTCGGGCTTCACCGAGGAGGAGGTCCTCCAGGACCTGATGGTGATGCTGGCGGCCGGGCACCAGCCGACCGCCGACTGGATCGGCAACTCGCTGCACCTGATGCTCACCGACGCCCGGTTCGCCGCCTCCCTCTTCGGGGGCCGCAACAGCATCGCCGAGGCGATGAACGAGGTGCTGTGGGAGGACGCGCCGACGCAGAACGTGGCCGCGCGCTGGGCGTCCCGCGACACCCAGCTCGGCGGCCGCCGGATCCGCGCCGGCGACATGGTGCTGCTCGGTCTGCAGGGCGCCAACTCCGACCCGCAGGTGCGCACCGACGGCTCGGCGCTGACCGGCGGCAACGGCGCCCACTTCTCCTTCGGTCACGGGGAGCACCGCTGCCCGTTCCCGGCGCAGGAGATCGCCGAGGTGATCGCCCGGACCGGCATCGAGGTCGTCCTGGACCGGCTGCCGGACATCGACCTCGCGGTGCCGGCCGCGCGGCTGACCCGCCGCCCGTCACCGTGGCTGCGCGGACTGTCCGAGCTCCCGGTCACGTTCACCCCCACTCCCGCCCTTGGAGGCTCACCCGCATGACGGCCGGCACGGACACCACGGCGAACGACACCGAGCAGCCCCGCATCCTCCTCGACCCCTTAGTCTCCGACCTGGACGGGGAGAGCGCCGCGTTACGGGCCGCCGGGCCACTGGCCGCCGTGACGCTGCCGGGCGGCGTACCGGTGTGGGCGGTCACCCACCACGCCGAGGCGAAGAAGCTGCTCACCGACCCGCGCGTGGTGAAGGACATCAACGTCTGGGGCGCCTGGCGGCGCGGCGAGATCGCCCCCGACTGGCCCCTGATCGGGCTGGCCAACCCGCCCCGCTCCATGCTCACCGTGGACGGCGCCGACCACCGCCGGCTGCGCTCCCTGGTCGCGCAGGCGCTCACCCCGCGCCGGGTGGAGCGGATGCGGGAGCGGATCACGGAGCTGACCGAGGGCCTGCTGGACCAGGTGGCCGCCCTGCCCGGCGACACGGTCGACCTGAAGGCGGCGTTCGCCTACCCGCTGCCGATGTACGTCGTCGCCGACCTGATGGGGCTGGCCGAGGAGCGGCTGCCGCGCCTGAAGGAGCTCTTCGAGAAGTTCTTCTCCACGCAGACCCCGCCCGAGGAGGTCGTCGCGACGCTGACCGAGCTGGCCCGGATCATGGCCGAGACGGTCGCGGACAAGCGCGAGAACCCGGGCGACGACCTGACCTCCGCGCTCGTCCGGGCGTCGGAGGACGGCGACCGTCTCACCGACCAGGAGATCGTCGCCACGCTCCAGCTGATGGTCGCGGCCGGCCACGAGACGACGATCTCCCTCATCGTCAACGCGGTGGTCAACCTGTCCCTCCACCCCGAGCAGCGGGAGCTGGTGCTCTCCGGCGGGGCGGACTGGTCGGCGGTGGTCGAGGAGACGCTGCGGTACGCCACGCCGACGTCCCACGTGTTGATCCGGTTCGCGACCGAGGACGTACCGGTGGGCGACAAGGTCCTTCCGGCGGGTGACGCGCTGATCGTGTCGTACGCCGCGATCGGCCGGGACGAGCGGGCGCACGGCCCGACGGCCGGCGTCTTCGACATCACCCGGGAGAGTGCCGGCCGGCACATCTCCTTCGGCCATGGCCCGCACGTGTGCCCCGGCGCCGCCCTGTCCCGCCTGGAGGCGGGCGTGGCCCTCCCGGCCCTGTACGCCCGCTTCCCCAAGCTGGACCTGGCGGTCCCGGCGGGCGAGCTGCGCAACAAGCCGGTGGTCACCCAGAACGACCTGTTCGAGCTCCCGGTGAGGCTCGGCGGCTGACCGGCGCGGACGGCGGACGGACCTCCCCGGTCCGTCCGCCGGTCCGTCCCCCGGCCCGTCCGCCGGTTCGTTCGCCGCCCGTCCGCCAGTTCGTCCGCCGCCCGTCCGCCGGTCCGTTCGCCGCCCGTCCCCCGGCCCGTCCGCCGGTCCGTCCGCCGCCCGTCTCAGCGGACGGACGATGTTTCGCCGGGGTTTCCCGCAGCCGATAGGCTCCGGTTCGTGGCTGAGATCCGGATTCCTGCTGACATCAAGCCCGCCGACGGTCGTTTCGGCGCGGGCCCCTCCAAGGTACGGACGGAGGCGCTGGACGCCCTGGCCGCGACCGGCACGTCCCTGCTCGGCACCTCCCACCGCCAGGCCCCGGTGAAGAACCTGGTCGGCAAGGTGCGCGAGGGCATCGGCGAGCTGTTCCGGCTCCCCGACGGCTACGAGGTGGTCCTCGGCAACGGCGGCTCCACCGCGTTCTGGGACATCGCGACCCACGGACTGATCGAGAACAAGTCGCAGCACCTCACCTTCGGCGAGTTCAGCTCCAAGTTCGCCAAGGCCGCGAAGCTCGCCCCGTGGCTGGCCGACCCGTCCGTCGTTTCCGCCGACCCCGGCACGCACCCCGAGGCGGCCGCCGAGGCCGGCGTGGACGTCTACGCCTTCACCCACAACGAGACCTCCACCGGCGTCGCCATGCCGATCGAGCGGGTGGCCGGCGCCGACGAGGGCGCCCTCGTCCTGGTGGACGCCACCTCCGGCGCGGGCGGCCTCCCGGTCGACATCGCCGAGACGGACGTCTACTACTTCGCCCCGCAGAAGTCCTTCGCCTCCGACGGCGGCCTGTGGATCGGCGTGTTCTCCCCGGCCGCGATCGAGCGCGCCGAGCGGATCCACGCCTCCGGCCGCCACGTCCCGGAGTTCTTCTCCCTCCCCACGGCGATCGACAACTCCCGCAAGAACCAGACGTACAACACCCCGGCGCTGGCCACCCTGTTCCTGCTCAACGAGCAGCTGGAGTGGATCAACGGCCAGGGCGGACTCGACTGGTCCACGGCCCGCACCAAGGACTCCTCGACCCGCCTGTACGCCTGGGCGGACGAGTCCAAGTACGCCACCCCGTTCGTCACCGACCCGGCCAAGCGCTCCCAGGTCATCGGCACGATCGACTTCACCGACGAGGTCGACGCCGCCGCCGTCGCCAAGGTCCTGCGCGCCAACGGCATCGTCGACACCGAGCCCTACCGCAAGCTCGGCCGCAACCAGCTCCGCGTCGCGATGTTCCCGGCGATCGACCCGGCGGACGTCGAGGCCCTGACGAAGTGCGTCGACTACGTGATCGAGCAGCTGTAGCCGTACCCGTACGACGCCGAAGGGCGCCCGGTGGATGATCCACCGGGCGCCCTTCGCGCGTGCGGCGCCTACCCGAACTGGCGCAGGAACGCCCGCCAGCTCTCGCGGGAGACGGTGAGGAGGGGGCCGCCCTCGCACTGCTTGCTGTCACGGACGGCCCGGCCGCCGGGGGCCGTTGCGGCGACCTCGACGCATTCGCCCTGCTGGCTGGAGTACGACGACTTCCGGAAGAGGCCCACTGTCTCGGTCACGACCGACTCCCCTAGATGTTCTGCAGTACGTCCTGGATGAACTTCGCGCTCGCGTCCGGTGCCAGCGCCGTCGATCGTAGGAGTTCGAACGAACTCGCGTAAACAGCCAGGTCCTCCGGGGACTCGATAACAGACGTACTCATCAGGTCGTCCATGGTCACCGCCTCGATCGCCGCATCCGAATCGAAGCTGAAGGCGGAGAAGGCCGAGGCGGCAGCCGCCAGTGTTCCGGCGCTGAACGGCAGAACCTGCACGCTGATGTGCTCCCGCTCCCCGGCTTCAAGGAGCGCCGACAACTGCTCCCGGTGAACGTCCGCGCCCACCAGGGGGTACATGACGACCGCTTCCCAGATGACAGCGGTGTACCGGGCCCCGCCCTCCGCGATCTTCTTCTGCCGTCGCGTGCGCACTCCCACCAGCCGGGCGACCTGCTCAGGGGCGAGCCGGGCAGGACCGCCCGCGATGACCGCCTCCGCGTAGGCCGGAGTCTGCAACAGCCCTGGAACCAGGGCCGGCTGCCATTGCCGGATGTGCACCGCATCGTCTTCCAGCGCGATGTGGTCGAGGTAGTCCGAGCGGAGGTGCGTGGCGTGCTCCAGCCACCAGCCCCGGTTCTTGGAGTGCTTGGCCAGGTCCTCCAGTTTGTTCCGCACTTCCGCATCCGTGACGCCGTACGCGTCCAGCAGGAGTCGCACCTCGATGACGCGAGGCGTGGCCCGCCCACTCTCCACGCGGCTGATCCTGGCCTGGCTCGACGCGATGACCTCGGCGGCCTGCGGCTGGTCCAGCTTGGCGGCCTGCCGGTACTGCCTGAGTGCCGTACCCAGTCGCCTGCTGCGCACCGTCGGCCGTCCACCTGTGGGCATGCGGGCCTCCCCTCTCCGGCAGAGACGATGTCACATCGCAGCCCAACCAAAGGCCCACATCACACGATTGAGCGACATCCATGCATGTATTCCTCGATTTCCATTGCACCGATCCCAAATCCATCCCTAGCTTCGCCCCATGCCCACAACCGAGACCTTCCGCATCCCCAAGCACAGGCGGCACGTGTCAACGGCCCGGCGTCGTTTACGCGAAGCCCTCGCGGACTGGGGACTCACCGAGGAACTCGCCGACCCGGTGACCCTGCTGGCGAGCGAGCTCGTCACCAACGCCGTGCTCCACTGCCGCGTCTCCTACGCCCAGGTCAGGGTCACCCTCACCCTGGACGGAACGGAGTTGGTGCTGGAGGTCTCCGACCCGGACCGGGACCGGCTCCCCCGGCTCCACGACTCCGGCCCCGACGACGAGGGTGGACGCGGGCTCGCCCTCGTGGCGGCCCTCGCCGACGCGTGGGGCTGCCGGCAGGAGCCGTACGCGAAGTGCGTGTGGGCCAGGTTCACACTCACGGAGACGGTGAGGGCACATGCTCCGACGGCTTCTTGAGACGCCGGCCCGGCGGCGCTCCCGCACCACCCGGGTGGCAGCCCGGGACCTGACCGGCGAGGTCCGGACACCGGACCCGTACGTCTGGCGCCTCCCGAACCCGCACGACGCCCGCTGGCGCCGCTGGTCCAAACGCTGCCACATCGCAGGGCGTTACCTGCCGTTTCCTCGCGAGGAGGAGTGCTGGAAGCTCCCGGAGCGCAGACCGCCGACCGCCACCTGGCACACCGCCGACGACGTGGTACGCCCGTACGTCCTCGGACCTTGACACCCCACAGAGGTGAACGGTGTCCACGCCCACCACGCCCGGCGACCGGGGTGAATCCAGCGGCACAATGCAGAGTGGAGCGAATCTCCTGGCAAAACGGCCCGGCGACGGCGTGTCGCCGGGAGATTCGCTCCACTCACCGCCTGTCCGTCGCTCACGTCGCCGTGCACGTCACGCTCGGCACGCCCCCGCCGCCGGGCGCTCCCCCGAAGCCGAGGCTCGTCGAACCGGTCGACCCCGGCTCACCGCCGACCGCGACGCCGCACCAGCCGGAAGAGGACGACACCGACGAGGGCCACCACCACGGCGCCCCCGATCCTGACGCCGCCCCCGGTCCCGTCGCCCGTGGCGGCGGCGCCGCTCTCCTCGCCCTCGGCGCCCGCGCCCGGCTCCCCGCCGTCCCCGGGCGCGTCCTCGGCCTCGACGCGGCTCCCGGCGCCCTCCATCCCGAGCAGCAGCTTCCTGCCGTCGGTGGTGTAGGTGACGGACTCACCCTGCCCCAGGGGCACGCTGATCCGTCCGCCGCGCCGGATCTCGCCGCCGTTCCAGTCGTACCAGATGCCTCCGAGGTAGCCGCGCACGACGAGCCGCTCGCCGTCCGGGGAGAACGCGGCGTCGGTGGCCCAGAGGTCGACGGGGACGGTGGGCCGGAAGACGTTCGTCCCGGAGGCGGAGAGCTTCGCCGGGCCCTGGTACAGGTGTCCGCCCTCCTCGTTCTTGTCGATGAGGTAGACCCGTCCGGTCTTCGGGTGGACCACCATCGACTCCGCGTCGCGGGCGCCGTCCGCGTACGTCACGACGTACTGCGTCGCCCGGACCGTCTGGTCCTTCAGCTCCGCCGGCTCGGGCAGCTCGTAGATCCACACGTGGGGCCAGGTGCCGCCGAGGTTGTCCCCGATGTCACCGACGATGATCCGGTTGCCCGGTCCGACGGCGATCGCCTCGACGTCGCGGGGCGTGCCGACGCCGGAGAGCGCGACGCGTGCGACCGTCTCGCCGGTGCCGCCGTCGACGGCGTACAGGTAGGGCCCGTCGTCCTGGTCGTTGTGGGTCCAGTAGACGCCGGGGTGGAGGCGGGAGGCGGCGAGTCCGCTGGACTCGGTGATGCGCGGGTCCTCGATGGTGAAGCCCTCGTCGCCGTCGGCTGCGGAGGCGGGCACGGCGAGCGCGCCCGTGAGGAGGGCCGCGGCGATCAGGGCGAAGGGTCGGCGCATGTGCCAAGAGTGCCATTGTTCAGCGCACTTCACGGCGGGTGTCCGGACTCACATCGCGGCGGCGGGGGTGATCGTCCATGATGATCGGGTGCTCAGGTTCATGCCCGTAGGTGACTCGATGACGATCGGGAGCGCGGGTGAACACACCTGGCGCTACCGGCTGTGGCAGCACCTGTGCACGGCGTACGGCGGCCCCTTCACGCTGGTGGGTCCGCGCGAGACGCTCCACGACCCGTCGACGGACGCGCCCACGTCGTACGCGTACGCCGACCCGGACTTCCCCCGCGCCCACCTGGCCGGCTGGGGCGAGGGCTGGCAGCACATGGTCCCGCTGATCGGCGAGTCCGTGCGCTCCTGCCGCGCGGACGTGCTGCTGGTGTCGCTGGGCCTGATCGACCTGGGCTTCTACACGAACGCCGAGCAGACGGCGGAGAACGTCCGCGCCTTCGTCGCGGAGGCGAGGGCCGCCGGGCCGCGCGTCCGCATGGCCGTCATGCCGGTGATCCGGAACGTCCGGGTGGAGGCCGACCCGGCCTTCGCCGGGCAGGTCGCCCACTTCAACGAACTCCTGGCGAAGACCGTCGCCGACCTGGACGACCCGGGCTCCCCCCTGCTGCTGGTCCCGCCGCCGGCGTCGTACGACTTCCACACGGACACGTACGACGGCACGCACCCCAACGAGAGCGGCGAGCACCGGATCGCCGGGGCCTTCGCGGAGGCGATGTGGCGGGGGTGGGGGCTGGGCGGGCCGTACGCGGCGGCGTAGCGGCCGGGGAGCTCTGGCATATGCGCCCGGCTCCGTGTCCCGCGCGCCGTGCGTATCGTTGTACCGCGCGGCCGCACTCGTCCGTGGGCGGCCGGGGAGGAGCGCCACGATGACCGTCCTCGACGACAGGATCGCGATGGCCGAGAGCGACAACACGCGCCAACTCGATGAAATGTTCGAGCGACTCGAGAACATGCCCGTCCCCGAGGGATACAAGGTCGAAATCGTCGGGGGGGCTGTCTACATGGCGCCGCAGCGGGACATCCACTGGGAAACCATTCGCATGATCCTCTGGGCCCTGGAAGACCGATTCGGACGACAGGCCAGACTGTTCTCGGATGTCCGCATCGACTTCCCCGGCTACCGGAACGGGTTCTGTCCGGACGTGGCGAAGATCAGGGACGGAGCGCAGAAGGACGACAAGGGCAAGTGGCGCTACCAGGACGTGGAGTTCGTCGCCGAAGTCATTTCGAAGGACACGGCGCAGAACGACTACGACCCCAAGAAGACCGCGTACGCCCTCGCAGAGGTGCCGGTCTATCTGATCGCCGATCCCTATGTCCGCAAGTGCCGCCTGTTCACCCACCCCAAGAACGGCACCTATGTGAGCGACACGTCCATCGACTACGGCGGGGAGGTCGACATGACGACCACCCATGTGGGTCTCGTTCTCAAGACCGACGACTTCCCCCACGACTGAGCCCTCTTGCATAGAGCACACTCCAAGCCGTTGGCTTGACGACCATGAAGTACACGCAGCTCGGACGCACGGGACTCAAGGTCAGCCGGCTCGTCCTCGGGACGATGAACTTCGGTCCGCAGACCGACGAGGCCGACAGCCACGCCATCATGGACGCCGCGCTGGACGCGGGAGTGAATTTCTTCGACACGGCCAACGTGTACGGCTGGGGCGAGAACAAGGGCCGTACCGAGAGCATCATCGGGAGCTGGTTCGCGAAGGGCGGCGACCGCCGCGACAAGGTGGTGCTCGCCACCAAGGTGTACGGCAACATGGGCCCCGACGGCGAGGCGTGGCCCAACCACGACAAGCTGTCCGCGGTGAACATCCGCCGGGCCGTCGACGCCTCGCTGAAGCGGCTGGGGACCGACTACATCGACGTCTACCAGTTCCACCACGTCGACCGGAACACGCCGTTCGATGAGATCTGGCAGGCGATCGACGTCCTGGTCCAGCAGGGCAAGGTCCTCTACGCCGGGTCCTCGAACTTCCCCGGCTACAAGATCGTCCAGGCCAACGAGACCGCCGCCCGGCGCGGCGGCACCATCGGCCTGGTCAGCGAGCAGTGCCTGTACAACCTCGCCGAGCGCCGCGCCGAGATGGAGGTGATCCCGGCCGCGCAGGAGTACGGGCTCGGGGTCATCCCCTGGTCTCCGCTGCACGGCGGGCTGCTGGGCGGTGTGCTCAAGAAGGAGGCCACGCAGGGGCGCCGGGCGAGCGGCCGCGCCGCGGACGCGCTCAAGGACCCCCGGACACGCGAGCAGATCCAGGCGTACGAGGACCTGCTCGACAAGCACGGCGTCGAGCCCGGCGAGGCCGCGCTGGCCTGGCTGCTCACCCGGCCGGGCGTGACCGGCCCGATCGTCGGTCCGCGCACGCAGGAGCAGCTGGACTCGGCGCTGCGCGCTCTGGAGCTGGAGCCGAGCGAGGAGCTGCTGTCCTCGCTGGACGAGATCTTCCCGGGTCCGGGGCCGTCGCCGGAGGCCTTCGCCTGGTAGCACCGGGTACGGCGGCGGGCGGCGGCGCTACTTGCCCAGCGCCGCCGCCAGCACCACCACGACGAACATCAGCACGAGCGCACCGGCCATGATCCGGTTACGGGTCTTCGGGTCCACGCCGTCGAGCCTAACCGGACGCGCCCAGTGCCCGGCGGGCGACCGCCTCGTAGCGGGGCTGCTCGCCCGGCACCCCCGACGTCGGCAGGTTGCTGCGCACCAGCACCAGCTCGTCCACGGTCCAGCCGTGGCTGCGGAACGCGTGCAGGGCCGTCACGTACGGCCGTACGTCGACGGTGTCCCGGCTGCGGGCCACCGTCAGGTGGGCCTTGTAGCGCCGGTGCTCCCCCATCGCCACCCCGGCCTTGCGCGCCGCGGCCTCGGCCCGCTCGGCCAGCAGCCGCATCGTGCGCAGGTCCCCCTCCGCCCCGGTCCACAGGGCCCTGCCGTGCCCGAACTGCCCGCCGCCGGCGAGAGCGAGCCGGAACGGCTCGGTCCGGGACGCGGCCCGCCCCAGCCGCGCGGTCAGCTCCGGTACGAGCTCGTCGTCGACCTCGCCGTAGAAGGCGAGCGTGAAGTGCCACCCGGCCCGCTCGGTCCACCGCAGCCCGTCCGCCCCGGGCAGCTCCTTCAGCCGGCCCACCTCGGCGGCGAGCTCCTGGACCACGTCCTCGGGGGGCAGCACGGCGGCGAAGAGTCTCATGGATCCAGTCTCACAGGGGGACGCGCGTACACTCACGCGTGTCCCGGTCGCCGTGCGTATCGTTGTACCGCGCGGCTGTACGCATCGAGCGGCGGCCGGGGAGGAGCGCCACGATGACCGTCCTCGAAGACAGGATCGAGATGGCCGAGAGCGGCGACGAGCTCACGCTCGACACGATGTTCGAGTGGCTGGAGAAGATGCCCATCCCCGAGGGTTACAAGACCGAGATCGTCGGGGGGCACATCTTCATGTCGCCGCAGCGGCACACCCACTTCCAGATCATCTTCGACATCCTGGAACAGTTGCGTGCCACGTACCCGCGCAAGCGGCTGGCTTCGGACGTACGGATCGACTTCCCCGGGCGACTGAACGGCTTCGCCTGCGATGTCGCGGCGTTCGCCGATCGCTCGGTGAAGGACGGCCGAGGTCTCTGGCGCTACCAGGACGTCGAGTTCGTCGCCGAGGTCATCTCCAAGGACACCGCGGCCAACGACTACGGCCCGAAGAAGGACACGTACGCCACCGCAGGCGTGCCGGTGTACCTGATCGTGAATCCGTACACCGGTGAGTGGCACCTGCACACCCTGCCGAAGGACGGCATGTACCACAGCGACATCAGCTTCGGCTTCGGTGAGGAGATCGACCTGACCGGAACGGCCGTCGGTCTCGTCCTCAAGACCGACGAGTTCCCCCGGGACTGACCGCGGCCGGGGCGCGGCCCGGCGGCGCTCACGCCACCGGCGTCAGCGCCTCCTGCCGCTCCCTCGGCACGAACCGCACCCGCGGGTGGCCGCGGTGCCAGCCCACCGACAGGCGCAGTCCGCCGACCCTGGCCAGGATCACGCCGATGACGGCCGCCGCGGCCACCGCGACCGCGCCGCCGGCCGCGAAGCCGACGCGGGCGCCGTAGGTGTCGGTGATCCAGCCGACGATCGGGGCGCCGACCGGGGAGCCGCCGAGGAAGACCATCATGTAGAGGGCCATGACGCGGCCGCGCATCGCCGGGTCGGTGGCCATCTGGAGGCTGGTGTTGGTGGTGACGTTGACCGTCATCGAGAACAGGCCCAGCGGCACCATGATCAGGGCGAACATCCAGAGCCGCGGTGACGCGGCGGCGAGGATCTCCAGCGTGCCGAAGGCCAGCGCGGCCAGGATCAGCAGCCGCAGCCGGGCCGTGCCGCGCCGGGCGGCGAGCAGGGCGCCGGAGACCGAGCCGACCGCCATCAGGGTGTTGAACATGCTGTAGACGCCCGCGCCCCCGTGGAAGACGTCGTCGGCGAAGGCCGAGAGGTAGACGGGGAAGTTGAAGGCGAAGGTGCCGATGAAGCCGACCAGGACGATCGGCCAGACCAGCTCGGGCCGCCCGGCGACGTAGCGCAGGCCCTCCCGCAGCTGTCCCTTGCCGCGCGGGGCGCGCTCCACGGCGTGCAGCTCACGGGCGCGCATCATCGTCAGGCCGGCCAGCGGCGCGATGAAGGACAGGCCGTTGAGGAGGAACGCCCAGCCGGTGCCGACGCCGGTGATCAGCAGGCCCGCGACGGCGGGGCCGACCAGCCGGGCGGACTGGAAGTTCGCGGAGTTCAGGCTGACCGCGTTCTGCAGCTGGCCGGGGCCGACGAGTTCGGAGACGAAGGACTGGCGGGCCGGGTTGTCGACGACGGTCGCGAGACCGAGGGCGAAGGCGGCGAGGTAGATGTGCCAGACCTCGACCCGTCCCGTGAGGGTGAGGGCGGCGAGCGCGAGGGAGGTGAGGGCCATCGCGGTCTGCGTGACGAGCAGCGTGGGGCGCTTGCGCAGGCGGTCGACGAGGACACCGCCGTACAGGCCGAACAGCAGCATCGGCAGGAACTGCAGGGCCGTGGTGATGCCGACGGCGGCCGAGGAGCCGGTGAGGCTGAGCACCAGCCAGTCCTGGGCGATGCGCTGCATCCAGGTGCCTATGTTGGAGACGACCTGGCCGACGAAGAACAGGCGGTAGTTCCTGATCCGCAGCGAGGCGAACATCGAGGTCCTGCGGGCGGGGGTGTCGGGGGCGGCCTGGGTGTCGTGGGGGTCAGGTGCGGGGGCGGAAGCTGCTCCGGATCCCGTACTCAAAAGCGTTCGCCTCCTAGCTGCTGCTGTGCCGTGTGCTCAGACGTGCGCCAGTTTCTCCAGCACGGGGGCGGCGGCGCGCAGTTTCGCCCACTCGTCGTCGTCCAGTTCCCCGGCCAGCGAGGCCAGGAACGCGTTCCGCTTGCGGCGGCTCTCCTCGAGCATCGCCTCGGCGCGCTCGGTCTGCGTGACGACCTTCTGCCGCCGGTCGTCGGGGTGCGGCTCCAGGCGGACCAGTCCCTTGGCCTCCAGCAGGGCCACGATGCGGGTCATCGACGGCGGCTGGACGTGCTCCTTGCGGGCGAGCTCGCCCGGGGTGGCCCGGCCGCAGCGGGCCAGGGTGCCCAGCACCGACATCTCGGTGGGGCTGAGGGACTCGTCGACGCGCTGGTGCTTGAGCCGACGGGACAGCCGCATCACGGCGGATCGGAGGGCGTTCACGGCGGCTGCGTCGTCGCCATGGCTGAAGTCCGGCATGTTCTTTAGCGTAACTCATTACTCTCGCTAAGGACCACCCGGAGGACGCGTGCGCGTCCGTGACTCCCGCCACTGTCATACCGGATCACCCGTACGAGTGATCCATCCGCGAAACGTGGCGTGCCTCACCATGGTGTGCAGCGACCCTCGTGCGCATGGGAACCGACGTGTTCAGCCTGCGCATCGACCACGACCTGCTCGAACGACTCCGTGGACATGCCGCCAAAAGCGGCATGAGCGTCCAGGACTATGTCGTCCGGACGCTCATGCGCGATGACTTCGACCAGCGGTTCCGGACCGCCGTCGAGGAGACGGAGAGGTTCTACGAGGCCACCTGAGCCCCGTGGGACCCGGGAGTCCCACGGGGCTCCGTGAGCCCCTGGCGCGGGATCAGGTCAGGCCCAGCGCCGGCATCAGGTAGTAGAAGGCGAACACCGCCGCCACCACGTACATCGCCGGCGGGACCTCCCGGCCGCGGCCGGCCGCCAGCCGCATCACCACGAAGGCGATGAAGCCCATGCCGATGCCGTTGGTGATCGAGTAGGTGAACGGCATCATCACCATCGTCACGAAGGCCGGGATGGCGATCGTGTGGTCCGCCCAGTCGATCTCCTTGACCGAACCGGCCAGGATCAGGAAGCCCACCGCGAGCAGCGCCGGGGTGGCCGCCTGGGACGGGACCATCGTGGCGACGGGCGTGAGGAACAGCGCCACCGCGAACAGGCCGCCGGTGACGACGTTGGCGAAGCCGGTCCGCGCGCCCTCGCCGACCCCCGCCGTGGACTCCACGAAGGCGGTGGTGGCCGAGGAGGAGCTGGCACCGCCCGCGGCGACCGCGACACCGTCGATGAACAGGACCTTGTTGATGCCGGGCATCTGGCCCTGCGCGTCGGTCAGCCTGGCCTCGTCCGAGACGCCCATGATCGTGCCCATCGCGTCGAAGAAGCACGACAGCAGCACGGTGAAGACGAACAGCACGCCGGTCAGCACGCCGACCTTGCCGAAGCCGCCGAACAGGCTGACCTCGCCGATCAGGCTGAAGTCGGGGGTGGCGACCGGGTTGCCGGGCCAGGTGGGCGTGGTCAGGCCCCAGGAGGGGACGTCGGCGACGGCGTTGACGATCACCGCGAGGACCGTCATCGCGACGATCGAGATGAGGATCGCGCCGGGCACCCGGCGCACGATCAGCGCCAGCGTCAGCAGCGCGCCGAGGATGAAGACGAGGACCGGCCAGCCGGTGAGGTGACCGCCGGTGCCGAGCTGGAGCGGGACGGTGGTCTGGGCGGCGTCCGGCATACGGGTGACGAACCCGGAGTCGACCAGGCCGATCAGCATGATGAACAGGCCGATGCCGATGGCGATGGCCTTGCGCAGACCGTGCGGCACGGCGTTCATCACGCGCTCGCGCAGACCGGTGGCGACCAGCAGCATCACGACGAAGCCGGCCAGCACCACCATGCCCATGGCGTCCGGCCACGACATGCGCGGCGCGAGCTGGAGCGCGACGACCGAGTTCACGCCGAGACCGGCGGCCAGCGCGATCGGGACGTTGCCGATGACACCCATGAGCAGCGTGGTGAACGCCGCGGTCAGGGCGGTCGCGGTGACCAGCTGACCGTTGTCGAGCTGGTTGCCGTACATGTCCTTCGCGCTGCCCAGGATGATCGGGTTCAGCACGATGATGTACGCCATCGCGAAGAAGGTGGCGAAACCTCCGCGGACCTCGCGGGACAGGGTGCTGCCGCGCTCGGTGATCCGGAAGTAGCGGTCGAGGGCGCCGGATCCGGCACCGGACCCCGGCTGCTCGGGGGTGGGGGCCTTGGTGGTGGCCGACGGGGACATGCGGGACCTCATCACCGGCGGGCGCCCCCCGAAGCCCTTTGGTGTTTTCTACGAATGAAAGCGGTCAGAGACAAACGGATTCAGTATGAACATATAACGTCGTCCACGCTATCTCCGCGCGTAGACCCGTGTGGCCCGGTGCGGTCCCCGTCACGTGGCCCGTGCGGTCTCCATCACGTGGCCCGTGCGGTCCCCGTCACGCGCCGGGTCCCTCGTAAGCTGTCCGCATGGCCGGGCTTTTTTCGGGATCCCCCAAGCACGAGGCGCCGGAGCCCCTGGAGGGCCCCGTGGTCGCCACCATCATCGGCGGCACGATCGTCTGGTTCGCCCTGTTCCTGGTCCAGCTGCCGTTCTACGGCTGGTTCGACGACCACGGCCACACCTGGTGGCTGTGGACCTGCCTGGCCGGCGGCGGGCTCGGCTTCATCGGCATCTGGTACGTCCGCAGGCGCGACGCCGCGATCAAGCGGGCGGCCGGGGCGCCGGAGCCGGGCCGCTCCCCCGCCCCGTCGGCCGACTGAGGCCAACCGCCCCCGCGGCCACCGCCGTACGACCACGGCACCACGGCCGTCCTCCCCAGGTCGGATCTTCACCCCATCGGGTGGGTGGACCGCCAATTCCGCACGTACCGTCGACTGCATGACGCATCTCGAGGCGGGCGACCGGATCGATGCCGTGCCACCCACCAGGACCACCTCACCGGTGACCGGGCTGACGGCCGCGGAAGTGGCCGAACGGGTGGCGCGCGGGCAGGTCAACGACGTGCCGGTGCGCAGCAGCCGGTCCCTGGCCGAGATCGTCCGCGCGAACGTGTTCACCCGGTTCAACGCGATCATCGGCGTGCTCTGGGTGATCATGCTGGTGGTCGCGCCCGTCCAGGACAGCCTGTTCGGCTTCGTGATCCTCGCCAACACCGGCATCGGCATCGTCCAGGAGTGGCGGGCGAAGAAGACCCTGGACTCCCTCGCGGTGATCGGCGAGGTACGGCCCACGGTGCGCAGGGACGGGGCGGCGGCGCAGATCGGCACCTCCGGGATCGTGCTGGACGACCTGATCGAGGTCGGGCCGGGGGACAAGGTCGTCGTCGACGGGGTGTGCGTCGGGGCGGACGGCCTGGAGATCGACGAGTCGCTGCTCACCGGCGAGGCCGACCCCGTGGTGAAGCGGCCCGGGGACCGGGTCATGTCCGGCAGCTTCGTCGTCGCGGGCGGCGGCTCCTTTCAGGCGACCCGGGTGGGACGCGAGGCGTACGCGGCGCAGCTCGCCGAGGAGGCGTCCCGGTTCACGCTGGTCCACTCCGAGCTGCGCTCGGGCATCTCCACGATCCTCAAGTACGTGACGTGGATGATGGTCCCGACCGCGACCGGTCTGGTGATCAGCCAGCTGGTGGTCAAGGACAACGAGCTGAAGGACTCGATCGCCCGCACGGTCGGCGGGATCGTGCCGATGGTCCCCGAGGGGCTGGTGCTGCTCACCTCCGTCGCCTTCGCGATCGGGGTGATCCGGCTGGGGCGCAAGCAGTGCCTGGTGCAGGAGCTGCCGGCGATCGAGGGGCTGGCCCGCGTCGACACGGTCTGCCTGGACAAGACCGGCACGCTCACCGAGGGCGGCATGGACGTCACCGAGCTGCGGGTGCTGGGGGACGGCGACGAGACGTACATCCGCAAGGTGCTGGGCGAGCTCGGCGCGGCGGACCCCCGCCCGAACGCCTCCCTGCAGGCGCTCATCGACGCGTACCCGGACACCGAGGACTGGCGCCTCACCGACACCCTCCCCTTCTCCTCCGCCCGCAAGTACAGCGGCGCGACGTTCGACGAGGGCCCCGACGGGTCCGTCACCTGGCTGCTGGGCGCGCCCGACGTGCTGCTGGACCCCGGCGACCCGGCGCTGGCCGAGACCGGGCGGATGAACGAGCAGGGGCTGCGGGTGCTGCTGCTCGCCCGCGCCCGCGACGGCGTGGACGTCGACGCCCCCGAGGCCGCCGAGGGCGTACGGCCGGCCGCGCTGGTGGTGCTGGAGCAGCGGCTGCGCCCCGACGCGGCCGACACCCTGCGCTACTTCGCCGAGCAGAACGTCCGCGCCAAGGTCATCTCCGGGGACAACGCGGTGTCGGTCGGGGCGGTCGCGTCCAAGCTGGGCCTGTCCGGCACGGCGGTGGACGCGCGCCGGCTGCCCGCCGACCGGGACGCCATGGCCGACGCGCTGGACAAAAGCACGGTGTTCGGGCGGGTCACCCCGCAGCAGAAGCGGACCATGGTGGGCGCGCTCCAGTCGAACGGCCACACGGTCGCGATGACCGGGGACGGCGTGAACGACGTGCTGGCGCTGAAGGACGCGGACATCGGCGTGGCGATGGGCTCCGGTTCGGAGGCCACCCGGGCGGTCGCGCAGATCGTGCTGCTGAACAACAGCTTCGCCACGCTGCCGTCGGTGGTGGCGGAGGGGCGCCGGGTGATCGGCAACATCACCCGGGTCGCGACGCTGTTCCTGGTGAAGACGGTGTACTCGGTGCTGCTGGCGGTGCTGGTGGTGATCTCGCAGGTGGAGTACCCGTTCCTGCCGCGCCATCTGACGCTGCTGTCCACGCTGACCATCGGCGTCCCGGCGTTCTTCCTGGCCCTCGCCCCCAACAGGGAGCGCGCGCGGCCGCACTTCGTGCGGCGGGTCATGCGGTACGCGATCCCGGGCGGGGTGCTGGCGGCGCTGGCGACCTTCGCGTCGTACCTGGTCGCGCGGGACTACTACACCGGGGAGGGTGCGCTGGAGGCGGAGACGAGCGCGGCGACGCTGACGCTGTTCCTGATCTCGATCTGGGTGCTGGCGATCATCGCCCGGCCGTACACCTGGTGGCGGGTCGGTCTGGTGGCGGCGATGGGCGGGGCGTTCCTGGTGGTGCTGGTGGTGCCGTGGCTCCAGGAGTTCTTCGCGCTGAGGCTGGTCGGCATGGCGATGCCGTGGGCCGCGACCGGCATCGCGGTCCTCGCGGCCGGGGTGCTGGAAGTGCTGTGGCGGTGGGTGGACCGGCGGGTCCCCGCGTAGCGGGGCGGCTGCGGGTCCGTCGTGGCCGCTCGCGCCCGCGCTGCGGAGCCGCCCGTCGACGCGGCCCCGCGCCCCCGGAGTGCGGGTGCCGCACGCCTGGAAGGCGCGGGCGGCCGCACGCCGAGGGCGCGGGGAACGCTGCTACTCGCTTACTTCACGTCGATGAAGTCGCCGGTCGCGTTGACCGCCGGGGTGGTCGAGGTGCCCGCGAAGGAGTAGCGGTAGTAGCCGTCGGCGGAGGCCTTGACCGTGGTCTTCAGCTCGCCCTTGGAGTCGGTCTTGATGGTCTTGACCGTGCTGTAGCTGCTGGAGCCCTTCTTGCGGAACTGCAGCTTCACCGACTGGCCGCTGTAGCCGGCGTACTTGCCGGTCTCCCAGTTGGCGCGGGACAGCTTGCCCGTGACGGTGATGGTCTTGCCCTTCTTCACCGGCTCGGGGGAGGCGTTGGCGGTGAGCTTGGAGGCGCGCTGGACCTTGAAGCTCTTGGCGTTGTCCTTCTGCGTGAAGTCGGCGTCCTTGGCCGCGGCGAGGGCCCACACCTTCCAGGTGCCGGCGACCGAGTTGACCAGGTTGTAGTTCGGCTTCAGAGTGAAGGTGGACTTGCAGGTCGACGTCGTGGCGTTGACCTTGCTGCACGTGGCCTCGCCGTCGCTGCTGTCGGCGACGGCTCCGCTGTCGGACTCCTCGATGCTCGGGCCGTGGTACAGGATGGCCTGCGCCCAGTCGGCGCCGGAGTTGTCGGTGACGGTGAAGGAGACGGTGACCTTCTTGGCGGTGGTGGCGCCGACGACGACGGACTTGCCGCCGTTGACCACCACGTTGGAGATCTTCGTGTCGCCTTCGGAGTCGTCGGCCTGGGCGGCCGGGACGGCGAGGGCGGACAGGGCCAGGGCGCCGGAGACGGCGGCCACGGTGGCGCGTATACGCATGTGTTCCCCACGTTGGAGATGGAGGCCCCGGCGCTGGTCGTTTCGTACGGCTCGTCGTCGGCCGGGGCCCCGAATGATCGCGGAGTCTGTTGACTCACATGATCAGATGCACCACTCGATCACATGGTTGTACGAGAGGTGGAAAATTCGTGCGGCAATCTCCGGGGCTCAGTCGAACCACCGGTCCCGCGCCAACTCCTCGGTGCGGGACGGGTCTTCCAGCAGTGCCGCCACCTCGAAGCGGCGGGGCCACTGGCCCGCCGCCCAGGCGAGGCCCGCGGCCACGCCCTCCAGGGTCGAGGCGTGCAGCACCCCGTCGTCGGTCAGCCGCCAGTCGATCTCCACGCCGTCGACGACGAGCTCCTCGTGCTCGACGTACGCGGCCGGGGTGCGCGGCCCCAGCAGCACCCGCACCGGCTCAGGTACGTCGTGCTCCGTGCCCTCGGAGTCCACCTCGCCGGTGACGGACTCGCTCAGCCGCCGCACCTGGAACAGCTCGGCCAGCTCGGCGGCCCGCGCCGGACGCACCGGCAGCAGCGGCACACCGGACGTGAACGGCAGCAGGTCGGGCGAGTCGACGACCACCGCGTCGGCGGCGTCCACCACCTCGACCCGGCCGTCGACCACGGCCCGCAGATCGTCCGGCAGGGTCACCTGCTCGGGGTCCAGTTCGGCCAGCGCGCCGTACAGGGCGTGCAGCTGGGCGGCCGTGACGGGGCGGTCGGGGTCGGCGAGGCGGTCCAGCAGCTCCGCCGCGCCGCCGGGCTCGTCGAGGAGGGCGGCCACCGAGGTCCGTACGCCCAGCGCCCGCAGCACCTGCTCGTCCTCGAACCCGGTCGCGTCGGCCTCGTCGTACAGGCCCCGCAGCAGCGGGTCGCCGCCGGCCGCGCGGAGTCCGGCGGGACGCCGCCCGCCGATCACCGGGTGCCCGCGCAGCCACCAGGCGGTGTACGGCCGTACGGTCTCGTGGGTGCCGTCGTGCAGCAGGATCCGCACCGGCTGGACGAGCGCGTCGCGCAGCGGGGGCCGTGACAGCAGGGCGAGGGCCTGCGGCCAGCGGTCGTCGTCCACGAGGTCCAGGTCGCGCACGGCGACGATCTCGGTGGCGACGGGCGGGACGGGGCTGTCCGGGAAGCGGTCGAGGACGTCCTCGCTCCACACGTCCACGGCGTCCAGCAGACCGGCGTCGTCGGGTTCGGCGAAGTCCCCTTCGCGGGGCTCCAGTTCGTCGGGGTCGAGGACGACGTCGGTGGCGCGGATCAGCGCGAAGTCCACCAGCACCCCGCAGGCGGCCAGCGGCTGTCCGCCCCACCGGTCGGCCAGTTCGCCGTCCACGGCGGCGAGTTCGCCCTCGCGCATGACCTGGGCGAACGGACCGCCGGGGAAGACCAGCTCGCAGGCCGGGGAGAGTTCGCCGTCCTCGTCGGGCAGGGCGAGGGCGCCCAGCCAGGGCTCGTCGCCGGGTTCGAGCCCGGCGTCGCGCACCAGGCCGAGCACGGTGTCGGCGAGCTCCTCGGCGTCCGGGGCGTCCTCCTCCCAGTTCACCCCGCCCTCGTCGTCGAGCGAGGCGGCGACGGCGGCCCGCACCTGCGGGGTGGTGAGGACGGCGCGCGGGGTGGCGGGGAGCGCGCCGAGCTTCTCCAGGAGGGGGTGGGCGGCGTCCGGGTGGGCGACCTTGAGCCCGAGCCGGGCGAGGAGCTCCGCGTCCGGGGAGGCCGAGTCGGGGGTGGGCAGCAGCACCTGCCGGGGCCCGATCGTCGTCCTGCCGTCGGCCAGCGGCACGGGCAGCCCGGACAGCCGGTCCGGGTCGACCCCGGCGAGGCTGTCGTACAGCCGCCGCCACCAGTCGGGGGACTTCTCCAGACCGGCCAGCCGGTCGATCGCGTCGGCGAGCGGGACCCGTGCCACGCCCAGCGTGCGCAGCTCCGCGCGGCGTTCGAGACCGGCGGGCAGGAGGGTGGGGAGGACTTCGGCGAGCACCCGTACGGTGTCGGCGCCCGCGCCCTCGACGACCTCGGCGTCCCGGGGCCGCAGGGACTCGGGGAGCTCGTCGGTCTCCGGGTCACCCGGCGCGGCCGGGGGCAGGAAGGACGTACGGGGCAGCCGTTCGAGGATCGCCCGGCGCAGGGCGCCGTCCAGTTCGCCCTTGCCGAGCGGGCCCGGCACGAGGTCGATGATCCCGGCGGCCACCGGGCGCCAGTCGGCGAGGAGCCCGGCGTAGGCGTCGGCGGCGCGCTGCACGAGGAAGTCGGTGAGCGGGCCGGGGGCGGCGTGCCGGCGGGTGGAGTCCAGCGGGAGGGAGGCGATGAGCAGCGCGGGCACGCCGAGGGGCTCGTCGCTCGGGGTGGGCGCGTGCACGACGGCGGCGGTGCGCGGCCGGGCGGGGCCGCCGTCGGGGTCCACCGGGACGGCCCAGGTGACCGACCAGTGCGGGCGCAGCCGCTCCTCGACCGGCCGGTCGGCGAGCAGGTCGGGGGTGAGCGGGCCGTGCGCGACGGCGGTGCGCCAGCGGGTGGTGCCCTCCCTGCCGTCCTCGACCACGACGAGACCGTCCTCGTCGCGGCGGCTCACGGTGCGGGGCTCGGCGTCCCCGATCTCGACGACCACCTCCTCCAGGCCGGGCAGGGCGAGCAGCAGGGCGTCGTCGACGGCGTGCAGCAGCCGCTCGGCGAGGTCGGCGGCGGCGTCGCGCAGCGGGAGGATGACGGCGGTGTCGTACGGAGCGGGTGCGGTGCCCTCGGCGGCGAACGGGAGCCGGAGCAGCGGCACGTGGCCGTCCCGGCGGCGGATCTCGTCCCCCAGACCGGGGCTGTGCCGGGCGGTGCCGTCCGCGAGCTCGCGGGCCTCGGCCAGCGACCAGCGCACTCCGCCGTGCCGGCCGACGACGGCGGGCTCGTCGGTGACGGCGAGGACGGCGGCGAAGCCGACGCCGAACCGGCCCACGGCCCGCTCCGGCGCGTCCCGCTTGGCGGAGGCCCGCAGGGTGGACAGCGACTCGACGCCGGCCGCGTCCAGCGGGGCCCCGGTGTTGGCGGCGACGAGGACCCCGTCGCGCAGGGTGAGCCGCAGCCGTCCCGGTACGCCGGCGCGGGCGGCGGCGTCGGCGGCGTTCTGGGCGAGTTCGACGACGAGGCGGTCCCGGTAGCCGCCGAGGACGAGGTCCTCCTCGGCGTTGGCGTCCTCACGGAAGCGGGCGGGGCTGGTGACCCAGGCGTCCAGGACCCCGCGCCGCAGGCGCGCCGTACCGAACGGGTCGGCGCCCTCGGCGGCGGGCCGCACGAACTTGCTCACGTTGACTCTCCTCATCGGCCCACATCGGCGTGAGGTCGAAGGTACCGCTCCGCGACACCCCGGGGACGAGGCGTCCACGTCCCGCCGCCCGTCGGCATCGGGAGGAAGGGACCGGAGACGCACGCCACATCCGCCGGGCCCCCGGGCCGGCCTCCCCGTGACAAGCGGCACAGGGGAAACATGCGGTACTACCCGGGATAGTGCAAAAGTGGTTGAACTCAAAAGGGACATTTAGTGCGCAGAGCTGACCGATCGGCTTGAAATGGCGGGTTTCGCCCCATCCGGAGCCACCCGTCAAGAGACGCACATCTCACGCCCGAAGTACGACCTTTCGTCGTAGGTCACACCTTTGCGGCTTTTGGGCGGGAGCCGTTACCAAGGAACGGCCAGCACGGCACGGACCCGTTCCGCCGATGGCTCCCCCGTCCCCTCACCCACGAGGTTTCCATGCTTCAGCGCGTCACGTCCCGTCTCCCCCGTACGTCCCTGACCCGCACCCGCGCGGCCGTGCTGGCCGCCGGTCTGGGCACCACGGTCGTCCTGGGAGCCGGGGTCGCGGTCGCCGCCGACGCCACGGCCGCGTCCGGCACCACCACCGCCGTGCAGGCGCAGGCCGCCGCCGCCAAGAAGGCCGCGTCCTGGGTCTCCCCGGTGAAGAGCTACAAGCTGTCCGCGAGCTTCGCCCAGAACGGCGGCATGTGGGCCTCCAAGCACAGCGGCCAGGACTACGCCGTCCCCACCGGCACCCCGGTGATGGCCGCGCACGGCGGCACCGTCGTCAAGGCCGGCGGCAACGGCGCCGGCGACGGCCCCGCGTACGGCAATGCGATCGTGGTCAGGCACGGCAACGGGACGTACTCCCAGTACGCCCACCTGTCGCAGGTCCACGTGAAGCCCGGCCAGATCGTCAAGACCGGCCAGAGGATCGCCCTGTCCGGCAACACCGGCAACTCCAGCGGCCCGCACCTGCACTTCGAGATACGCACCACCCCGAACTACGGCTCCGCCGTGGACCCGGCGAAGTTCCTGCGCGCCAACGGCGTGACGGTCTGACCCCGGTCCCCCAGCACCACCCGAGCGACCCCGAGAACGGCCCCGCGCCGGCCCTCGGGGTCGCTTTCGGCGATCAGCCCTCGGACGCGTACGGGACGAAGCGGGACCAGGTGTCGGGGGTGAAGGCGAGGCGGGGGCCCTCGGTGTCCTTGGAGTCGCGGACGTGCACGGTGCCGGGGGTGAGGGCGAGTTCGACGCAGGACTCACCGTTGGTGCCGCTGCTGTAACTGCTCTTGAACCACACCAGGTCGGAGGCGTCACCGGTAGATGCCTTGCGAATCATGTTTCTCCCAGCAGATGCTCGAGGAAGGCCAGTGACTCCCGGGGAGTGAGAGCCTGCGCCCGGATGGCGCTGAATTGCAGCTCGAGAATCCGGAGCTGCCGGGGCTCGGAGACGGGACGACCGTTGAACGCCCCATCGCCACGTCCCACGGCTGTACCGTCTACAAACTTCAGCAGTTCGATCCTGCCGTCCAGTCCCGGATGGGCGTCACTCTTGGTCGGCATCACCTGAAGCGTGACGTTCCACAACCGTCCCAGCTCCAGCAGACGTTCGAGCTGTCGGTGCCACACCATTGTGCCCCCGACCTCACGTCGCAGCGGTGCCTCTTCCATCACGAAGTGGATCGCAGGCGCCGGGTCTCGCTCGAAAACGGACTGCCGGTCCATGCGCGCAGTCACCATACGTTCCACGTCGTCCGGCGAGTACGGCGGCTGACAGGCCTCGAACAGTGCTCGCGCGTGCTCGGGCGTCTGCAATAGGCCGTGGATGCTGTTGCACTCGTACAGCCCGATCTCGACCGCCTTCGCCTCCAACTTCCCCAGCGCCCGAACCTTCTTCGGATACCGGACCTTCTTCACGTCCTCCCAGGCCGCCGCGATCAGCCCACCCGCGCCCAGGACCTCGTCCGCCTTGTCCAGGAACTCCTGGCGAGGGATCCGCTTGCCGCCCTCGATCTTGTAGACCATGTCCTCGCCGTACCCGACGACCCTGCCGAACTCGGCGGCCCGCATCCCCGCCGCCTCGCGCCGCAGCTTCAGCTGCCGCCCGACGGTCGTGATGACCGCGACGCCCCACTCGTCGTCCGGGTCCACCTCCCAACCGGGTTCGTCCGCCTCTTCCTTGAGCCGACCCGCCTCCGCCTCGACCGCCGTCATGCCGCACCTCTCCCTCGGAACCGTCCGTGACGCACCCGGCGCCCTACCCGTACCAACCGTCGGCACAGCCCCGACAGCACCGGACAACCACCGGACAGTGACTGTACGTACGCGCCAAGTGACATTCCACGGTATGCGGATCCGGCCACGCTGAGTGATGTGAACCAACGAACCGCCGAACCCGCCGCGCACTTCCTCCACTTCAGCGTCCTGCTGTCCGCCACCCCGCGCAGTGCCCGCCTCGCCCGTCTCCTCACGGACGCCCACCTCCGCGACTGGGGTTACGACTCGGAGGCCGCACGCCACGTCGTGGCCGAACTGGCCGCCAACGCCGTCACCCACGGTCGCGTGCCGGGCCGGGACTTCCGTCTCGAGTTCTACGTGGTGGACCACACGCTCCGTATCGAGGTCACCGATACGCGGGGCGACCGACTGCCCCAGAACCGACCGCCCTCCCCCGACGCCGAATCGGGCCGCGGCCTCCTTCTCGTGGACGCGCTCGCGGACCGCTGGGGCGTGTCCGAGGAGCGCTTCCCGCGCAAGACCGTCTGGGCCGAACTGCGTCTCACCCCGCCGGAACCGTCAGCGCCCCGCGCCCCGGTGCGGGGCGCGGGAAGGTGACGGCCGGCCCGTCTCTGGACACCACGCGTTCCCCGATCCGTACACACTCCGGCCGCCACTGTCCACACGCCGCTCATCCGAGCACCCACGTGACATTCCCTCGCCGACTGTTCACGGTTTTCAGCAAGACACCCACTTGCCGGCCACCGCGCGGACCCGGATCACCCCTTACGCCACCGGAACCCGGTATCTGAGGCTCCGGCGCCGTCGGCGCCTTACCCCTTCAAGAACCTGGGGGAAAGAACCCCACCAAGCCCCACCCTTTCCCGCCCGAGGCACGCGATCACTCGGGCGGGTGAACATCACCGGCTCAGCTGGATTTCCGGCCCCCCGGCACCCCTACGCTCAGCGCACACGACCGAAAAAGACTTCGGCCCCCGCCGGGACTGGCATCCCGGTGCGAGGGCCTGACCACCAAGGAAGAAGCACCTTCCCGATGGATACCCAAAACCCTAGCGCGCCCCCGCGCGCCCAGTCAGCCCCCGCCGGCAATCCGACCCGTCCGCGTCACCGCACCGGCGGCGTCATCCACGACAACACCCGCCACACCACCCGCTTCGTGGTGATCGGCAACCACCTCACCCAGCACCCGGACCTCTCGCTCCTCGCGATCGGCCTCGGCTGCCACATCCAGTCCCTGCCCACCGGCACCCCCGTGGACATCAAGAGCCTGGCCGCCCGCTTCAAGGAAGGCACCAAACGCATCAGCGACGCCCTGCGCGAGCTGGAGACCCACGGCTACCTGCGCCGCGAACGCGTCCGCACCCCCACCGGCCGCATCGTCACCCGCACGATCTCCTGCAACCAGCCCGGCCACCGGCGACGGACAGCCGACACCGGCTGCCCCGCCCCGCAGCCCCGACCCGCGCCGGAGCGCACGCCCCACCCGCACGGCCCCCGCCCCCGCAAGGCCCTCCCCACCGTCCCCCAGCCCACCCGCGCCGCAGCCCCCGCGCTCCTCCAGCAGGCCACCGACTTCCTCACCGGCCTGCGCCGCCACGACCCCCGCCTCCTGCTCTCCGCCACCGACACCGAGCACCTGGCCCCCGGAGTCGCCGCCTGGCTGGAACGCGAGGCCACCCCCACCGCCGTACGCCACGCCCTCACCACCGACCTGCCCGACGCACCCCTGCGCCGCCCGGCGGCCCTCCTCGCCCACCGCCTCACGGCGCAGCTGCCGCCCCCTCCCCCGTACCGCGCCCCGGCCGACCCGCCACCCGCCCGTCACGGCCTCCGCACCTGCGACGGCTGCGACCGCGCCTTCCGCGCCCCGGAAACCGAAACCCACTGCCGCGACTGCCGCACAGCAGCCGCCACCCACCCCTGACGCCACAAGGAAACCCATGGTCAGCCCGCCCCACGAGGCGATGCACCGCATCTTCCAGCACGACCCCGGACTCTTCAGCCGCGTCTCGCGCTTCCTCGGAGTCGACATCCCCACCCCGGTGAAGGCCACAGCCCTGCCGACCGACCTGACGGAGACCAACCCCGTCGAACGCCGGGTCGACACGCTCCTCCGGCTGGAAACCGCCGAGCAGGGCCCGTTCCTCCTGGCCGTCGAGGCCCAGGGCAGGAAACACCCGGACAAGCCGGCGAGCTGGGCGTACTACACCGCGTACCTGTGGACGAAGTACCGGCTGCCCACGGCCCTCCTGGTCGTCTGCCAGGACCACACCACGGCCAGGTGGGCCCAGCAGCCGGTGAGCTGCGGACCGCCCCAGCTGCCCACCCTCACCGTGCAGCCGTTGGTCGCCGGACCGCACAACATGCCCGTGATCACCGACCCGGAAGAAGCCCGCGCCGACCTGGTCCTGGCCAGTCTGGCGGCCATCACACACGCTGCCGAACCGGACGTCGATGCGATACTGAAGGCCCTGTCCACAGCACTCCGGGACGCACCCGAAGACATCGCGAAGCCCCTCGTCGAATTCACCGCACAGGGCCTGGCCAAGCGCCCGGCCAAGAACCTCTGGAGGAATCTGGTGGCCGTGGACCTCTCCTTCTACAAGTCCTACCTCGCCGAAGAGGTTCGGGAAGAAGTCCGAAAAGAAGTCCGCGAGGAAGTCCAGCGCGAAGTCCGGCAGGAAGTCCGCGAGGAAGTCCAGCGCGAAGTCCGGCAGGAAGTCCGCGAGGAAGTCCAGCGCGAAGTCCGGCAGGAGGCCCGCGTCAAGGACCGTGCCGAGGACATCCTGTTCGTCCTGGAGCAGCGCGGCCTCGACATCTCCGACGACGTCCGCAGCCGCATCACGGACTGCACCGACCCCGAGCTCCTCCGCCTCTGGCTCGCCCGCGCCCTCACCGCCCCGAAGGCCGAAGAGGTCTTCGAGGACGCGTGACCGAACCCGTTCCACGCCCCGAGCAGGCGCCCGAAGCCCTGCGGGAGCCGAGTACCGCCCCGGGCTAGGCCCTGAGGGCGGTACGCGTCCGAGCCGTGCCGCCCCCGGGCGGCGCTAGGAGTGCCCGAGGTCCGCCGCCGACGTGTCCTCCGTCGCCGGGACCGAGCCGGAGTCGGGGGACGGGCGGAGGGGGAACGGGTCGACGCGGGTCTCGTCGATGACCGGCGGGGCCGGCTGCGGGGGCTTCGGCATGACCGCGGCCTCGGAGTGGCCGCCGCAGCCGTAGGCCAGGGAGACGACGCGGCCGTCGGCCGGGGAGAACTCGTTGGCGCACACCCCGAACGCCTGGCCCAGCGAGCCGCCGATCGGAGTGAGGAAACCGCAGGAGACGCACGACGCGGGGGCCGCCTGCGCCATCGGGGTCTTCGCGCCGAACGCCTCCTCCCAGCGGTCGGCGGCGGTGTGCAGGCCGTAGCGGGACAGGACCCGGGCGCGGCGCATGCCGAGTTCCTCGGCGACCGCCGCGATCGTGCCGCGGGACGGGGCCACCGCCAGGTGGGCCGGGGTGCCCTCGGTGACCTCGGCGTCCTCCGCCTCCACCAGGTCGGCCATCTCGCCGGACACCGCGGAGCTCGGCGGCGGCTCGTCCTCGCCGGAGAAGCCGGGCTCCAGGCGCAGGTCCTCGGCGTCGGTGGGGAGGAGGTCGCCGGGGCCCATGTCACCGGGGCGCAGCCGCTCGCTCCACGGCACCCACTCCGGTGCGAGGACCGCGTCGGGGCCGGGCAGCAGCACCGCCTCGTCGACCGTGACGACCTTGGCGCGGGAGGCGCGGGCGACGGTGACGGCCCAGCGCCAGCCCCGGTAGCCGAGCTCGTGGCACCCGAAGAAGTGCGTGACGACGCGGTCGCCCTCGGAGACCACGCCTTCGTGCTCGCCCACGACCCCGGGCGCGGCGGCCTCCTCGGCTGCGGCGCGGGCGAGGTCGACGGCCTCGGCGCACAGGCGGTCGGGGGTGCGGCTTCGCGTTGTCGCTGCGCTCACAGGTATCGCTTCTCTCCTACGCCGTCTCACGAGTGCGCCACTCCCAGCGCGGGGGGCGGACGGAGCGGACAGCGGGACCGCGTCGACGTCCGCGCCGCAACGTGCTCGGGCGCGCCTCCATCCATTCTGCGGGATGGCTGAGATACGCACGCTACCTTCTCGCGTGCGCTGGGCCTACACCGACGGTTGTTACGGAGTCCCGCGCGCCGGTTTCCGGTGGTGGCCGACCGGCCCCGGGGACGGGTTCCGACGGGCCTCCCGCGTTCCGCCGTACAGCCGCACCCCGGGCGGAGTCCGCGGTGATACGGCATTACACACCCCCTTCTCGGGGCACTATGGCGTCGTGGCTACCGCGAGGACACCCCAGGGCGCCACCGGGACCGGTGGGCCGAAAGGGGTCAGGGGCAGCGGCCGACGCTTCGGGACGGGCCGGGCGGGCGGCCGCCTCCGCGCGTTCGGACGGGCCCTGCACCTGCCGGTGACCGGAACCGCGCGGGGCATCCGCCGGGTGACCCACGCGCACGGCGCCGGGGAGTCCGGGCTCGGCAAGCTGATCGAACTGCACGGCGTGAACGGCGCCGGCGACGTCATGATCACGGTCGCGCTGGCGTCCACGGTGTTCTTCTCGGTGCCGACCGACGAGGCGCGCGGACGGGTCGCCCTCTACCTCGCCATCACCATGGCGCCGTTCACCCTCCTCGCCCCGGTGATCGGCCCGCTCCTCGACCGCCTCCCGCACGGCCGCCGCGCCGCCATGGCCGGTGCGATGCTCGCCCGGGCGCTGCTCGCGCTGGTCCTGTCCGGCGCGGTCGTCACCGGCGGACTGGAGCTGTACCCGGCGGCGCTGGGCGTACTGGTCTCGTCCAAGGCGTACGGGGTGGTCAGGAGCGCGGTCGTACCGCGGCTGCTCCCGCCCGCCTTCTCCCTGGTGAAGGCGAACTCACGGGTGACGCTCGGCGGACTGCTGGCGACCGGGATCGCCGCGCCGATCGGCGCGGGCCTCCAGCAGATCGGACCGCGCTGGCCGCTGTACGGGGCGTTCGTGATCTTCGTGACGGGGATGTTCCTGTCCTTCCGGCTGCCGCCGAAGGTGGACTCCGCGAAGGGCGAGGACGTGGCGCTGCTCGCCGCCGACGAACAGCACCTGCACGGCCCGCACCGCAGGACGGAGAAGCGCCCCGGGCTGCGCACGGTCGGCCCGGCCGTCACCCACGCCCTCGCCGCCAACGCCTCCATCCGCTGCCTCACCGGCTTCCTGATCTTCTTCCTCGCCTTCCTCCTGCGCGAGCACCCGATGACGGGGCAGAGCGCCGCGGTGTCGCTCGGCATAGTGGGCGTGGCGGCCGGCACCGGCAACGCGATCGGCACGGCGGTCGGGGCGTGGCTGCGGTCGCGCGCCCCGGAGATCATCATCGTGACGGTGGTGGCGTGCGTGGTGAGCGCGGCGATCCTGGCCGCCGCGTTCTTCGGCGCGGTCCTGGTGGCGTGCCTCGCCGCGGTCGCCGGGTTCGCGCAGGCGCTGGCCAAGCTGTCGCTGGACGCGCTGATCCAGCGGGACGTGCCGGAGCTGGTGCGGACGTCGGCGTTCGCGCGTTCGGAGACGCTGTTGCAGATGTCGTGGGTGCTGGGCGGCGCGGTCGGCATCGCGATGCCGCTGATCGGCTCGCTGGGGCTGGCGGTGGGCGCGGCGATCGTCGCCGCGGGCTGGCTGACCACGGTCCGCGGGCTGATCCGTTCGGCCAGGCAGGGGAACGCGGGGCGGACGCGAGTGGCGTAACAGCGCGGCCACGCCGTACCCCCGCATGGGAAGTGCGGGGGACGCGCCAGATAGCCTTCGCCCCATGACCACGTTGCCCCGCGGCGCAGCCGCTCTGACACACCGCGCTGTGCGACGCCGCCGTGCCGTCGCCGCCGTCGGCGCCGTATCCGCCGGACTGCTCGTCCTGGCCGCCTGTGACAAGCCGACGTCGATGGCCACCATCACGGTGGGCAGCGACTCGGTGAGCGCGGAGGCCACCTGCGGTGGCGAGGGCGAGGCCCTGAACACCAAGACGCTCAACGAGTGCCTGAAGGACAAGGGCATCGACGAGATCTCCGTCGACCCCACCGAGACCGTGCGCTTCGGTGTCGACCCGGACATCGCCGACAAGGGCTGGACCATCCTGATGAACGGTCAGCCGCTGGTCGAGTCCAGCAAGAAGACCTACCAGGCCATCCCGGGCAGCGTGTTCTTCAACGCCCAGTACGGCGCCCAGGGCGACTCGACCCTGGTGTCGATCAAGGAGGGCGAGAGCGAGACCACGGGCCTGTGGTCCTTCCGGCTGAAGAAGAAGGACGACTGATCACGTCGTCGGCACGCGCCCTCGTCGCCACCGCGGTCCCCGTCGAACGGGACGCGGTGGCCGGGGCGTTCCCGGGACCCGTACGGGAACTGTCCCTTCCCGGGGCGACCGTGCTCCGGGTCCCCGGCGGACCCGACCTGCTCGCCGCCGGGGTCGGCCCGGCGCTCGCCGCCGCCTCCACGGCCGGCGCGCTCACCGCCGCCGCCCTGGACGGCCGGCCCTACGGCCTGGTCGTCTCCGCCGGGATCGCCGGCGGTTTCCCGCCGCACGCGCCCCTCGGCCGGCTCGTCGTCGCCGACGCGATCACGGCGGCCGACCTGGGCGCCGAGACGGCCGACGGTTTCCTGCCGGTCACCGACCTGGGCTTCGGCACCGTCACCCACCGTCCGCCCGCCGCCCTGGTCCGCCGGGCCGCCGCCGCGGCCGGCGCGCTCACCGGGACCGTGCTCACCGTGTCGACGGTGACCGGGACCGCCGGCCGCGCCGCCGCGCTCCGCGCCCGTCACCCCCGCGCCCTCGCCGAGGCCATGGAGGGCTTCGGGGTCGCCGAGGCCGCCGCCGCGCACGGCGTGCCCGTGCTGGAGGTGCGGGCGGTCTCGAACCCCGTCGGCCCGCGCGACCGCGCCGCCTGGCGCATCGGCGACGCCCTGACGGCCCTCACCGAGGGCTTCGGGAAGCTCGCGCCCGTCCTGGAGAGTTGGACCCACCATGACCAGCATGAACACCGGTGAGCAGCAGCGGCTGCGGATCGCCTACTCCCCCTGCCCGAACGACACCTTCGTCTTCGACGCCCTCGCCCACGGCCGCGTCCCCGGCGCGCCCGCCGTCGACGTGACGTTCGCCGACATCGACCTCACCAACGGCATGGCCGAGCGCGGCGAGCTGGACGTGCTGAAGGTGTCGTACGCGGTGCTGCCGTACGTCCTGGACACGTACGCCCTACTGCCCTGCGGGGGCGCGCTGGGGCGGGGCTGCGGGCCGCTGGTGCTGACGCGGGAGGAGGGCGGTGGGGGCACCTCCCACGCTTTCGGCAGTGGGGGACTCACCGGCCGTACGGTCGCCGTGCCGAGCGAGCGGTCGACGGCGTACCTGCTGTTCCGGCTGTGGGCGGCGGACGCCGTGCCGGGGGGCGTCGGGGAGATCGTGGTGATGCCGTTCCACGAGATCATGCCCGCCGTACGGGACGGGAAGGTCGACGCGGGACTCGTCATCCACGAGGCGCGCTTCACGTACCGGAACTACGGACTGCACCGGCTGGCCGACATGGGCGAGCACTGGGAGCGGACCACCGGGCTGCCGATCCCGCTGGGCGCGATCGTCGCGAAGCGGTCGCTGGGCGAGGAGACGCTGACCCGGCTCGCCGACTCCGTCCGCACGTCGGTGCGGATGGCGTGGGACGAGCCGGAGGTGTCGCGTCCGTACGTCATGGAGCACGCCCAGGAGATGGACCCGGCCGTCGCCGACCAGCACATCGGGCTGTACGTCAACGAGTTCACGGCCGGTCTCGGCGAGGACGGGTACGCGGCCGTACGGGGGCTGCTCACGCGCGCGGCGGCCGAGGGGCTGGTGCCGCCCCTCGGCCCGGACGCGCTGCGGTTTCCCTGAGGGACGCCGGGCGTCCTAGACGTCCAGCTGGTCGGCGACCGCGCGGAGCAGGCCGGCGATCTTCTTGCCGGCCGCGCGGTCGGGGTAGCGGCCCCGCTCCAGCTGGGGCGTGATGTTCTCCAGCAGGGTCGTGAGGTCCTGGACGATGGAGGCCAGCTCGTCCGGCTTCTTGCGCTGGGCCGCCGCGACCGACGGGGTCGGGTCCAGGACGGTCAGGGAGAGGGCCTGGTCGCCGCGCTGTCCGGCGACCACGCCGAACTCCACGCGCTGGCCCGGCTTGAGGGCCTCGACTCCGGCGGGGAGGACCGAGGAATGGACGAAGACGTCGCCGCCGTCGTCACGGGAGAGAAAGCCGAAGCCCTTCTCGCTGTTGAACCACTTGACCTTGCCGGTGGGCACGTCTGTCCTCGTCCTCGTACTCGTCGGGAAAACTGCTTCGGAAATCGGCTCTGGATAGCACGCGGGCGGGCCCGATGACCCGCCGGTACCAAGGCTAATGGTCTTCAGGCCGCTGACAAGACGTCACCCGGTTGTTCTTTCGCGCTGGGAACTACCCTGGTCCGGTGCGTGACAAAACCCAAGCGAATTCCCCCGCGCCCGGTGACGGTCTGGTCCGTGCCGGTGCCCTCGTCTTCTTCGTCGGCGCCGTGGCCACTCTGGTCACGGTGGCCCCGTTGTTCCTCGGGACGACGCCCTTTCCGACGTACATGTTCGGGCTGAGCATGTTCATGGCCGTCGGATTCCTGATCGCCGGTGCGGGTGTACTCCGTTCGGTGGCGGAGGGACGCCGCCGGGCGCGGGCGGGGCAGGTTTCCGGGCCGGTTTCCGGTCAGTCGTCCGAGCGGTAGTCCGAAAACCACCGCGGGAATTCCGTCAGACCGGTGAGGACGACGTCCGCGCCGGCCTCGCGGAGCGCCTCGGGGCCGTACGGGCCGGTGGCGACCGCGACGGACAGCGCGCCGGCGGTCCGCGCGCCGCGCACGTCGCCCAGGTGGTCGCCGACGTAGACGGTGGCCTCGTGCTCGCGCAGCGCGAGCGCCTTCTGCTCGGCCCACAGGTCGCCGATCACGGCGTCCGGCTCGATCCCGAGGTGGTCCAGGTGCAGCTTGGCGTTGGGCTCGTACTTGGCGGTGACGACGATCGCCCGCCCGCCCGCCTCCCGTACGGCCGTTATCGCCTCACGGGCGCCGGGCAGGGCGGGCGTGGCGGTGATGGCGTACGTCGGGTACATCGCCCGGTACAGGTCCGCCATCTCGTCGACCCGCTCGGCCGGGAACCAGTTGACCAGCTCGTCCACCAGCGGCGGCCCGAGCCGGCTGACCGCGAGATCGGCGTCGATGTACGTCCCGGTCCGCTCGGCCAGCGCCAGGTAGCAGGCGCGGATGCCGGGCCGGGAGTCGATGAGCGTCATGTCGAGGTCGAAGCCGACGGTGGGCGGGAGGGGGGTCGCGAGGGCCATGGGGGCCATTGTGCCCAGCGGCCACCGCGAGCAGTCGGCCGCCTCGTGGCGTGCGGCCGGGGGCCCCTTCCCGTCCCCGGGGGGCGCTGCCCCCGGACCCCCGCTCCGCAAACGCCGGAGGGGCTGATCCCGACGGGTCAGCGCTGCCGCTGCGAGCGCCAGACCAGGAACAGGGCCGTGGCGAGGGCCGCGGCCCGGATGACCCACGGCCAGGTCTCGGAGACCGCGTCGTTCATGTGGCCCTCGGGGACGGGGGCGCCCCAGCGGCCCTCCGTCCTGCCCCAGAGCCAGACGACGCCGCCCGCGAGCGCGAGGCCGGGGAGGATGACCACCGCCCACTTGATCTCCGCCTGGGTCAGGCGGCGGGAGGCGTAGGCGATGAGCCAGCCCAGGATCAGGGCGCGCCAGTCGCCGATCACGGTTCCCGCGACCAGCAGACCGGCGGCGAGCAGGAGCAGGGGGTTGCTCCAGCGGCCGGCGGGGAGGCGCGGGAGGAAGCGGCGGCGACCGGAAGCGGCGGGCTCCGCCTCGGGGGCGGCGGGGACCGCGGCCGGCGCGGGCGGCGTTCCCTCCTCCTTCGCCGGGGGCGGTTTGAGGAGTTCGGGGATCTCGACGCCGCCGACGAAGCCCGGCACCTCGTCGCCGACGCCGAACGGACTGCTGTCCACCCGCCACCAGTCGGGCTGGGTGGCGCTGTCGCCGAGTTCGTCCGTGCCGGCCCGGTGCGGCGGGGACGGCGCGCCGGCGGGGGCGGGGGCGTCCGGTGTCCCGGCGGGGCGGGGGCGGGGGACGATGCGGCGCAGGACGCCCCTGGGACGGTCGGCGCGGGCACCGTCGCGGAGGTCGCCGCGCGTGTCCGCGCGCACGTCCTCGTGGGCCCCGGCACCGTGCTCCGGGTCGCGCTGCACCGGGACGGCGGCGGGCGGGGCGGGGGCGCCCGGGACGGTGCCGGAGGCGTCCTCGGCGGCCGTGACGACCTCGGTCGGCGTGCCGATGCGGGAGATGATGCGGCGGACCGCGGCGGGCGAGTCGACCACGGTCCGCGCCCGGCGCCGGTCGATCTCGTCGCGCAGCTCGGCGACCAGCCGCATGCGGGCCGCCGACGGCAGCTGCCGCTGCTGCGCCACGTCGCCGACGCGGCTCAGATACTCGTAGACGACCTGGTCGCTCTCGATACCCACGAAGTCCCCTCCGGGACGGATGCGTCGGGACACCGTCGCCCGACGGTACCGCGAGTGGGCCCGGCCGACCCAACTCCCGGCGCTCCACGGACGTGCCCACCCGCTAACGTGAGACGGATGAGCACCGAGGAGAACCCCGCGGCGGCCCCCCGATCCCTCGCCGAGGCCCTCCGGGGGCGGGACGACGTCTCCCTGGCCGCGCTGCTGCGCAGCCGGCCGGATCTCATCACGCCCGTGCCCACCGACCTCACCCAGCTCGCCACCCGCGCCGGCACCCGCGCCTCGGTCGTACGGGCGCTGGAGCGGCTGGACCGGTTCGTGCTGCAGACGGCGCAGGCGCTGGCCGTCGCCGCGGACCCGGCGCCGTACGAGGAGCTGCTCGGGCTGATGGCGGGCGACGACGGGGACCCGGTGGTCTCCGCCGCGCTGCCGCACGCCCTCGGCGTGCTGCGCGAGCAGGCGCTGGTGTGGGGCGGTGACGACCGGCTGCGGCTGGTCCGCACCGCCCGTGAGCTGCTGGCGCCGTCGCCGCAGCACCCGTCGCCGACCGGGCTGGGCCCGACGGTGCGGGAGGCCACCGCCGGGATGTCGCCGGGGCGGATCCAGGAGATCGTGGTGGCGGCGGGGCTGCCGTCGACGCACGACCCGGTGTCCGCCGTGGCCGCTCTGACCTCGCTGTTCACCGACCCGGTGCGGATGTCCGCGCTGCTCGACGAGGCGCCGGCCGAGTCCGTGGAGGTACTGGAGAGGCTGGTCTGGGGGCCGCCGTACGGGCAGGTCACCGCCGATCCCGCGCCCCGGCTGCGCTGGCTCCTGGACCGGGGGCTGCTGCTGCCGACGGCGCCCGGGACGGTCGTCCTGCCGCGCGAGGTGGCGCTGCGGCTGCGGGCCGGACGGGCGCACCGGACGCCGGAGCCGTTGCCGCCGCCCGTCGAGGCCGCCGCCGCGCACCGTCCGCAGGTGGTGGACGCGACGGCGGCCGGGCAGGCGTACACGGCGCTGTCGACCGTCGAGGAGCTGCTGAAGGACTGGCACGAGGGCGGACCGGCGGTGCTGCGGGCCGGCGGGCTGAGCGTGCGGGACCTGAAGCGGACCGCCGTCGCGCTGGACGTGACCGAGCCGGTGGCCGCGTTCTGGGTGGAACTCGCCTACGCGGCCGGGCTGCTGGCCTCCGACGGGGAGGCCGACGAGCGGTACGCGGCCACCCCGGCGTACGACGAGTGGCGCGAGCGGCCCGCCGCGGAGCGGTGGGCGCACCTGGTCACGGCGTGGCTGGCGGCGACGCGGACGCCGGGGCTGGTCGGCGGGCGGGACGCGAAGGACCGCACGCTGTCGGCCCTGGGCCCCGGCCTGGACCGCTCGGCGGCCCCGGAGGTACGGCACCGGGTCCTGACCCTGCTGGCCGGGCTCCCGGAGGGGGCGGCGCCGGCCCCCGGATCGGTACTGGCACGGCTGCGCTGGGAGCGCCCGCCGCGCGGGGGCGGGCGGGGTGGCGCCGGTACGGCCTCCTCGGGGGCGGAGGGGGCGCGCGGGACGGGCGGTTCACCGGCGGAGGCGGCGCGCGGCGCGGGAGCGGGGGGCGCGCGTGGCGTGCCCGGCCCGGTCGTGGCGGGTGCCCGCGGGACGGAGGGCCTGACGGGGGCGGGGGACGGCGAGGACCTGCGGGGGCGGATCGCGCGGTGGACGCTCTCCGAGGCGGAGATGCTCGGGATCACCGGGCGCGGTGCCCTGTCCGCGCACGGGCGGGCGCTGATCGGCGCGCCCGCGGGCAGGCGGGCGGAGGCGGAGCCCGAGGGGCCGGGTGACAAGCTGCCCGTGCGTCACCGGCCGGTCCCGGTGCCGGCTCCGCCCTCCCCCGCCGAGCAGGCCGCGGCCGCCGCCGGCGCCGCCCGTCTGCTCGCGCCGCTGCTGCCCGAGCCACTGGACCACGTGCTCCTCCAGGCCGATCTGACGGCGGTGGCGCCGGGCCCGCTGGAGCGGCCGCTCGCCGATGTGCTGGGCGTTCTCGCGGACGTGGAGTCGAAGGGCGGCGCGACCGTCTACCGGTTCACGCCCGGTTCGGTGCGGCGCGCCCTCGACACCGGGCGGACCGCCTCCGACCTGCACGCCTTCCTCGCCGCGCACTCCCGTACGCCGGTGCCGCAGCCGCTGGCGTACCTCATCGACGACGTCGCCCGCAGGCACGGGCACCTGCGGGTGGGCGCCGCCTCGGCCTACGTCCGCTGCGACGACGACGCCGTGCTCAGCGAGATCCTCGCCGACAAGCGGGCCGCGGGCCTCGGCCTGCGCAGGCTGGCCCCGACCGTGCTGGCCGCGCAGGCCGGTCCGGCCGGTCTGCTGGAGGGGCTGCGCGCGATGGGGTTCGCACCGGCCGCCGAGTCGGCGGAGGGCGATGTGGTGATCGCCCGGGCCGACGCCCACCGCACCCCGCCGCGCACCCCTCCCGCGCCGGTCCCGGACGGGCCGCCGGTCCCCGACGACACCCTGCTCACGGCGGCGCTCCGCGCCGTCCGCGCCGGCGACCTCGCCGCCACCGCCCCGCGCGAACCGGCCGCCGGGGGCGACCCGGGCCGCGGGGAGCTGCCCCGCACCACCGCCGCCGAGACCCTCGCCACCCTGCAGGCCGCCGTCCTCACCGGCGAGGCGCTGTGGATCGGCTACGTCGACGCCGAGGGCGGCGCCGGCCGGCGCGTCATCGCCCCGGTCCGGGTCGAGGGCGGCTCCGTCACGGCGTACGACCACACGGCGGACGAGGTGCGCACGTATCCGCTGCACAGGATCACGGGGGTCGCGGAGCAGGCGGACGACGAGAGCTGACTCGTTCGGGTGTACGGCGGACTTCATGCACGCCACGCCGGGGGGTTCCCCCTGATGAGCGAGGTTGCGGGGCGCCGCGCATCCCGCGGTGGGGCGTTGGGCAGCCACCAGGTGTCCTGAGCGGGCCCGGAAGCCACCGCGGTCCGTTCGCACGCAACAGAAAGGAAGTCCCATGCGTGCCGTTCGTCGTGTCGCCGCCGTCCTTACCTCCACGGCCGTGCTGCTGGGAGCGTTCGCCGCCGAGGCCGCCGCGGTCGGAATCGACCTCGGCGGGGGCCTGACCTTCTGACACGTCCCCTGCTCCGACGCGTCTCGCGTTCTGATCCGTCTCGTGTTCCGATCCGTTCCTCGTGCGCGGCGGGCCGGTCCCTCGTCCCCGGGACCGGCCCGTTCCCGTCGACCGACGACGAAGGGTGTCCCATGCCTTCCACGTTCCGTGCGGTGGCCGTCTGTCTCTCCGCTCTCGCGCTCGTCGCGGTGCTCGCCCCGGCCGCCGCCGCGCTGCCGCTGCCGATCCCGGCCGCCGGAGGGGAGCCGCTCGTCACTGAGGGGGTGACCGTCGAGGGGCCCCTGGTGAACAACCTCACGCTGCCGCCGCTGAAGTAGCCCGGTCCGCTCGGGACCACCGACGCGCGCGATCGGGCAGACTGGAGGTTTGGCCGGGCGATGCCCGTGCAGTGCCCGTGCCGAGCCCGTCGCAGAAAGGCAGCCGCGCGTGAACGGTCCGCTCATCGTCCAGTCCGACAAAACTCTGCTGCTCGAGGTCGATCACGAGCAGGCCGACGACTGCCGTCGGGTCATCGCGCCGTTCGCCGAGCTGGAGCGGGCGCCCGAGCACATCCACACCTACCGGGTGACCCCGCTGGGCCTGTGGAACGCGCGGGCGGCCGGACACGACGCCGAACAGGTCGTGGACGCGCTGGTGCAGTACAGCCGCTACCCGGTGCCGCACGCGCTGCTCGTCGACATCGCCGACACCATGGACCGCTACGGCCGGCTCAGCCTGGTCAAGCACCCGGCGCACGGCCTGGTCCTGACCAGCACCGACCGGCCGGTGCTGGAGGAGGTGCTGCGCTCGAAGCGCGTCGCGCCGCTCGTCGGCGCCCGGATCGACCCGGACACGGTGGTCGTGCACCCCTCGGAGCGCGGGCAGATCAAGCAGACGCTGCTGAAGCTGGGCTGGCCCGCCGAGGACCTCGCCGGGTACGTGGACGGCGAGGCGCACCCCATCGAGCTGGTCGAGGACGGGTGGGCGCTGCGCCCGTACCAGAAGCAGGCCGTGGAGAACTTCTGGCACGGCGGCTCCGGTGTGGTCGTCCTGCCCTGCGGCGCGGGCAAGACGCTGGTCGGCGCGGGGTCGATGGCGCAGGCGAAGTCGACCACGCTGATCCTGGTCACCAACACCGTCTCGGCCCGCCAGTGGAAGCACGAGCTGGTGCGGCGGACCTCGCTGACGGAGGACGAGATCGGCGAGTACAGCGGGACGAGGAAGGAGATCCGCCCCGTCACCATCGCCACCTACCAGGTGCTGACGACGAAGCGGAAGGGGATCTACCCCCACCTGGAGCTGTTCGACTCCCGGGACTGGGGCCTGATCCTCTACGACGAGGTGCACCTGCTGCCCGCGCCCGTCTTCAAGTTCACCGCCGATCTCCAGGCCCGGCGTCGGCTCGGTCTGACCGCGACCCTGGTGCGCGAGGACGGCCGCGAGTCGGACGTGTTCTCGCTGATCGGCCCGAAGCGGTTCGACGCGCCGTGGAAGGAGATCGAGGCGCAGGGCTACATCGCCCCGGCCGACTGCGTGGAGGTCCGGGTCAACCTCACCGACTCCGAGCGGCTGGCGTACGCGACGGCGGAGCAGGAGGAGAAGTACCGGTTCTGCTCGACGACGGCGACCAAGCAGAAGGTGACGGAGGCGATCGTCCGGCGGTTCGCGGGGCAGCAGATCCTCGTCATCGGGCAGTACATCGACCAGCTGGACGAGCTGGGCGAGCACCTGGACGCGCCGGTGATCAAGGGCGAGACGTCGAACGCCCAGCGGGAGAAGCTGTTCGACGCGTTCCGGGAGGGCGAGATCAGCGTCCTGGTGGTGTCGAAGGTCGCGAACTTCTCGATCGACCTGCCGGAGGCGACGGTCGCCATCCAGGTGTCGGGCACCTTCGGGTCGCGGCAGGAGGAGGCGCAGCGGCTCGGCCGGGTACTGCGGCCCAAGGCGGACGGGCACCGGGCCCACTTCTACTCCGTGGTCGCCCGGGACACCATCGACCAGGACTTCGCCGCGCACCGCCAGCGGTTCCTGGCGGAGCAGGGGTACGCGTACCGGATCATGGACGCGGACGAACTGCTGACCGAGAACTGACCGGTCGCCTCCCGGGCGGGCCGTGCGCCGTCACGGGGGCGGACGCCGGCACGGGGACGCACGCCGGCACCGAGGCGGACGCCGGCACCGGGGCGGACGCCGGCACCGAGGCGGACGCCGGCACCGGGACGCATGCCGGCACCGGGGCGGACGGCCGGGAACGCCGGTGGGGCGGCGTGCGCCGACGCGGTGCCGGAGTACGCCGCCCTCGGGCGGGAGGAGCCGCGGGACGCGGCCCGCGCCGTCACGGGGAGGGTTACTTCGGGTCGCGGGCGAACGTGGCGGCCGACCAGAAGTAGCCGAGCACCGCCAGGCCCAGGCACCAGGCCACGGCCAGCCATCCGTTGTGGCCGATCTCCGTGCCGAGCAGCAGCCCGCGCAGGGTCTCGATGGCCGGGGTGAAGGGCTGGTACTCGGCGATCGGCCGGAACCAGCCCGGCATCCCGTCGACCGGGACGAAGGCGCTGGACAGGAGCGGCAGCAGGATCAGCGGCATCGCGTTGTTGCTGGCCGCCTCGGCGTTCGGGCTGACCAGGCCCATGCCGACGGCGATCCAGGTGAGCGCCAGGGCGAACAGCACGAGCAGCCCGAACGCGGCCAGCCACTCCAGCGCCGTGGCGTCCGTGGAGCGGAAGCCGATGGCCACGCCCACGGCGCCGACGAGGACCACGCTCGCAACCGACTGCAGCACGCTGCCGATGACGTGCCCGATGAGCACGGAGCCCCGGTGGATGGCCATCGTGCGGAAGCGGGCCATGATGCCCTCGGTCATGTCCATGGAGACGGAGACCGCGGTGCCGATCGTGGTGGAGCCGATGGTCATCAGCAGCACGCCCGGCACGAGGTAGGCGATGTACGCGGAGCGGTCGCCTCCGCCCATGCCCGCGCTCATCACGTCCCCGAAGATGTAGACGAAGAGCAGCAGCAGCATGACCGGCGTGAGCAGCAGGTTCAGGGTGAGGGACGGGTAGCGCCGGGCGTGCAGGAGGTTGCGGCGCAGCATCGTGGACGAGTCGCGCACGGCCAGGGCGAGGGTGCTCATCGGGCGGCCTCCTTGGAGGGGGCGGGGACGGCGGCGCCGCCGGTCAGGGCGAAGAACACGTCGTCGAGGTCGGGGGTGTGCACGGTCAGCTCGTCCGCCTCGACGCCGGCGGTGTCGAGCCGGTCGAGGACGGCGCGCAGCTCGCGCTGGCTGCCGTCGCTGGGGATCTGCAGGGTGAGGGCGTCGTCGTCCCGGGATGCCTCGCGCAGGGCGGAGGCGGCGGACCGGTAGCCGGCCGGGTCGGTGAAGCGGAGCCGGACGTGTCCGCCGGGGACAAGGCGCTTGAGCTCCCCGGCGCTCCCTTCGGCGGCGATCCTCCCGTCGTGGAGCACGGCGATGCGGTCGGCGAGTTCGTCGGCCTCCTCCAGGTACTGGGTGGTGAGGAAGACGGTCACCCCGCCCGAGACCAGTTCGCGGATGATCTGCCACATGCTGTGGCGGGAGCGCGGGTCGAGGCCGGTGGTCGGCTCGTCGAGGAAGATGATCCGCGGGGCGCCGACCAGGGTCATGGCGATGTCGAGGCGGCGCTTCATGCCGCCGGAGTAGGTGGAGGCGGGCTTCTTCGCCGCCTCGGTGAGGTCGAACCGCTCCAGCAGTGCGGCGGCCACCCGCCGCCCCTCGGGCCTGGGGAGGTGGTGCAGGTCCGCCATCAGGAGCATGTTCTCCTCCCCGGTGATCAGGCCGTCCACGGCGGAGAACTGACCGGTGACGCCGATCGCGGCCCGCACGGCCCGGGGGTCGGTGGCGAGGTCGTGGCCGCCGACCCGCAGGTCGCCGGCGTCGGCGGTGACGAGGGTGGAGAGGATCTTGACGGCGGTGGTCTTGCCGGCGCCGTTCGGGCCGAGCAGGGAGAAGACCGTGCCTTCCGGGACGGTCAGGTCGACGCCGTCGAGCACGACCTTGTCGCCGTAGGACTTGCGCAGCCCGTACGCCGCGATGGCCAAGCCGGTCATGGGAATCTCCTTCACAGGCTGCGGGCGGTGATGTCGCCGTGGGCGGTGGTCGCGTGGACGGTGAGGCCGGCGGCGGCGCCGTCGGCGTTCCTGAGCGTGTTGTGGACCCGGCCGTAGCCGGTGCCGGCGTCGAGGGAGGCGGAGGCTCCGCGGGCGGCGCCGACGGTGATGTCGCCGTGCCCGGTGCGCAGCGCGACCGTGCCGCGCATCGCCTCGGTGACGCGGATGTCGCCCTTCTGGGTGCTGATCTCGGCGGGGCCGCCCAGGCGGCCGACCGAGACGTCGCCGGCGAGGACGGTCAGGCGGGCGCTCGCGGCCTCGTCGAGCTTGACCGGGCCCTGCGCGCCCTCGAAGGCGACGTCGCCGAGCCGGCCGACGCCCCGGAACTCCGCGGCGGACGCCTTCGCCTCGACCCGGGAGCCGGTGGGCAGCCGGACGGTGACCTCGACGGATCCGGACGGGCCGAGGAGCTGGTTGCCCGACGGCGGGCCCTCGATCCGCAGGACGCCTCCGTCGTATGCGACCCCGGTCCGCTCCGCCGCCTTCCTGTCGCGGCTCCTCGTGGCGTCCGCGGGCAGGACCTCGACCACGGTGTCGGCCCGGTCGGCGGCGATGAACCGGATGCGGCCCGCGGGGACGTCGAGGACGACGGAGACCGGGGTGGGGGTGTCGAACTGCATCGTGCACTCCTTCGGGTTGTCGTTTCTGACACCGGAAACGCTACGTTGCGTTCATGATTACGGCAACACCTTCGTTGCACCTAAGTCTTATTTACGCAGCTCACAGCAGATATATCGTTGCAACGGATTGAAATTCAACGCAACGGACGACATGAGTTCATTGCAATGAATTGGAAGTGAACGCTATGCTGGGGACCTCACGGACCACGAAGGAGACCGCGTTGCCAGGAGGCAGGCTCACCCAGCAGGAACGCCAGCAGATCGCCCTGGGGCTGGCCGACGGGCTCGCCTACGCGGAGATCGCCAGACGGCTCGACCGCCCCACCTCGACGATCACGCGCGAGGTGATGCGCAACGGCGGACCCACCGCCTACCGCGCGGACCTGGCCCACCGCGCCACCGAGCGCCGCGCCCACCGGCGCAGACAGGCCGCGCCCCGGGGGCCGGAGGCGCTCCCGGAGGAACACGGACGCGACGCGGAGGCCGTGCGCGCGTACGAGGAGACGCTCACCACCGTCTTCATAGCGTCGGGCACGCCCAAGATGATGGCCCGGGTCATGGCCTGTCTGACCCTCACCGACAGCGGCAGCCTGACCGCGGCCGAGATCGCCCAGCGACTCCAGGTCAGCCCGGCGTCCGTCTCCAAGGCGGTCACGTTCCTGGAGGGCCAGGGCCTCATCCGCCGAGAGCGCCAGGAGGGCCGCCGCGAGCGCTACGGCGTCGACGACGACATCTGGCACCAGTCGATGATGGCCAGCGCCCGGTCCACCGCCCAGGTCGCCGAGACCTCACGGCAGGGCGTCGGCATCATGGGGCCCGGCACACCGGCCGCCACCCGCCTGGAGAACATCGCCCGCTACCTCGACTTCATCTCGGAGGCGATCGTCCGCGCCGCCGAGCAGGCCCGCGAGGTCCTGCACACGCAACCGGAGACGGCCCCGGACCGCGGGTGACCGACCGCGCCGCCTACCTGCGGCGGACGCCCGCCTCCTCGCCGTACTCGCCGAGGACGATCACGTCGAGGACCGCGCCGAGGAACACCTTCACGGCGCGCAGGACATCACCGGGGCGGCGCGGACGGCCGCCCGGGGGCGGGGTCGTGCCGGCCGGCCGGACCGGCGGCGTGGCGGGGTTGACGGTCGCTGCGCTCATGTCCCCATGGTCGCGCCGCGGTCCCGGGGCGGGCATCGGCCGGAGGGACCGGTCCGCCGGCCCTCCGGGTACGCCCGAGGGGTGACCCGTACCCCTCGGGCAGGACGGTCCCGTCCCCTAGGGGACGAACAAATCGTTTGGACCGCACCGGCCCCGCGTCCTAGAATCTCCGCTCTTGCCCGCCTCCCCTCACGGAGCGCCGCCGTCCGGACGGAAACCGGCCGGTATTCCGCCGCAGCAACCAGCAGCAGGTCCCCCGGAGGCACCCCCTTGTCCGCGTCCACGCCGGTAGACGAGCCCGTAGACGGTCCCGCGACCACCCCCGCGGACGATCCGCTCGCCCGCGAACGCTCCCACCTCGCCGCGTCCCGTTCCGCGCTGCGCGCCATGCGCGAGGACGTCGAGGCCCTCGACATCAGCGACGTCACCGCCAACTGGGTCAACGCGGCCGCGCTGCAGCACCAGATCGAGGAGCGCATCAAGGCGCTGGCCGACCTCAGCGACACCCCGCTGTTCTTCGGCCGCCTCGACTACCTGCACTCCCCCGGCGCCGACCGGGCCGAGGGCGCGGAGGGGGAACTCTTCTACATCGGGCGCCGGCACGTGCACGACGCGGACGGCGACCCGATGGTGATCGACTGGCGCGCGCCGGTGTCGCAGCCGTTCTACCGGGCGTCCAAGAAGGACCCGATGGACATCGCGCTGCGCCGCCGCTTCGGCTACACCGGCGGCGACCTCACAGCGTACGAGGACGAGCGCCTCTCCGACCCCGCCGAGGCGGCCACCACCAGCAAGCTCCTCCAGCAGGAGATCGAACGTCCGCGCGTCGGCCCGATGCGGGACATCGTCGCGACGATCCAGCCCGAGCAGGACGAGATCGTACGGTCCGGGCTGTCCGGCAGCGTGTGCGTGCAGGGAGGCCCGGGGACCGGTAAGACGGCCGTCGGCCTGCACCGCGTCGCCTACCTCCTCTACGCCCACCGCGAGCGGCTGGCCCGCACCGGCACGCTGGTCGTCGGGCCGAACCGCTCCTTCCTCCACTACATCGAGCAGGTGCTGCCCGCGCTGGGCGAGCTGACGGTCGCGCAGGCCACGGTGGACGACCTGGTGGCGCACGTGGAGGTGCGCGGGACGGACGAGGCGCCGGCGGCGGTGGTCAAGGGCGACGCCCGGATGGCCCGGGTCCTGCGCCGGGCCCTCTACGCCCACGTCACGATGCCCACCGAACCGGTCGTGGTCGTGCGCGGTTCGCGCCGCTGGCGGGTCCCGGCGTACGAACTGGAGGAGATCGTCCGGCAGTTGCTCGACCGCGACATCCGCTACGGGGCCGCCCGCGACGCCCTCCCGCAGCGCATCGCGCACGCCGTGCTGGTGCAGATGGAGCGGGCGGGCGAGGCACCGGACGACAGGGTCCAGGACGCGGTGGCCCGCAACGCCGCGGTGAAGGCGGCGGTGAAGACGGTCTGGCCGGCCGTCGACCCGGCGAAGCTGGTGCTCCGGCTGCTGAGCGAACCGGAGTTCCTGGCGGAGCACGCGGAGGGCCTGCTCGACGAGCAGGAGCAGAAGACGATCCTGTGGGCGAAGCCCGCCCGCTCGGTGAAGTCGGCGAAGTGGTCGGCGGCGGACGCGGTGCTGATCGACGAGGCGGCCGACCTCGTCCGGCGCACGCACTCCCTCGGACACGTGGTGCTCGACGAGGCGCAGGACCTGTCCCCCATGCAGTACCGGGCGGTGGGCCGCCGCTGCACGACCGGCTCGGCGACCGTCCTCGGCGACCTGGCCCAGGGCACCACCCCGTGGGCGACCCGCAGTTGGGAGGAGGCCCTGGGCCACCTGGGCAAGCGGGACGCGGTGATCGAGGAGCTGACGGCCGGTTTCCGCGTCCCGACGGACGTCATCACCTACGCCTCCCGGCTGCTCCCGCACATCGCGCCGGGCCTGACCCCGGTGGCGTCGATCCGCGAGAACCCGGGCTTCTTCGAGGTGCGCCGGTCCGGGGGGACGGACGACGTGGTGTCCGCGTGCCGCGAACTCCTGCGCAACGAGGGCTCGGTGGGGCTGATCGCGGCGGACGCCCGCGTCCCGGGGCTGGCGCAGGCGCTGACGGCGGCGGGGATCACGTACGTCGCCCCCGGCGAGGAGACGACCCGTGCCACCCGTCTGACCCTGGTCCCGGCCTCCCTGGCGAAGGGCCTGGAGTACGACTACGTGCTCCTGGACGAACCCCGGGCGGTGGTCGACGCCGAACCCGACGAACGCACCGGCCTCCGCCGCCTGTACGTCACCCTCACCCGAGCGGTTTCGGGCCTGATCGTGACGCACACGGCCCCGTTGCCGGAGCAACTGACGTAACCACCACCGCGGGCAGTCGTGCCTCCCCCAGTGCCTTGAAGGCCTGGGAGGTGCCCCCACGGCGGCACGGGTGGGCGCTGGGGGTGCCCCCTCCGGGGGAGGCACCCCGCAAGCGCCGGGCGGCGCGACCCGCCCCCGCCCAGCGGCAACCCCGCCCGCCCCGACACCCGGTGACGAGGGAGCGAACGCTCAGCCCCCCAGCACCCGCCGCCACTCCGCGACGGCCTCCGCCGAGACCGGCCCGTCCCACCCACGGGGCCGAGCCGCCCCACCGATGTGAAACCCGTCGATCCCGGCCTTCAGCAACAGCGGCACATGCTCGAGGCGCAGCCCGCCCCCCACCAGCAGCTGCTGCTCGTACCCCGGCTCCCCCCGCCGCCCCGCCTCCGCGAGCAGAGTCGGCATCCCCACGTCGACTCCCCCGGCCGCCCCGGCCGTCAGGTACGTGTCCAGCCCGGGGAAATCCGCGAGCTGCTTGCGCAGCGCACCCCGGTCGGCGGCCCGGTCGATGGCCCGGTGGAACGTCCACCGGCACCCCTCCAGCTCCCGGGCCACCCGCTCCACCGCCTCCAGGTCCACTCCCCCGTCCGGGCCGAGGAACCCGAGCACGAACTCCTCCGCCCCGGCCTCGCGCATCGCGCACGCGGCCTCCGCCAGCCGCTCGACGGACCCCGCCGCGAAGCCGTCCGCCAGCCGCACCATCACCCGCACCGGGATGTCCACGGCCGCACGGATCCCCGCGACCGTCGCCGCGGCCGGCGTCAGCCCGTCCGCCGCCATGTCGGTCACCAGCTCGAGGCGGTCCGCACCTCCGGCCTGGGCGGCCACCGCGTCCTCGACGTCGAGGGCGATCACCTCCAGGACTGCACGCTTGCTCATGGGGCCCCATTCCTCGAGATCAGACGGCGACTAGAGGTCTAGTCCAATCCAAGCCTACGCCCGACCGACCGCCCGGGACCGCCCCGCCCCTCCGCCCGCTAATCCCCGAAGATGTTCAGCTCCGCCGCCTCCGCCCCGGCCAGCTCGTACGCTGCCCCGTCCACCGGGCGCCCCGCGTACAGCCGTACGAGCGTCGGTCCGTCGCCGATGTAACGGGCCGGGGGACGCTCCCCCGTGGCGTCGCCCAGCCGCAGCGGCTCGTCGGCGTCGTCGAGGTCGGCGTGCAGCGGCAGATGGCCCTTCCCGCCGGTCACCTGGCCCAGCAGGGCGAGCGCGTACGGCAGCCCCGCGCCCGCGTACGCGCCCGGCTCCCCGAGCGCGACCCGTACGTCCCCGGCGTGCACCCACTCGCCCAGCGCGAGGACGTCCAGCACCCCGTCCGCCTCGGCGATCAGCGGCCCGGCCCCGGTCATCCCGCGTTCCAGCTCGTCCACGACCCGGGCGTTCGTCCACTCCGCCCGCTCGGCGATGTCCCGCTCATTGCTCTCGGGCGAGAACACCCCCTTCTCGAACCGGCTCTCCACCACCCGGGACAGCGCCGCCGAGCAGTGCGCCAGCACGTCCCGCACCGTCCACCCCGGACACGCCGCCACCGGCAACGCGAAGTCCGCGTCCGCCCTCCCCCTCAGCAACGGGACCAGCGCGTCCCGCTCGACGGTCAACAGCCGCCCCGGCAGCTCCGGGTCCCGTACGTTCCGCACATCCGCAGGAGTCGTCATGCCGCCCACGCTAGTTCCGGAACCGCCGGTCCACAGGACCTACTCGCCGTCGACCCGGTGATCGGCCCAGACGTAGCTCTCGGGCAGCAGATCGGTGACCGCGACGCTCCGGACGCCCCTTCCCGGAAAACACTCGGGCCGCTCCCGAAGGAGCGGCCCCAGGACCTGGTGCAGCCGTGTGCAAGGTGCCACGGCCGGTGTCCTTGGAGTCTCGGACGCGGACGGAGGCGGGGAGGACCGGAACTCCCCCCAACGAGCGCACCACCCGACCCGCGTCCCGCGCCGAAGAGTTCTCCCCGGGTCTCGTCTCCCCTCCACGAGGCGCCCGCCCGGACCGGCGTTCCCGTCCCGCCGTTGCCTCGCGCCCGGCCTCCTCGTTGGTCCCGGTGGCGGCCGACGGAGGTGGGCCGTCGCGCCGAACCGGAGGAGAGACACGTGAAGCATCCCGCCGCACCCGCCCGGAGGAGGACACCGGGAAGGACCGCCATCGTGCTGGGCCTGCTGACCCTGTCGGCGAGCGCTCTCGGCGTGCCGGCCGCTTCGTCCGCGCCGGCCGACGGCACCTACTGCGGGCACAGGGTCCTCGGGGAGATCGAGCGGAGGTACCTCGAGATGGGCGGCCCCGAAGGGGCACTCGGGTGTCCGCTCACCGGGGAGCTGACCAACCCGGACGGGTTCGGCCGGCGCACCCGGTTCGAGCACGGGACCGTCTACTGGTCGCCCCGCAGCGGTGCCTGGCCCGTCTGGGGCGAGATCGGCGCCTACTGGTGCGACCAGGGGTGCGAGGCGGGGTGGGCCGGCTATCCGACGTCCTACGAGCACACCGTGGGCGGTGAGATCCGGCAGAACTTCCAGTGCACGGTGATCCACTTCCAGGCCCGTCCCGGAGGGGTCACGAAGACCTGGTCGGACGGCAACACCTGCGCCTGACGCCGGGCCGGTCCGGGGCCTGTCCGCGGTCCGGACGAGGAAGCCGCCGCGGACCCGCGGACCCGGGCGCACCCGGAACAATGGGGGCCATGGCCGACACCGAAGCCCTGCGTGATCGTTTCGTCCGTGCGCTGGAGGGGGCCCGTGGATCCGGGACCGGGCCCGGGGCCGCGCCCTACGCCGACGACCTGCTCGGCCGCTGGCGGGAACCGCAGCGGCACTACCACACGCTCACCCACCTCACGGCGGTCCTCGACCACGTCGACGAGCTGGCGGACCACGCGGACGACCCGGACGTCGTACGGCTCGCCGCCTGGTTCCACGACGCCGTGTACCTGCCGGACCGGTCCGAGAACGAGGAGCGGTCCGCCCGGCTCGCCGAGCGGGCCCTCCCCGAGGCCGGGGTGTCCGCGGGGAAGACCGCCGAGGTGGCCCGGCTGGTCCGGCTCACCGTCACGCACGATCCGGCCGACGACGACCGGGACGGGCAGGTGCTGTGCGACGCCGACCTCGCGATCCTCGCCGCGTCGCCGTCGTCGTACGCCGCCTACACGGCCGCCGTGCGCGAGGAGTACCACTTCGTCCCGAACGAGGCGTTCCGCGAGGGGCGGGCCGATGTGCTGCGGCAACTCCTCGCCCTGCCAAGGCTTTTCCGCACCCCCTACGGCCAGGAGCACTGGGAGGCCACCGCCCGCTACAACATGCGCGGCGAGCTGGAAATGCTGTCGCCCCCGGCCGTGCCGCCCGCCTAGCCTGCCCCCATGCGTGCTGTGGGAGCGGAACAGGTGGAGGAAGCCGTCGCGGACTGCGTGGCGACGCTGGGGGCGGTCGCCGACCGGGACTGGAGGAAGGTGAGGGCCGGGCGGCTGGAGTGGGACTGCCGGAGGGCGGCGGAGCACATCGCGGACGATCTCATCGCGTACGCGGGGCGGCTCGCGGGACGCTCGGCCACCGCCCGGCTGCCCTTCACGATCTCGTTCGACGAGGACACCGACAACACCGGTGTCCTGAGGACGATCGAGGCGACCGGCGCCCTGCTCGCCGCCGCGGTCCGCACCACCCCCCGCGCGGTCCGCGCCTTCCACCCGTACCCCTTCCGGCACGCGAACCGTGAGGGCTTCGCCGCGATGGGCGTGGCCGAGGTGCTGCTGCACACGCACGACGTCGCCGAGGGGACGGGGATCGACCACGAGCCGCCGGCCGAGCTGGCCTCCTTCGTCCTCACCCGGATCTTCCCGCAGGTCAAGCCGGGTCCCACGCCGTGGCGGACGCTGCTGTGGGCCACCGGGCGCGGCGAGCTGCCGGGGCGGGAGCCCGTCACCGGGTGGCACTGGAGCAACAACCCGGTGCTGCGGTCGGAGCGGCTGACCCTGGAGGGCGTCACCCCCGCGGTCGCGGCCGATCTGTCCCTCGCCGGTGACGGCGGTTACGAGTGGGTCGGCGGGGCCGCCGCCGACGGCACCCGCGAAGGCGCCGGGATCACGGTCAAGCAGTACGAGGAGGGCGTGTTCCACCCGGAGTGGGGCATGTACGTGCTGGTCCGGCGGGACGACGACCGCGCGGTGGGCGCGATGGGCTTCCACGGCGCCCCCGACGGGGACGGCCGCGTGGAGATCGGCTACGACCTCGTCGTGGGCGCCCGCGGCCACGGCTACGCCACCGAGGCGCTGCGCACGCTGTCGCGCTGGGCGCTGGAGCAGGACGGCGTACGGACCGTGGCCGCCGTCGTCGACCACGCGAACGTGCCCTCGCAGAAGGTCGTCACCCGGGCCGGGTTCACCCGGGTCTCCGAGGACGCGGGGGAGATCTCCTACGAACTCCGCGGCTGAGCCGCGCCCTTGCGCCGCCGCAGCCCCGCCCCGTGCAGCAGCCGCACCACCTCGCGGCTGCCGACCTCGACCGCCCCGGCGCGCACCGCGTCGGCGTACCGGTGGGCGGGGATGTCGTAGTGGTCGCGTTCGAAGGCGCGGCGGGGGACGCCCAGGCGGTCGGCGAAGGCGTGCAGTTCGTCGTAGGAGAGGTCGCTGACGAGGTGGGACCACATCCGGCCGTGGCCCGGCCAGGCGGGCGGGTCGATGTACACGGTCACGAGGACACCGTTCCGCCCAGTCCGCCCACCGCCGCGACCCGCACGCCCGCCTTGTGGCACACCCAGTGCGGGTCGGGGCCGAGTTCGGGCTCCACCTCCAGCGCGTGCGGGTCGCCGGCGCCGCAGACCGAGCACAGCGGCCAGCGCCCGTACCGCTCCAGCAGGGCGTCCTGCACGTCCTGGGCGACCAGGCCGGCGAGGAACCCGGCGCCGTCCGGCCACTGCTCGACCCACCAGCGCCGGTGCGCGACGGACTCCTCGACCAGGGACACCACGTCCGCCTCGGCGACCTCGCGCGCGACCAGATCGGCGAGCACGAGGGCGCGCGCCGCGTGCAACGCCTGTTCCAGGGGGCTGACGGGGTGGGCGCCGGGTTCGCCGTGGGGAAGGTGGGGGTCCATGCCCCCATTGTGCGCACTCTTGACCGCACGACCGGAACGAAAATATCTTTCACGGTGTGACCGATGAGGTGAAGAAAATTTTCGCGGGCGGGCGCGGTCCGGGCGCGGCCGGCGGTCCGGGCGGCGGCCCGCCCTCCCCTCCCGCGCCCGCCGCCCTGGCGGCCAAGGTGCGCACGCTGGCTCCGTCGATGACCCGTTCCATGCAGCGGGTCGCCGAGGCCGTCGCCGACGACCCGGCCGGCTGCGCGGCCCTCACGGTCACCGGACTCGCCGAACTCACCGGCACCAGCGAGGCCACCGTCGTGCGCACCGCCCGCCTGCTCGGCTACCCCGGCTACCGCGACCTGCGCCTCGCGCTGGCCGGTCTCGCCGCCCAGCAGCAGTCCGGCCGCGCGCCCGCCCTCACCACCGACATCGCGGTGGACGACCCCATAGCCGACGTCGTGGCGAAACTCGCCCACGACGAACAGCAGACCCTCGCCGACACCGCGGCCGGACTGGACACCGTCCAGCTCGCGGCGGCCGTGACCGCCCTGGCCGGCGCCCGCCGCACCGATGTGTACGGCGTCGGCGCGTCGGGTCTGGTCGCCCAGGACCTCACCCAGAAGCTGCTGCGCATAGGCCTGGTGGCGCACGCCCACAGCGACCCGCACCTCGCCGTCACCAACGCGGTGCAGCTGCGCCCGGGGGACGTGGCGGTCGCCGTCACCCACTCCGGGTCGACCGGGGACGTCATCGAACCCCTCCGGGTCGCCTTCGAGCGCGGAGCGACGACGGTGGCGGTCACCGGCCGCCCGGACGGCCCCGTCACGCAGTACGCCGACCACGTCCTGACCACGTCCACGGCCCGGGAGAGCGAGCTGCGGCCAGCCGCGATGTCCTCCCGGACGGGGCAGCTGCTGGTGGTGGACTGCCTGTTCGTGGGGGTCGCCCAGCGGACGTACGAGGCGGCGGCGCCGGCGCTGTCCGCGTCCTATGAAGCGCTTGCGCATCGGCACCGTGCGGCCCGCAAGGGGCCGTAGGGGCGTACCGCCATGGTGATCCGCGGATGATCCGTGGCTGATCGCGCAGTTCCCCGCGCCCCCAGGTAGGCCGCCCCACCCCCGGACCGGAAAGACCCGCCATGACTTCTGCCTCCCACCACCACGATCTCCGCGCCCAGCTGGAGGCGCTCACCACCGAGGCGTACCGGCCGGAGCTCGCGGACGTCGACCGGTTGCCCACCCTCGACATCGCCCGGCTGATGAACCGGGAGGACGCCACGGTGGCCGGCGCCGTGGCCGAGCAGGTACCGGTGATCGCCGCCGCGATCGACGCCGTCGCCGAGCGGATGGCCCGCGGCGGGCGGCTGGTCTACGCGGGCGCCGGCACCGCCGGCCGGCTGGGGGTGCTGGACGCCTCCGAGTGCCCGCCGACCTTCAACACCGACCCGGCGCGGGTCGTCGGCCTGATCGCGGGCGGTCCCGAGGCCGTGGTCACCTCGGTGGAGGGTGCCGAGGACTCGCGCGAGCTGGCCGAGGCCGACCTGGCCGCGCTGGGGCTGACCGCCGACGACACGGTGGTCGGCGTCTCCGCCTCCGGCCGTACCCCGTACGCGGTCGGCGCCGTCGCGTACGCCCGTGCGCGCGGCGCCCTCACCGTGGGCCTGGCCTGCAACCGGGGCAGCGCGCTGGCCGCGGCGGCCGAGCACGGCATCGAGGTCGTCGTCGGCCCGGAGTTCCTCACCGGCTCCACGCGCCTGAAGGCCGGTACGGCGCAGAAGCTCGTGCTGAACATGCTGTCGACGATCACGATGATCCGGCTGGGCAAGACGTACGGGAACCTGATGGTCGACGTGCGGGCCTCCAACGAGAAGCTGCGCGCCCGCTCCCGCCGGATCGTCGCGCAGGCGACGGGCGCGGCGGACGACGTCGTCGAGCGCGCCCTGACCGCCACGGACGGCGAGGTCAAGCACGCGATCCTGGTCGTCCTGGCCGACGTCGACGGCCCGACGGCCGCCCGCCTCCTCGCGGAGTCCGGCGGCCGTCTGCGGGCGGCGCTGGCGAAGGCGGGCGGCGGGGCGTAGGGATCCCGGCGGATACTGGAGAGACCCGACCCGGAGACGAGCCCATGAACCACGCGCAGCTCACCGCCCTGGGCCGCGCCCTGCGCGTGCTCGGGGAGCACGGCGAGGCACTGTCCGCCGACACCCCGGACGCCCGGCTGCACGAAGTGAAGGACGACCTGCGGCGGGCCCTGGACCTGCTGGAGGAGAGCGTCACCACGGCCGCGCCCAGCACGCGCTGCGCCGAGCACCCGACCGGGCCGGTCGACGAGAGCGCCCCGGACCTGTGCCTGCTCTGCGAGACCCGGCGCCGCGCCGCCCGCCGCGCCGAGTTCAACGGTCCCGCCCCGCAGGCCCGGCCCGCCGGGCCCGCGCCGTCCCGGTACGGGGTGCGCGGCGACCGGCCGCAGCCGCAGCAGCGCTGGCTGCCGGAGCTGTGGAACGGGCAGGCGTGGCAGTTGTGCGGCACCCCGCGCCGGGACCGGCGCGAGGCGGAGCTATACATCGCGGCGCAGCGGCGCGGGCCCCGGGCCGCCACGGCGTACCGGATCGTGCACGAGTTCACCGACTACGAGGTGCTGCGCGTGTGGGGGACGCCGGTGCGGGTGGACATCGAGCCGATGGGCAACGTGTAGCCCTCCGCGGGCGGGGGCGGGGCCGGACGTGGCGCGGCCGCCGCCCGGACGTGGGTCCGGGCGGCGGCCGGTGAGCGGGCTGACGCGTCTACGCCTGTGCGGCGGGGGCCTCCGCGGTGTCCCGGGCCGGGTCGCCGGCGGCCACGGCGTCCGGGGCGGCCGGGTGCCGGCGCGGGATGAACGCGGCGATGGCGAAGCCGATGAGCGCGGCCACGGCGCCGAGCGCCAGGACGGTGCGGAAGCCGTCCTCGCCGGGCAGCGCGTACGAGCCGAACCGGGTGGTCATCTGCGCCAGTACGACGCCGGCGACGGCGCTGGCGACGGAGGTGCCGATGGAGCGCATCAGGGTGTTGAGGCTGTTGGCGGCGCCCGTCTCGGAGGCGGGCACCGCGCCCATGATGAGGGCGGGCATCGCGCCGTAGCAGAAGCCGATGCCGGCGCCGATGACGCAGGACGCCAGCACGAAGTGCCAGACCTGGTCCATCAGCAGGACGTTCAGGCCGTAGCCGGCGGCCACGATCAGGGCGCCGGTCATCAGCGTCACCTTCGGGCCCTTGGCGCGGGAGACCAGCGCGGAGACGGGGGCCAGCGCCATCATCACCAGGCCGGACGGTGCCATGACCAGTCCGGCGGCGAGCAGGGACTGGCCGAGGCCGTAGCCGGTCCGCTCGGGCAGCTGGAGCAGCTGCGGGATGACCAGGGACATGGAGAACATGCCGAAGCCGATCGCCACCGAGGCGAGGTTGGTGACCAGCACCTGGGGGCGGGCGGTGGTGCGCAGGTCCACCAGTGGCTGGTCGACGCGGAGTTCGAAGAAGCCCCAGCCCAGCAGGATGACCAGGGCCGCCGCGAACAGGCCGAGGGTGGTGCCGCTCCCCCAGCCCCAGTCGGCGCCCTTGGAGATCGCCAGCAGCAGGCAGACGAGTCCGGCGGCCATGCCGGCCGCTCCGGCCAGGTCGAACCGGCCGCCGGTGCGCACCTTCGACTCCGGCACGAGGGCCAGTACCAGGACCAGGGCGACGACGCCGAGGGCGGCGGAGGTCCAGAACAGCGCGTGCCAGTCGAAGTTGTCGGCGATCAGCGCGGCGGCGGGCAGGCCGAGGGCGCCGCCGACGCCGAGCGAGGCGCTGATCATCGCGGTCGCCGAGCCGAGCCGCTCCGCGGGGAGTTCGTCGCGCAGGATGCTGATGCCGAGCGGGATCACGCCGGACGACAGGCCCTGCAGGGCCCGGCCGACGATCATCGGGACCAGGGAGTCGCTGAGTCCGGCGACCACGGAGCCGGCCACCAGCATCGCCATGCTGACCAGCAGCATGCGGCGCTTGCCGTACATGTCGCCGAGGCGGCCCATGACCGGGGTGGCGACGGCCGCGGCGAGCAGGGTGGCGGTGACGGCCCACGCGGCGTCCGACGCGGAGGCGTTCAGGAACTGCGGCAGCTGTCCCACGATCGGGATCACCAGGGTCTGCATCAGCGAGACCACGATGCCGCCGAAGGCGAGCACGGCCACCACGGCGGTGGGGTGGGGCGGAGCGGCGCCGCCCGGCGGGGCGGACCGGTCGAGTGCGTCGGACATGAAGGAGGTCTCCGTCGTGACTCAGGTCTACTTGACTCAGGCAACTTTATGGCGATTGATTGACTTAAGCAAATTAAAACCGGGTGACGGGGGGGATGACGCGCACGGCGGCGCGGCACCCCCGTCCGGAAGGGGTGCCGCGCCGCCGGGGCCGGTCGGCTCAGCTCAGCGTCTGCAGGGAGGCCGGGTCGTAAGGCGTCAGCTCGTCGAAGCGGCCGGCCAGCACCTTGGCCGCCCAGTTCGGGTCCTGGAGCAGCGCACGGCCCACGGCGACGAGGTCGAACTCGTCCCGCTCCATGCGGTCGAGCAGGCCGTCGAGGCTGCCGAGCGCGGCGCCCCGCCCCTGGAAGGCCTCGAGGAACTCGCCGTTCAGGCCGACGGAGCCGACGGTGATGACGGGCCTGCCGGTCAGCTTCTTCGTCCAGCCGGCCAGATTGAGGTCGGAGTCCTCGAACTCCGGGAGCCAGTAGCGGCGCGTGGACGCGTGGAAGGCGTCGACACCGGCCGCGGCGAGCGGGGCGAGGATCGCCTCCAGTTCCTGGGGGGTCTCGGCGAGCCGGGCGTCGTAGGCGTCCTGCTTCCACTGCGAGTAGCGGAAGATCACCGGGAAACCGGGTGACACGGCCGCGCGCACCGCGGCCACGACCTCGGCGGCGAACTTCGCGCGGGCCACCGGGTCGCCGCCGTAGGCGTCGGTGCGGCGGTTGGTGCCGGACCACAGGAACTGGTCGATGAGGTAACCGTGCGCGCCGTGCAGCTCCACGCCGTCGAAGCCGATCCGCTCGGCGTCGGCGGCCGCCCGGGCGAACGCGGCGACGACGTCGTCGATGTCGGTCTGCGTCATCGCCCTGCCCGTGCCCTCGGTGCCGTCCGTGCGCACCCCGGACGGGCCGACCGCCGGAGCCTCGGGGTACGGGGCCTGCCCCTGCTCGCGGACCATGCCGATGTGCCAGAGCTGCGGCACGATGGTGCCGCCCGCCGCGTGCACCGCCCCGGCGACCTCCGCCCAGCCCGCGAGCTGCTCCTCCCCGTGGAACCGCGGCACCCGGTCGCTCAGCCCGGCGGACTCGTGCCCCACGTACGTCCCCTCGGTGACGATCAGCCCGACACCCGCCGCGGCGCGCCGCGCGTAGTACGACACGACGTCCCCACCGGGGACGCCGCCCGGCGAGAACATCCGGGTCATCGGCGCCATGGCGATGCGGTTGGGGACGGTCAGACCGTTGATCGCGACGGGCCGGGAGAGCAGTCCGGCGGCTCGTGCGGCGGTGTCCGGGGAGGTGGCGGTCACGTGGGGCTCCTCTGCTTCGAATACCGGTCGGTATGTGCGCATGCATTGAACGCACGTTCAACGGCAACCGGGAAGCAGGGGTGGGCATTCCTTCCGGGACCCAGGTGTGACTCCGGTCACGAAACGTCTCCTCGCGCGCCGGGGTACGGTCGCCCGATGAGGACACGCCTCCTGCGCTTCGGCCTGTACGCGGACGAGGAGGGACTGGCGTGGGCCGGCGCCCTCGTCGACGGGGCCGTGGCGGCCCACGGCGCCCGGCTCGCCGGGCGGACCGTTCTGCGCACCCTGCCCGGGAGCGGGACGGCGACCGCCGACCTCTACGACCATCTCGCGGAGCAGTGGGCCTGGGAGCACCCGGGCCGGAGCGGCGGCGCGCGGGAACCGGTCGAGCTGCGGGTCCGCCTGGTGTGCTCGCTGCGGACCTGGCGGGCGGTCCGCAAGGCGGTGCTGCGGGGCCTGTGCCCGCAGGGCGCGTCACCGCACGTCTGCCGGGTGCCGTGGTGCACCGCCTGAAACGCCCGAGGGCGGCGCCCCCTGCCGGAACAGGGGGCGCCGCCCTCGGTACGTGACGGACGGATCCGATCCTCAGGAGGATCAGAAGTCCATGTCACCGCCCGGCATGCCGCCGCCGGCCGGGGCCGCGGCCTTCTCCGGCTTGTCGGCGATGACGGCCTCGGTGGTGAGGAACAGCGCGGCGATCGACGCGGCGTTCTGCAGCGCGGAGCGCGTCACCTTCGCCGGGTCGATGATGCCTTCCTTGACCAGGTCGACGTACTCGCCGGTCGCGGCGTTCAGGCCGTGGCCCGGGGTCAGGTTGCGCACCTTCTCCACCACGACACCGCCCTCGAGGCCGGCGTTCACGGCGATCTGCTTCAGCGGGGCCTCCAGGGCCAGCTTCACAGCGGCGGCACCGGTCGCCTCGTCGCCCTCGAGCTCCAGCTTCTCGAAGACCTGGGAGGCCTGCAGCAGGGCCACGCCACCACCGGCGACGATGCCCTCCTCCACGGCCGCCTTGGCGTTGCGGACGGCGTCCTCGATGCGGTGCTTGCGCTCCTTGAGCTCCACCTCGGTGGCGGCACCGGCCTTGATGACCGCGACACCGCCGGCGAGCTTCGCCAGGCGCTCCTGCAGCTTCTCGCGGTCGTAGTCCGAGTCGCTGTTCTCGATCTCGGCGCGGATCTGGTTCACGCGGCCCTGGACCTGGTCGGCCGAGCCGGCACCGTCGACGATGGTGGTCTCGTCCTTGGTGATGACCACCTTGCGGGCCTTGCCCAGCAGGTCGAGGGTGGCGTTCTCCAGCTTGAGGCCGACCTCCTCGGAGATGACCTCGCCGCCCGTGAGGATGGCGATGTCGCCGAGCATGGCCTTGCGGCGGTCGCCGAAGCCCGGGGCCTTGACGGCGACGGACTTGAAGGTGCCGCGGATCTTGTTGACGACCAGGGTCGACAGGGCCTCGCCCTCGACGTCCTCGGCGATGATCAGCAGCGGCTTGCCCGACTGCATGACCTTCTCCAGGAGCGGGAGCAGGTCCTTGACGTTGGAGATCTTGGAGTTCGCGATCAGGATGTACGGGTCGTCGAGGACGGCCTCCATACGCTCCATGTCGGTGGCGAAGTACGCCGAGATGTAGCCCTTGTCGAAGCGCATACCCTCGGTGAGCTCCAGCTCCAGACCGAAGGTCTGGGACTCCTCGACGGTGATGACGCCTTCCTTGCCGACCTTGTCCATGGCCTCGGCGATGAGCTCGCCGATCTGGGTGTCGGCGGCGGAGATGGAGGCCGTGGAGGCGATCTGCTCCTTGGTCTCGACATCCTTCGCCTGCTCGAGCAGGGCACCGGAGACGGCCTCGACGGCCTTCTCGATACCGCGCTTCAGGGCCATCGGGTTGGCGCCGGCGGCGACGTTGCGCAGGCCCTCCTTGACCAGGGCCTGGGCGAGAACGGTCGCGGTGGTCGTACCGTCACCGGCGACGTCGTCCGTCTTCTTGGCGACTTCCTTGACCAGCTCGGCGCCGATCTTCTCGTACGGGTCCTCGAGCTCGATCTCCTTGGCGATGGACACACCATCGTTGGTGATCGTGGGGGCGCCCCACTTCTTCTCGAGGACGACGTTGCGGCCCTTGGGGCCGAGCGTCACCTTGACGGCGTCCGCGAGCTGGTTCATGCCGCGCTCGAGGCCGCGCCGCGCCTCCTCGTCGAACGCGATGATCTTGGCCATGTGAAGTGGTCCCTCCAGGACTGGGGGTGATTCCTTCGGACCGCGCCCGCGCCCGCGACGGACGGCTCGCCGGCCCCGTGGTTCCTTGCCCCACACGGCCTGCGGGCCTCACCGACCCGGTCCTTCGTTGTCACTCTCACCTTCAGAGTGCTAACGCAATGATTAGCACTCGACCCACCCGAGTGCAAGGTGCGCCCGCGAAGCGGGCTCGTTGAGGGGTGGCGGTCGGGTGACGGGTGGGCGCACGCGCCCACGTGTACTCCGAGGGGTGCTCAGCCGCGCGCGAACACGTCCGGACGCGGCTCCGGACAGGGCGCCGGACGCGGCGAAGGGCCCGCACCCCCCGGGGTGCGGGCCCTTCGCCGGCAGAAGATGCTTGCGGCAGGTAGCGCGTTCAGGCGCTGAGACGAACCATGTCGGCCTGCGGGCCCTTCTGACCCTGCGAGATCTCGAACTCGACCCGCTGGCCTTCTTCGAGGGTGCGGTAGCCGTCCATCTGGATCGCGCTGTAGTGGACGAAAACATCCGCACCACCGTCGACCGCGATGAAGCCGTACCCCTTCTCCGCGTTGAACCACTTGACGGTGCCCTGAGCCATGCCTAACTCCCCTATTACTGGCCCTTGCACGGATCCGCACTTCGCGGATCCGGGTCAGACCTCACCCCCCAACGGTTGGGGGCGTGCGCCGGAACGCGTCGACCGCGGCCGAATGTATCTGCCCAACTGCCGTCTGCAACAGGTCAGTCGGACGAGAAATCTGGACGACGCCGGTCCGGAATGTGGCGAGAATTCGCCTGAATCCAGGGCAAGTCGGGCCACGCAAAGGTGATGAATGCCGCGAAAGGGGTCCGCACTTTGGCTGCATCCAGTCGGACCCGCGGCAGGAATTCAATGTTCTCGATCAGTGGATCGGGAGCGCGTTCCCCAACTCTACCGCGCTCAATCCAATGGAATTGCCCCCTCCGCTTCTCTCACGGAGGGGGCAACGCACCGAACGCCCGGTCACCGTCATTACCGAAGGTAATGATCAGCCTCCGGCCACCGCCGGAATGATCGACACGCCGGCCCCGTCGGGGGTGGCCGTCTCGAGCCCCTGCTCGAACCGCACGTCGTCGTCGTTGACGTAGACGTTCACGAACCGCCGCAACTTGCCCTGGTCGTCCAGCACCCGGGCGGCGATCCCGGTGTGGTTCTTCTCCAGGTCCTGGATGACCTCGCCGAGGGTGGCCCCCTCGGCGGCGACCTCGGCCTGCCCACCGGTGTAGGTGCGCAGGATGGTAGGGATACGGACGGTGACGCTCACGACAGAACCTCCGGTCAGGTGACACCCCTGGGGGCGCGGGACTGTGGGGGACGTGCGGCCGTCGCCGCGCGGGCGCGACCGGCCACGACGGCCCCGCGGACGAAACGACTCAGACGAGCCCGGCCTCACGGAACGACTCCAGGCTGGGGCGGATCGTCGCGGTGAGCCCCGTCCCCGCGACCGCGTCCAGCGTCTTCAGACCGTCACCCGTGTTCAGCACGACGGTGGTCAGGGACGGGTCGAGCGCCCCGCTTTCGAGGAGCTTCCTGGTGACGCCCACGGTCACCCCGCCGGCGGTCTCCGCGAAGATCCCCTCGGTGCGCGCCAGCAGCTTGATCGCGTCGACGATCTGCCCGTCCGTCACGTCCTCCACGGCCCCGCCCGTCCGGCGGGCGATGTCCAGCACGTACGGCCCGTCCGCGGGGTTCCCGATCGCCAGCGACTTGGCGATCGTGTCCGGCTTCTGCGGGCGTACGACGTCGTGCCCCGCCTTGTAGGCGGTGGACACCGGCGAGCACCCCTCGGCCTGCGCGCCGAAGATCTTGTACGGCTTGTCCTCGACCAGCCCGAGCTTGATCAGCTCCTGCAGCCCCTTGTCGATCTTCGTGAGCTGCGAGCCGGAGGCGATCGGGATCACGATCTGGTCCGGCAGCCGCCATCCCAGCTGCTCGCAGATCTCGTACGCGAGCGTCTTCGACCCCTCCGCGTAGTACGGCCGCAGGTTGACGTTGACGAAGCCCCAGCCCTCGCCGGCCGGGTCGCCGATCAGCTCGGAGCAGAAGCGGTTCACGTCGTCGTAGTTGCCCTCGATGCCGACGAGCTCACCGCCGTAGACGGCGGCCATGACGACCTTGCCCTGCTCCAGGTCGTGCGGGATGAACACGCAGGACCGGAAGCCCGCCCGGGCCGCGGCGGCGCCCACTGCGCCGGCGAGGTTGCCGGTGGAGGAACAGGAGAGGGTGGTGAAGCCGAAGGCGCGGGCGGCCTCGAGGGCCTGGGCGACGACGCGGTCCTTGAAGGAGTGCGTCGGGTTGCCGGAGTCGTCCTTGACGAACAGCTTGCCGGCGTCGACGCCCAGCTCGCGTGCGAGGTTGTCGGCCTGGACGAGCTTGGTCCAGCCGGGGTTCAGGTTCGGCTTGGTCGCCACGTCCGCCGGGACGGGCAGCAGCGGCGCGTAGCGCCAGATGTTCGCGGGTCCCGCTTCGATCCGCTTGCGGAGCTCCTCGGTGTCGTGGGCCGAGAAGTCGTACGCGATCTCCAGCGGGCCGAAACACTCCTCGCAGGCGAAGACGGGGCCGAGGGGGACCCGGTGTCCGCATTCGCGGCAGGAGAGCGCGGTGGCGGGGCCCAGGTCGACGGAGTTCGCGACGGCGGAGTCGGTGGTGCTTGCAACAGTCTGCACAGCCATGGAGGCGAGGCCCTTTCTCCTCATCTTCCTCACGACGCACCTCGCCGTGAGACGGATTTGGCACCTTCCCTAGCCGGGAGCCTCGCCACGTCCGTGTGACAAGAACCGACTGGAGGGTTGCCGGGGCTTCATCGGGCCGTGTCCCTCTGCCCCTCTGGATGAGCGGTGTTCAGTTGTTCCGCGCGGTGACCCCGGCATGCGGTGGTCATCGGCGTTGTTCAAGACTGTAACCGAAGGCCTGCATGGTTGAGATAGCCGTCCGAACCGCGAGATGGATCACAGGCCAGTGAGGAGCCCGGGACCGTGCTGGAAGAAGTCGAGCGCTGGCTGACCGACCGCTCGTGGTCCGTGGCCGACCGCCCGCTCCACCGGATCCTGGCGGCGAAGCGTGCCACGGGGCAGACGGTGAGCGTGGTGCTGCCCGCGCTCGACGAGGAGGCGACGGTCGGCGAGATCGTGTCGGCCGTCCGGCGCGACCTGGTGCTCCGGGTCCCGCTGGTCGACGAGGTGGTGGTGGTCGACTCGGGCTCGACCGACCGCACCGCCGAGGTGGCGGCGGCGGCGGGCGCGCGGGTGGTGCACCGGGACGCGATCCTGCCCCGGATACCGGCGGTGCCCGGCAAGGGCGAGGTGCTGTGGCGCTCGCTGCTGGTCACGTCCGGGGACATCGTGTGCTTCGTCGACGCGGACCTGCGGGAGTTCTCCTCCGACTTCGTCTCCGGCATCGTCGGGCCGCTGCTCACCGAGCCGGACGTGCAGCTGGTCAAGGCGATGTACGACCGCCCCCTGACGGTGTCCGACGGATGCTCCCCGGGCACGGTCGCCGCCGGTCAGGGCGGCCGGGTCACGGAGCTGATGGCCCGCCCGCTGCTGAACATGCACTGGCCCCGGCTGGCCGGCTTCGTCCAGCCGCTCGGCGGCGAGTACGCGGCCCGCCGGAGCCTGCTCGAACGGCTCCCGTTCCCGGTCGGGTACGGCGTCGAGCTCGGCATGCTGGTCGACGCCCTGCACCTGGTGGGCCTGGACGCGCTGGCCCAGGTCGACGTCGGTGTGCGCAGGCACCGTCACCAGGACGGCCAGGCCCTCGGCCGGATGGCCGCCGCGATCTACCGCACCGCCCAGCTCCGCCTGGCCCGCGGCCATCTGGTCCGGCCGTCCCTCACCCAGTTCGAGCGCACCGGCGCCGGCTTCGCGCCCCGTACGTACTCCGTCGACACGGAGGAACGGCCGCCGATGGCGGAGGTCGCGGAGTACCGGGCGCGGCGGGTGGCCTGACCCGTATACGGCCGATCCGTGCGTTTGAGGTCCGCGGGGCCGGGCTAGGTTGACGCGTATGGCTGTCACGCAGGGTGCTCAGGTGCTGGTCGCGTCGAATCGCGGGCCCGTCTCGTACACGGTGGAGGACGACGGTTCGCTGCGGACCGGACGGGGCGGCGGCGGGCTGGTGTCCGGGCTGTCGGCGATCGGGCCGGACGCCGGGGCGCTGTGGGTGTGCTCGGCCCTGTCCGACGGCGACCGCGAGGCGGTGCGGCGCGGGGTCGGCGAGGACGGCGTGCGGATGCTGGACATCCCGGCGGACGTGCACGCCGACGCGTACAACGGGATCGCCAACTCGGTGCTGTGGTTCGTGCACCACATGCTGTACCAGACGCCGCTGGAGCCGGTCTTCGACGCGGAGTTCCGCCGCCGGTGGGCGTCGTACGAGACCTACAACCGGGCGTTCGCCGAGGCGCTGGCCGAGGAGGCGGCGCGGGGCGCGGCGGTGCTGGTGCAGGACTACCACCTCACGCTGGTCCCCGGGATGCTCCGCGAGCTCCGCCCCGACCTGCGCATCGCGCACTTCTCGCACACGCCGTGGGCGCCGCCGGAGTACTTCGCGCTTCTGCCCGACGACATCGCGCGGCAGGTGCTGCGCGGGATGCTCGGCGCCGACCGGCTCGGCTTCCTCACCCACCGCTGGGCGGACGCGTTCACCGCGTGCTGCGAGCGGTTCGCGGACGGGCTCGGCCGGACGCGCGTCGGGGTGCACGGACTCGGCGCCGACGCGGACTTCCTGCGCGCCCGCGCCCACGAGGCGGACGTGGAGGAGCGGATCACCACGCTCCGGGAGGAGATCGGTGAGGGGCGCCGGACGATCGTCCGGGTCGACCGGACCGAGCTGTCGAAGAACATCGTGCGCGGACTGCTGGCCTACCGGCAGCTCCTGGACGACCACCCCGAGTGGCGCGAGCGCGTCGTGCACGTCGCGTTCGCCTACCCCTCCCGGCAGGACCTCGCCGTGTACCGCGACTACACCGCCGAGGTGCGGCGGCTCGCGGAGGAGATCAACGAGCGGTACGGCACGCCGGGCTGGCGGCCGGTCGTGCTGCACGTCAAGGACGACTTCGCGCGCTCGCTCGCCGCGTACCGGCTGGCGGACGTGGTGCTGGTCAACCCGATCCGCGACGGCATGAACCTGGTCGCCAAGGAGGTCCCGGTGGTCTCAGACGCGGGCTGCGCGCTGGTGCTCTCGCGGGAGGCGGGCGCCCACGAGGAGCTGGGCGAGGACGCGCTCACGGTCAACCCGTACGACGTCGTCGAGACCGCCGGCGCCCTGCACGAGGCCCTGACGATGGGCCCGGACGAGCGCGCCGAGCGCACCAAGCGCCTGGCGGCGGCGGCGACCGCGCTGCCCCCGGCGCGGTGGTTCCTGGAGCAGCTGGAGGCGCTGCGCGAGGTCGCGCCCGGCTGAACCGGTATGGCCGGTCACACAGGCGTGCGGGACGGTGGGCGTGGATAGGTTGGGCGTATGGGCAGCCATACGGATTCCACGGACCCGAACGCCAAGGACGCCGGTGCCGGCGGCGACCTGCCGACGCCCGCCTCGCAGGCCGGACGGGAAGGGCTGGACGCGCTTCTCGCACGGCCGGGGAAGGCGCTGATCGGGCTCGACTTCGACGGGACGCTCGCGCCGATCGTGGCCGATCCCGAGCAGGCCCGCGCCCACCCGGACGCGGTGCCCGCGCTCGCCGCGCTCGCCCCCGCGGTGGCCTCGGTCGCGATCGTCACGGGCCGGCCGGCGGGAGTCGCGGTCCGGCACGGGGGCTTCGCGGGCGTCCCCGGCCTCGACCACCTCGTCGTCCTCGGCCACTACGGCGCCGAGCGCTGGGACGCCGTCACCGGCACGGTCACCGCGCCCGCCCCGCACCCCGGGGTCGCCGGGGCCCGCGCGGAGCTGCCGGGACTGCTCGACCGGGTCGGCGCGTGGCAGGGCACCTGGATCGAGGAGAAGGGCCGGGCGGTGGCCGTCCACACCCGCCGGGCCGCCGACCCGCAGGCCGCGTTCGAGGCGCTGCGCGAGCCGCTGACCGAGCTGGCCACGCGGCACGGCCTGATCGTGGAGCCCGGCCGCATGGTGCTGGAGCTGCGCCCGCCGGGCATGGACAAGGGCGTCGCCCTGCTGGAGTACGCGCGGGACATCGGCGCCGGGGCCGTCCTCTACGCCGGTGACGACCTGGGCGACCTGCCCGCCTTCACCGCCGTGGACGAACTCCGGGCCGGCGGCGTCCCGGGGCTGCTGGTGTGCAGCGGCAGCGACGAGGTGACCGAGCTGAGGGAGCGCGCGGACGTGGTGGTGGACGGGCCGGCGGGGGTCGTGCGGCTGCTGCGGGCGCTGGCGGGGCGGATGTCCTGACGGGTTCTCCGCCCCCGCCGCCCCTTCCCGGGGGCGCTGCCCCCGGACCCCCGCTCCTCAAGCGCCGGAGGGGCTGGATTCTCGGGAGCGGCGCGGGCGCTCAGCGTTCCGTGCGGCGGGTTTCCCGGACGCGGCGCAGGCGGTTGACCGTCACCGGGTCGTGGGCGAGGGCCCGGGGGTCGTCGAGGAGGGCGTTGAGGAGCTGGTAGTAGCGGACGGGGGCCAGGCCCAGTTCCTCGCGGATCGCGCGTTCCTTGACGCCGGGGGCGGCGAAGCCGCGGCGCTCCAGCGCGAGGATGTCCTGTTCGCGCCGGCCCAGCCGGCCGGTCCCGTGCCCCTCGTCCCCCGTGTCCATGCCCCGCAGGCTACTCCGCGCTCTCCGCGCGCGTCGCCGTCGCCTGGAGTCCGCCGAGGACGCCGGCGGGGCTGCCGTTCGGGGCGACGGCCTTGCCGATCTGCTTCTTGACCGCCGCGTTGACCGTCGCCCAGGAGGTGTTGCCGACCGGGTAGAGCTCCGAGGTGGCCAGCTGGTCGAGGAAGGGCTTGAGGTCCTTGTCCTGGTCGGAGGAGGCCATCGCCCGGGACGCGGAGGTGGTGACCGGCAGCAGGTTGTACTCGCGGGAGAAGTCGAGCACGTTCTCCTCGCTGTAGACGAAGTCGAGGAACTCGCCGACCTGGTCGCGGTGGCCGTTCTGCTTGAAGGCCATCATCCAGTCGGCGACACCCAGCGTGACCCGGCTCTCGCCGTCGGCGCCCGGCGTCGGCACCATGCCGAACTCCACGCCCTTCGCCTTCGCCGTCTCCATCAGCGAGGGGTGCCCGTTGAGCATGCCGACGTCTCCGGCTGCGAACGCCGCGAACGCGTCGGCCCGGTCGAGCTCGCCGGGCGCGACGGGGCCGGTCAGGCCCTTGCCGACCAGTTCGTCCTTCAGCCAGGTGAAGGTCTCGACGTTCTGCGCGGAGTCGATGCTGTACGTGCCCGTGAGGTCGGTGTAGCCGCCGTCGCCGCTGAGCAGCCACTGCATGGTCTCGGCCTGTGCCTCCTCCGGGCCGAGCGGCAGCGCGTACGGGTACTTCACGCCCTGCGCCTTGAGCGCCTCGGCGGCCGCGGCGAGCTCGTCCCAGGTCTGCGGCGGGGTGATGCCGGCCTCGGCGAACAGCTTCTTGTTGTAGAAGAGCACGCGCGTGGAGGAGGCGAATGGCAGGCCGTACTGCACGCTGTTGACCTCGCCCGCGGTGGTCAGCTGGGAGAGGAAGTCCGCCTGGACGGGGATGGAGAGCAGGTCGTCGGCCTTGTAGAGCCTGTCCTCGGCCGCGTAGTCGGCGTACGCGCCGATCTGCGCCATGTCCGGCGGGTCGCCCGCGTCGACCATCTCCCTGACCTTGCGGTCGACGTCGTTCCAGGAGTAGACGCTGACGTCGACCTTCACGTCGGGGTGCTCGGACTCGTACCGCTCGACCAGGTCGGCCCAGTACTTCTTGGAACTGTTGGCCGCGCTGTCGCCGTAGTCGGCGGCGACCAGTCTCAGGGTCACGTCGGAGGAGCCGCCGACTCCGCAGCCGCCGAGCACTCCCGTCAGTCCCAGTGCGGACACCACCGCGATCGCCCTTGTCCCGACCCACCGCTGCACGTGCCTTGCCCCTACCCCGGCGCATCCGCGCCATCCGAAAACATTTCGATAATCGGAATAAGGTCTACACCACGTGAGTGGACTAGACCTCTTGCGGGTACCCGGTCCACACTGTCCCCCGTGAGACATGTCATCGCCCTCGACGTGGGCGGCACCGGGATGAAGGCCGCCCTGATCGGGGCGGACGGCGAGCCGCTGCACCGGTCCCGCCGGGCCACCGGCCGCGAACGCGGCCCGGACGCGGTCGTCGCGGACATCCTCGACTTCGCGGCCGAACTGCGCGCCCACGGCGTCCGCCGGTACGGCGAGGCCGCGTCCGCCGCCGGCGTCGCCGTCCCCGGCATCGTCGACGAGGCGCGGGGCGTCGCCGTCTACGCCGCCAACCTCGGCTGGCGCGACGTCCCGCTGCGCGCGCTGCTGGGCGAGCGCCTCGGGGGCGTCCCCGTCGCCCTCGGCCACGACGTGCGCGCCGGCGGTCTCGCCGAGGGCCGCATCGGGGCGGGGCGGGGCACCGACCGCTTCCTGTTCGTGCCGCTGGGCACCGGCATCGCGGGCGCCATCGGCATCGACGGCCGGGTGGAGAGGGGCGCGCACGGCTTCGCGGGCGAGATCGGCCACATCGTCGTACGGCCCGGGGGCACCCCCTGCCCGTGCGGACAGCGCGGCTGTCTGGAGCGGTTCGCGTCCGCCGCCGCGGTGAGCGAGGCGTGGGCCGCGGCCTGCGGTGATCCCGGCGCGGACGCGGCGGACTGCGCGAAGGCCGTCGAGTCCGGGGACGAACGGGCCCGCCGGGTGTGGCAGGAGGCGGTGGACGCGCTCGCCGACGGGCTGGTCACCGCGCTCACCCTGCTGGACCCCGGCACGCTGATCATCGGTGGCGGGCTCGCCGAGGCGGGGGAAACCTTGTTCACACCACTGCGGGAGGCCGTCCGGCGGCGGGTCACCTTCCAGAAGCCGCCGTCCCTGGTCCCCGCGGCCCTCGGGGACACCGCCGGATGTCTGGGCGCGGGGCTCCTCGCCCTGGATCTGATCGACACCACTGACCCCTCGGAGGTAACCACCTGATGGCCCCCACCAAGGTTCTCGCCGGTGCCCGGGTGGTACTGCCCACCGGGACCGTGGACGACGGCCGCGTGATCGTCGAGGGCACGCGGATCGCCGCCACGGGACCCGGGAACGCCGAGACGGTCGACCTGAGCGGCCACTGGCTGGTCCCCGGCTTCGTCGACCTGCACAACCACGGCGGCGGCGGGGCCTCCTTCGCCGGCGGCACCGCCGAGGAGGTCCTCCAGGGCGTGCGCACCCACCGTCTGCACGGCACCACCACGGTGGTCGCCTCCGCCGTCACCGGCGACCTGGACTTCCTCGGCCGGCACGCCGGGATGCTGGCGGAACTGGCCCAGCAGGGCGACATCGCCGGCATCCACTTCGAGGGGCCGTTCATCTCCCCCTGCCGCAAGGGCGCGCACGACGAGGGGCTGCTGCGCGACCCCGACCCGGCCGAGGTCCGCAAGCTGCTCGACGCGGCGCACGGACAGGCGAGGATGATGACCCTGGCCACCGAGCTGCCGGGCGGCCTGGACTCCGTGCGGCTGCTCGCCGAGCACGGGGTGATCGCGGCCGTGGGGCACACGGACGCGACGTACGAGCAGACGCTCCGGGCCATCGACGCGGGCGCGACCGTCGCCACCCACCTGTTCAACGCGATGCCGCCGCTCGGCCACCGGGCCCCGGGTCCGATCGCCGCCCTGCTGGAGGACGAGCGGGTCACCGTCGAGCTGATCAACGACGGCACCCACCTGCATCCGGCCGCGCTCCGGCTGGCCTTCCACCACGCGGGCGCCGCCCGGGTCGCCTTCGTCACCGACGCGATGGACGCGGCCGGCTTCGGCGACGGCCGCTACATGCTGGGCCCGCTGGAGGTCGAGGTGGCGGACGGCGTGGCCCGGCTGGTGGAGGGCGGTTCGATCGCCGGATCCACGCTCACCCTGGACCGCGCCTTCCAGCGGGCGGTGACGGTGGACGGGCTGCCCGTCGAGGACGTCGTACGGGCGATCTCCGCCAATCCGGCCCGGCTCCTCGGCCTGGACGACCGGATCGGCTCCCTGGAACCGGGGAAGGACGCCGACCTGGTGGTCCTGGACGCGGACTTCACCCTCCGGGGCGTCATGCGCCGGGGGGAATGGGTGGTCGATCCCCGACTGGGCTGATCCGTCCCGTCACCGGGGGACGGCGGCCGGTCCGGGGGGTGGGCCGACCGCCGTCCGTTTGGCATGATCGTGACCACGGGTTCCACGGCAGGCACAGGCACAAAGGGGGGGTCGGCCCGGTGATCCTCACGGTCACGCTGAACACCGCTCTCGACATCACCTATCGCGTACCGTCCCTGCGACCGGGGACCTCCCACCGGGTGACCGAGGTGACGGAGCGCCCCGGCGGCAAGGGCGTCAACGTGGCCCGGGTGCTCGCGGCCCTCGGCCACGAGGTGACGGTCACCGGCTTCTCGGGCGGTCCGACGGGCCGGATCCTGCGGGACCGGCTCACCGGGGTTCCGCACCTGACGGACGCGCTGGTCCCGGTCTCCGGCACGACCCGGCGCACCGTCGCGGTCGTCGACGAGCGCTCCGGCGGCACCACCCAGCTCAACGAGCCCGGCCCGGTGATCACCCACGCCGAGTGGTCCGCCTTCCAGGAGGTCTACGAGGACCTGCTGGCCACCGCCTCGGCGGTGGCCCTGTGCGGCAGCCTGCCCCCGGGCGTCCCGGTGGGCGCGTACGCGGGCCTGATCCGCACGGCGCGCGCGGCCGGAGTGCCGACCCTCCTCGACACCGGCGGCGCGGCGCTGCGCCGCGGGGTCGCCGGGCGGCCCGACGTCCTCAAGCCGAACGCCGGGGAGCTGGCCGGACTCACCGGCTCCCACGAGCCGCTGCGCGCCACCCAGGAGGCCCGCCGGCGCGGCGCGGGCGCGGTGGTCGCCTCCCTGGGCCCGGAGGGCCTGCTCGCGGTGACCCCCGAGGGCCGCTGGCGCGCGACCCCTCCGCGGCGGCTGCGCGGCAATCCGGCCGGCGCCGGCGACGCGGTCGTCGCGGGCCTGCTCTCCGCCCTGGTGGAACACCGCCCCTGGCCCGACCGCCTCACCCGGGCGGCGGCCCTGTCGGCGGCGACGGTCCTGTCCCCGACGGCCGGCGACTTCGACCGGGCGGTCTACGAGGAGCTGCTGACCGGGGTCACGGTCACGGGAGAGGCGAACGCGGCGTAGGCCGGGTCACTTCTTGACCTGGCCCTCCTTCAGCCACAGCTGGTCCAGCAGGACGTTGCACTTGTCGCCGTCGGCGCAGGAGACCGAGATGGTGTTGGAGCCCTTGTTGAGGGTGGGCCAGGCGAAGGTCTGGGTCCAGCCCTTGGAGAAGTCGCCGTCCTCGGCTCCGGCGAAGTTGTCCATGTTGAGCTTGGAGCCGAACTCCTTGCCGTTGACGGTGAGCGTCATCGACTGGGGGTCGTCGGTGGTGCTGTAGCGCACGAAGACGGTGTAGGCGCCGTCCTCGGGGATGCCGTTGACGGTCCAGGTGACCGAGGAACCCGGCTGGTTGAGGTTGGCCACGTAGATGCCGCCGTCGGACTGCGCGCCCTCGACGTCCGAGGCGAGGGAGGCCGTACCGCCCAGCCGCATCGCCTTCGCGTCGACGGTGGGCAGCTCGGCCGCCTCTTCGTCCGCGCTCCCGCTGGCCGACGGGCTCGGCTCGCCGCTGTTCTGGGACTGGGTCGGCGTGGAGTCCGCCTGGCTGCCGCCGTCGTCCTCGTCGTCGCCGCCGATCATGGCCAGGCTGATGCCGATCACGACCGCGGCGACGACGGCGACCGCGCCGATGAGCAGGCCCTTGGTGTTGGGGCCGCGGCCCCGGCCGCCCCCGCCGTGCGACGGCTGGTGCGACTGGACGGTGGTGGCACCGCCGGGCAGCGTCTCCGGGGCGGCGTAGTGGGCGTTCGGCTGGCCGTAGACGCCCTGCTGCTGCGGAGCGGGTCCCGGCTGGCCGTACTGGCGGGTCCCGACCGGCCGCACCCGGTTGACCGAGTTCGGGTAGCCGTAACCCCCGGACGGCGGCTGGGCCCCGTTGGCCTGCCCGTCGGCGTAGAGGTAGCCGAACGGGTCGTCGTCCTCCGGCGTGCTCGCGCCGTTGTTGCCGGCCGTCATCCCTTGGTGCTCCTATGCTGCGGATCGGGTGCGGTACGAGGGGTGGAGAAGGCGAGCCTACCCGTTTCCCGTGGCCCGAACGGGTGACCCCGACCGCATCAAACCACTGACCTGCGGTTCAGCCCGCACGCCGATGCTGTTTGGGACGAGATCGTTTCTCGATGTACATCCGCTCGTCCGCGGACTTCAGCACTTCGTCCGCCGTCATCCCGCAGTGCGCCCACCCGATGCCGAAGCTGGCCCCGACCCGCACCGCCCGGCCCTCGGCCCGGATGGGCTGGATGATCTCGTTGCGCAGCCGTACGGCGAGGTCCTGGGCGTCGGCCCGGCCGAGCCCGTCGGCGAGGATCACGAACTCGTCGCCGCCGAGCCGGGCGACGGTGTCGCCGTCGCGCACGCCGCCGCTGAGCCGGCGGGCGACCTCGATGAGCACCGCGTCACCCGCGTTGTGCCCGAACCGGTCGTTGATCGACTTGAAGCCGTCGAGGTCGCAGAAGAGCACCGCGAGCCCCTTGGCGCCGTCGTCGAACTCCGCGGCGGGCGCCACGGTGTGCACGTGGTGGTCGTAGCCGCCGTGCCCCTCCGTGCCCGGCGGGAAGTCGAAGTCGTGCCCCCGGTCGAAGGCGGGTGGGCCGTGGACGACGTCGAAGGAGTCCGCGGAGTCGAAGGACTCGAAGGGGGCCATGGAGTCGACGGCGGCGGGCAGCGCGTCCTGCGGCGGCTGCCGGCACAGCCGGGCGGACAGCCGCGCCCGCAGCTCGGCGGAGTTCGGCAGTCCGGTGAGGGAGTCGTGGGAGGCGCGGTGGGCGAGCTGGAGCTCGCGGCGCTTGCGCTCCTCTATGTCCTCGACGTGGGTGAGGAGGAAGCGGGGGCCGTCGGCGGCGTCGGCGACGACGCTGTTGCGCAGGGACACCCAGATGTAGGTGCCGTCGCGGCGGCCCAGGCGCAGCTCGGCCCGGCCGCCCTCGGGGGAGGTGCGCAGCAGGGTGCCTATGTCCTCGGGGTGGACCAGGTCGGAGAAGGAGTAGCGGCGCATCGCGGAGGCGGGGCGGCCGAGCAGCCGGCACAGCGCGTCGTTGGTGCGCAGGATGCGGCCGTGCTGGTCGCCGCCCATCTCGGCGATGGCCATGCCGGAGGGGGCGTACTCGAAGGCCTGCCGGAAGCTCTCCTCGCTGGCCCGCAGCGCCTGCTGGTCGCGCTCGAGGCGGACCAGGGCGCGCTGCATGTTGGAACGCAGACGCGCGTTGCTGATCGCGATGGCGGCCTGGAAGGCGTACATCTGCAGGGCCTCGCGGCCCCAGGCGCCGGGCCGGCGGCCGTTGCGCGGGCGGTCCACGGAGAGGACGCCGACCAGTTCCCCGGAGGTGCCGCCGCCCTGCGGGCCGGGGGCGTACATCGGGGCGAAGAGCCGGTCGGAGGGGTGCCACTCGTCCTCGAAGCGGGGCGCGGGCCCGTCGGTGTACCACTGCGGGACGTCGTCGTCGTCGAGGACCCAGCCCTCGGTGTGCGGTATGAAGACCAGGTCGCCCCAGCGTTCGCCCATGTTGAGGCGGCGGTCCCAGGACGCGCGGGAGCCGGCCCGGCCGGTGATGAGGGCCTCGGCGGCGGAGTTCCCGGCCAGGGCGGCGACGACCAGGTCGCCGTCGGGGCGCACGAGGTTGACACACGCCAGCTCGTAGTTGAGGGCGGTCACCACGCCGTCGGCGACCGTCTGCAGCGTGTCCGCCAGGCTGCGGGCCGTGTTCATGTCGGCCATGGCCTGGTGGAGCTGTCGCAGCGACGCAAGACGGACGTAGGGTTCCGACTCGGTCTCCATCCTCGCCCTCCCCCCGAGACCTCGCAGCGAATCAAGGGTTGTCTTCGGCGTATCGTCCCAGCAGCTTCCCCGCCACTGAATCACAGCGCGCTGCCCACTCGGTACACAGGGTCAACAATTATTGCCCCTTGTGACTCAAGTCACAGGTAAACGTGAACAATTGCGTGGCCTTTCCGCGGTTTTCCCGTGTGTAGGGCGAACGCAGTTTTTGTGGTGCTTGTGCAGGGTCCGTGCCCGGCTCGGGCGCTGGTCCTAGGTCCCGGCTCGGACCGGGGTCCGATGCGGTGCCCGTGGAGCGGAGATTAGCGTTTCCGGTGTGCCGAACACTTCCGCCCCGCCCGCGATCACCGCTGCGCCCGCCGCCCGGCATGCTGAGGGGGTGAGCAACGACGAGTTCCGAGCCGCCATGTCCCGGCTGGCCTCCGGCGTGGTCCTGGTGACCGCGCGGGAGCCGTCGCTGGACCCGGACGACCCCGCGGCGCCGGCCGGCGAGGACGTCGGCATGACGGCGACCGCGTTCCTCTCGGTCTCCCTGGACCCGCCGCTGGTGCTGGTCAGCCTGCGCAACGGCTCCCGCATGGACGAGCTGCTCGACGAGCAGCCCCTGTGGGCGGTGTCCGTGCTCTCCGGGAGCCAGCGGCACATCGCGGGCCGCTTCGCGATGAAGGGCCGGGTCAGCGACCGCCTGCTCTTCGCGGACATCCCGTACCTGCGCGGCGAGCACAGCGGGGCGCCGCTGGTGGGCGGCGCGCTGGTGAACCTGGAGTGCCGCACCGAACAGCGGGTGCCGGCCGGGGACCACACGCTGGTGATCGGCCGCGTCCTGACGACCCTGGTCCCGAGCGCGGAGGGCGGTCCGCTGACGTATTTCCGCGGCCGTTACCGGCAGTTGGGCTGATCTCTTTGCCGCCTTAGCCGAAATCCCTTTTACCCGAGGGGATTTACGCGCTTAGGGTGCCCGGGTGACGACGACTGCCGCGCTCCGCCTCGAAGAGATCACGCCGAAGAACCTCAAGGCCGCCCTCGGCGTACGGGTCCGCCCCGACCAGGAATTCGCGGTCGCGCCGGTGGTGAACTCCCTCGCCGAGGCCTATGTGCATCCCGATTCCGCCTGGCCCCGCCTGATCATGGACGGCGACCGCGCGGTCGGCTTCCTGATGGCCTTCCTCGACATCGACTGGCACGACGACGGCAGCGTCATCCGCTCCGGCCTGTGGCGGCTGAACATCGCGGCGGAGGAGCAGGGCAAGGGATACGGCCGGTTCGCCGTGGAGTCGGTGGCCGAGGAGCTGCGCCGCCGGGGCGCCGAGGAGCTCTACGTCACCTGGCACCCCGGCGCCAGCGGCCCCGAGGACTTCTACCTGAACCTGGGCTTCCGCAGGACCGGCGAAGCAGCCGAGGCCGAGACCGTGGGCGTGCTGGCCCTGGACTGAAGCACCGGGTCCTGCCAGGGCACGGGACCGTACCCGATGCACGACCACCACACGGACGCACCCCACACAAGCGCGCCCCACACGGACGCGCCCCACACGAGCGCGCCCCATAGGGGCGCGGGGAACTGCGCGACCAGCCACGACGGACCCGCAGGGACATACACACAGCGCCCCCGGCCCTCCGGCCCGACACCTCCGCAGGAGCCACCGGAGGCCGGGGCCACACCCCGGGGGGCCGGGGCCACACCCCGAGGGGCCGGGGCCACACCCCGGGGGAGCTGGGGGGTCACCCCCAGTCCCGCGCGGAGCGCCCCCGCTTCGTCTCCGAGCGCTGCTTCTTCTCCCGCAGCCGCCGCTCGTTGATGCCGCGCGGGATGCGGGTCGGCCTGCGCGGCTTGGGCGGAGGCGCGGTCGCCTCCGCGAGCAGCGCCGCGAGGCGCACCGCGGCGGTCTCGCGGTTGCGCCACTGCGAGCGGTGCTCCGAAGCGCGAACGGTGATCACACCGCCGGTCAGCCGCCCGGCCAGCCGCTGGAGCGCCCGCTGCTTCCACACCTCGGGCAGCGCCTCGGTGCGGGCGAGGTCGAAACGCAGTTCGACCTGGGAGTCACTGGTGTTCACATGCTGCCCGCCGGGCCCGGACGACCGCGAGAAACGCCACATGAGCTCGGCCTCGGGCAGGGAGACGGAGCCACGGACGACATAGGGACCGGACATGACGTACATGTTCCCGCCTCTGACCGGGTCACGTCACCCGAATATCCCGCATCAGGGGTAAAGAAAGTAAAGAGACCCGGAACCTCTCGCACCCCCCTCCGCGTTCAAGGAGGTAGCTGTAGCTTCTAGCCGTACGTAAACGAGGGAAGGGACTCCCAACAATGGCTGTAAGCCTGTCCAAGGGTGGCAACGTCTCGCTCACCAAGGAGGCTCCGGGCCTGACCGCCGTCACCGTGGGCCTCGGCTGGGACGTCCGCACCACCACCGGCACGGACTTCGACCTCGACGCCTCGGCGATCGCGGTCAACACGCAGGGCAAGGTCTACTCCGACGCCCACTTCGTGTTCTTCAACAACAAGCAGACCCCGGACAACACCATCGTCCACACCGGTGACAACCGCACCGGAGAGGGCGCCGGCGACGACGAGGCGATCAACGTCAACCTCGCCGCGCTCCCGGCCGACATCGACAAGATCGTCTTCCCGGTGTCGATCTACGACGCCGAGAACCGCAGCCAGAACTTCGGCCAGGTGCGCAACGCCTACATCCGCATCGTCAACCAGGCCGGCGGCTCCGAGATCGCCCGCTACGACCTGTCGGAGGACGCGGCCACCGAGACCGCCATGGTCTTCGGCGAGCTGTACCGCAACGGCGCGGAGTGGAAGTTCCGCGCGGTCGGCCAGGGCTACGCCTCGGGCCTCGTGGGCATCGCCCAGGACTTCGGTGTGAACGTCTGACCGGCGCCCCGCACCCGTACCGGAGCCCCCGTACCGGCCTTCCGCCCGGTCCGGGGGCTCCGGCACGCGGTCAGGGCAGCTCCGGCCGCCCCGCACCGTACAGCCAGTCCTCCCAGATCCCGGCGAAGTCCTCGCCCGGGGCCGCCCTCTCCACGTACGCCGTGAAGTCCCCGGTGTCCGCGTTGCCGTGACGGTGCTCCCGCGCCCAGCCCCGGAGCAGGGACCGGAAGGCGTCGTCGCCGACCGTCCGCCGGACCTTGTGCAGGACCATCGCGCCGCGCCAGTACACGGGAGTGGCGGAGACGTGCGCCGCGTCCGGCGGCTCCGCGGGCGGGAAGGACCAGAGCGCCTCGTTGGTCTCCGCGTCCGGGAAGTACCCGCCGGCGTACAGCGAGTCGAACGTCCGCTGTGCCGTGTCACCGCCGTGGTCCTCCTCCCACAGCCACTGCGCGTAGGTCGCGAAGCCCTCGTTGAGCCACATGTCCCGCCAGGTCTTCGGGGTGACCGAGTTGCCGTACCACTGGTGGGCGATCTCGTGCACCAGCAGCCCGGTGTCGGGTGCGCCGGGGAAGACCGGCCGGTTCTGCGTCTCCAGGGCGTACCCGGCGTCCCCGGGACGCTCGACGATCGCCCCCGCGGAGGAGAAGGGGTACGGGCCGAAGGTCCGCTCCGCCCACGCCAGCACCTCGGGAATCCGCGCCAGGACCGCACGGCTCGCCCCCGCCTGCTCCGGATCGACGGCCGTGTACACGGGCAGCCCGTCACCGGTCGCCGTGCGGCGGACGTCGTACCTGCCGATGGCCAGCGTCGCGAGGTAGCTCGCCATCGGCTCGCCGGTGCGCCAGCGGTACGTCGTGCGGTCCCCCTTCCGCTCCTCACCGGCCGGCTCCCCGTTGGACACCGCCCGCCACCCCTCCGGCAGGGTCACCGCGAGGGCGTACGTGGCCTTGTCGGAGGGGTGGTGGTTGCCCGGGAACCACGTCATCGACCCCACCGGCTCCCCCAGCGCCAGCGCCCCGTCGGCGGTACGCAGCCAGCCCTCCTCGGAACCGTCCGGATCGGTGAGGGTCACCGGGGTGCCGGCGTAGCGGACGGTCACCCGGAAGGCGCCGTCCACCGCCTCGCGCGGGCGGACGGTCAGCTCCTGCCCCGCCCGGCTCCAGCGGGCGGCCGCACCGTCGACGGCGACCTCCTCGACGTCGAGGCCCTGGAGGTCGAGGTTCAGCGCGGAGAGGTCCTCCGTCGCCCGGGCGGTGATCGTCGCGGTGCCGGTGAGACGGTGCCCGCGGGGGTCGTAGGCGAGGTCGAGGGCGTAGTGGCCGACGTCGTAACCACCGTTGCCGGCCTTCGGGAAGTACGGATCGCCCACGCCGGGACTGCCGACGGAGTCCCCGGCCCCCTCCCCGCAGGCGGCCGGGGACACCGCGAGCAGGACGGCGGCGACGCTGCGGAGACAGGGGCGGTGGAAGCGCACTCCGGGATCCTATGAGGGCCGGCGCGCCGAGGCGTGACACCATCACCCCCGTGCTCGACATCGGCTACGCCCTCTCCCACCGCTTCCCCGACCCCCCGCAGACCGACTACCGCCGCGCGGACGTCCACGCCCTGCGGCACGACCTGTTCTGCGGGGACGTCTACCTCGCCGACACCGAGTCGGACCGCGAGCTGTCCACGGCCTGGGGATGGGTGCCCGTACTCGACTTCGCGTGGGCGCTGTGCGACATCGTGGAACTCGTCGACCGGGACCCGGCCGGCTCCCGCGCCTCCCGCCCCCAGCACGCGGAGCTGGACTTCACCGAGTCCACCGACCGCCTGCTCTTCGAGCGCCGCTTCGGCTGGGTGGACATCGAGGCGGAATGGCTCCCGGCCGCCGAACCCCCGCTGACCTTCTCCCACACCGAACTCCGCCGCGAGGCCCGCGACTTCCTCCACGACCTCCTCGCCGACCTGATCGACCTCCACGAGGACCTGGGCGAGAACCCGGCCGTCTGGACCCTCCAGGCCCGCTACCCCCGCGTGGGGTGACGCCTCCTCACCCCCTCACCCCTCGACCCTGATCCCCAGCTCCCCCGCCAGCACCGGCGCCAGATCCAGCAACTGGACCGCGCTGATCACCGCCCCCGACAGACGGTCCACACCCCGCGCGATCTCCAGGGAAGCGGCGCCCCGCAGGTCCACGTCCGTGAGGGTCGCGCCGGTGAGGTCCGCGCCCTTCAGCGCGCAGTCCACGAACTCCACGCGCTCCAGCCGGGCACCTCCGAAATCCGGCTCGACCAGGACACAGCCCTCGAAGACGACGTCCTTGAGGCGGGCCGAGCGCAGGTTCAGGAAGTCGATCTTCCCGCCCCGGACCAGCACCCGCTCCAGCACCGCCCCGTGCGCCTGCGTCCCCCCGAGCCGCGCGTCGGTCAGCTCGACGTCGCGCAGCGTCGCCCCGGCCAGGTCGGTGCCCACGCCCCGGACACCGGCGAGCACCGAGTCCAGCAGCCGCGCCCGGGACAGCCGCGCCCCGTCCAGCGCGCACCCCGTCAGCGCGCAGTCCATGAAGCGCGCCCCGCCGCCGTCCTGCCCGGCGAAGTCCGCCTCCCGGAACTCCAGCCCGTCGTAATCCCCGTCCGGCTCCAGCCCGCCCCCCTCGAACCGCTCCAGCGCAGGCAACCGCAGCTCCGGGCGCCGCGCCGCCCTCACGCCCCTACCGCCCACCGCTCTCCTCGCCATGCCCCTCATGCTGCACCCCACCACTGACAATCCCCCCGACCTGCGAAAACCCCGCGCATGTCACATTCCCGCGCCCCGCCGCGTCGTATGCGCAAAGCCGGAAGGCGACCCCCGACCAAGGGAGACCCCCAGCCATGCACCGCATCACCGTCATCGGCGGCGGCTTCGCCGGACTCACCGCGGCCATCACCGCCGCGGAGGCGGGCGCCAAGGTCACCGTCCACGAGGCCCACCGCACCCTGGGCGGCCGGGCCCGTACCGCCGAAGGCCCCTACCGGACCAACGACGGACCCCACGCTCTTTACAACGGCGGCCCGCACTGGACCTGGCTCCGGCAGCGCGGCCTCATCGGCCCCCTCGCCCCGCTCCCGCCCCTGGAGGCGGCCCGGCTGCGGTTCCGCCACCGGGGCACCCTGCGCCGCACCCCGCCCCTCGCCCTGCTGAGGCTGCTGCGCCGCGGCGGCGCGCGGGCACCCGTCGACACCGACTTCCTCACCTGGGCCACCGGCGTCGCCGGCGAGGAGGGAGCGCGGGCCGCCGCCCACTACGCCGCGGTCGCCCTGTTCCACCACGACCCCGGCTCCCTGTCCGCCGCGTTCGTGCAGGAACGCCTGCGCCGCGCCACCCGACTGCCCCCGGAGGCCCACTACCCGCGCGGCGGCTGGGGCGGCCTCGTCGACCGGATGGCCGCCCGCGCGTGGAACCTGGGCGTGCGCATGGAGACGCTGTCCCGCGTCGACACCCTGCCCACCGGCACCCCCGTCGTCGTCGCCACCTCGCTGGACTCCGCCCGCCGCCTCCTCGGCGACCCCTCGCTGACCTGGCCGAGCGGCCGCACCGCCCTGATCGACCTCGCCCTGCGCACCCGGCGCGGCGACGCGTTCGCCGTGTCCGACCTGGACGCGCCCGGCTGGCTGGAACGGTTCACCGCCCAGGACCGCACCCTCGCCCCGGCCGGCGAGCAGCTGGTCCAGGGCCAGATCCCCCTCGCTCCCCGGGAGTCCAGGGCGGCCGGCGCCGCCCGCGCGGAGGAACTGCTGGACCTCGCCTTCCAGGGCTGGCGGGAGCGGGTCACCTGGCGGCGGGACGCGGTGGCGAACGGCCGCACCGGCGCCGTCGACCCGCCCGGCACCAGCTGGCGCGACCGCCCCGCCGTCGACCGCGGCGACGGCGTCTACCTCGCCGGCGACCAGGTCGCCGCCCCCGGCGTGCTCTGCGAGGTCTCCTTCAACAGCGCCCTGACGGCCGTCTCCCTCGCCCTCGGCCGGAACACGCTCGGCCTCAAGCATGCTTGAGGTCGAAGAGCGGGAGCCGCCACGGCACACGACCCGACCCGCCGGCGGCTCCCACCCCCTGCGCACCCTCGCCCTACGGGCCCTCACGGAAGCCGCCGAGGGCAGGATCGCCCCCGCCGTGCACCGCTTCCCCCTCGCCGGGTCCGCCGCCCACCGGGCCTGGAACAGGGGCACGACCGGAAAGGTCGTCCTGGAACCATGAGGGCGCCCCGAAACCACATGACCCGACCGCCGTACGCCACTACCGTGCCCCGCGTGATCGACATTCCCGAAGAACTCGCCGCCGCCCAGGAGAAGTACAACAAGGAGGCGGGCCGGGCCTTCATCGCCGCCCTCCCGGACCTCACCGCCGCCTTCCTGGACCGCTGGAACCTGCGCATCACCGGCGCCCCCATGCACGGCGTCAGCGCCCTCGTCCTCCCGGTCGACCGCGCGGACGGCACCCCGGCCGTGCTGAAGCTCCAGATCCGCGACCACGAGAGCGAGGGCGAACCGGTCGCCCTGCGCCTGTGGAACGGCGACGGAGCGGTCCGCCTGCTCGACCACGACGAACCCACCGGCACCATGCTCCTGGAACGCCTCGACGCCTCCCGCATGCTCGCCCACCGGCCCGACGTCCACGAGGGCGTCCTGGTGATCGCCCGCCTCCTCGCCCACCTCCACACCACCCCGGCCCCCGACGGCATGCGCCGCCTCGACGACATCGCGCAGGCCATGCTGGAGCGCGCCCCCGCCGCCCTGGACCGCGTCCCGGACCCGGCCACCCGCCGCCTCCTCGCCGACTGCGCCGCCGCCGTGCGCGAGGTCGCCGGTGAACCCGGCGACCGCCTCCTCCACTGGGACCTGCACGACGAGAACGTCCTCGCCGCCGACCGCGCCCCCTGGCTCGCGATCGACCCCAAGCCGCTCGCCGGCGACCCCGGCTTCGACCTCTGGCCCGCCCTCGCCAACAACTTCGACGCCGACGACATCCACTGGCGCTTCGACGCCATGACCGACGTCCTCGGCCTGGACCGCGCGCGTGCGCGCGCGTGGACGTACGGCCGACTGCTGCAGAACGCCCTGTGGGAGATCGAGGACGGCCGTCCGCCGGACGAGGCGGACCTGGAGATCGCGCACCGGCTGCGCGGCCGTACGGCATGAAAAACCCCAGGCCGGAATCGTCTGACCTGGGGTTTCACCGAGCCCCCTGTCGGATTCGAACCGACGACCTACGCATTACAAGTGCGTTGCTCTGGCCAGCTGAGCTAAGGAGGCGCCGCGCGGCGCGCGAAGGCTGGTCCACTGTACACAGAGCCGGTTTCGCCGGGCCACGCACTTACGGAAGCGGGCCCCGCCGGTTCACTCCAGGCCGTACTCGAAGGTGTACGCCACCTCCGTCTCCCCGTGCCGGTAGGTGAACCCGCCGGTGCCGCGCAGGCCGGTCAGCTCCTCGGTGCCCGAGCCCTCGACGACCTGGAAGGCGCAGTGGACGGTGCCGTCGGCCTCGAAGCGGCCGCGCTCCTCCAGGACGAAGGTGCCGGCCCGGCCGTCGATCCGGCCGCCGACGAGTTCCATGCCCGTGAAGGAGCCCGTCCCGCCGGTCAGGTAGGTGATCGCGTAGTCGCAGGTGGTGGCCTCGGCCTCGATGCCGCCCGAGAAGGCGTTGGTGACCGTGGCGTTCGCGAGCCGGGGGAGGCCGCCCTCGTCGGTGACGGGGTTCTCCTTCCAGTCGGCGAAGGTGAAGTGGCCGGTGGTCGTGGTGGTGGGCATGGGTGTTCCCTTCCGGGGTGGCCGACGGTGTGCCCCCACTCTTGCGGCCGTACCTGACATCTTCTGTCAGGTACGGCGGGACAATGGCTCCCATGCGCGCCGACCGGCTCCTCTCCCTGCTCCTGCTGCTGCAGAACCGCGGCCGGATGACCGCCCCCGAGCTGGCGGCCGAGCTGGAGGTGTCGGTGCGCACCGTCTACCGGGACATCGAGGCGCTCGGCGCCTCCGGGGTGCCGGTGCGGGCCGAACGCGGGCCGGAGGGCGGCTACCGCCTGGTGGAGGGCTACCGCACGCGGCTCACCGGGCTGACGGACGCGGAGGCCGGTTCGCTGGTCCTCGCAGGACTGCCGGGACCGGCCGGGGACCTGGGGCTGGGTGCCGTGCTGGCGAGCGCCCAGTTGAAGGTGGAGGCCGCCCTGCCGGGTGAACTGGCGGACCGGGCGCGGCGGGTGCGCGAGCGGTTCCACCTGGACGCGCCGGCCTGGTTCCGGGACGCCGACCCCGTGCCGCACCTGGAGCCGATCGCGCGGGCGGTGTGGGAGCGCAGGGTGCTGGAGACCCACTACCGGCGCTGGCGCGGCGAGGTGCACCGGGAGGTGCGTCCGCTGGGGCTCGTGCTGAAGGGCGGCATCTGGTACCTGGTGGCGCTGGCGGACGACGCGGTGCGCACCTACCGGGTGTCGCGGTTCGAGGCGGTGGCCGAGACCGGCGAGGAGTTCACCCGGCCCGCGGGCTTCGACCTGGCCGCGTACTGGGCGAAGTCCTCCCGCCGGATGGAGGCGGCGATGCGTCAGGGCACGGCCCGGCTGAGGCTGTCACCGCGCGGGCAGAAGCTGCTGCCGATGCAGTTCGGGGCGGCGGGGGTGCGGGCGCTCGCGGACGCGGGGCCGGCGGACGGGCGGGGCTGGGTGGAGGTGGAGCTGGCCGTCGAATCGGAGGCGGTCGCCACCGGTGATCTGCTGCGGCTCGGCGTCGAGGCGGAGGTGCTCGGCCCGCCGGGTCTGCGGGAGGCGGTCGCGACGGCGGTGCGGGTGCTGACGGACCGGTACGCGGCCGGGCGTTGACCCCCCGCGCAACCGGATCGTCATCCCGGGCGTCGAAAGTTTCCGTGAAATTCACAGCCCTGGAACTACTGACAACCAGATGAACGCCGGGTACCGTCCTGTGCCAGTTCACTCGTGTGGACCACACCACAACGGAACACCCGTCGTGGCATCACCTTCCTACTCGGATCGTCCGGCACGTTCCTGCCGGTAGAAGGGGACCATTCACCATGGCCACTGTCACGTTCGACAAGGCGACCCGGATCTACCCCGGTTCCACCAAGCCCGCCGTCGACGCCCTGGAAATCGACATCGCGGACGGCGAGTTCCTCGTCCTGGTCGGCCCGTCCGGTTGCGGCAAGTCCACCTCGCTCCGCATGCTCGCGGGGCTCGAGGACGTCAACGGCGGCGCCATCCGCATCGGCGACCGCGACGTCACGCACCTGCCGCCGAAGGACCGGGACATCGCCATGGTGTTCCAGAACTACGCGCTCTACCCGCACATGACGGTCGCCGACAACATGGGCTTCGCGCTCAAGATCGCCGGTGTCAACAAGGCGGAGATCCGGCAGAAGGTCGAGGAGGCCGCGAAGATCCTCGACCTCACCGAGTACCTGGACCGCAAGCCGAAGGCGCTCTCCGGTGGTCAGCGCCAGCGTGTCGCGATGGGCCGCGCCATCGTGCGCGAGCCGCAGGTGTTCCTCATGGACGAGCCGCTGTCCAACCTGGACGCCAAGCTCCGTGTGTCCACCCGTACGCAGATCGCGTCGCTGCAGCGCCGCCTCGGCATCACCACCGTCTACGTCACCCACGACCAGGTCGAGGCCCTCACCATGGGCGACCGCGTCGCGGTCCTCAAGGACGGTCTGCTCCAGCAGGTCGACACCCCGCGCAACATGTACGACAAGCCCGCGAACCTGTTCGTCGCCGGCTTCATCGGCTCCCCGGCCATGAACCTGGTCGAGGTGCCGGTCACCGACGGCGGCGTGAAGTTCGGCAACTCGGTGGTGCCGGTGCAGCGTGACGCGCTCTCCGCGACCAGCGACAAGACCGTCACCGTGGGCGTCCGCCCCGAGCACTTCGACGTGGCCGGCGCCGACTCCGACCAGGGTGTCGCCGTCACCGTCAACGTCGTCGAGGAGCTGGGCTCCGACGCGTACGTCTACGGCACCGCGCAGGTCGGCGGCGAGTCCAAGGACATCGTCGTCCGCGTCGGCGGCCGTGAGGTCCCGGAGAAGGGCAGCCAGCTGCACGTCGTGCCGCGCGCGGGCGAGACCCACGTGTTCTCGACGTCGACCGGTGCGCGCCTGTCCGACTGACCCCCGTTCGCAGGAAGGGCCCCGCAGTTCACTGCGGGGCCCTTCGCGTTGTCGACAAATACCCCGACACAACGGTCATTTCGAGCGGTGTACGTCAACACGCGGCGCGGAGTAGGGGGTTCCGGGTCCCCCGTAACGGTGACGGAATGTTTACCGGCCGCTACCGGACGCTACCCTCACACGCGTGAAGCACTCCACTAACCGTCAGACGCGTCGCGGCCGGGGCCCCGCCCGCCGGATCGGCCGCTCCCTCGCCTTCGTCCTGCCCGTCGTCCTGGTGCTCTCCGGGACTCTCGCGGTCGCGCGGGTCAACTGGTCCGGGGCGCCTTCGAGTCCGGTGCTCACGGCGGCCTCCGGCGCGTCCTCCCGCGCCGACGCCCGGGCGCCGCAGCACGTGCTGCGGGACAGGCTGCTGGTCGAACTCCAGGAGGAGAACCCGGGCGTGGCGCTCACCCACCTCCAGCAGGCCGTGAACGACCGGCCGTCGCTGGCGAAGCACTGCGCGTCCATCGCCCGCGCCCTCGGCAGGGCGGCGGTCCGCGTCTACGGCCCCACCAAGGCCCAGTCCTACGCCCGCCCGGTCTGCGACACCTCCTTCGCCTCAGGCATCACCACAGCCCACCGCTGACCAACCGCAGACAGTCACCTGCGCCGCCTCCGCCAGCCGCGGGCAGTCGTGCCTCCCCCAGTGCCTTGAAGGCCTGGGAGGTACCCCCAGGGCGGCACGGGTGGGCGGTGGGGGTACCTCCCGCTCGAGCGAAGCCGAGAGTGGGGGAGGCACCCCGCAAGCGCCGGGTTGCGCGCCCCACCCCCGGCCCGCACCAACAGGGCGCACCGTGCCGCGCAACCCACCCCGCACCGCCCCAAAGCCCCACCCCCCGCGCCGCGTAAAGTGCGGGCATGACCGATCCGCGTGCCGTCGCCCGCCCCGTGCAAGCCGTAGTCCTGGCCGGAGGCCAGGGATCCCGGCTTCGTCCGTACACCGACGACCGCCCCAAGCCGATGGTCGAGATCCCCGGCACGGGAACCCCGATCATCGGCCACCAGCTCTCCTGGCTCGCCGAGGAGGGCGTGACGGACGTGGTGGTCTCTTGCGGCCACCTCGCCGAGGTCCTGCAGGAGTGGCTGGACGGCGCCGACCTGCCGCTCTCCGTCACCACCGTCGTCGAGACGGAACCCCTCGGCCGCGGCGGCGGCCTGAGGTACGCCGCCGCCCGTCTCCCCCATCCGGACCGGCCCTGGTACGCCACCAACGGCGACATCTGGACCCGTTTCTCGCTGCGCGACATGGCCGACTTCCACACCGAGCGGGACGCCGTCGCGACCCTCGCCCTGGCCCGTCCGCGCATCCCGTGGGGCGCGGTGCGCACGGACGGTTTCGGGCACATCACCGACTTCATCGAGGCCCCGCCGTCGACCTTCGAGATCAACGCGGGCGTGTACGTCTTCTCCCCCGAGTTCGCCGGCCTGCTCCCGGAGCGCGGCGACCACGAGCGCACCACGTTCCCGCGCCTCGCGCGTGAGCGCCGTCTGGCCGGTTTCCCGATCCCCCAGGGCTCCTACTGGCGCGCGATCGACACCGCGAAGGACCTGACGGAGGCGGCCAGGGAACTGGCGTCGCAGGGCCGCTGACCTCTCTTCCGTCCACCCGCGTACGACGACGGGGCCCGGCACGTCATCGTGCCGGGCCCCGTCGTCGTACGCGGGTGGCCGCCCCTATCCCAGGAGGCCGCCCACGAGCCCGGGCTTTCGGGAGGTGTCGCCGCTGCCGCCGCTGCCGCTCGGGGTGCCGCTGCCGCCGGAGGCGCCGGCGCCGCCCGAGGTCGGACCGGAGCTGGTGCTCGGCGCCTGGTCGGCCGGGGAGGACTGCCGGGGCGGGGCCTGGCCGGCGCTGCCCTGGGTCTGGCTGGGCGCCCCGGTGGTGGCGCCCTGGGTCGCGCCGGGGGTTGTGGTGCCGGCGGACGGGCTCGCCGGGTCCGAAGTGGCGCTCCGGGTGGGCGGGGTGGAGGCGGAGGGGGTCCGTTCCTCCTCCTTCCGGCGCTCGCCGGAGTCCTCCGGCAGCGGGGAGCCGGGAAGCTCGTTGCGCGGGGCCTCGCCGGGCCCGGGGACGACCACCCGGTCGGCGTCCCGTACGGCACCGCCGAGCAGTGAGCCGACGAGCATGCTGAACCCGCAGACCACGAAGGTGATCAGGGCGCCCCGGCGCAGCACGTACCGGCGCAGGTCCCAGATGTCGGCGCGGGGGCCGAGCCGGCGCCAGGCCCCGCCCGCGAGGCGGCCGTCGACGGAGTAGACGGGGGCGCCCGCGATGATCAGCGGCGACCAGGCGGCGAGGTAGATGATGTCGGGCGTCTCGTAGGCGGGGACGGTCTTCCAGCTGACGGTGACCAGCAGCGCCGCCGAGAGTGTCGCCCCGACGACGGCGGCCAGGCGCTGCCAGCAGCCGAGGGCGGTCAGGACGCCGACGACGATCTGGGCGAAGGCGATGGCCAGCCCGGAGCCGACGGGGTGCGCGAGGGCGAACTGGCGCAGTGGCTCGGCGACTTCCCAGGGATGCAGGGTGTGCAGCCACTTGACCATGGAGCCGCGTGTGCCGCCCTCGAAGTAGAGGGGGTCGCAGAGCTTGCTCATCCCGGCGTAGACGGAGATGCCGCCGAGGAAGACGCGCAGCGGGAGCAGGACGACGCCGAGGTTCATCCGGCGCCCGGGGTAGTAGGCGTGCCGGGCCGCGTCGTCGCCGTGCCGCCTGGCGTGCCGGCCGGTGTCCTCGGAGCCGTCGTCGTGGGCGGGTCGGTCGTAGGCGGGTTCGTCGTAGGCGCTGCCGACGGTGCGCATCGGGGGCAGCAGGGGTCCGTCAGCGGGGCCGCGCTGGGCGCCGACGAACGGGGTCTCGAGGGTCTGGGTGACCGGGTCGTCGGTGTGGTCGTACCCGGCGCCGACGCGCGGGATGACCTGGGTGGCCCCGGCGTCGGTGAGCGGCTCGTCGGCGTGGTGGACGCCTTCGTGCCGTACGGCCTGGAGCAGCCGGTGGGCGCCGGTGTCGTCGGGCGCGGACCTGCCGCTCCAGACGACGGGCCGGCGGCGGGCGGGCGCCTGGCCCGGCGTGCCCACGGTGGTGACGACGGGGATGCGGGCGGTGTCCTCGGCGGCACTCGTGTGCCGTGCGATCCGCGGCGAGGGGGCGCGCCGCGCCGAGACGCCCAGCTGCACGCGGAAGCTGGCGTGATTGACGATGACCTGCGCCGGATCGCTCGGCACCTTCACCATGCTCAGCGCGGGAGCGTCGTCGAGTCCCGACGAGCGGTCCCCCGTGGGTGTGCGGGGTGTTCTGGTGTCCACACTCATCTAACCGAGTGACACGGCGTTAGGACACTGCCTTGACCCGCCGGAAGTGTCCGGACCGCGTCAAGCCTGCCCGGACCACCCGGAACACCCCGCACGGGTGAACCGTTCGAACGTCCGTTCAGACCCGTCGGCGTGCCGCCTCGTACAGCACGATGCCCGCCGCCACACCGGCGTTGAGCGACTCCGCGCCGCCCGGCATCGGGATCCGCACCCGGACGTCGCAGGTCTCGCCGACCAGCCGGGAGAGCCCCTTGCCCTCGCTGCCGACGACGATGACGACCGGCCCGTCCAGCGCCTCCAGGTCGCCGAGCTCGGCCTCCCCGTCGGCGGCCAGGCCGACGACCGCGATCCCGGCCTTCTTGTACGCCTCCAGGGCGCGCGTCAGGTTGGTGGCGCGGGCGACGGGCGTACGGGCGGCCGTACCGGCGGACGTCTTCCAGGCGCCGGCGGTCATCCCGGCGGCGCGCCGCTCGGGCACGACGACGCCGTGGCCGCCGAAGGCGGAGACGGACCGGACGACCGCGCCGAGGTTGCGCGGGTCGGTGACCCCGTCGAGGGCGACGATCAGCGGGTCCTCCCCCTCGTCGTGGGCGGCGGCGACCAGGTCCTCCGGGTGCGCGTACTCGTACGGCGGGACCTGGAGCACCAGGCCCTGGTGGTTCAGTCCGTTGGTCATGCGGTCGAGCTCGGGACGCGGCGCCTCCATGAGGTTGATGCCGCCGCGCTCGGCCGCGAGCTGGAGCGCCTCGCGCACCCGCTCGTCGTTGTCGATGAACTGCTGGACGTACAGCGTGGACGCGGGCACGCCCCCGCGCAGCGCCTCGACGACCGGGTTGCGGCCGACGACGAGCTCCGAGGCCGAGCGGCCCCCGCCGCGCCGCTGCGGCGTGCGGCCCTGGGCGCGGCGCGCCTTCGCCTGGGCGGCACGCTGCTTGGCGTGCCCCTTGCGCATCTCGGCGGGCGGCGTGGGCCCCTTGCCTTCCAGGCCCCGGCGCCGCTGGCCGCCGCTGCCGACCTGCGCGCCCTTCTTGCCGGACATGCGGCGGTTGTTCGCGGCCATGAGGTATCCGTCTCCGTGAAGTCGTGGGTGGTGCTGGTGTGCGTACGTCTGTGCGGTGTGCCTATGAAGTGTGCCGCCCGGAGGCCCGGACGGCACAGTCGATCTTCGAACGCCGAGGTCAGGACCTGTCGGGGCCCGGCCGCTCAGCGCGGGCCGAGGCTCCAGCGCGTCCCCTGCGGGCTGTCCTCGATCACCAGGCCCGACTGGTTGAGCTGGTCACGGATGGCGTCCGCGGTGGGCCAGTCCTTGCGGGCGCGGGCGGCCTCGCGCTGGTCGAGGACCATGCGGACCAGGGTGTCGACCACGCCGTGGAGGTCCTCGCCGCGGTCGCTCTCGCCGGCCCAGTGCGGGTCGAGCGGGTCGAGGCCGAGCACGCCGAGCATGGCGCGGACCTCGGCGAGCCGGGCGACGGCCTCCTCCTTGTCGTCGGCGGCCAGCGCGCTGTTGCCCTGCCGGACGGTGGTGTGCACGACGGCGAGCGCCTGCGGGACGCCCAGGTCGTCGTCCATCGCGTCGGCGAACGCGGGCGGCACCTCGGCGGCGGGTTCGACGACACCCCCGGCCTTCTCCACCACGCGCTGCACGAAGCCCTCGATCCGCGCGAACGCGGACTCGGCCTCGCGCAGGGCCTCCTCGCTGTACTCGATCATCGAGCGGTAGTGCGGGGTGCCGAGGTAGTAGCGCAGCACGATGGGCCGCCAGCGCTTGACCATCTCGCTGACCAGCACCGAGTTGCCGAGCGACTTCGACATCTTCTCGCCGCTCATGGTGACCCAGGCGTTGTGCACCCAGTACCGGGCGAACTCGTCGCCGTAGGCCTTGGCCTGGGCGATCTCGTTCTCGTGGTGCGGGAAGATCAGGTCGAGGCCGCCGCCGTGGATGTCGAAGGCGCCGCCGAGGTACTTGTGCGCCATCGCCGAGCACTCCAGGTGCCAGCCGGGGCGCCCGCGGCCCCACGGCGTCTCCCAGCTCGGCTCGCCGGGCTTGGCCGCCTTCCACATCGCGAAGTCGCGCGGGTCCCGCTTGCCGGTCTCGCCCTCGCCGGACGGCTGGAGCAGGTTGTCGAGCTCCTGGTTGGACAGCCTCAGGTACTCGGGGAACGAGGCGACAGCGAAGTACACGTTGCCGTCGGCCTCGTAGGCGTGCCCGCGCTCGATGAGGCCGCGCATCATCTCGACCATCTCGGTGATGTGGCCGGTGGCGCGCGGCTCGTAGGTCGGCGGCAGGCAGCCGAGGGCCCGGTAGCCGTCGGTGAAGGCGCGCTCGTTGTCGTAGCCGATGGACCACCAGGGGCGGCCCTGTTCGGCGGACTTGGCGATGATCTTGTCGTCGATGTCGGTGACGTTCCGGATGAACGTCACCTCCAGGCCGCGGTACTCGAACCAGCGGCGCATGATGTCGAAGTTCAGGCCCGAGCGGATGTGCCCGATGTGGGGTGCCGCCTGCACGGTGGCACCACACAGGTAGATCGAGACGCAACCCGGCCGGAGCGGGGTGAAGTCACGGATCTGCCGGGCGCTGGTGTCGTACAGGCGAATGGTCACGACACCAGGGTAGTGGGCGCGGGAGCGTGCGGTGCGCCTCCGGCGGTTTCGCCGGCCCATGTCACGCGCGGGCCCGGTGAGGGCCTGTCGCGCCCGCGCGGCGGAGCCGCATACCGGCACAGCCCCGCGCCCCTTCGGTCGGACGGCTCACCCTTCTTGCACGACCAACGCCGTCGCCACCGCCATGAGGCCCTCTCCCCTGCCCGGGAAGCCCAGGCCGTCGGTCGTGGCGCCGGAGACCGAGACCGGGGCGCCGGCCGCCTCCGAGAGGAGTTCCTGGGCCTCGTCCCTGCGCCTGCCGATCTTCGGGCGGGGGCCGACCACCTGTACGGCGATGTTGCCGATGCGGAAGCCGGCCTCCCGGACGATGCGTGCGGCCTCCGTCAGCAGGGTGACGCCCGACGCGCCCGACCACTCGGGGCGGCCGGTGCCGAAGTGCTGCCCCAGGTCGCCGAGGCCGGCGGCGGAGAAGAGGGCGTTGCAGGCGGCGTGGGCGACGACGTCCGCGTCGGAGTGGCCGGCGAGGCCGGGGCCCTCGCCCTCCCACTTCAGGCCGGCGCACCACAGTTCGCGGCCGTCCTCGAAGGCGTGGATGTCGGTGCCGATGCCGACCCGGGGCAGGGGGTACGGCTCAGAAGCCATCGTTGAGCCTCCTGCGGGCCAGGACCGCCTCGGCGAGGACCAGGTCGAGGGGACGGGTGACCTTGAAGGCCTCCTCGTGCCCGGGGACGGTGACGACGGTGAGGCCGAGCCGCTCGACCATGCTCGCGTCGTCGGTGACGTCGTCCTTCACCGTCTCGTGCGCGCGCACCAGGGTGGCCCGGTCGAAGCCCTGCGGGGTCTGCACCGCCCGCAGCAGCGAGCGGTCCAACGTGGCGACCACGGGCTCCGGCTCGCCCGGGGCGGCGGGTCCGACCTGCTTGACGGTGTCGGCGAGCGGCAGCGCGGGCACGACGGCCGGCGCTCCGTCGCGCACCGCCTCGACGACGGCGTCGACGGTGTCCACGGGGACGAGCGGGCGGGCCGCGTCGTGCACCAGGACGATGTCGTAGCCGGGCGGCAGCGCGTCCAGACCGAGCTTCACGGACTCCTGGCGGCTCTCGCCGCCGGGGACCACGAGGAAGTCGGTGCGCTCGGGCAGCGCGTGCGCGTCGAGCAGCGACCTCACCTCGGGGGCGCCGTCGGGCGGGGCCACGACGACCACCAGGGAGACGGCGCGGGAGTCGGCCATCGCGTGGACGGCGTGGACGAGCATGGGCGTGCCGCCCAGCGCGCGGAGCGCCTTGGGGGCACCCGGACCGAGGCGTACACCGCGGCCGGCGGCCGGGATCACGGCCGCCGTACGGGTGGTCGTACGGCCGGACGCGGGGCTCGGCGAGGGCGGGGGGAGCGGATCGTCAGACATCGGTTCCTGTCAGGTTTGTGTGCTCGGCCCAGGTGGGTATGGCCTGGGCGTACCCCCTGCTCCCGGAGCGGGGGAGTACCGGGCGTGACGCCTTGACCAGCCCCTTCCGTGATTCTGGTCGAGCCGACCGCCCGGGCCCGGCACGCCGGGGGCGGGGACGTGAGTCATGACACATTCCCCGAGGGGACGCAAGTGCACCGCACACGCGCAAGTACACCGCACGCGCACCGCGGACAAGGCGGCCGGGTGCGAACATGCCGCAGCGCCCGGCGACGTCCATGACGTCATCGGGCACCGCGGCATTTCGATGTGCTGAGTGCTGAGAGCGAGCTGCCCGCCGGGACCGCGAGCGGCGACTCAGGAATCTCAGGAGGCGAGAACCTCGTCGAGCAGGGCCTCGGCCTTGTCCTCGTTGGTGTTCTCCGCGAGGGCGAGCTCGCTGACCAGGATCTGACGCGCCTTGGCGAGCATGCGCTTCTCACCGGCGGAGAGTCCGCGCTCGCGCTCACGACGCCACAGGTCACGCACGACTTCCGCGACCTTGATGACATCGCCCGAGGCGAGCTTCTCCAGGTTTGCCTTGTAACGACGGGACCAGTTCGTGGGCTCCTCGGCATACGGAGCGCGCAGCACCTCGAAGACCCGGTCCAGCCCGTCCTGACCGACCACATCACGCACGCCGACGAACTCCGCATTGTCCGCTGGCACACGTACCGTCAGGTCACCCTGGGCGACCTTCAGCACCAAGTAGGTCTTGTCCACGCCTTTGATCTGGCGAGTTTCGATAGCCTCGATCAGCGCGGCCCCGTGATGGGGATAGACCACGGTGTCGCCAACCTTGAACGTCATGTGACAGGTACCCCTTCCGTGGCTATCCAGGGTAACACGGATACGGCGTCTTCTGAATGGCGTTTTCGCAGGTCAGGGCCATTCTCGGGGCTTGACAACAGCGACGGGGACGTGCTGCGGACGTCTAGCGGAACCAGGTATTCGCAGGTGGGAGCGGCTCTCCGGCGCGAGCGAAACGCGTACGTTACACGCATCCGGAGCCCCGCACGAGCGGCTGAACATCCCCATATGTCCGGTTCCAAGTGCTCGACTTCCGCTACTCCGTTCGGTGAGCGGAGCCGGGTTCCGGTCGAATCCGAAATTGATCACGTGGCGCGGGGGCGAGCGGCCGGTGATCAATTCCGGAGCCCTCCGCTCATTCCTTCGCGAGAAATGCGCGATCCCTATGGGAATGGCGCGGGAGTATGGCGTGAAAGTGCTCCAAGTGACTGGTGAGTCACTTGGGACTCAAGAGGCGCCGGGTGCCCGCTCCCGACCGCCGGCGGAGCGGTGACGGGGGGGTTCCGGAAGCGTCTTCCCGGGCCAACGCGGGACGTCTCGGGAGGGTCGGGTGCGGCCGTGCGGGAACGGCTCGGTAACCTGAGGCCGCTGACAGAAACTTAGGGCGGCTTTACCCGGTCGCCAAACGCTCGAGTCAAGGAGTTGCCGCCGCCGTGAGCAGCAGCCTTCGACGCGGTGCTCTCGCCGCCGCCGCCATCGCGTTCTCGATCGCCTCGCTCTCCGCGTGCGCGGCCGGCCACAACGCCCAGACCCTGGACATCAAGCCGGACAACGCGTCGACGACCGTCGGCGACATCAAGGTCCAGAACGCCACGGTCATCACCCAGCCCGACCTGGAGTCGACGGGCCCGGCGGTCGTCTCCGCCACGCTGTTCAACGAGGGGCGCACCGACCAGACGCTGGAGTCGGTCACCGTCCCCGGCACCGGCAAGACCGCCGAGCTGACCCCCGCCGAGGGCGGCAGCCTCACCGTCCCGGCCGGCGGCTCGCTGGTCCTCGGCGGCGAGGGCAACGCGGCCGCCGTCCTGCCCAGCAGCCGTGAGGCCGTCCAGGACGGCAACGCCCAGAAGGTGACCTTCACCTTCAGCAAGACCGGTGACGTGAGCCTGCGCGCGCTGGTCTTCCCGGCCGAGCACTTCTTCAAGGAGTGGGGCCCGACCGAGGCCGCGGCCGTGCCGGGCGCCTCGGCGGAGCCGTCGACGGAGCCGTCGGCGGAGTCCTCCGACGAGCCGGCCGACGCCGCCACGGGCGAGGCCGGCACCCCGGAGGACACGGAGACCGGCACCTCGTCGGACACCCCGACCGACGCGTCCTCGGCAAGCCAGTCGACCGACCACTGAGCACACGCACACACCGAAGGGCGGGACCCCACAGGGGGTCCCGCCCTTCGTCGCGTCACCGCGGGCAATCGCACCGCGTCACCGCGGGCAGTCGTGCCTCCCCCAGTGCCTCAAGGGCCTGGGAGGTACCCCCAGGGCGGCACGGGTGGGCGATGGGGGTCCCCCCGCGCGAGCGAAGTCGAGCGTGGGGGAGGCACCCCGCAAACGCCGGGCTGCGCGAACCACCCCCGCCCAGCCCCAATCCCCGCACCGGCACCGGCACCGGCACCGGCACCGGCACCGAACACCCCCGCGCCACAGGCCTACGGCTCGAACTTGTACCCCAGCCCCCGAACCGTCACCAGATACCGCGGCGCCCCCGGATCCGGCTCGATCTTGGCGCGCAGCCGCTTCACGTGCACGTCGAGCGTCTTGGTGTCACCGACGTAGTCCGCACCCCACACCCGGTCGATGAGCTGCATCCGGGTCAGCACCCGCCCGGCGTTGCGCAGCAGCATCTCCAGCAGGTCGAACTCCTTCAGCGGCAGGTCGACCTTGGTGCCGCCCACGGTCACCACGTGCCGGTCGACGTCCATCCGCACCGGTCCGGCCTCCAGGGCCGCCGGAGCGACCTCCTCCGGCTCACCCCGCCGGCGCAGCACCGCGCGGATGCGGGCCACCAGCTCGCGCGAGGAGAACGGCTTGGTGACGTAGTCGTCGGCCCCTATCTCCAGGCCGACAACCTTGTCGATCTCACTGTCCTTGGCCGTCACCATGATGACGGGGACGTTGGAACGGCCGCGCAGCTGGCGGCACACCTCGGTGCCCGGCAGCCCGGGCAGCATCAGGTCGAGCAGCACGAGGTCGGCGCCGTTGCGCTCGAACTCGTCGAGTCCGTCGGGCCCGGTGGTCGCGACGGCGACCTCGAAGCCCTCCTTGCGGAGCATGTACGACAGGGCGTCGGAGAAGGACTCCTCGTCCTCGACGACGAGCACACGGGTCACGGAAGGACCTCCGGGGAGGGAAGCGTTTCGTACGCGGATGGATCGGAAGAGTGGGGGGATGGGTGGGACGTCCGTCCGGCCTCGTCGTCGAGGCCCTCGGTTTCGTCCCGGTGGGACATCTGATGGGCGCGGTCGCGGGCCGCACGGGCCTCCGGCAGCCGCAGGGTGAAGGTGGAGCCCTGGCCCTCGGCGCTCCACACCGTGACCTCGCCGCCGTGCGAGGCGGCCACGTGCTTCACGATCGCGAGGCCGAGCCCCGTACCGCCGGTGGCGCGGGAGCGGGCCGGGTCGACGCGGTAGAAGCGCTCGAAGATGCGCTCCTTGTCCTTGTCGGAGATGCCGATGCCCTGGTCGGTCACCGCTATCTCGATCAGGTCCCCGCCGGGCTGCGCGACCGTACGGGCCGCGATGCCCACGCGGGTGCGGGCGGGCGAGTAGTTGACCGCGTTCTCGACGAGGTTGCCGAGCGCGGCGGCGAGCTGGCCGCGGTTTCCCCACACGTGCAGGTCGGCGGTGCCGCCCGCGGCCATCGTGATCTCCTTGGTGCCCGCCGCGTGCCGGCAGCGGTCGATCGCCTCGGCGACCAGTTCGTCGACGCGGATGGGTTCGGCGTCCTCCAGCGGGTCGTCGTTCTGCACCCGGGAGAGGTCGATGAGCTCCTGCACCAGGTTCGTCAGCCGGGTCGCCTCGATCTGCATCCGTCCGGCGAACCGTTCCACCGCCTCGGGGTCGTCGGAGGCGTCCATCACGGCTTCGGAGAGCAGCGAGAGCGCCCCGACGGGGGTCTTCAGCTCGTGGCTGACGTTGGCGACGAAGTCGCGTCGCACCGCCTCGATGCGGCGGGCCTCGGTGAGGTCCTCGACGAGCAGCAGAACGAGCCGGGAGCCGAGCGGCGCCACCCGCGCGGACACCGCGAGGGCCTCGCCGCGTCCGGTCCCCCGGCGGGGCAGGTCCAGCTCGACCTGGCGTATCTCGCCGTCGCGCCGGGTGTCGCGGGCCATCTGCAGCATGGGCTCCACGGCGAGCTTGCCGCCGCGCACCAGCCCGAGGGCGTACGCGGCGGAGCTGGCCTTGACCACGCCGTCGGCCTCGTCGAGGACGACGGCGGACGAACGCAGCACGGACAGGACGGTGTCCACACCCGGCGGGAGCACCGGGTCCGTGTGCAGCGAGGTGCGCGTGGGGCGCCGCTGTTCGCGCTCACTGAAGCGGAACGCCAGCACGGCGATGACGCCGGTGAGCACTCCGGCGATCGCTGCCACTGCGGCGACCGCCGCGTTCACGTCCATGCGTCCAGGTTAGGCATGGCGCGGGCGGTGCCCACAGCCGTCGACGGGCGAGCTCGATCAGTCGTCGCCCAGAGTTCACCTTGGAGCCAGGGATGGTTCATTTGAGGGGCCGGAATCGGACGCGTACGGAACGGAACGTGGGAGCGTGGGGAGGAGACCAGGCCCCTGAAGCCCGGAACAGAGACGCACGAGAGGAACCCTGATGCGGGACGCGTACCACGAGGAACTTGATTCGATCGGCGACGGTCTGGTGGAGATGGCCCGGCTGGTCGGGTCGGCGATCGGACGCGCCACGACGGCCATCCTCGACGCCGATCTGAAGCTGGCGGAGAGCGTGATCGAGGCCGACCAGAAGGTCGACGAGCTCCAGCACGACCTGGAGGCCCGGGCGATCGCCCTGCTGGCCCGCCAGCAGCCGGTCGCCACCGACCTGCGCATAGTCGTCACCTCGCTGCGGATGTCGGCCGACCTGGAGCGCTCGGGCGACCTGGCCCAGCACGTGGCGAAGCTGGCCCGGCTGCGCTACCCGGAGCGCGCGGTCCCGCAGGACCTGCACGCCACCATCCTGGAGATGGGCCAGCTCGCCCAGCGCCTGATGGCGAAGGCGGCCGAGGTGATCATCACCAAGGACGTCGACCTGGCGCTCCAGCTGGAGCAGGACGACGACGCGATGGACCTCCTGCACCGCACCCTCTTCCAGCACCTGATCGACGAGCGCTGGAAGCACGGCATCGAGACGGCCGTCGACGTCACGCTGCTGGGCCGCTACTACGAGCGCTTCGCCGACCACGCGGTCTCGGTCGCCAAGCGGGTGGTGTACCTGGTCACCGGCGAGTACGCGGACGAGATCCAGGCGGACGTCCAGTCGGTTCCGGGGGCCGAGGGGGCCTGACGGCGGACGTGCGGGCGCGTGTGCGCGTGTCCGCGTGTCCGCCGGGCGCACACCGGGCCGGGGGCGTGCACGTCCCCGGCCGGGACTCGTCCGAGCCTCAATGCGCCGTTGATGCGCCCGGCGGGGCGGGCGTCCAATGGGGGCAGGTGTGCACAGGCGCCAGCCCTGAGGAGGGACCCATGGCCGAATCCCCGAGCACGACCCCCGACCCCGCGCGGGAGCGCGAGACCGAGCAGCCCGCCGAGATCAGAAACCTCACCCTGATCGCCGCCTGCGGCTGCGGCTCGGGCTGCGGCTGCGGCTGCCAGTCGGGCAGCCCCTGCCAGTGCGGCTGACGCCGTACGCACCCGGCCCGTACCGACCGAGGACCCCGGCGCCCGTCACGGGTACCGGGGTCCTCGGCGTCGCCCGTCAGGGAGCGCCGACCTCCGCGGCCCTCTCCACCACCACCGCCACCGTCTCCTCGCTCTCCTTCTCCTTCTCCTTCTCCGGCAGCCTCCGCATCAGCAGTCCGTACCCGAGGCCGGCCACCGTGCCGATGAGGGCGCACGTCCCCCACAGCCACGCGGCCCCGAACCGGTCGATGACGAATCCCGCCATCAGCGGGGCGACCAGCGCGGCCACGGCCCAGGACATGGTGTACATGCCCTGGTAGCGCCCGCGTCCGTGCACCGGGGAGAGCCGTACGACGAGGCCGGTCTGGGTCGGCGCGTTGACGATCTCGGCGAGGGTCCACACGCAGACGGTGAGGGCGAAGACGCCGACCGACCCGGCGAACGCGGTCAGGCCGAGGCCGTACCCGGCGAGCAGCGAGGAGATCACCAGCAGCCGTCCGGGGTCCCGGTGCTCGATGAACCGGGTGACCGGGATCTGCAGCACGACGATGAGGACACCGTTGACGGCGATGGCCATGCCGTAGTCGGCCGGCGTGAACCCGGCCTCGCCCATCGCGATGGGCAGCCCGACGGACGCCTGCTGGAAGATCAGCGCGATGAGGAAGGACAGTCCGACGACCCCCATGAAGCGCCCGTCCCGCAGCACGGTCCCCAGCCCCACGCCCTCCTCCCGCGCCTGGGCCTCCGCACTCCGCGCGGGCTTCGACTCGGGCAGCTTCAGGAAGACGACGACGGCGCACGCCAGGGTCATCAGGGCCTCGATCAGGAACCCGGCGAGATAGCTGTACCCGGCGATGAGACCGGCCGCCGCGGAGGAGATCGCGAAGCCGAGATTGATGGCCCAGTAGTTGAGCGAGAAGGCCCGGATACGGTCCTCCGGCCGCACGATGTCGGCCATCATCGCCTGCACGGCCGGCCGGGAGGCGTTGGAGGCCATGCCCACGAGGAAGGCGACGGCGGCGATGCCGACCGGGTCGCGCACGAACCCGAGGGCCGCCACGGACACGGCCGTGGAGACCTGCGCCACGAGCAGCGTGGGCCGCCGCCCGAGCCGGTCGGTCATCACCCCGGCGCCCAGGGACGAGATCACCCCGCCGAGCCCGTGCAGCGCGGCGACGAGACCGGCGTACGTGGCGGAGTAGCCGCGGTCCAGGGTCAGGTAGAGCGCCATGAAGGTGGCGACGAAGGCGCCGAGCCGGTTGACCAGAGTGCTGGTCCACAGCCACCAGAACGCCGGAGGCAGCCCGGAGACGGTCTCCTTGAGGGCACGTCTCGCACGGACGATGGACGACATGGCTGGAACCCCCGAGATGTAAGCAGCGAAGACAGTGGACACAACTTACGAAGGAACGCGCACGGGGAACCACTCGATTAACAGATCCCGTCAACCGTCCGCCAAGCGGGCGGGGCGCGCGGGCCCCGCGGGACGTCGATTACGCTCGGGCGCATGGCCGACGCACCGTACAAGCTGATCCTCCTCCGCCACGGCGAGAGCGAGTGGAACGAGAAGAACCTGTTCACCGGCTGGGTGGACGTCAACCTCACCCCGAAGGGCGAGAAGGAGGCGACGCGCGGCGGCGAGCTGCTCAAGGACGCCGGCCTGCTGCCCGACGTGCTCCACACCTCCCTCCAGAAGCGCGCGATCCGCACCGCGCAGCTCGCCCTGGAGGCCGCCGACCGCCTGTGGATCCCGGTGAACCGCAGCTGGCGCCTGAACGAGCGCCACTACGGCGCCCTGCAGGGCAAGGACAAGGCGCAGACCCTCGCGGAGTTCGGCGAGGAGCAGTTCATGCTGTGGCGCCGCTCCTACGACACCCCGCCGCCGGCGCTCTCCAACGACGCCGAGTACTCCCAGTTCTCCGACCCGCGCTACGCGACCCTCCCGCCGGAGCTGCGCCCGCAGACGGAGTGCCTGAAGGACGTCGTCGTCCGCATGCTCCCGTACTGGTTCGACGCGATCGTCCCCGACCTCCTGGCCAACCGCACGGTCCTGGTCGCCGCCCACGGCAACAGCCTGCGCGCCCTGGTCAAGCACCTCGACGGCATCTCGGACGCCGACATCGCGGGCCTGAACATCCCGACGGGCATCCCGCTGTACTACGAGCTCGACTCCGACTTCAAGCCGGTCACCCCCGGCGGCAAGTACCTCGACCCGGAGGCCGCGGCGGCGGCGATCGAGGCGGTCAAGAACCAGGGCAAGAAGAAGTAACCGCCCACGAACAAGCCCCCTGCCTGCGGTTTCTCCGCAGGCAGGGGGCTTTTCGCCGCCTCCGGGCCGTCTCCGGGCCGTCAGGGCGATGAGGTCGTGCGCTCTCCGGGCTCCGGCTCCTGTCTCCACTCCGCTCTGGCTCCGGCGCCCTGGAGCACAGCGACAGCGGACTGGGCCCTGTACGCAGGCAGACCCCCGAGGAGGGTGACGGGCGCTTGGCGCGTCAGGACCCGGCTGTGCCACAAGCTCTGCCCGGTCACCTTGCGCACCGCCAGGATCACGTCCATCTCGCGGGGCCCGCAGTCGACGAGCACCACCTCGTGGGACGGGTCGTCGCAGAGCAGCGTGCAGTACTCGGTGGACTCCTCGTCGGACATCTCGCCCTCCTGCGTCAGCGAACGGGAGCGTATGCGCCCCCGAAGACGGCAGCCACGGCTTTTCGGGTGCGCCGACGGCTGCCCGGCATGAGGTGGGCGTACATCGCAGCTTCCCAAGCTGAGAGCGCGAGTTCGGTTCTCGTCACCCGCTCCATGATCAAGGCCCAAGTCGGAGACCTGGGCCTTGATGGTTGACGAGTGCTTTGGCGAGCGTCTCAGGCGACGGTGTACTCCGCGTCCCCGAAGTCTGCGACTACGCGCAGTCGACCGCCGAGCGCTTCCACGTAGGCCCGGAGGGTCGCGACCTCCGCGCGATCCAGCTCACCGTGCTCGATCGCGGAGACCCGAGGTGCTGAGACCCCCATCGACGCGGCCACTTGGCGCTGAGTCAGCGCCTGTTCACGTCTGACCTCCGCAAGCTTGTGAGCACGCACTTCGGCGGTCAACCGGTCCATCGCCGCTTGCTTCTCCTGAGCCGACCGCATCGGCAACCCAGCGGCCGCACGCCGCTCACGCGCCTTGCGCTTGGTTTCCTCCCAGCTCACGGTGCTCATTCGTACTCCCCGGTTTCAAGATCGGCCAGATGTGTCCGGTACCGCTCCTCAGCAAGCGGAATGTTGATGTCGTACCAACGCTGCCCGTTCCCGGCCTTGTCACCAGCCACCAGCGATACTGCCCGGCGCACCGGATCGAAGGCGAAGCCCTGCGAACCGCGATGTGGTCGTATCGGAGAGCCACCGCTGCCGCGGACACCGCCTCCGAAAGCGCCCGCTGAGCGAAAGCCTGGGCCGTCCAAGGCCGCTCGACAGTGGTCAATGACGACCAACGTCGACCACCAGGTGAACGGACCTACCACTCGCGCCACCCCCGTGCGTGGTCACCGCGAGCCTTCCGGTGCCGCGTGGGTCCGCGACCTGATCCGTGGTGCCGGCAGGATCGCCACCGGCGACGGCCTCGCGGGGCGCGGCCCCCGCCGTCGGCCGGGGCGCGTTCCGGAGGGTCCCCCTTGGCAGCGTGGTGCGGCCGACGAGCGAACGGGACCTTGTGTAGCCTTCCGTTCATCCCGCCAGGGTTTGGACGCAACCAGGTGTCATCCAGAGTTAGTTGAGTGAGTCGTGAGCCGACGGAGCGCCCGTCCGGCCCGGTGCCGTGCACGGATGACCGGCCGGCGGCACCGGCGAGCACCGACGACATCGCACCGTCCGCCCCACCTTCGACAAGGAGCAGTGCCCATGCCGCGTCAGCATGAACCCCGGGCCGGTGAGACGACGTCTTCCCTGGCCGTCCGCCGCGCGGTCGCCGTACCCGTGCCGGGCGAGGATCCCGGCGCGGACCTGAGACCGCGCACGCCGGAGTCCGCCCCTGCTCCCGACTCCGCCGCCGATCCGGACGCCTCGGTGTCGACGGTGTCGTCCTCCGAGCCCGCTCCCGGGCGGCGCACCCGATGGGGCTTCCGGTCCACCACCGAGGAACCGGCGGCAGCCGAGCAGGAGGAGGAACGGCAGGAGAAAGAGCGGCAGCCGGAGGAACAGCGGCAGCAGGCGGCGGAGCCCAGCGGAGCGGGAGCCGGGGTGGTGGCCGGTGCGGTGGCCGGTGCGGTCGCGGCCGGGAACGGTGACGGCGGGAAGGCGGACACGGACGCCGACGGGACGGGGCCGGGACGTCTGCGCGGGCCCATGGTGGCCGCGGCCGCCCTCGTGGGGGCGGTGCTGATCTGCGTACCGCTGCTGATACTCGGACTGAACCGTGAGGACGAGCGCACGGTCGAGACGGCTCCCGCCGGCGGAACGACGCTCGACCCCGGTACGTCCGACGGCATCCCGGCCGCCGACTACCGGGCCGATTCCCCGTCGCCCTCGGCGTCGCCGAGCGGATCCGAGTCCGCGTCCGGCTCACCGGCCGAGTCCGATTCCGGGGCCGAGCCCAAGTCCGAGCCCAAGTCCGAGCCCAAGTCCAAGTCCAAGTCCAAGTCTGCGCCGTCCCGTTCGGCCGAGGTGAAGGAGGCCGAGGCACCGAAGAGGAGCGCGGCGACCACCGTCCGGCGACTGGCCGCGGAGGATCCGGGCGGACGGCACATCTGCTACCGGGTCCATGTGGCGGGCCGGGGCTGGAGCGACGCGGTGTGCGACGGCGGGACAGCGGGCACGGCGGGCTCGGGGGCACCGATCACGGCCGTCAACATCGCCGTGTCCGGAACCAGGGGCACGTCCGGCGGCGCCTTCGTCCACGACCCCGCGTCGACCAACGGCGAGGGACACTTCCCCGAGCCGTGGTCGAACGCCGTCGACGGCATCGACAACTACGTCGGCAGCACCGGAAAGAACGCCCCGCACATGCTGGGGTTCACCATCAACGTCGACGGTGGCGCCGGCGCCGTCTGCCAGTCCTCCTACGTCCACGACGACGCCTGGCTCGGCCTGGCGTGCGACGAGCCCGGGACCGGGTACGACTTCACCTACGCCGGCACCCACGACAACGACTCGTGGATCGAGGCGGTCCGGCTCACGGTGTGACCTGGGCCGTCCGCGGAGGGCTCGGCAAAGGGCTGGCGAGCGCGTGCCGTTCGGCCCGTTGACACGGGAGCGCGACAACGGGGCATTCGGGACAGTGAACCTCTTTCATCCTGAATAGTTGCAGATCGGCAGTGCGTGAACGGCTTGGACGATGCCGTGGGCACGGGCCGCGGTCAGGTCATGGGTTCTGCCCGGCGTCGCGCGGGAGAACCAGAGTGGTGTGCCGTCGGGACGAGCGATGACCTGCACGTTCATGCCGTGCTTGCGGTGCTTGCGGTGCTTCATCGAGTGGTGCGGCTCGTCCGCGCGGATCCGGTCGGTGGGAATCAGGGTGCCGTCGACGTCCTACGGAAGACCGTCAGCAGCACGATCCGTTGCCCTGGCGCGAGCCAGTACGGGATGCGTACGGCTTCGCCGTCCAACTCGAAGCGGAGCCCACGCAGCTTGCCGCCCAAGTGCCGCGAGCACGTCCGATTCGTTCAAGAGGACAGGGAGGGTGGCCCGCTACCGTCACCGCCATGAGCGACGACGGCAAGGAATCACGTCACATCAGCGTCCGTATCGACCGCCCCGTCGACGACGTCCACACCTATGCGTCGGATCCGGCCAACCTGCCCGCGTGGGCTCATGGCCTGGGGGAATCCATCGAGAGGGTCGGCGATCAGTGGGTCGCGGAATCCACCCTCATGGGACGGGTCACGGTCACCTTCGCACCACACAACGAGCTGGGCGTACTCGACCACCACGTCACGCTGCCCACCGGGGAAAGCGTCTACAACCCGGTCCGCGTGATCGCCTGCGGCACGGGGAGCGAGGTGGTGTTCACCCTGCGCCGGCAGCGGGACGCGAGCGACGCCGACTTCGAGCGCGACGCCGGCATGGTCGCCGCCGACCTGGCCCGGCTCAAGGAGCTGCTGGAATCCGCCTGAGCGCACCGGGGCGCGATCCGGGACCTCTCGGCCCGTACGTCGCCAGGGGACGGCGGGCCCTCGGCGACATCGCTGCCACGAGGGTTCCGGAGATCGTCGGTGGTTCGGACCGGTCACGAGGACTCCGCCGGCTCCGTGGGGTGGTGCGGGCCGGGTGGGTCTCAGTAAAGGATGACCCTCCACCGTTCGACCCACAGCATCCGGCCGCTGTCCGTGTCGCGCACCTGGACCCGGTCGTCCTCCACCTGCCGGACGGTGCCGTAGAGCGTGGCGTCCGGGAGGTCCACCCTGACGGTGTCGTACACGTCCAGGTCGTCCTCCACCGGGCGGAACCACGTGCGCCCGCAGCGGCCGCAGCGGTAGCCGACGACATCCCGTCCTCGGACGGAGGAAGGGGTGCCGGTACGGACCCCCTCGACGCGGCACCTGGGGCATGGATCGGCGGTGTGTGCGCCTGTCGAGCGGGACATCGTCCGATCCTGCGGCAGGGCGGCGGAGCACGGCAACTGCCGAGGGACGACAGCGGCGGCTCGACCGCCCTGCGCGCGGACGATCCACGGTCCGCGCGCAGGGCTCGGGAGTGCCGTACGGGCTTCAGGGAGCCGCGGGCGCGGCCGGCCCGCCCGGCGCTCAGAGGTCGGGGAGTCCCGCCAGGGCGGACATCTGGATGATCTTCGTCGGGTCCGCGACGCCGGAATAGGCGCGGACCTCGTCCACCGTGCCCGCGAAGTACTCCCCCCGGATCGCCGAACGGCCCACCTGGAGACCGCCCGAGGCCGTCCACGACGTCGTGTCCACGGCGGTGGACGTGGTGGAGAGCTGCCCGTCCACGTAGAAGCGGAGCTCCTGGGCGGGGGCGTCGAAGACGACGGCCAGGTGCTCGCCCACGTCGTTGGGGTCGTCGTTGGGCAGGGTCTGCTCCTCGGCGATGACCACCTGCGGAGCGTTCGCCTCGTCCTCGGTGGACACCACGACCTCCCACTTCCCGCTCCCCGCCCCGTACCGGATCGCGAGGCGGTCGGTGTGCGAGCCCGGGAGCGAGAGGACGGTCTGCGTCCTGTCGTCGGTTGCGGCCAGGCGGGCGCGGACGGCGAGGGTGAAGCTCCCGTCCCCGCCGACCGGTGCCGCAGACGTCGCCGCCCAGTCGCCGTCGCCGTCGAGCCGGAGATCGCCCTGACCGACCAGGGTGGGATCTCCGAAGATGTCCTCGTTCTGGTAGATCCGGGCATCGCCGTTCAGGGTCAGCGGCAGGCCCCCGGGCTCCACGTTGGGTGCGACCCCGCCGGGCGCCGCGTCCAGCGGCCAGTAGCCCTTCCGGCTCAGCGACGTCTCCACGGACTGGGCACCGTGTCCTTCGTCCGCTGCGTGGGCGGCAGCAGGGAGCCCACCGAGTGCGAACGAGAGCGCGACGGCGCCCGCCACCACGAAGGCGGCGCGATATCTGTCGTGCATGTCCCCCCCCCTTTTCAGAAACTGGTCAAGATTCCGAAGTGATCGTCCCGGCCTGCTCCTTGATGCGCAAGGAGTTTCGACTGTCCGGGTCTCGCACCGGGCCACCGCCCGGCCCGGATATTCGCTTGCGTCCCGAGGTCACCGCTCAGCATCGTGAGTCCGGTGAGCGATGCGACGGAGCGATGGAGCCGGGCCGTTGTCCAGCCCGACATGTGGGTGGATCCCGACGACGATCCCCGCGACGGTGACGGGACCGCTCCGGGTGATGAGCTGGCGACGCTGCGGGAGTACCTGCGGCACTACCGGCTGACCCTGGAGATGAAGTGCGAGGGGCTGGATCCGGAGCAGCTGGCGCGCCGGTCGGTGCCGCCGTCGACCATGTCCCTGCTGGGCCTGGTCCGGCATCTCGCGGAGGTGGAGCGGGACTGGCGGGGCTGGATCCGGCCCGGCGGCCCGGAACCGAGGCTGTACGGAGCGCGCGACGCCGACTTCGACGGTGCCGTCGCGGATCAGACGGTGGTCGACGGCGCCTTCGCCGATCTCGCCCGCGAACAGGCGGCCACCGACGCGGTGCTGGCCGAGTACCCGGACCCGGGCGCGCGGGTGGTCCAGGACGGCAGCTCCGTCCGCGAGCTGTGGGTCCACCGCGTCGAGGAGTACGCCCGCCACTGCGGCCACGCCGACCTGCTGCGCGAATGCGTCGACGGGCGGGTGGGGCAGTAGCCCGTGCGAGCGGTGCCCCGCCGATCCCCTCCCCCTGCTACTCGCCCTGCTGTCGCCGCACCATTTCGGCGATCCGGACCGGTGTGTACGGGGAAGGCGCGGCGGCCCCCGTGTCAGTTCCCTGAGCGGTCCGGCCGCCGCCCCTGAGGAACGAGGGCCGGCCCCTCACGGCCTCCCGGAGCCGGGCCGCGCCGAGGCCGAGATCGAACCCGATGTACGGGGCTGGCTCGCCGCCTTCGACGGCGCCCCCGTCACCCAGCCGTCCCTGTTCGTCGGCGGCACCCTGGACGCCCCCACGACCTGGCTGGCCGACGCGATCGAGGCGTACCCGGTGACGCTGCCGGGCCTGGTCTCCTCGCACCTGCTCGACGGCTGCGGCCACTGGATCCAGCGGGAACGCCCCGACGAGGTCAACCGTCTCCTCACCGAGTGGCTGGCGGTCCTGACCGTGTCGTGACGGCTTCGCGCCCCACGGTTGGCGGACGGTTCACCTCCGCCGGGTATCCCCTTGCTCGAATCCACTTGCCGCACAGTCGAGTTGACACGGGGGATGCTATGAGGAGACCGCGCAGGACCGTACTCACGGCGTCGGCGCTGCTGAGCGCGCTGCTGCTCGCGGGCTGCGCCAAGCCCGACCGGAGCGAGATCGTCACGTGGACCGATGAACACGGCCGGGCCTGTACGGGCGTGGCGGTGGTCGACTCCGAGGACGACGACCGCGAGGTGACCAGCATCGACTGCGACTACCCGCCGGAGGGTAAGCAGCCGGGCCGCGCGACCTCCGCCCCGCTGCCCGACTGAGGCGCTCACGGCGCGGCGGCGGCGGTCAGGCGCGGGTACCGGTCCGGTCGGTCCGTACGGGTACGTCCACGGGCCGCGGGCGTCGTACGCGGCTTCTCATCCCGGCTGACACGGGACTTCCGCCCACACCGTCTTGCCCACGGGATCCCGCGGCTCCCAACCCCAACGTGCGGCCAGGACGTCCACCAGGAACAGGCCGCGGCCCGACTCCCCCTCGGGGCATGACGAGGGCGGGACCACGGGCGGCCGCCGCTTGCCGGACGCGGCGTCGGCGACCTCGACCCGGACCAGCCCGGACGACTCGTCGTACGCGAGCCCGAGGCGGAAGTCCCGCCCCGGTACGCGGCCGTGCCGAACGGCGTTCGCGGCGAGTTCGCCGACGACCAGGGCGACCGCGCAGGACACGTCCGACTCCGGCGGGTGCCCCCACTCCTCCATCCACCGCACGGCCAGATGCCGCGCGAGCCGGGCGCCCCGGGGTGTCGAGGCGAACCGCTCCTCGCGCGTGGTGGTGGTCGTCGTCGTTCCTGGGAGCACAGCGGGCCGTCCTTGCCTGTCGTCTCGCGTCGTACGCGAATCATCACGTTCCGTGCTCAAGGGTGGCCGGAGCGTCCTACGCTCGGAAGGTGACACAGCCTTACCTTTCGGTTCGTAAAGGACGGAAGTGACCCTTTGGCCAACGGAATTGATCCCGGTACGTCCATGGCCGCGCTGTTCGGCACGCGGGTGCGCAGGCTCCGTACGGCGGCCGGACTGACCCAGGCGGAACTCGGCGCGCGGGTCCACGTGGTGGGCACGCGGATCACCCAGATCGAGCGGGCCTCGGGAGCGAAACCGACGCTGGAACTGGCGCGGGCGCTGGACGCGGCCCTCGGTGCGGACGATCTGCTCGTAGAGCTGTGGCCGTACGTGTACCGGGAGACGTTCCCGGACTGGTCGCGGAAGTTCATGGCGTACTCGGAGCGCGCGGTGTCCGTTCGGGAGTACACCGCCCACGTCGTCTCCGGCCTCCTCCAGACCGAGGAGTACGCACGAGCAGTGTTGAGTCTGGATGTGCTGCTAGACGGTCAAGAGCAACTGGAGGAGCGCGTCACCGCCCGCATGGCACGCCAGACCCGACTCGGCTCGCCCGGCCGACCGGAGCTGTGCGTGATCCTCGACGAGTCGGTGCTGAAGCGACCGATCGGCGGACGCGCCGTGATGCGGGCGCAGTTGGATCGACTGATCGAGGCAGCGGCGGAGCGCCACATCACCGTGCAGGTGCTGCCGTTCGATCACGGTGGGCATGAAGCGATGGGAGGTTCACTGACGCTTCTCACACTTCCTGACGGCACGGAGGTCGCCTACACCGAAGGCTCGGACTACGGACAGCTCATCGAGGAACCGGACGGCGTCAACCGCTACAAAGCGATTTACGATCGGCTCAGGGCAGCAGCCCTGCCCCCGTTCATGTCCCTCGACATGATCCGGTCCGCGATGGAGGGCAACTACCGTGGTGCGAAACTTCCGTCCCGATCCGAACGGCGTCGTTTGGCGCAAGAGCAGCTACAGCAATCAAGCGGGCGGCAACTGCGTGGAAGTGGCGGACGGATTCCCCGACGCCGTCCCCGTCCGTGACAGCAAGGCCCCGCAGGGGCCCGCACTCTGCTTCGGAGGCCGCGCCTGGACCGCGTTCATAGGCGAGTTGAAGGCTGCCGGCCGGCACCGGATCTGAGTCGGCCGGGCACCGGTCGCGCTGCGTCGTCCCGGCCCGCCGGTTCCTCGTCCGCGAGGGTCCGGTGGGCCGCTGGCCTCCCCAAAGAACCGGGAGAAAGAACTACCCGCCCGCCCACCCTCCCCGCGAGAACGCCCGCGTCACCCGTGCGAGTGACCGGCTTGCAGTCGCGGAACGCGGGCGGCTACGTTCGCGGCAACCACCACAAACGAATACGGCCCCCGCCCAGGATTCGCCGTCCCGGACGAGGACCTGACCGATCAGGAAGAACCAACCTTCCCAATGGCTGACCCGCAGTCTAACGCGCCCCTGCGCGCCGACGCCGGAGCTCCGACCTCCGGCGTGATCCACGTCCGCACCCGGCTCACCGCCGACTTCACCGTGATCTCCAACGCCCTCGCCCAGCGGCGCGGCAGCGCGGTCACCGTCGGCGTCGCGGTCTACATCCTTTCCCTGCCCACCGGCACCCCCGTCTCCATCGCCGCCCTGTGCGGCGGGCTGAGCCGGTGGCCGGGGGTGCGGTGCGCCCCCAGAGGGGAGGCTGGGTGTGCGACGATGCGAAACCCGGCGTCAAGAGGAGGTGGGGCATGGTCGACAGGTTCACGGACGGCCTTCTGACGCCCGCGGAGACAGCCTCCTACCTCGAGATCCCGCAGTCGACTCTCACCTCGTGGCTGAGGGGTCAGGCCGCCGGAGCACCGCTGGTCCATCAGGTGGAGCCGGTACGGAAGGGGCAGCCCTCCGTGCCTTTCATCGCGGTGGCCGAGGCACATGTTCTGCGGTCGCTGCGCTCTCTCGGGCTCCGCATGAGCGAGATCAGGGAGGCAGCCGCTGCCGTGCGGGACGCCTTCGACACTCCGTACGGCCTGGTCTCGAAGAGGGTCGCCACGGACGGCGTGGACATCTTCATCGAGCACGGGTGGGGGGACCTCCGCAGAGCCCGGGACGGCCAAGTCCCCATCCAGGAAGTGGTCTCCGACTACCTCCGCTACCTCAACTGGGAGCCGGGCGACGACTTCCCCTCCAGCCTGCGGTTGAGGCAGTACCCGGACTCCGTTCCCGTCGTGATCGACCCCAGGTTCGGGCACGGCCTGCCGGTGGTCGCCGCCAACCGGGTCACCGTCAAGGCCATCAGCGACCTGTGGGAGGCCGGGGAGAGCGTCGAGGACATCGCGTACGACTACGACATGACGCCCGAGCAAGTGGACGAACTGTGCCGGGCAGTGGTGCACCTTGCCGCCTGAGTTCTTCCTCGACCGCAATGAGGTGTGAGCAGTGAGTCGTACCGTGCTCGATCTGGACGATGAGCTCGTGGCGGACGTGGCCAAGGCACTCGGCACGGGCACCAAGGAGGACACGGTGAACGCCGCGCTGCGTGAGGTGCTGGAGCACCGGCGCCGCGCACAGGCACTCACCCGCCTGCCTTCGACGTCGAGGACGTGAGCGCCGTGACACCCGCCTCCTGGACCTCCAGGAGGCTGACCACACGCTGGGTCTGGGCCGCAATCCGCAGAAGGCCGTCGGCGGGGGCCACATCGACCCGGCCCGCGGCCATGACTGGTTCGCCGGCCTCTCCGAGGGGCCCTTCTACGCCTCGTTCACGCTGATCAGCGTGGTCTGCTCGCGCTGACACGCGGCCGCCGCGGGATTCGCGGCGGCCGCCGGACTGCTACGTGTCCACGCGTCCCTACGCCCGGCCCTCCATCTCGGCGTCGGCGACCGCGATCGTGATGCCGAGGGCCTTGGCGATGTTCGCCGCCGCCGTCATGACGCGGGCCGTTCCCACGATGGGCGCGATCGCGACCAGGACGTCCTGCACCTTCTCGGCGGTCACACCGGACTGGACGGCGGGGTCGATGTGCGCGATGTAGGAGATCGGTGGGGCGTCCGACGCGGCGAGGACCGCGATGCGGGTGAGCATGAACGTCTCCTGGTCCAGCCCGCACCGCTCGAGCGAGTCGACCGTCATCGCGGCGAGGGTGTCCAGTACCGGGGTCTCGGATGCTGTGGCCATGGGCCGTCTTCTCCTGTCAGTGGCGGAAGGGGAATCGGCGGACACCGGGATGCGGGGGCTTGACGCCGTCCGTGCGAGGGCGGCGCCCTCCGCTCGACCGGAAGTCCACCTCGACGGTACGTCCGTTCCGCATTGATCGCCCCCCGAGGTGATGACGCTCCGTGTCCACGTCCCCGCGCCGGGTCAGGTGGCGCCGTCGACGTGTCAGGGGTGCATCCGCGCGCCCTTCAGGACCTTGTCCACCGCGTTCCTCGGGCCGTGGACCGACAGGCCGACCAGGTCGAGGTCCGCCGTGCCCACCGCGCGGACCGCCGCGCGGTTGGCCTCGTCGTGGCCCGTGGCGAACAGGTCGGAGGTGAAGACCGCACGCGGGAGGGCGCGGGAGAGGGCGCGCGCGTGGGCCGCCTTCAGCACCTCCTTCGTGCCCTGGAAGACCAGGACCGGCTGACGGAACATCGGCAGGTACGGCACGTCGTCCGCGTCCTCGTAGGGTGCGCCGATCAGCTCCGGGAGCCGTGTGCCCAGGCCGCTGACCAGGAACGCGGTGACGTTGAGGCGCTGCCAGGGCTCCAGGTCCTCGCGCAGCAGTACGGCGATCTTCGTGTCGAAGCGAGTGCTCATGCCCCGAGACTGCCGATCGGGTCCGGTCCGCGTCTTGTACGTTCTTTGCATGGCAGCAGACCGCCCCGAGCGGGCCGTTTCCGCCTGGCGGCCCCGCGTTCCGGGCGTCGTCGAGGTGTTCCACGCCCGCTTCACCGAGTACGCCTACCCGATGCACGTCCACGACTCCTGGACGCTGCTCATCGTCGACGACGGCGCCGTGCGGTACGACCTCGACCGGCACGAGCACGGCACGCCGCACGACACGGTGACACTGCTGCCTCCGCACGTCCCCCACAACGGGGCCCCCGTCACCCCCGACGGCTTCCGCAAGCGGGTGCTGTACCTCGACGGCCACCATCTCGCCGACGGTCTCATCGGGGCCGCCGTCGACCGGCCCGACCTGCGTGATCCCCTGCTGCGGCGGCGCGTCGGACAGGTGCACTCCGCGCTCGTGCGGCCCGGGGACGAGCTGGAGGCCGAGAGCAGGCTGACGCTGGTCGGGGAGCGGCTGCGGGAGCATCTGCGGTCCCGGGACGTCCCCGGCGCGGGCGCGCCCCGGCGGGACCCCGGACTCGCGCGGCGGCTGCGGGAGTTGCTCGACGAGCGGGTGGTGGAGGGCGTCGGCCTGGCGGAGGCCGGCGGGGTGCTGTCCGCCCATCCCGCGCACCTCGTACGGGCGTTCAGCGGGGCCTACGGCATCGCGCCGCACCAGTACCTGATGTCCCGCCGGGTCGGCCGCGCCCGGCGGCTGCTCCTGGAGGGACGCTCGCCGGGCGAGGTCGCCGTCGCCACCGGCTTCTACGACCAGGCGCACCTCACCCGGCACTTCCGCAGGCTGGTCGGGGTCACGCCGGGCCGTTACCGCGCGGAGGGCCGGTGACACCCGTGGAGGCGGGCCACCGGTCCTGCGGGAGTCACTTCACGTCGACGTAGTCGCCCGCCGCCGTCGCCCCGCCCGTCGTGGACGTCTCGCCGAACGTCCAGCGCCAGTAGCCGTCGGTGGTGGCCGTCGCCGTGGTCCTCAGGGAGCCCGTGGAGTTCGCCCGCACGGTCTTGACGGTCGTGTAGGTGCTCGTGCCCGCCTTGCGGAACTGGAGCTTGGCCAGCTTGTCGCCGTAGCCGACGTACGCCTCCTTCCCCCAGTCGGCGCGGGTCAGCTTGCCCGTCACGGTGAGCGTCCCGTTCTTGGCGACCGGCTCCGGCGAGGCGTTGACGGTGGCCCGCGCCGCGCGCTTGACCTGGACCGTACCGAGGCCGGTCAGGTTCTCCTCGGCCTTGAGCTCGGTCTCCGAGCCCGGGGCCCAGAGACGGACGTTGACCGCGATCTTCCAGGTGGTGGCGTCCTTGGTGGAGTCCAGGGTCCAGCGGGGGTCGATGTAGAGATCGCCCTCGACGTTCGCCGAGCCGGGGGTGTCGTCGTAGTAGATGACGTGGCCCGTGCGGATGCCGCTCTCCGCGCCCTCGGCGGCCGTGGTGTCGTGGTACAGGTACGGGAACGCGGTGATGTCGCCGGACGAGTAGCCCGCGGGCCAGGTCATGCGGAAGCCGACGCTGGGGTACTTCTCCTCGGAGACGCCCACGACGATGGGCTTGCCGTTGTTCACGACCACGTTCGACACCGTGACGCCGGTGTCGGCCGCCTGTGCGGGCGTCGCGGTGCACACCCCGAGGACGAGCGCTCCGGTGAGCGCGGCCATGAGGGTGGATCTGCCTGTGCGCATGCACGTCCTCTTCATGCACGGGACCCCTGAGACCGGGGTCCGGATCGCGGCAGGTTAACAGCCCGCACCCGCACGCCCGTTCGGCGCCCCTGCCGTGACCTGCGCGGTCGTCACCCGTCCGAGGGGCGCCGCAGCAGGTGGGTGAACGCGTCCAGGTTGCGGGTGGACTCGCCGCGCGACACCCGCCAGTCGTACTCCTTGCGGATCGCCGAGGCGAACCCGAGTTCCAGGAGGGTGTTGAAGCTGCCGTCGGCGGCCTGGAGGACCTGGCCGAGGAGGCGGTCGAGTTCCTCCGCGGTGACCGCGGAGAGGGGGAGGCGGCCGGTGACGTAGACGTCGCCGAGCGGGTCGACGGCGTAACTCACGCCGAAGAGCTTGAGGTTGCGTTCCAGGAGCCAGCGGTGGACGGCTCCCTCGTTCTCGTCGGGGTGGCGGATGACGAAGGCGTTCAGGGAGAGCGTGTGCCGGCCGGCGATCAGGGACACGGTCGTGGAGAGCTTGCGGGTGCCGGGGAGCTTCACCACGTAACTGCCGGGCGCGGGGTTCTCCCACTCCAGGTCGGCGTCCCCCAGCACGCCCTCGATGACCTTTATCGCCTCCGCCGTCTTGTCGTCAGCCATGGTGGGAGCGTACGCGACGGCGGTGGGCCTGGGTCGCGGCCGTGTAGACGTCGGCCGTGGCCGCGGCGGCGGTGTCCCAGCCGAAGGCCTGGGCGTGCCGGGCGGCGGCCTCGCCCATGCGGTCGGCGAGGTGCGGGTGGTCGGCGAAGTCGCACAGCACGCGCGCGTAGGCGTCGGGGTCGTGGCCCTGGACGAGGAAGCCGGTGTGCCCGTCCCGCACGGCCACCGGGAGGCCGCCGACCGCGGCGGCGAGCACCGGGGTGCCGGCGGCCTGCGCCTCTATGGCGACCAGTCCGAAGGACTCGCTGTAGGACGGCATGACGAGCACGGACGCCGCGCGGAACCAGTCCGCGAGCTGCTCCTGGCCGACGGGCGGGCGGAACTGCACGACGTCCGCGATGCCGAGCCGCGCGGCGAGCTTCTGCAGCCCCTCCGGCTTGGCGAGGCCGCTGCCGCTGGGGCCGCCGACCACGGGGACGCAGATGCGTGAGCGCAGCTCGGGACGCTCGCCGAGCAGGGCGGCCACCGCGCGCAGGAGCACGTCGGGCGCCTTGAGGGGCTGGATGCGGCCCGCGAAGAGCGGGATCAGGGCGTCGCCCGGCAGGCCGAGGCGGGCCCGCGCGGCGGCGCGGCCGTCGGCCGGGCGGAAGCGGGTCAGGTTCACGCCGGGGTGGACGACGGCGACCTTGCCGGGGTCGGCCGCGTAGTGCCGTACGAGTTCGCCGGCCTCCTCGGCGGTGTTGGCGATCAGCCGGTCGGCGGCGGCGACGATCTGGGTCTCGCCGATGACGCGCGCGGCGGGCTCGGGCGTGTCGCCGTCGGCCAGGTTGGCGTTCTTGACCTTGGCCATGGTGTGCATGGCGTGCACCAGGGGCACGCCCCAGCGCTGGGCGGCGAGCCAGCCGACGTGGCCGGAGAGCCAGTAGTGGGAGTGGACCAGGTCGTAGTGGCCGGGGCGGTGGCGGGCCCAGGCTTGCATCACGCCGTGGGTGAAGGCGCACAGCTGGGCCGGGAGGTCCTCCTTGGCGAGGCCCTCGTAGGGGCCCGCGTCGACGTGCCGGACGAGGACGCCGGGGGCGAGTTCGACGGTGGGCGGGAGGGCGGCGGTGGTCGCGCGCGTGAAGATCTCGACCTCGATGTTGATCGCGGCGAGGCGTTGCGCGAGCTCCACGATGTAGACGTTCATGCCGCCCGCGTCGCCGGTGCCCGGCTGGTGGAGCGGGGAGGTGTGCACGGAGAGCATCGCCACCCGGCGGGGCCTGCGGTGCAGCCGCAGCCGCGGGGACGCGGCGGGGGAGCGCCGCCCGAGCCTCGCGATGTACTGGCTCACGTGGCGTTCCTCCTCGCTGCGGGCATGGCTGTCGGAGGGGGTGGGGCCCTCGGCGACGTCAACGTCGGAAAACCGCTTCCTCATTTCCGGACGACGTCCCCGGTTCGGGTTTTTACCGAGTCATTACCGAAGCTCGTTCAACCGTTCGAGAGCGGGCCGCGTCACTCCCGTCGGCGCCGTCTCCGGGTACCCGCATACTCGTCCGTATGACAGCCCGCGCCCTCCCCCGCTCCCGGCTGCGCCCGAGCGGGGGGACCCCCGTCATCGGCACGGTGACGCGCGGCACGACCAACCCCAACCGGCTGCGCCGCATGGACCGCTGGATCGCGGCCGTGCACGGCGCGGAACTGCGCCGCGCGGCCGACCCCGTCGCCGTCGACCTCGGCTACGGCGCGGCCCCCTGGACGGCGGTCGAACTGCTGCACCGGCTGCGCGCCGCGGCGCCCCGCACCCGCGTGACGGGCGTCGAGATCGAACCGGCCCGGGTCGCGGCCGCACGGCCGTACGAGCGCGAGGGACTGGTCTTCCTCCGCGGCGGCTTCGAGGTCCCGGTGACCGGGCGGCCGGTGCTGGTCCGCGCGGCGAACGTGCTGCGCCAGTACGACGAGGCCGAGGTCGGCGCCGTGTGGCGGCGGCTGTGCGCGCGGCTCGCCCCCGCCGACCCGGCGACGGGTTCGCGCGGCGGGCTGCTGGTCGAGGGGACCTGCGACGAGATCGGGCGCCGGCACGTGTGGGTCGCCCTCGGGCCGGAAGGGCCGCGCACGGTCACTTTCGCGACCCGGCTGGGTTCCCTGGAGCGCCCCTCCGACCTGGCGGAACGCCTGCCGAAGGCGCTCATCCACCGCAATGTGCCGGGCGAACCGGTGCACGCCTTCCTGCGCGACTTCGACCGCGCCTGGGCCGCCGCCGCGCCCTACGCCTCGTACGGCGCGCGGCAGCGCTGGATCCGGGCGGTGCGGGACCTCACGGCCGACTGGCCCGTGGCGGACGGGCCCGGGCGGTGGCGGCAGGGGGAAGTGACGGTGCGCTGGGAGGCGTTGGCGCCCCGGGGGTGACCCCGCGGCGGCGCGGAGCGGCAGCGGCCCCGGTGAGTCGTTCGTCACACGGGCGGGACGATCGCCGCGCCGGGGGATGACGGGCGGGAGGAGACGGGAAGCACGCCCTCTGTCGTTTCGCGTGTCGGCATGGCAGCATCCCCTGGGCGACCGTATGTTACTGACGGTTAATCAACGGGGGTGTGCCTCATGAGGACGGGCAAGCGCGGGTTGCTCACGGCGGCCGTGACCGTGGTCTGTGCGGTCACCGTGCTGGCGGTGCCCGGTACGGCGTTCGCGGCTCCCGCTCCCCCGCCGTCCCCCGGTACGAGCGCGAGCGTCACCGTGGTCACCGACAAGGACCTCGAGGCCGTGCGCGAGAAGCTCGACGGGCTCTACCGCGCGGCGGCCGTCGCCACCGACGAGTACAACGCCGCCGAGGAGAAGGCGCGGCAGCAGTCCGCCCAGATCGTCCGGCTGGCGAAGAAGATCGTCGAGGGCCGGGAGAAGCTGGACCGGCTGAAGGCCCGCGCGGGCGCCGCGGCCGCCGCCCAGTACCGCGGCGGCGGGCTTTTGCCCGAGGCCCGTCTGATGCTGAGCGACGATCCGCAGCACTTCCTCGACGGCGCGGGCCGGGTGCGCCAGGGCGAGCACGCGACCAGGGGCCTGCTCGGGGAGATGACCCGCACCCAGCAGGACTTGGAGCAGTACGCGCAGGACGCCGAAGCGCAGATGAAGAAGCTCGAGGCGGGCCGCAGGGCCAAGGCCGAGGCACAGAGGAAGATCGAGAAGCGGATCGAGGCGGCCGAGAAGGTCGAGTCCGAGCTGGAGCAGGAGGAGAAGGAGCGCCTGGCCCGGCTGGAGCGGCAGGCCGCCGCCGAGGCGCAGGCCGACTGGCTGGGCTCCGGCATCCTCGACGAGATCAGGGGCAGGGCGACGGAGCAGGGCGAGAAGGCCGTCGCGTACGCCACCGCGCAGATCGGGAAGCCGTACCAGTGGGGCGCCGAGGGGCCGAAGGCGTACGACTGCTCCGGACTGACCTCACAGGCCTGGATCTCGGCCGGACGGAGCATGCCGCGCACCTCGCAGGCGCAGTGGCGGCAGCTGACGCGCGTCGACCTCGAGGACATGCGGCCCGGCGACCTCGTCATCTACTTCGACGACGCCAGCCACGTGGGGATGTACGTCGGGGACGGCATGATCGTGCACGCGCCGCGCCCGGGGCGGTCGGTGACGCTCGCGGGGGCCGGAACGATGCCGATCCTCGGGGTGGTACGGCCGGACGCGGACGCGGACTGAGCGGTTCGGCCCTCCGGGCCGCCCGCCCAACTCCCCGGTGACACGCGCCACGTGACACAGCGCACCCCGGTCGTGCGGCCGAAGCCCCCGTGGACGTGACGTTCGTCATCCCCGTGGCGCTCGCGGCCTGTCCAACTGCGGCAGTAAACGCGGCATATGCCGGTGGCCGGTGGCGGAGCGGCGTGGCTCACACCATTCCGCTGCGGCGCCGTCAGCCGCTATGGTCCCCGTTCGAAGGGGCGTCCCCCGCTCGCACACGGAGGTGGGAGCCGGACACAGGCCTACGGCCGAAGCCCCCACCGTGCTCTCGGGGGGAGGGAAGGAACCCGCAACAATGCCCGCACCCGTACCGCGGCAGAGGGCGATCCCGGCCGCGGAAAGCGGTCAGGCGCCGATCGCCGCACCGAACGGCGGCGCCGCCCAGGACTCCCCGGAGACCGGGGCGACGGCCCTACGCGCCGCGGACCCGTCCCAGAACACCGCGGACCGGGCCGGCACCGCGCCGGACCGGGCCGAGACGGCCGCCCCCGCCCACCTCACCCTGCTGCTGATCGAGGACGACCCCGGCGGGTCGCCGATCGTGCCGGAGCTGCTCGACCGGTCCGGCAAGCCGATCCGCGTCCGCACCGCCCGCAACCTCACCGAGGCCGAGCGGCTGCTGACCGACGACGTCCACTGCATCCTGCTGGACCTCGCGCTGCCCGCGCCGGGCCGGGCGGGCGACGGTGACGACGAGCTCGCCGTGCTCAAGCACGTCCTGGAGCTCGCGCCCCGGCACGCCGTCCTCGCGCTCACCGGCGCCGACGACGCCGAGCGCGGCGCCGAGGCCGTACGGGTGGGCGCCCAGGACTACCTCGTCCGCGACGAGCTGGACGGCCGGCTGCTGAGCCGGGCGATCCGGTACGCGGTGGAGCGCAAGCGGTCCGACTCCGCCGAGCGGCGGCTCGCCGAGGGCCGCGTGCGCGCCCAGGAGAACCGCCGGCTGGAGCGCGGCCTGCTGCCCACCCCGCTGCTGGACGGCTCTCCGCTGCGGTTCGCCGCCCGCTACCGCCCCGGCCGCTCCCGGGCCCTGCTCGGCGGTGACTTCTACGACGTCGTCCGCACCCCGGACGGCACCGTGCACGCCATGATCGGCGACGTCTGCGGGCACGGTCCGGACGAGGCCGCGCTCGGTGTGGAGCTGCGCATCGCCTGGCGCGCGCTGACCCTGGCGGGGCTCTGCGGGGACCAGCTGCTGGGCACGCTCCAGCAGGTGCTGGAGCACGAGCGGCCGGACGACGAGATCTTCGCGACCCTGTGCACGGTGGACATCGCGCCGGACGGCCGCCGGGCGGGCCTGTGCCTGGCCGGCCACCCGTCCCCGCTGCTCGCCCGCCCCGGCCACCCCGCGCGCCTGCTGCCGTACGACAACAACGGCCCGGCGCTCGGCCTGCTGCCGAACGCCCGCTGGCCGCGGATGCAGGTGGAGCTGGGCGGCGAGTGGAGCCTGATGCTCTACACCGACGGCCTGATCGAGGGCCGGGTCGGCGACACCGGGGAGCGGCTCGGCCAGGACGGCATGGTGGAGATGATCCGCCGCCAGCTCTCCGAGGGGCTGCGCGGGGAGCGGCTGCTGCGCACCGCCGTCAACGAGGTCCGGGACCTCAACGGGGGCGAGCTGACGGACGACGTGGCGGTGCTGCTGCTGGACCGGGCGGGGTGAGCGGGGGCCCGCCGCCCGGGGCCGCCGCGGTTCAGCGGCCCCCGTTGTACGGGCCGTAGGGGCCGTCGCTGCTGGAGCCCCTGCGGGCGCGCCCGCCGCCGGAGAGGCCGCGGAGCGCGGGACGGACGTCGACCATGTACACGATGGTCGCGATCAGCCCGATGATCGGCAGGAACGACAGGATGTTGAAGATCAGGTTCACCACGAAGGCGATGCCGAGGATGATCAGCCAGAAGGGCTTGGTCTGCTTGTCGGCCGCGCGGTAGGCGTCCTCACGGCGTGTGGCGGCGTCGATCAGAGCGAAGCCGCTGAACACGATCAGGGCCATGCTCAGCAGCCACATGAACCCCGCGAAGCCCTGCATCAGCACAACGTCCACCACCAGACTCGGCTCGTCCTCTACGCCGTCACCGTACCCGCATCCACCGGCCGGCTACCCGGACAACGGGCCGGGCACTCCGAGAGTGCCCGGCCCGTCCGGTTCCGTCCCGCCTACTTCGCGGGCGGAGTCGTCTTCTTCGCCGTGGTCTTGCGCACCGGGGCCTTCTTGGCGGCGGCGGGCTTCTTCACCTCGGCGGACCCGTTGGCGGGCCTGTCGTCCTTGACCTCGACCGGCTCCAGCCGGGTCGCGGGCTTCGGCTCGGCCGGCGGCTCGACGGCGACGGCGATGTCCTCGATGCCCTCGGCGGCCTCGCCGCGCCAGGTCCGTACGGCCTGCTCGCCGTGCTCGGCGACCTTCTCGTAGGTCTCCCGGGCCTTGACGGCGTACTCGGCGGCGATGCCGACCCCGCGCAGCGCGAGGTCCTGGGCGTTCTCGCCGAGCTTCTTCAGGTCGGTGTCGAGCGAGCCGAAGAGCTCGCCGACCTTGGTCTGGAGCGTCTCCTGCGTCTCCCGGACCCGGACGGTCGCCCGCTCCTGGACGGCCTTGGGGTCGGTGTTGCGCACGGCCTCGATGCGGGCCGGGGCCTCGGTGCGCAGCTGCTCCACCAGGGCCGGCACCTTCTTGGCCTGCTGCAACGCGAGGTCGGCGGTGCCGGCGGCGAAGTAGAGCGGGGTCGGGTCGCTGAGGGTCTTGCGCAGGTCGTCGGTGATGGCCATGGTGAGGGTCCTCCCGGATTCGTTTTCGGCTGGGGGTTTCGTGTGGTCCGCGGTGGGCGGCCGGTGCCCTGGTCCGGCTCAGCCGGCCGTCCGCCGCGGACCGGTGCCGCCGTCGCCGGCCGTGCCGCTGTCGCCCGCCGGGACGTCGACGGGGTCCCCGGGCGTCGCCTCACCGTCCTCGGCGCTCCCGAAACCGTTCTCCTTGCGGAACGACTCGTAGATCTGGAGCAGCACCTGCTTCTGACGCCCGGTCAGGGTGGGATCGGCGAGGACGGCGGCCCGCGTCTCGACCTCGGACCGGTCCCGCTCGGCGTCGAGGATGCCGGCCCGGACGTACAGCGTCTCGGCGGAGATCCGCAGCGCCTTGGCGACCTGCTGCAACACCTCCGCGCTCGGCTTGCGCAGCCCGCGCTCGATCTGACTGAGATACGGATTGGACACCCCGGCGGCATCGGCGAGCTGCCGCAGCGACAACTGCGCACTGCGCCGCTGCTCGCGCAGGTACTCACCGAGATTGCCGACGTTGAGCGAGGCCATGCCTCCACACTGCCCCACCTCGCTAACTATTGCAAGCACCTGCTTGCAATAGTGCGCCACGGTACGGAGGGCCCGGGAGGGACGCCGGAGCCGTACCTGTCCGTTCCCGGCCCATCCGCGATTTCCCACCGGGTCTGCAATGTGAAGTGAACGGGTCCCGGACCACCTGCGCAGCGAGGTCTCCCGCAGGTGGTCCTACGGGCGCCGCACGACGAAGACGAACTCCGTGCCCGGCCTGTCAGGAGCGTCGTGCACCTCTTCCACGACGTACCCCGCTGTCGGCTCAGCCGGGTGCGTGATGAAGGCGGGGCTCCGGTGTACTCGCGCGTCCACGACGGCCGAGGATGCTAGAGGCCTGGAGCGTTGCGCACATTCCGCTCGCTGACGTCGGGCAGGAAGCGGGCCACGGTGACGAAATCGGCGTCGTCGTGCAGGACGACCAGCCCATGATGCACGGCGGTCGCGCAGATCATCAGGTCGAGCGGCCCGGCCGCACCGAGGGCCCCCTTCTCGGCGAGCGCGTACTGGGCTGTGTCGACCCAGTCCCACAACCTCTTCGGGAGAGGTACGTCGGGGTACAGATCCGTGAACATCTCCCCCATGGCCTCGTACTCCACTGCGTTGCGCGCTGAACGCCGGAACTCGGCCCGCTGGACAGCGCACGACCCGATGGCCCGGAGGGTGGTGGTCTCCAGCCACGCGTCCCTCAACTGCTCCTCGCGCAGGAGGCGCCACAGACCCGAGGAGTCGAGCAGGTAATGGATCACGCGCCACCCTGCTTGTCCTCGACGCGACGCTGCCGCCAGCCCTCGTAGTCCCACTGCTGGGCGGCGTGGAAGTGCCTGGCTACGAGCGCGGCTCGCTCATGGCGTTCGGCGTACTCACGAAGGGCGGCATTGACCACGTCCTTCTTGGTGCCGCCACCGGCGACACGCATGGCCTTCTCCAGCGCATCGTCATCGAGGTCGATCGTCGTCACGCTCATACTGGACTCCTTTATTCAAGAGCAATATCCAGTATATATATCCACGGGGTGCATGCCTGTCCCGGACCGCCGGCACGTCCACCCCCCAGACCTCCTGTCGTGGTTCGCTGAACGCCGACGGACGAGGTCGCGGCTTCGCCCCGGGTGGACTGCATGCCGTTATCCGTCAGGAAGCCACCAGCAGGCTCTGGAGCGGCCTGGCCCACCGCCACGGCCACAGCCGGACAGATCGAAAGCCTCCTGAACCCGCCCGGTGAGCCCAACTGCGAACCAGCGTCCTCGGCTGATCACGCGGCCTCCGACCGAGTGGGAGACCATCAGACGGGGCCGAACAGAGCCCTTGGTTGACCTTCACCTCGGGGGAGCCCACAGCATCGGTGGGGCCGGGCGACGTGCCTGGCATGAGGAGGAACGAGCATGGGGTTGCTGACCATCGGGACGTTCGCGAAGGCGTCCCGGCTGTCGCCGAAGGCACTGCGCCTTTACGACGGGCTCGGCCTGCTGACCCCCACTCGCGTCGACCCGGTGACCGGCTACCGCCTCTACGCACCGGAACAACTGGATCAGGCCCGGATGGTCGCCTGGCTCCGACGCCTGGGAATGCCCCTGGCCCGTATCCAGCACATCAGCACGCTGGAGGCAGGCGCGGCAGCCCAGGAGATCCGCGCGTTCTGGGCCCAGGTCGAAGCCGACACCGCCGCACGGCGGGACTTGGCCGCCTTCCTCATCGACCACCTCTCCTGGAAGGACCCTGCCATGTCCCCGACCGCCAAGCCCCTGGGCATCCGTTACGCCGCTCTTTCCGACACCGGCCTTGTCCGCGAAACCAACCAGGACACCGCCTACGCAGGGTCCCGCCTGCTCGCCGTCGCCGACGGCTACGGCAGCGGAGGTGCCCCCGCAAGCGCCGCCGCTGTCGACGCGCTCAAGAGTCTCGAAACCGACAGCATCCCGGCGGGGAATCTCCTCGACGTCCTCGAAGACGCAATCGACCAGGCCAAGCAGGCCGTGCACAGCATCTCCGGCGGACTCGGCCCTTCCGCCGAGGACGCCGGGACCACACTCACCGCGATGCTCTGGACCGGCTCGCAGCTCGCCCTCGTCCACATCGGCGACTCCCGCGTCCACCTCCTGCGAGACGGAGAGCTGTTCCAGATCACCCACGACCACACCATGGTGCAGTCGATGGTCGACGAAGGACGCCTCAGCCCGGAGGAAGCCGCCTCCCACCCCCAGCGGTCACTGCTGATACGCGCTCTGGGCCAAGGAGCCGATGACACCCACGACATGCGCCTGCACGACGCCCGGCGGGCAGACCGCTACCTGCTCTGTTCCGACGGCCTCTCCACCGTCGTGCCGACCGAAGAGATCCACCGGGTGCTCTCCGGGGTCAGTGAGCCCGAGCAGGCGGTCCGCGAACTCATCGTCCTCGCCAACGGCTCCGGCGGCCCCGACAACGTCAGCTGCGTGGTCGCCGACGTCATGGAGCTCCAGCAGTAGGAGCGAGCGGCATGCACGTCGAGTTGCACCAGGTCCGCTCCCACGAACTCATCCGAGAGGTGGACGAATACCGACTCGCCCAGCACGTCGGGAAAGCCGAATCGACCACCGATCCATGCCGGCCAGTACATGGCGACCAACTCCACGGCGCCTGCTGACTTGGCTTCGCGGGTGAGCCATCACGCTGCCTACGGTTGAGCGGAACACCGAACGCCGACTTGTCCCGCTCAACCGTGGGCACCGCAGGTCAGCGCCTCGACTTACCCATACTTCTCTGGGACTGGATGACCCGGATGTCCGCCGCGCCCAACCCCGCGGCCCGCGCGGCGCTAGCGTGGGGCGCATGATCGTGTGGATCAACGGCACCCACGGCGTGGGCAAGACGACGACCGCCGCGCTCGTGCAGCGGCTGATCCCGGACTCACGGGTGTTCGACGCCGAGAAGGTCGGCGAGACGCTCATGGACATCACGCCGGGGCTGCCCGGGACGGACAACTTCCAGCACTGGCCGCCGTGGCGGCCGCTCGTCGTCGAGACCGCCCGCCGCGTGCTCGACTACACCGGCGGCACCCTGGTGATGCCCATGACCGTCCTGGTCGAGGAGTACTGGCGCGAGATCAGCTCGGGCCTGGCCCACCACGCGGTCCCGGTCCGGCACTTCGTCCTCCACGCCGACCGGGAGACCCTCCGCCGGCGCATCGCCGGGGACACCGTCCTCGGTCCCGACTCCCCGTTCCGTCTCAGGTACCTGGAGCCCTACGCCGAGGCGGCCCGCACCTGGCTGCACGGCGCGGCCGAGGTCGTCGACACCACCCGCCTCACCCCCGACCGGGCCGCCCTGCGGATCGCGGAGGCCGTCAAGGGGTGAGGCGGGGGGAGACCGGGTCCACGCCGCGTGCGGCACGACGGGACACCCGTTGTCAGTGCCGTCGGCGAGGATCCCTGGCATGACTGCGACCGCCGCCGACGCACGAACCCTCCTGGACGACGTCCGCACCAGCGCCGCCCGGATCGCCCGCGTGCTCGACAGCTCCGGGTACCGGGCGGACTTCACGCCCCCGAGCCTCCGGGACGTCGAGCGCTTCATGGCCGAGCACAGCGACCGCGGCATCGCGGTCGCCGGAGGCCTCCTCGCGACGGACCCGGGGCCGCTCCTGTTCGCCCTCGGCGCCTACCTCGGTGAGACGGTCCGGCGCAGTGCCGGCGGGACCTGGGAGACCGACGACGAGGACCCGCACAGCGAGGTGCACCTCAGGCTCCGCCTCCCGGACGGCTCCCTCATCTGGCCCGTCCAGCGCGTGGCCAAACGCTTCCGGCACGGCCACGCGGACAGCCTCGTCGGCTACGCGACGGGCCCGGCCCCACAGCCGTGACGCCACCGGCCGGGCCGCGCGGGCCGTGCCGTGGCGGAGGGCTCCGGCCGTACGGACGCCGATCCGGCCGACGGGCGTCAGGCCCCGGCACGCCGGCGCCGTACCGACGCGGGGGCTTCGCGGACTCCGAGGGGTTCGCCCGGCAGGCCATGCCGCCGGCCGCGGTGGCACCGTGCCGGACGCTCCATCCCGTGGCCCCGGCAAGGGCCGGGCCCGGCGCGAGGTGAACGGGACGCCAGGGCGCGCCCTCCTGCGCGAAAGGCCGCCGGCCCGGCGGGCCGCGCACGGCAGACTGATCCGTATGACCGCCGCAGCCGATGCCGATGCCGCCAAGTCCGACCTCCGCCGCTACCTCCAGGAGGCCCGCGACGCCCTGCTGTGGAAGCTCGAAGGCCTCTCCGAGTACGACGTCCGCCGCCCGATAACACCGACCGGCACCAACCTCCTGGGCCTGGTGAAGCACGCGGCCGGCGTGGAACTGGGCTACCTCGGCGACACCTTCGGCCGTCCGTCCGGCGAGCCGCTGCCCTGGCTCTCGGACGGGGCGGAGACCAACGCGGACATGTGGGCCACCGCGGAGGAGTCCCGCGCGTTCGTCGTGGAGCTGTACCGCCGGGCGTGGGCCCACGCGGACGCCACGGTCGACGCCCTGCCGCTGGACACCACCGGCAGGGTGCCGTGGTGGCCGGACGGCAGGGACGGGCTGACGCTGCACCACGCCGTGGTCCGCGTGATCGCCGACACCCACCGGCACGCCGGTCACGCCGACATCCTCCGCGAACTCATGGACGGTGCCGCGGGAGAGAGCGCGACCGGGACCAGCCTGCCGTCGGACGACCCGGCCTGGTGGGAGGCCTACCGCGGCCGCCTGGAGCGGGCGGCGCGGGAGGCCGGCCGGGAGGCGTGACCGGCCCGCCCCGTCAGCCGCCACCGGCAGCGGCCCTCACCGGGCCGCGCGGGCCCACGCGACGAGGACGGGGACGCACTTCTCGGCGACGTACTCGTACTCCTCGGCCGTGTTGTAGACGTGCGCGGACAGCCGCAGGTAGCCGACGCCGCCGAAACTGGTGAACGCCGCCTCGACGCCCAGTTCCGCCGGGGCCCGGTCGCGCAGCGCGTCGGCCGCGAGGCGGCTCTCGCCGAGGCCGTCGGGCAGCCGCACCAGTCGCATGCCGGGCACGGGCATGCCGACGTCGACGGACGCGTCCGCACCGGTCAGTTCGGCGAGCGCGGCGCCCACGATCCGCTCGCCGTAAGCGGCCAGCTCGTCCATGTACCGGCGGGCGGCGGGCCAGCCCCAGGTGCGGTCGACGAAGTCGAGGGCGGCCGGGGCCGCCAGCTGGTGGGTGGCGTCGAGCGTGCCCTGCTGGTCGAAGCGGTCGGGATACGGATCGGCGGCGCCCCACGAGTCGATCAGCGGGTACAGCCCGTCCCGCAGCGGACCGCGCGCCACCAGGGCCGCGGTGCCGCGCGGCGCGCAGCCCCACTTGTGCAGGTTGCCCGCCCAGAAGTCGCAGGCGAGGCCGGAGAGCGGGGCAGGGATCAGCCCGGGCGCGTGCGCGCCGTCCACGAGCAGCGGGACCCCGAGCCGCCGCGCCCGCGCGCCGATCCGCTCCACCGGCAGCCGGCGGGCGGTCGCCGAGGTGATCTGGTCGACGACGAGGAGCCCGGTCTCCTCGCCCACCTCGGCCATCACCGCCTCGTACGCCTCCTCCTCCCCGGCGTCCAGCGGCACCCGGGCCGTGCGCACCCGGCCGCCCCAGCGGCGGGCCAGCCGCTCGGCGCCCGTCGTCACGGCGCCGTAGCCGTGGTCGGTGACGACGATCTCCCCGCCGCCCCGGCGGTCCAGGCCGGCGTACACGACGCTCGCGCCGGCGCTCGCGTTCGGCACCAGGGCGAGGTCGCCGGGGTCCGCGCCGAGGAAGGCGGCGAGCTCGGCCCGGGCCGCCGCGAGCCGCCGCGGCAGCCCGGAGAACCACACCACCGGGGCGCTCTCCATCCGCGCGCGCAACTCCTGCTGCCGCTCCTGGGCGGCCAGCGGCACGGCGCCGAACGAACCGTGGTTGAGGTGGCGCAGGGCGGGGTCCAGGCTCCACGCCCGCGCGGCCGGCCGGCCGTCGGGCAGCAGCAGGGGGCTGGGTGCGGTGGTGACCTCGGTCTCGCTCACATGACTCCCCTCCGTGAGGAACACCGGATCCTAGCGCGGCGGCGGGAACGCCACGGGGCGTCCCTGCGGCGTCCCCACGGCGGGCACACCCACTTTTTTGTGCGTACTTGGCAGCGCGGCGGCGTGCGGCGAACCTGGATGCGGGCGCCGGACGGGAAGGGAGCGGGAACGGGCGGCCCTCAGGAGGCCGGGGCCCCGGTCAGCGTCGCCAGGCGGCGGTGGCCCCAGTCGGACAGCGGCGCCAGCGCCTCGGCGAGCTCACGGCCGAACGCGGTCAGGGAGTAGACCGTCTTCGGCGGCAGTACGTCGTGCACCTCCCGGTGCACCAGCCCGTCCGCCTCCATCTCGCGCAGCGCCTGGGTCAGCACCTTCTCGGTGAGGCCGGGCACCCGTCGGCGCAGTTCGGCCGGCCGGTGCGGGCCGGACTCCAGCAGCCACAGCAGCGTGGTCTTCCACTTGCCCTCGATCACGGCGATCGCGGCGGTCACCCCGCAGACGTCCGGATCGTGGCGCCGGTGCACCATGCCATGCCCCTTTCCTCATTAATTGCCATGAATATTACGGGAGTTGAAACATGTCCGTGCACACCGACCAGCCCTCCGTCACCGTCCTCGGTCTCGGCCCGATGGGCCGGGCGCTGGCCGGCGCGTTCCTGGACGCGGGGGTGCGCACCACCGTCTGGAACCGCACGCCCGGCCGGGACACCGAGCTGATCGCCCGGGGCGCGGTCCCGGCGTCGTCGCCCGCGGAGGCGGCCGCCGCCGCCCCGCTCACCGTCGTCTGCGTGGTGAACTACGACGCCTCGGACGCCGTACTGCGCCAGGACGCCGTCACCGCCGCCCTCAAGGGCCGTGTGCTCGTGAACCTGAGCGCCGACATTCCCGACCGCGCCCGGGACACGGCCGAGTGGGCCGACCGGCACGGCGTCCGCTACCTGGACGGGGCGATCATGACCGCGACCCCGTCCATCGGCACGGACGACGCGGTGTTCCTGTACAGCGGCCCCGCGGGCGTGTACGACGAGGCCCGCCCCGTCCTCGACGCGCTCGGCGGCAGCCACACCCACCTCGGGGAGGAGATCGGCCGCGCGGCGGCGTACGACATCGCGCTGCTCGACATCTTCTGGACGGCGATGGCCGGCTACACGCACGCCCTCGCCGTGGCCCGCGCGGAGGGCGTCACCGCGACGGAACTCGCCCCCTTCGCCCAGGGGATCGCCGCGATCCTGCCGCCGCTGTTCACCGAGTTCGCGGCCGACACCGACGCCGGCACGTACTCGGGCGAGCTGAACCCGATCACCTCGGCCGCGTCGACCATGGCCCACGTCGTGCACGCCTCCGAGGCCCACGGCATCGACGCGGGCGTGATGCGGGTGATCGAGGGACAGGCCCGCCGCGTCATCGCCCGGGGACACGGCGGGGACGGCTTCACCCGGGTGGCCGAGGTGATCGCCCCCCGCTGATGGAGCGTCAGCAGGGCAGTCCCCGCGCCCGCACCGCCTCCGGCCGGGACACCGCCCGGGTCAGCACCACGTACAGCCGGTGCAGTCCCCGCTCCTCCGCCTCCGCGATCGCCGCGGGTTCGACGGCCACCACGTGGTCGTACTCCAGGCCCTTGACGACGCTCGCCGGCACCACCGCGACACGTGCGCCCGGTGCCTCCGGGCCCGACGCCTCCACCCCCGCCCCGGCCGGCGCCCGCCGCAGCCGGGGCACGTCGGCGTCCGCCGCAACGACGCCGACGGACCCCTCCCGCTCCAGCGCGTCCCGCACCGCGTCGACGTACGCCGACACCGGCCGCGGCCGCCACCTCGGCGACGGACACGGCGTCGAAGCCGCGCTCCAGGAAGAGCCGGACGGCGGTGTCCGACACGGTCCGGCACATCCGCCGCTTCTTGCGCTCCCGCAGGCCGATCTCGCTCATGCGGCGAGCCCACGCACCCGCCCGCCGTCGGTCACCCGCCTGCGCACGTGGGTGAGGACGCGCCGCGACGGGCCCGCCGTCGCGGCGGCCGTGATGCTCACCGTGCCGGTGGTTCAGGCCCGGGCCCCGGCGCGGACCAGCCCGAGGACGGTCTCCAGCGAGTCCACGACCGTCGTGGCGCCCGCGTCCCGCAGGAGCCCGGCCTTGCGTTCGTTGCGCGCGTACCCGAGGAAGGGCACGCCGGCCGCCTGCGCGGCGTACAGGTCCGTCGGGGCGTCACCGATCATCAGGGCGGTCGCGGGGGCGGCGGCCAGGGCGTCCAGGGCCCGGTGGACGCAGTGGGGGTCGGGTTTGAGGCGGCTCAGCTCCCGGGAGCGGCCGTACACGTGAAAAGCGAAGCAGGCGCCGAGGCCGCGGGAGGCGAGGTACGCGCGTACGGCACGGGGGGAGTTGTTGGTGGTGACGGCCAGCCGGGAGCCCGCCGCGGTCCAGGTGCGGATCAGCGGATCCGCGTACGGGGTGGGCATCGCCGAGGCGGTGGCGCGCTGCTCCTCCCGGGTGAGCCGCTCCTCCAGCTCGGCGACCAGGTCGCTGCCGGGGTGCCGGCGGTCGACGGCGCGCAGGACCACCTGCGGGTCCGGGGATTCGCGTTCGGCCTCGGTGAGCAGGCCGTGCAGGCCCCGCTCCTCGAGCCAGGACGCCAGCGCGTTCGCCACCCGCTGTGCCGAGTGGCCCGCGAACAGACGGCAGACGGGGCCGTCGAAGTCCCACAGCACGACACGGGCGCCCTCGATCAGGTGCCGCAGTCCGTCCGGTTCGTCGTCGGTCCCGTTCCGCTTCCCGGCCGTCACCGCATCAGTCCGCTTCGTCTCAGAGGTCACTAGGAGAGTGTCAGGTCCGTGGTGATGGTTTCCCAGAGGGCGTCGAACCACTTCTGGGATTCCTCCACGAACGCCCGCTCCCGCTGTCCGTCCCGCTTGGCGAAGGGGAAGAGGAGGGACTGGGAGCCCAGGACGTCGTACATCTCCAGGGTGTGGCTCTCCCACTCCTCCTCGCGCCGGGTCAGCATGTAGTAGCCGATCAGCGCCTCCTCCCCGTTGAGCAGGTACAGCTTCACCGGCGGGGTGAACGGCAGCGCGCGGAAGGAGACCCGCACGTCGATGCCGTGGGTGGCGCGCAGGACGAGCAGGTTGTGCTGGAGCACCCGGGCCTGGGCGTTGCGCTGGTCCAGCCACCGCTGGTGGACCAGGCCGACCTCCTCCTCCCCCCGGCCCTCGACCGGGACGGGGAAGGCCAGGTTGATCTCCCGGGAGGGCAGCAGGAGGCGGACGTCGACCGACTCGGGACGGGTACGGCCCTCGTGGATGTGCCGGATCGGTTCGCTCAGCGTCAGCATCAGGCTCTCGGCGGTCAGGCATACCGCGTCGATCCGCACATGAGCCGCCGAGAACGCGTCCGTCAGGCGCGGCGCCAGTCCCACCGTCGTCGGCTGGGGTTCCTCCCGGGCGGAGGCCGGTTCGGCGATCCGCGGCGGGCTGCCCTTGCTGACGTTGCTGAGCAGGCCGTCCTCCTGGAGGGCGCGCAGGGCCTGGCGAACGGTGCCGCGCTCCACGCCGAACTCCTCGGCGAGCTCGGCCTGGGTGGGCAGGCGGTCGCCCGTCCTGAGCACGCCGGCCCGGATGCGTTCCCGCAGGATGTCGGCGATCTCCTGCGGCGAGACTCTGCTGCTGCCGTTCACTGACACGTTCTCCTGGGTCACGACCAAAAGCTACAACTTTGATCCATCTGAAGGGAGTTGTTTGAAAGTTGTTTGTGAGTAGGGACCAAGTGGGGACAACCTACACAGAGTTGGTTGCCAACTTTTCGAAGTTGGTGAGTCTCTGGTTCCGCATCCCGCCCCGACCCAAAGGAGGAACACGCCATGCCCGTCCTCGCCCTCGTCTCCGCCGTCCTGGTCGTCACCGTCGAACAGCTCGTCCAGTGGCGGTACGGCGCGGCCGGCATCCTCGGCCTGCTGCTGCTCACCGCGGGCATCAGGGCCAACCGGCCGGGGGTCAGCTCCGCCGGAGCGGTCCTGCTCGCGCTGCTGGTGGCGAGGCCGGCCCTGTGAGAAGCCACCGCGGCCCCGAGCCCCGGGGAGACGTCAGCCCGTGAGCACCAGCTCCGAGCTGATCGTCTCCCACAGCGCGTCGAACCACAGGCGCGACTGCTCCACGAACGCGGTGTCCCGCAGGACGGCCCCCTGCCCGAAGGCGAACAGCAGGGACCGGACGCCCTGCGCGTCGTACGTCTCCAGGTACTCCTGGTCGATCTGCGCCCTGCCGCGCGCCGGCGTGTAGTAGGCGAACAGCGCCTCCTCCCCGTTGAGCAGGTACAGCTTCACCGGCGGGGTGAACGGCAGCGCGCGGAAGGAGACCCGCACGTCGATGCCGTGGGTGGCGCGCAGGACGAGCAGGTTGTGGCGGAGCACCTGGCCCTGGGCGTTGCGCTGGTCCAGCCACCGCTCGTGGACCAGGCCGCCGTTGACGTCGCGCCCCTCGACCGGGACGGGGAAGGCGAGGTCGATGTCGCGGCTGGGCAGCAGCACCCGGAGGTCGACCCTGGCCGGTTTCAGCCGTCCGGAGTGAATCCGGCGCAGCGCCTCCCCGATGGCCAGGGTGAGCGAGACCGAGGTCAGGCAGATGGCGTCGATTTCGACGTGCTCGGCCTCGAAGGCGGCGGCGATCCTGGGCGCGAGACCGACGGTGGTGGGCAGCGGGAGCGCCGAGGGGCCGGTCGGCGCCCTGCCGGGGTCGGTGGCGACGGTCGCCGGGGACCCCTTGGAGACGCTGGTGAGCAGGTGCTCGGACTGCAGGATGCGCAGCGCCTGGCGCACCGCGGGGCGCTCCACGCCGAACTCGGCGGCGAGCTGGGCCTGGGTGGGCATGCGCCGGCCCGGCCGCAGCGCCCCGGACCTGATCCGCGCGCGCAGTTCGTCGGCCACCTCGCGAGGTGTCCGCCGTGGCCGCTGGGGATTCTTCCGTCCATTGACGGAGGCGTGTTCCGGGTCCACAGCCGAACACTACAACTTCCCGCCATCTTAAGGCAGTTCAGCGGAGGGTGGTTATAAGCCTCTTCCAAGTGGCTATAACTAGGAGCAAGTTGGTAACCAACTCCCGCAACCTGGTCGACCGGCCCGAAGGTCGGCCATCGGGGAAGGGGCTGGACACCACGATCACCAAGGGGGACCGCCATGCCGTTCGTCGCCATCGCCCTCGCGGCCCTGGCCATCGGGTTCGAGCAACTCGTCCAGTGGAAGTACGGGCCGATGGGAATCATCGCCTTCGTCGCCCTCACCGTGGGCATCAAGGCACGGAACACCGTGATCAGCGGCATCGGCGCGGTCATCCTCGTGATGCTGCTCGCCCAGTCCGGCTGACAGCACACCGCACGGACCGCCGGCCGGGCTCCCTTCCGGAGGGGAGCCGGGAGTCCCGCCGACGGGCACCACCCGCACCACCACCACAACCGAACAGCTCGCTACGGACGAGTCACCCGTCGTCGGCGGAAGGAGGAAGGCAGCAGGGGCGCGAGGGCGACAGCGCTCAGAACACGTCCGGACACCACGGTCGCCTGGACGTACGCAGCAGGGCGTCGGCCTGACGGGCGGCGCCCGCTCGTTCTTCCCGGACCCGGCCCAGCGCCGCCAGCCGCACCGCCGACTCGTCCCCCAGCCACAGCGCGGACAGCTCGGCGACGTCCAGCGTGAGATCGGCGCTCCCGGTGGTCGGCGCGCAGTCCCCGGTCCCGTCCGCGGACGCCTCCAGCCGGTAGCGCCCCCCGGCCAGTCCGGACCGGTCGGTCACCTCCAGCACCAGCGACCCCGCGGCCCCGTACGTCCGCGCCCCGAGGGCCCCTGCGACGTCCAGCATCCTCACCCACAGCCAGTCCGCCTGCGTGGTCACGGCGGCGGCACGCGGGTCCGGCAGGAAGTGCGGGAGCAGGTCGTCGGGCGCCCGCCAGCCGCTGCGCACCCTCACCACCCAGTCGATCGAGCACAGGTAGAGCCACAGCGCGCGCTCGGCGGCCGGGGTCACCCCGGTCAGCCACTTCACCCGCGCCGTGTTCAACGGCTGCTTGGCGTCACCCCAGTTGTCGTCGGCCGTGTAGGCGGCCATGCCCTCGACCTCGCCGGCGGCCGAGCGGTACACCACGTAGTACGGCTCCTCGAAGGCCGGCCAGAAGCGCACCGCCCCGGTCGTCACCTTCCACCACAGCTCGTCCCGGCTGACGGCACCCGGCTGGACGCGGCGCAGCCGCTCGTGCAGTTCGGGGCCGAGCTTGCGGACGTCCTCCGCGTCCACGAGGTCGACCCGGCCGCCGTCCTCCGGGCCCGAACGGCGCGGGTCGAGACCGGCGCGCGGCACGTCGACCGTCCACTCGGTCGCCGTGGTGGCCGGACCGAAGCCGTACCGCCCGTAGATCGGGTACTCGGCCGCGATCAGCGTCGCGACGACGTCCCCGCGCTCCTTCGCGGCGGCGAGGTCCTGCGCCATCATCCGGGTGAGCAGACCACGGCGGCGGTGGGTGGCGGTGACGGTGACGTTGGTGACGGCGTCGGCGGGCACGGTCGCCCCGCCGACCACCGTCAGCTCCTGCGCGAAGGACCGGAACGTCGCCACGCAGCGCCCGTCGTCGAAGGCCCCGACCGACCGGCCGGGCGTGAACTGCGCCCGGCGCGCCTCGAGGATCTCCTCGGTCGGGGTGGGCTCCCGCAGGAACCCGGTGTTCAGGGCCCGTTGCCAGTCGGCGAACTCGGACTCGGTGATCGGGCGTACGTCGATGCCGGCGCGGGAGGTCATGGGCCCACGGTAGGTCGGCCCCGCGCCGGGTGTCGAAGAGGTTTTCCCCGGCCCGCTCACGCGAGCAGGTCGTCGACCTGCGCCTCCCCGTCCCGGTACCGGCGCGCGATCTCCGCGCTGCACTCGTCGGCCGTGCGCTGCAGCCGCTGCCGCCGCCGGGACACCTGCTGCTCGTACCGCACCAGCCGCCCCATCGCGGTGCTCAGCTCCCCGTCCGTGCGGGCGGCCAGGTCGGACAGCTCCACCTCGGCGAGCATCTCGGCCGCCAGCCGCCGGTACTCCTCGCCCCGCGGCGTCCCCAGCGTCACGTGCCGGGCGGAGGAACGGTGCCGGGCCGGGGTGTCCCGCAGGATCTCCCCCAGCCGCTCGACGACGGACGCCTCCCCGGGCGCGACGGCCGAGGAGACGCCCTCCGGGACGCGCCGGGCCAGCTCCGCCCGCAGGATGTCGATCCGCCCCTGCAGCAGCCGCCGCACGTAACTGAGGTCGGCCTCGTCGCGCTGCGCGTCCCGCCGCACCGTGCGCAGCTCGGCCAGGCTGAGCACGATCAGATCGCGCACCACCCGGTCCTCGGGCAGCACCGGGCTGTCCGTGCGCTGTGTGGGCGGCCGGCAGAACTCCCGCTCCCCGATTCCCGCTTGGGTCAACGAGACAGCCCCAGGCGGCTGTCCAATCCCCGGTGTGCTCATGTGCCTCAACCGTCCCCTCGACCGGCGTGTGCCAGCATCGTGCCACCCCAAGCGGCCGCAATGTGAGCGAGTGTCCCCGATCCGCCCCAGATGGGCGCTAAGGAGTAAAAATAGCCCGACCGGGGTCCCGCGCGGGCCGCCGTCGGCCGCCTGTTCGCCGACCGGCATGATGGTCGTATGCGAGCAGTGGTGCAGAGGGTCGACGGCGCGAGCGTGGTCGTGGACGGCGAGACGGTGGGGGCGATCGAGGGCGAGGGGCTGTGCGTCCTCGTCGGCGTCACCCACGAGGACACCAAGGAGAAGGCGGCGCAGCTCGCCCGCAAGCTCTGGTCGGTCCGGATGCTCCAGGACGAGAAGTCGTGCAGCGACATCGGCGCCCCGCTGCTGGTGATCAGCCAGTTCACCCTGTACGGCGACGCCCGCAAGGGCCGCCGCCCCACCTGGAACGCCGCGGCGCCCGGTGACCTCGCCGAGCCGCTGGTCGACGAGGTGGTCGCGCAGCTGCGCGCGCTGGGCGCGACGGTGGCGACGGGCCGCTTCGGCGCGCGGATGCGGGTGTCGCTGACCAACGACGGCCCGTTCACCGTCCTGCTGGAGATCTGAGCCGTACGGATCAGGGCTCGACGACGGTCTCCTGCGCCGCCGCCGTCTCCCCGGCGAGCAGCCGCGCGTCCACCGGCACGTTCCGCTTCACCAGCGCCAGGGCGACCGGCCCCAGCTCGTAGTGGCGTGCGGACGTGGTGACGAACCCGATCTTGCGCCCCTCGGGACCGTCGTCCGCGAGCCGGAGCTCGGTCCCCGGCGTGGGCAGGTGGACCTCGCTGCCGTCCAGGTGCAGGAAGACCAGCCGGCGCGGCGGCTTCCCCAGGTTCTGCACCCGGGCCACCGTCTCCTGCCCCCGGTAACAGCCCTTCTGCAGGTGCACGGCGGTGCCGATCCAGCCCAGCTCGTGCGGGATGGTGCGGTGGTCGGTCTCGAAACCGAGCCGCGGTTGGTGCCGCTCGACCCGCAGCGCCTCGTGCGCGAGGATCCCGGCGGCCGGCCCGGCCTTCCCGGCGTACGACTCCAGGTCGCCGCGCGGCAGGAACAGGTCCCGCCCGTACGGCGTCTCGCGGACGGCGATCCCCTCGGGCACCTCCGCGATGGACCCGGCCGGCAGGTGCACCACCGCGGTGTCGGCGGTGCGGTCGGCGACCTCGACCCGGTAGAAGAACTTCATCGACTCCAGGTACGCGATCAGCGCCTGACGGGTGCCGGGCTCGACGTGCGCCCAGACCGTCTCCCCGTCGTCGACCAGGTAGAGCGCGTGCTCGATGTGGCCGTTGGCGGAAAGTATCAGCGCCTCGGTGGCCCGGTGCGGCGGCAGGTCGCTGACGTGCTGGGTGAGCAGCAGGTGCAGCCAGGCCAGTCGTTCCGGTCCGGAGACGGTGACGACCCCGCGGTGGGACAGGTCGACGAAACCGGTGCCGTCGGCGAGGGCGCGCTGCTCGCGGAACAGGTCGCCGTAGTGGGCGGCCACGCCTTCGTCCACGCCCTCGGCGGGGACGGCGCCGGGCAGGGTCAGCAGGGGGCTCTTCATATGCCTAGCGTCTCAGATCGGCCGGACGATCCACACCGGAGGTGGCGGCCGGCGCCGGTGGACCGCGCGGGGCGGCCGCGGCCGGTCCGGGCGCGCGTGTCCCGCCGGACGCCGGTCCGGCCGGGGGCCCCGGCCGGGGGCCGTCGTACCCCGTCGGCGGGCACCGCCCGTGCCGCGGCCGGCGCCGCGGCCGCGCGTCCCGGCCCGCGAGCGGGACGCGGCCGACAGGGGGAGGACTCCCTTCCCCCGTCGGCGGCGCCGGGACCGGGCAGGTCCCGGGAAACGGGGCGTCAGCCCGCCCAGACCTCGGCCTCGTCGGCCGGGACGGTGGTGGCCAGGCCCAGTTCCTTGCGGGCGGCGACCGACTTGCTCGGGTCGATGTCGGTGAACGCCGGGTCGTAGGCGAGGTAGAACGCGTCGGCGTCGGCGGCGTTCGCGGCCTTCTCCCAGTTCCCGGCCGCCTTCGTCAGCGTCGTGCGGAGCCTGCCGACCTCGGTGCCCTCGATGCCCTTCAGGCCCTCGACGTGCGCGCCGAGGGCGGCCGCGACGGCCTTGGCCTGCGCCTTGTAGCCGGCCAGGTCGGCCTCGACGGTGTCCTTCTCGGGCTGGTTCGCCCACAGGGCCTCGTAGACCGCGTTCGAACCCTCGAGGTACGTGACCTGCTCGGGCTCGAGGGACTTCGCGGTGTCCAGCGAGCCGCTGAGCGTGCCCTTCTCCGCGGTGTAGGTGCAGCTCACCGCGCGGTCGCCGGTCGCCCAGCTCTCCTTGGTCGGGGTGTAGTAGAAGAGGGCGGCGCCCTCGGGGAGCGCCCAGGTGTCCGGGGCGTACTTCTGCGCCTCGACCGGGCAGCGGTCGTCCGCGATCGTCGAGACCCCGTCGTCGCCGGGGAACTCCTTGCCCTCGTCGATCGCGAACTCGCCGACGACCTGGCCCTCGTGCGCCTCGTCGCAGGGCACGATCTCGACCAGGTACGCCGTCCCCTCGGCCTTGCCGTTCGGGTTGTAGCAGTCGCCGACGTCCAGCGAGAACACCGAGCGCTGGCGGGCCGCCTTCTTCGCGCCGTCCTTGGCGCTGTCGACGGCGTCGGAGACGTCCGAGCACCCCACCGCGCCGATCGCGAGCAGGGCGACGACGGCGGATATGCCGCGAAGGGAACGGTAGGGGGCGCGGATCGCCATGACGTGCACATCCTCTTATGTGATCTTTATGAGAGTCGCGCGCATCGTATGCCATTCCCGTGGCCGGGTCGTACGAAGGCCCTCACCTCATCGCGGCGTCTTTGACCCGCGAGGGGCCGTGAGGGTTGTATCCGGGCTGCTCGCGGGCGGGAGCCGGGCAGACCCGTGAGGTTCCCGCGGAACCGGGCACCGTCCGAGGTCCTCGGCCGGCACGGCGGTCCGGCCGCTCCGGGAGCGTGCGCCTACGCCTCGGTGCCCGACGCCTTCCGGCAGTCCTCGCACCGGCCGAAGATCGCGAAGTGCTTCATGTCGGTGTCGAACCCGAACTGCTCGCGCAGCTTGGCGGTGAACTCGGCGGCCACCGAGAGGTCGGCCTCGATCACGTTCGTGCAGTCCCGGCAGACCAGGTGGATGTGGTGGTGCCGGTCGGCGAGGTGGTACGTCGGAGCGCCGTGCCCGAGGTGGGCGTGGCTGACCAGGCCCAGCTCCTCCAGGAGCTCGAGCGTGCGGTACACGGTGGAAATGTTGACCCCCGACGCCGTCTTCCTCACTTCGCCGAGGATGTCGTCGGGGGTCGCGTGTTCCAGGGTGTCCACGGCTTCGAGCACCAGCTGCCGCTGCGGGGTCAGCCGGTAGCCGCGCTGCCTGAGGTCGCTCTTCCAGTCGGTGCTCACCACACCACGAGTCTAGAGCGACCCGTGCCTCGCCGAAGAGGACCCGCTTGAAGAAGAGGACCTACTTGAAGAAGGCGATCCCGTCGTCCGGCATGTCGTCGGGCAGGGCCTTGGCCCAGCGCTCGACCTCCTCCGGGGTGACGACCTTCTTCAGGTGCGCCGACATGTAGGGGCGCAGCTCGACCTCGGGGGTCTGCTTCTCGCCGACCCACATCAGGTCGCTCTTGACGTAGCCGTACAGCCGCTTGCCGCCGCTGTAGGGCTGCGAGGCGGCGGTGCGCGCCACCGCGTCCGTGACCAGGTCGATCTGCGGCTTCTGGTCGGCCAGCTCGCCGTACCAGATCTCGATGACGCCGTCGTCGCGGGTCATCGTCACCTCGACCTTGCGGCTCGCGTCGATCCGCCAGAAGCCGTGCTCCGACTCCAGCGGGCGGACCTTGTTGCCGTCGCCGTCCAGCACCCAGGTGCGGGAGCTGTACTCCAGGAAGTCCCGGCCGTCGTGGGTGAACGTGACCTCCTGGCCGAAGTTGCACTTCTCGGCGCCGGGGAAATCGTGCACGCCGGCGCCCGCCCAGTTGCCGAGCAGGAAGGCGAGCGGGAGGAGCTCCTTGTGCAGGTCGGACGGAATCTCGATCATGAGCGGAACTTCCTGGCGTCGGTGATCAGCGCTGGCCCTGGTACAGCTTCTTCACGGTCAGCCCGGCGAAGGCGAGAACGCCGACGGCAACCAGGACCAACAGGATTTCGAAGAAGAGTTCCACGGGGTGCTCCTTGAGCGGGGTGCGGTGGTGTGCACAGGGCCGGACCCCAGCTTACGCGGCCGGGTCCGGCCCCCGTCGTGCGAGGTGGTGCCTCCCGCCCCTCAGGCCAGCAGCTGGCTCTGCAGCACGACCGTCTGCCGGAACGGCACGGCGGGCGCGCTCCCCTTCCGGGACTGCAGCACGACGGCGAGGACGTCACCGGCGGCGAGGTAGGCCAGCCGCTCCTGCTCGGCGCCGTACGGCTCGGTCTCGACCTGGGCCGAGCGCTGGACCCCCGCGACCTCCGACCGCACCGGGAACGTCTCGTCGTTCACGGCGTCCTCGGCACCCCGCACCGCGTAGGCCGAGGTGTACGAGAAGTGGGGCATGAAGAACGCCTCCTCCACCACGGCCGCGGTGTCGAACCGCAGCAGGTAGATCCTCGTCCGGGTGCCGTCCCCGGTCGTCCAGCCGCGGGCCGCGATGTGCCGCAGGCCGCCGTCGACGAGCTGCTGCCGGAAGGTCTCCCGCTGATCCTCCTCCGCGTACTCCTGGAGGAAGTCGTCCGTCGGCAGCCAGCCGTCCGTGCCGCGCAGCGCCTTGTCCTCCTCCGCCCCCTCGGGGGCGGGCAGCAGGAGGGCGCGCAGGTCGGCGTGGTGGGTGCCGGCCGGGTTGGACTCCTCCTGCGGTCCGGGGCTGCCGGCGGGCAGCGGCGGCTTCGTCAGCTCCGGGTAGTCCCAGCGCCCGTCGGAGGCGGTCGCCAGGCCGGGCACGTCCGTCCGTTCCATCCGGGTGATGCCGTAAGCCGTGCCCGCGCCGGCCACGGCGAAGACGGCGACGGCGGCGGTCCAGCGCAGGGCGGCGCGCAGCGCCCGGCGGTCCCCCCGCACCGGCGGCCCGGGATCGGCCGGCGCATCCGGTACGGCCGGCGGCTCCGCGGGCGGGGCGGGTACGAGGGTCTGCGGCTGCTCGGTCATACGGCCTTCCCCGGTTCGTCGATGCGGTCGAGCTGCTCCTCCAGCAGCGCGGCGACGCTCTTGGTGTCCAGCGGTTTCGCGCCGTCCGCGGTGAGGGTGACCAGGACGTTGCCGACGTGGGCCGAGCACTGCATGGTGTCGAGGTCGGTCTCCGCGTCCGCGGGCGGCAGGAAGCACCGCGCGTCCTCGTGGCCCTTGATCTTCGGTCCCTTGCGGAAGACGTCGAGGGTGTCGAGGAACTCGCCCTGGAACCGCGCGAGGTCCCGCACGGCCGCCTCGTTCTCCATCCGGGCGAGCACGATGCCCACGGTGAAGATCTCGTCCTCCTGATAGATGCTGACCGACCCGCTGGTGTAGCTGCGCATCGCCATGCCCTCGACGCGCCACCTGTCGATCTCCTTCTCCAGCCGCTTGCGCTGGGAGCGCGGCAGGTCGCGCAGCGACTCCTTCTGCAGCGCCGTGGCCCGGGCGCCGCTGAGCCGCGCGTCCGAGCCGAACTCGCCCAGGTCCGGTCCCCGGAGCCAGTTGTCGTGCCCGTACGGCACGAGCATCCCGGCCAGCCCCCGCGCCTCGGGCGCCTCGCCCCCGGCGGCCGCCGCCTCGGGGAACTTCCATCGGGGCGCGCCGGCGTCACGGTCGGCGTCCCGCACGGTCACCACGGTGTACCCGACGCCCGTGACGACGGCCCCGGCCAGCAGCACGGAGCCGACGACGGACGCGACACGGCCCCACCGCGCGGGCCGCTTCGCGGGGGCCGCGGCGGGAGCGCCGTCGGGGGTGGGCGGCAGGGGCGTAGGGCTCTGCGTCTCGTTCACAGCCGCTCCATCTGCCGCTCGGCCAGATCCATGATCATTCCTTTGGGAACGGGCTTGCTGCCGTACACCCAGATCTCCATGGCGATGTCGCCGCGCCAGGCGTGCGCCTCCGCGCCGTACAGGGGCTCGTAACCGGGTTCGGCGTCAGGGCTGTGGTGGACGTACGCCCGGCCCTCCTCGGTGCCGGGGACGGCCCAGCTGTCGGTGTCCTCCGCGTCCTCCGCCCAGTACTGGCTGTCGTCGACGGTGCCGGCGGCCCCCAGGGCCTCCTCCTGGCGGAACTGGACCAGCCGGATCTCCACGCTGTACTCGTCGTCGTCGAGCCAGCCGACGACGGCCGCCCTGCGGAACTCGTCCGTGGCCAGCTGTCCGAACACCGAGTCGGCCGTCTCGTAGTGGCCGGCGTACTCGGCGAGGTCCATCCAGCCGTCCTCACCCATCGGCCAGTCGGGCTCCCGGGTGCCGCTCGGCTTCTTCAGCAGCAGATCGCGCAGGTCGCCGTCGGTCTTCACGCGGCGGTCCCGGTCCGCCGGCAACGGCTCGGGCGCCTCGCCCTTCGACTGCGCGAGCACCGGCTGCGACAGCGGCGGCAGCCCGGTGGGCTCGCGGTCGGCCTGGACGAGGTATCCGGCGCAGGTGCCGGCGACCACGCCGAGCACGGCCGCGGCGGCGATCAGCACGGCCGTGCGCCCCCGCCGGCGTTTCCGGGCCGCGTCCGGAGCCGGAACCTCCGGAGACTCCGGACGCGGATCCGCCGACACGTCCGGTGCCGGGCCGCTCTCCGGCGCATCCGCCGGTCTCGGTGCGTCCGGGGCGTCGGCTGCTTCTTCGGGTTGTTCCAAGACGTCCCCCCACAGAAGGTGAAGCGCGTATTCCGTCCACGCGCGCACAGGAGACCCACGGGCGGCGACCGAAGTTGTGGCGATCATGATTACGATTCGGTCATGGCGAAGAAGCTTGTGATCAAGGTGACCGCGGGAACCGACGCACCCGAGCGCTGCTCGCAGGCGTTCACGGTGGCGGCGGTGGCCGCGGCCAGCGGTGTCGAGGTCTCCCTGTGGCTCACCGGCGAGTCCTCGTGGTTCGCCCTGCCGGGCCGCGCGGCCGAGTTCGAGCTGCCGCACGCCGCCCCGCTGCCCGACCTGCTGGACTCGGTCCTGGCCACCGGCCGGATCACCCTGTGCACCCAGTGCGCGGCCCGCCGCGACATCACGGAGAAGGACGTCGTCGAGGGCGTCCGCATCGCCGGCGCGCAGGTCTTCGTCCAGGAGGCGATGGCGGACGGGACGCAGGCGCTCGTCTACTGAGCGGCCCGCCCCACCGTACCGAGCGGCCTGCCTACCGGGGCCGCTTCCTGCCGTCCAGCTCGTCCCACCACGCGTCGGACGTCGGATCGCCGGAGGGGTCGTCCCACCAGCGGTCCTCCGGCCCCCGCCGGTTGGCGACCATCGCGGCGACCGGCGGGATGACCATGGCCACGAGGCACATGGCCACGGCCGCCGGCACCGACCACAGCCGCACCACGCCCCAGGCCAGGACGAACAGCCCGACGCAGGTGCCCATCAGGGCGAAGTAGGCGTGCCGTCTGCGCGCGTACATACGTCCAGCGTAGGTCCGGACACGCCGAAGGGCCGCACCCCGGGCGTCCAACCCGTGGGGTGCGGCCCTTCAGCCGTTCCCGTGTCCTCAGACCGCGATCGCGACCTCGGCCAGACCGCCCTGCTGGGCGACGACCGTGCGGTCGGCGGTGCCGCCGGGCACCAGGGCGCGGACGGTCCAGGTGCCCTCCGCCGCGTAGAAGCGGAACTGCCCGGTGGCGGAGGTCGGGACCTCCGCGGTGAACTCGCCGGTCGAGTCCAGCAGACGGACGTAGCCCGTCACCGGCTCTCCGTCGCGGGTCACCTGACCCTGGATCGTGGTCTCACCGGGCTTGATCGTCGAGGCGTCCGGGCCACCGGCCTTCGCACCGCACATGTCTTACTCCTGAAGTGGTCTGGAAAGGTCGGTCGGGAGGGGTTACTTGCCGGGGCCGAGCTCGATCGGCACGCCGACGAGGGAGCCGTACTCGGTCCAGGAGCCGTCGTAGTTCTTGACGTTCTCCACGCCGAGCAGCTCGTGCAGCACGAACCAGGTCAGCGCGGAACGCTCACCGATGCGGCAGTAGGCGATGGTGTCCTTGGCGAGGTCGACCTGCTCGGCCTCGTAGAGCGCCTTGAGCTCGTCGTCGGACTTGAAGGTGCCGTCGTCGTTGGCGTTCTTCGACCACGGGATGTTGGCGGCCGTCGGGACGTGACCCGGACGCTGCGACTGCTCCTGCGGCAGGTGGGCCGGGGCGAGCAGCTTGCCGGAGAACTCGTCGGGCGAACGCACGTCGACGAGGTTCTGGTTGCCGATGGCGGCCACGACGTCGTCGCGGAAGGCACGGATGGAGGTGTCCTGGGCCTTCGCCTTGTAGTCGGTCTTCGGGCGCTCCGGCACCTCGTCGCCGGGGACCAGCTCGCGGGCGTCGAGCTCCCACTTCTTGCGGCCGCCGTCGAGGAGCTTGACGTTCTCGTGGCCGTACAGCTTGAAGTACCAGTAGGCGTACGAGGCGAACCAGTTGTTGTTGCCGCCGTAGAGGACGACCGTGTGGTCGTTGGCGATGCCCTTGTCCGACAGGAGCTTCTCGAAGCCCTCCTGGTCGACGAAGTCACGGCGGACCGGGTCCTGCAGGTCCTGCGTCCAGTCGATCCGGATGGCGTTCTTGATGTGGTTCTTCTCGTAGGCGGACGTGTCCTCGTCCACCTCGACGATGGCGATGGACGGGTCGTCCAGGTGCTCCTGGACCCAGTCGGCGTCGACCAGGACGTCGCTGCGACTCATGCTTCTTCTCCTCCGGGGCAGTTGCGGCGGGGCGTGCGGGTGAGAGGGTGCGCGCGGCCTCGGCGGGACCGGCGCACGGATGCCCTCAGCGGGGGCGGGGCGGGATGCGGACGGCGAGGCGTCCGCTCGTCAGAAAGTGCGACAGAGCATGGCGGCGACACGGCACAGGTCCACTGCCCGCCGCTTCGTGAGATCCGCCTGTCCCCTCGACCGGAGGACGCTCGTCTGACACTGCATGGGTCCGATCGTAGGGACGGACGGGTACGCGTGTCACCGATGTGTCGCATGGTGAGACGCGATCGTCCGCGATATGGGACGCGCACCCTCGGAAGCCGCCGTTCCCCCGCCCCGTCCGCGCGGACGGCCGCGATCGCACGCACTGCGCGGACACGCCCGTCTCACTCTCCGGACAGCGCCCCCGCCGAACCGGTCCTCACCCGACCAGACGGACGCCGGAACCCTTCACCGTGATCTCCACCCCGTCCCGCGCGGCCTCGACCTTGTCCAGCCGGATGCCGCCGGGCAGACCGTCGATCCGCTGCTCGAAGTCGGTGATCCGCCGCACGCCGGCCTCGACGATCTCGACCCCGCCGAACTCCGGCACCGCGTCGGCCCTCACCCGCACCGTGTCGCCGTCCACGACCGTCACGGAGCTGAGCACGGAGACCGGCTCGGGCAGCTCGACGCCCAGCACGGTGGCCTCCACCACGACCTCGGTCTTCCCGTTGCCGCCGTCGGACAGCCCGACGACCCGGGCGGTGACACCGGGGCCCACCCGGCCGGGCTCGGACTTGCCGGCGGTCTTCAGCAGCTCGTCGTAGGCGACGGTGGCCGTACCGGTGGCGTCGGCGGCGACGGCGGAGCCGAAGTCGCCGGAGAAGTCGACGCCGCGCAGGTCCGCGCGCAGGTCGGCGATGCGGATCGTCCGGGCGTCGTCACCGGTGCCGGCCTCGTAGTCCTCGATGCCCACCCGCACCTCGTCGAGGGTGCCGCCGGCGAGCTGGGTGAGGAACGGGAAGCCGCCGATCGACACGTCGGGGGTGTGCGCCAGGTTCTCGGACGCCTTCAGACGGTCGGCCGCCTCGCCCTCGGCGATGTGCACCGCCACGCGGTCGACGACCACGAAGACGGCGCCGAGTACCACCGTGACGATGAGCAGTACGCGCAGTGCTCGCATGCGGTCTTCCCCCACCTGACGCTTGACGACGGCGTTCGCCGACGGCCGGGCGGCCGTCCCTGCGCGAGGGTAGTGCCGGGGAGGGCGGGGGGCGGGGGATTGTGGATCACCTGTGACAGAGGGCCCGCCCGGCCGCCGTCAGCCGAGTACGCGGTCCAGGACGTACACCGCGGGGGCCGCCGCGGCCAGGGGCAGGGCCACGCCCGCCGTGAAGTGGACGAACCGGGACGGGTAGTCGTAGCCCGCCGCCCGGTGGCCGATCAGCGCGCACACCGCCGCGCCCGCCCCCAGCAGCGCTCCCGCCCGTCCGTCGACCGCGAACCCCGCGCCCGCCGCGACCGCCGACGCGAACACCACGGAGACCGGCGTCGGCAGCGGCAGCGCCCGCGCCACCACCCCCGCCGCCACGGCGACCGCGCCCACGGTCACCGCGGCCGCGTCCGCCGCCAGGTACCCGGCCGCCGCGATCGCCAGCGCAGCCGCCACGACCGTCGCCATCAGGCCGTACATCCGCTCGTCGGGATCCGCGTGCGACCGCAGCTGGAGCACCAGCGACAGCAGCACCCACACCCCCAGCGTCCCCAGGATCGCCGCCGGCGACCGGTCGGAGACCAGCAGCGCCGCGTCCGCGGCCAGCGCGCCGAGGAAGCCCAGCGCGATCCCCTGCCGCGCCGGCCACATCCCGTTCAGCCGGAACCAGCCCGCCGCCGTGAGCCCCTGGAGCACCACCAACGGCACCAGCAGCGCGTACGTCCCCAGCGCCGCCCCGCCGGCCAGCAGCAGCCCCAGCAGCGCGGTGAGCACCGCGGGCTGCATCCCGGGCTCGATGATCGGCGACCGCCCCTCGGCGCGCGCCCGCTGGGCGTCCGTGACACGCGAGTTGCCGCCCAGCGTGGCCGGCCCGTACCCGGGCCCGGATCCGCCGGCCGCCTCGGCCGCCGGAACCTGCGGGGCCGCCGGAGCCGGCGGGGGAACAGGGGCGGGAGCGGGATCGGGGGAGACCGGGGCGTACGCGGCGGCCACCGGCGGCTGCATCTGCGTCTCCCACGTCTGCCCCTGCCACTGCTGCGTGTACTGCTGGTCCGCGTACGGATCCCCGTACGCCTGCTGCTGCCCCGGCCACACGCCCTGGGCCTGCTGCGGATCCTGGTGGGGGTCGTAGGCCCCGTACGGCTGGTTCGTCATCGCTCATCCTCCTGCGAACGGCGGAAGCACCTCGACCGTGCCGCCGTCGGCCAGCCGTACCGTCTCATGCGCGCGCTTGCCCACGGGGTCGCCGTCGACGAGGAACGAGCACCGCAGCAGCACGCGTGCGACGTCGCCGGAGTGCCGCCCGCGCACCGCGTCGAGCGCTTCGGCGAGCGTGGCCGCCTCGTACGTCTCCTCGGCCACCCCGGCCGCGGCCTTGGCGGCGGCCCAGTACCGCACCGTGACCTTTGCCATCTGCTGGATTCCTCATCGGGTTGACGGTGGACACCGTCAGGCTAGCCCGCTCGGCCCACCACCCAGTCCCCGATCCGCCCCAGCAGCGCCTCCGGTGCCGCGTTCTCCGCGTGCCCCATGCCGGACTCGACCCACAGCTCCCCGTGCTCCCCGGCGGCGGCCGCCAGCATCCGCGGATGGTCGAGCGGGAAGTACCCGTCCCGGTCCCCGTGCACGATCAGCAACGGCGTGGGCGCGATCCGGGGCACCGCCTCGACGGGCGACACCGGCACCGGGTCCCACTGCCGGTGGTGGATCCGCGTCCGCAGCCCGTACCGCCCCACCAGCCGCCCGGACGGCCGGGTCACCAGCCAGTGCAGCCGCCGCATGGGGGCCGTCCCCCGGTAGAACCACCGCGCGGGCGCGCTCACGGAGACGACCGCGTCGACCCCGGCGTCCCCGTCCCGGCCGGCCGCGGCGTGCCGCAGCACCACCGAGCCGCCCATGGAGAACCCGACGGTGGCCACCCGCGCGTACCCCAGTCCGCGCGCCCACTCCACCACCGCCGCGAGGTCGAGCACCTCCCGGTCCCCGACCGTCGACCGCCCGCCCGACGCCCCGTGACCCCGGAAGGAGAACGTCACGACACCGCCGTAACGCGCGAGAACCCGCGCCACCCGCCGCACGTGCGGCCGGTCCGCGTCCCCGGTGAACCCGTGTGCGATCACGAAGACGAGATCGCGGGAAGGAGAAGTCCCCGGTTCGTATACGGAATCGATCGCCACCCCGTCCGCGGTGCGCAGAAAAGTCCGCAAAGGCGCACGTCCCCGCGTTACATCGGGTGTCTCGGAATACGGACGAAGGGGGGATCGCGCGGTGGATCGCGCCACACGACCTGCCGGACCGATACTCATGTCGGCTATTCTGCTGCGAAGAGGACTCGGGCAGTGAAGCCCCCGGGTCCTTTTGTGCTTTCGGAAGCTTTGTATACGACGCGGGAAACCGTTCGTATACGAGCCGCCGGACGCAGCAATGCCGTAAACGTCCTCGCAGGGACCGAGGAGGAACCAGACGTTATGGGCGAGCGAACCGTGCACGAGCGAACGACGACGACCCGGGCCGGTGGGGTGCGATGAGCTCTCTGCTGCTCCTGACCAATGCCCTCCAGCCGTCGACGGAGGTGCTCCCCGCCCTCGGCCTGCTGCTGCACACCGTGCGCGTGGCCCCCGCGGAGGGCCCCGCACTCGTCGACACCCCCGGTGCCGACGTGATCCTGATCGACGGCCGGCGCGACCTCCCGCAGGTCCGCAGCCTGTGCCAGCTGCTGCGCTCCACCGGCCCCGGCTGCCCCCTCGTCCTGGTCGTGACCGAGGGCGGCCTGGCCGCCGTCACCGCGGACTGGGGCATCGACGACGTCCTCCTGGACACCGCGGGCCCGGCCGAGGTGGAGGCACGCCTGCGCCTCGCCATGGGGCGCCAGCAGATCGTCAACGACGACTCCCCGATGGAGATCCGCAACGGCGACCTGTCGGTCGACGAGGCGACCTACTCCGCGAAACTCAAGGGCCGGGTCCTCGACCTGACCTTCAAGGAATTCGAACTGCTCAAATACCTCGCGCAGCACCCCGGCCGGGTCTTCACCCGCGCCCAGCTGCTCCAGGAGGTCTGGGGCTACGACTACTTCGGCGGCACCCGCACGGTCGACGTCCACGTACGGCGCCTGCGCGCCAAGCTCGGTCCCGAGCACGAGTCGCTGATCGGCACCGTCCGCAACGTCGGCTACCGGTTCGTCACCCCCGAGAAGCCCGAGAAGCCGGCGCGCGCCGCGGAGGACGCCACGGCCGAGGAGGAGACGGAGACCGTGGAAGCGGCGTCATCCAAGGTGTGATACTCCCTGCCCGCACCGGGTATATCCGCGTAGACTCCGCGCGTGGCCAAGGTAACCAGGGATGATGTGGCGCGGCTGGCGGGGACGTCCACCGCCGTCGTCAGCTATGTCATCAACAACGGACCCCGGCCGGTCGCCCCGGCCACGCGCGAGCGCGTCCTCGCCGCGATCAAGGAGCTGGGGTACCGGCCGGACCGGGTCGCCCAGGCGATGGCCTCGCGGCGCACGGACCTCATAGGCCTGATCATCCCGGACGCCCGCCAGCCGTTCTTCGGCGAGATGGCGCACGCGGTCGAACAGGCCGCCTCCGAGCGCGGGAAGATGGTGCTCGTCGGCAACACCGACTACATCGCCGAGCGCGAGGTCCACTATCTGCGGGCCTTCCTCGGCATGCGGGTCTCCGGCCTGATCCTGGTCAGCCACGCGCTCAACGACCAGGCCGCCGCGGAGATCGAGGCGTGGGACGCCCGGATCGTCCTGCTGCACGAGCGCCCGGAGGCGATCGACGACGTCGCCGTCGTCACCGACGACCTCGGCGGCGCCCAGCTCGCCGTACGCCACCTGCTGGAGCACGGCAACGCGTACGTGGCCTGCCTCGGCGGCACCGCGGAGACCCCCGCCGTCGGCGACCCGGTCTCCGACCACGTCGAGGGCTGGCGGCGGGCGATGGAGGAGGCCGGCATCCCGACGGAGGGCCGCCTCTTCGAGGCCCCGTACAACCGCTACGACGCCTACCGTGTCGGCCTGGACATCCTCTCCGGCCCGAACCGCCCGCCCGCGGTCTTCTGCTCCACCGACGACCAGGCGATCGGCATTCTGCGCGCCGCGCGGGAGCTGCGGATCGACGTGCCGGGCGAGCTGGCGGTCGCCGGGTTCGACGACATCAAGGAGGCGGCGCTCGCCGATCCGCCGCTGACCACGGTCGCCTCCGACCGTTCGGCGATGGCCCGCGCGGCGGTCGACCTCGTCCTGGACGACGGCGTACGGGTGGCGGGCTCCCGCCGCGAGCGGCTGAAGGTGTACCCGTCCCGCCTGGTGGTACGCCACTCCTGCGGCTGCCGGTAACCGGGGCCCGCGACCGGCCCCGGCGGCCTTTATATCGGGCATACGAGGTTCTGCCGGGCTTCTCAGCACACACTCAGCTCGCTCTCATCGTCGGGCGCGAGGCTCGGAGCCATGACCGAGAGCCTCCGCCCCAGCGGCGAGTACGGAAGCCCCGCCCCGGTGAACCCCGAGTGGCCTCCCCCGCCGGCGTACGCGCCGCCTCAGCAGCCCGTGCAGGGGTTCGCGCAGGAGCCCGCACAGGGATGCGCGCAGGGGTCCGCGCCGCAGCCCACGCAGGAATTCGCGCAGGGGTCCGCGCAGGGATTCGCGGAGGAGCCCGCACAGGGATGCGCGGAGGGATCCGCGCCGCAGCCCGCGCGGAGGAAGCGCGCCCGCGGTCCGGCGGCCCTGCTCGCCGCCGTGGCGATCGTCGCGGCGGCCGTGGGCGGCGCCACCGCCTACGGCGTGCAGGAGCTGACCGGCAACGGCACCGTGGCCTCCAGCTCGACCAGCACCACCGTCGTACCGTCGAGCCAGAAGGGCACGGTGTCCGGCGTCGCCGAGGCGGTCGCCCCGAGCATCGTCGAGATCAACGCCACCTCCGGTTCGGGGTCCTCCACCGGCTCCGGTGTGATCATCACGTCCGACGGTGAGATCGTCACCAACAACCACGTGGTGTCCGGCGCCTCGTCGATCAAGGTGCGGACGAGCGACGGCAAGACGTACACGGCGGAGACCGTCGGCACCGACAGCAGCAAGGACCTCGCCCTGATCAAGCTGCAGGACGCCTCCGGCCTGCAGGCGGCCACCCTCGGCGACTCCGACGGCGTGCAGGTCGGCGACCAGGTCGTGGCGATCGGCTCCCCCGAGGGTCTGACCGGCACGGTGACCAGCGGCATCGTCTCCGCCCTCGACCGCGACGTGACGGTCTCGACGGACGAGAGCGGGGGCCAACAGCAGCAGGGCGGCGGCTGGCCGTTCGAGTACGGCGGCCAGGAGTTCAACGGCGACACGGGCGGCTCCACGACCACGTACAAGGCGATCCAGACCGACGCGTCCCTGAACCCGGGCAACTCCGGCGGCGCGCTGATCGACATGAACGGCAACATCATCGGCATCAACTCCGCGATGTACTCGGCGAGCGGCAGCGGCTCGTCCTCGTCCGACGCGGGCAGCGTGGGCCTGGGCTTCGCCATCCCGGTCAACACCCTGAAGTCGGACCTGTCGGCGCTGCGCTCCGGCTCGACGAACTGACCCGCCGCCCGCGTAACGTGCGAGGCTGAAGGCCTGAAACCGTAGAGAGCCGTGAGGAACCCCGAGCCCATGAGCCCCGCAGAAGGCGACCGTGACCCCCAGCGCATCCTGATCGTCGACGACGAGCCGGCGGTGCGCGAAGCGCTCCAGCGCAGCCTGGCCTTCGAGGGGTACGACACCGAGGTCGCCGTCGACGGCGCGGACGCCCTGGAGAAGGCGGCGGCGTACCGGCCCGACCTGCTCGTCCTGGACATCCAGATGCCCCGCATGGACGGCCTGACCGCCGCCCGCCGCATCCGCGCCACCGGCGACACCACGCCCATCCTGATGCTGACCGCCCGGGACACGGTCGGCGACCGGGTGACCGGCCTGGACGCGGGAGCGGACGACTACCTGGTCAAGCCGTTCGAGCTGGACGAGCTGTTCGCCCGTATCCGCGCGCTGCTGCGCCGCAGCTCGTACGCGGCGGCGGTGGCCGCCTCCGCCGAGTCGGACGACGTCCTCTCCTTCGCCGACCTGCGCATGGACCTGGCGACCCGCGAGGTCACGCGCGGCACCCGGCAGGTGGAGCTGACCCGCACGGAGTTCACCCTGCTGGAGATGTTCATGGCGCACCCGCGCCAGGTGCTCACCCGTGAGCAGATCCTGAAGGCGGTCTGGGGCTTCGACTTCGAGCCCTCGTCCAACTCGCTCGACGTGTACGTCATGTACCTGCGCCGCAAGACCGAGGCGGGCGGCGAGCCGCGCCTGGTGCACACGGTGCGGGGGGTGGGGTACGTGCTGCGGCAGGGCGGTGCGGAGTGAGCGGGCTGACCCGCCGCGTCCGCGCCCTGCCCATCCGGGCCCGGCTGTCGCTGCTGGTGGCGGCGGCGGTGGCGTTCGCGGTGGCGGCGGTGTCGGTGACGTGCTGGTTCATCGTGCGGGGCAAGCTGTACGACGAGGTCGACGACGATCTGCGGTCGTCGGTCATCGCGCTCCAGCCGGAGGAATTCCGGCAGCTCACCGACAACTGCGTCCAGGAGCCGGCCGACACCGACACCATCGGCCCGCGCAGCACGCAGTACGCGCAGCTGGTGCGCTCGGACGGCAGCGTGTGCCTGTTCCCGAACTCCGCGGCCGCGGTCGCCGTCACCGGCGGCGACAAGAAGGTGGCCGAGAACCCGGACCCGGGCGAGGGCGTCTTCCGCGACGGCACCGACAGCGACGGCGAGCGGATCCGTGTGCTGACGACGGCCGTCACCATCAAGACCGGTCCGGTGGACCGGGGCGTGGTCCAGGACTACGCCCTCGTCGTCGCCCTGCCGCTGGACAACACCCGGTCCACGCTCAACGAACTGGCCCTGGTGCTGCTCCTGGTCTCCGGTGTCGGCGTGCTCGGCGCCTCGGCCGCCGGTCTCGCGGTGGCCCGCGCGGGTCTGCGTCCCGTGGACAAGCTCACCGAGGCCGTCGAACACGTCGCCCGCACCGAGGACCTGGGCATCCGCATCCCCGTGGCGGACGAGTCGGAGGACGAGGTCGCCCGGCTCTCCCGCTCCTTCAACTCCATGACGTCCGCCCTCGCCAGCTCCCGCGACCTCCAGCAGCAGCTGATCGCGGACGCCGGCCACGAGCTGCGCACCCCGCTCACCTCCCTGCGCACCAACATCGAGCTCCTCACCCGCAGCGAGGAGACGGGCCGCCCGATCCCGGAGGCCGACCGCAAGGCCCTGCTCGCCTCCGTGAAGGCGCAGATGACGGAATTGGCCTCGCTCATCGGCGACTTGCAGGAACTGTCCCGCCCGGACACCGGCCAGCACGCGGACCGTGCGCAGATCGTCGCCTGGCAGGACGTCGTCGAGTCGGCCCTGCGCCGCGCCCGGCTGCGCGGCCCCGAGCTGACCATCACGGCGGACGTCCACCCGTGGTACGTACGGGCGGAGCCGTCCGCGCTGGAGCGGGCGGTGGTCAACATCCTGGACAACGCGGTGAAGTTCAGCCCGGGGGGCGGCACGGTCGACGTACGCCTGACCGACGGCGTCCTCACCGTCCGCGACCACGGCCCCGGCATCCCCGCCGACGAACTCCCGCACGTCTTCGACCGGTTCTGGCGCTCTCCCGGCGCCCGCGCCCTCCCCGGTTCCGGCCTCGGCCTGTCCATCGTGGCCCGCACGGTGCAGCAGGCGGGCGGCGACGTCTCCCTGACCCGGGCGGACGGCGGCGGCACCACGGCCACGGTCCGTCTGCCGGGCGCCCCGGTCCCGCCGCCCGAGGTGCCCTGACCGAAGACGGCGGCAACCTTTCCGTGCCGGGCGGCGACCGATCGGCGTCCCCACCCCCACACGGAACGGATCGCCGCATGAGCGAGCACCGCAGCAGGGCCCGTCACCGCAGGCCCGCGAAGTTCCTGGCGGTCGGCCTCCCGCTGGCCCTGACCACCGCCGGAGTCCTGGTGTACGGCACCGACTTCGTCCCCCAGCAGGCGTCCGCCGCGACCGCTGCGGCGCCCGCCTGGGCCACCGCCACCGCCGACGGCTTCGCCTCCGTCGACGCGCTCGGCCAGAACGGCACGTACGGCGGCCGGGACGGGCAGACCGTCACCGTGCGCACGCAGGCGGACCTGGAGAAGTACGCCACGGCCGCCGAGCCGTACGTCATCGTCGTGGCCGGGACGATCACGATGAACCCGGTCGGCAAGGAGATCAAGGTCGCCTCCGACAAGACGATCGTGGGCTCCGGCACGTCCGGGCACATCGTCGGCGGCGGCTTCTTCCTCGGCCAGGGCGTACACAACGTGATCATCCGCAACCTGACGATCCGGGACGCCTACCAGGGCATCTGGAACGACAAGGACCACGACTTCGACGCGGTCCAGATGGACGGCGCCCACCACGTCTGGATCGACCACAACGACCTGCGGAACATGGCGGACGGCCTGATCGACGTCCGCAAGGACAGCACGTACGTGACGGTCTCCTGGAACAGGCTCGGCCAGAACAACAAGACCTTCGGCATCGGCTGGACCGAGAACGTCACGACGGACATCACGATCCACCACAACTGGTTCCGCGAGACCGAGCAGCGCAACCCCTCCACGGACAACGCCGCCCACGCGCACCTCTACAACAACTTCCTCGAGGACGTCGCGAACACGAGCATCAACTCCTCGTACGGCAACTACTCGCGCGGCGGCACCCGGATGGTCCTGGAGAACAGCTACTTCCAAGGCATGAAGAACCCGGTCATCAAGGACGCGACGGCGACGATCGTGCAGCGCGGCAACGTCTTCTCGGGCACCTCGGGACGGAACGAGAGCGGCGGCACGGCGTTCGACCCGAAGGCGTACTACGCGTACACGCTCGACAAGGCGGCGGACGTGCCGTCGCTGCTGAAGTCGGGCACGGGCCCGCGCACGGCCATCGGCACGACGAAGGCCGCGGCGGAGAGCTCGACGAAGGCCGCGGCGGCCACCACGCTCACCGTCGCCAAGGACGGCACCGGCCAGTACAGGACGGTCCAGGCGGCCGTGAACGCGGTCCCCGCGAACAACGCCTCCCGCGTCGTCGTCTCCATCAAGCCGGGCACGTACCGCGAGACGGTCAAGGTCCCGTCCAACAAGCCGCACGTCACCTTCCAGGGCACCGGCGGCAGCCGCAAGGACACGGTGATCGTCCACAACAACGCGGCCGGCACGCAGAAGCCGGACGGCTCGGGCACCTACGGCACCTCCGGCAGCGCCACGGTCGCCGTGGAGGCCGACGACTTCCAGGCCCGTAACCTGACCATCTCCAACGACTTCGACGAGGGCGCCAACCAGTCCCTCTCCGGCCACCAGGCGGTCGCCCTGCGCACGGCGGCCGACCAGGTCCTCCTCGACGGCGTGATCGTCGAGGGCGACCAGGACACCCTCCTCCTCGACACGGCCGCCAAGGACAGGCTGGGCCGGGTCTACGTCACCAACTCCTACGTCATCGGGAACGTCGACTTCATCTTCGGCCGGGCCACCGCGGTGATCGACCGCTCGGTCATCACCCTGAAGAAGCGCTGGGACGGCACCTCCGCCGGCTACGTCACGGCCCCGAGCACGGCCGCGAACCGCAAGGGCATCCTCATCGCCAACTCGACGGTGAACGGCGACGTCTCCGACCGCACCTTCTACCTCGGCCGCCCCTGGCACGCCGGCGGCGACGCCTCCCTGGACCCGCAGACCACGGTCCGCAACACCAACCTCAGCGCCGCGGTCCGCACCACGCCCTGGACCGACATGAGCGGCTTCTCCTGGAAGGGCGACCGCTTCGCCGAGTACAGGAACACCGGCTCCGGTGCGGGCTCGGCGAGCAGCGACCGCCCCCACCTGACGGACGCCCAGGCGGCCGACCAGGAGGTCGCCGACTGGCTGGCGGGCTGGACCCCCACGGCGTCCTGACCCCGGGCCCCCGGTGGGGAGCCCCGGCCGGTCGGACGCCGCAGGCGCGTGTGACACGCTTCGGGGCATGACGACGCCACCGGACGGACTGCCCGTCTACCGCGTACTGACCGGTCCCGACGACCCGGCCTTCTGCCACCGGGTGAGCGAGGCGCTGGGGATGGGCTATCTGCTGCACGGAGGGCCGGCGGTCACCTTCGACGGGCAGCGGGTGATCGTCGCGCAGGCGGTCGTGTGGCCCGACGCGTGAGGGCCGGCGTGCGACGGGGCCGGTGCCAGGCGGTGAACCGCCTCGCACCGGCCCCGGCCGCCCGGACGGTCAGCGCACGATCGTGATGCGGTCCGCCTTCGGCGGGGCGATCGGGGTCGTGGGCGTCGAGTTGGCGGTCAGGTACCGCTCCAGGGCCGCCAGGTCGTCCTCGCCGACCAGGTCGTTCGTGCCCTGACCCAGGGTCGGGAAGCCGTCGCCGCCGCCCGCGAGGAAGCTGTTCGTCGCGACGCGGTAGGTGGCGGCCGGGTCGATCGCGGAGCCGTTGAGCCTGATCGAGTCCGTGACCACGCGGTCCGCGCCGGTCTTCGTCAGGTCCAGGGTGTAGGTCAGGCCGGAGGAGATCTGGAGGATCTTCGGGGCCGCCTCGTTCGAACCGCTGACCTGCTCCTTCAGGGCCTGGACGACCTGATCGCCGGTGAAGTCCTGGAGGTTGACCGTGTTGGCGAACGGCTGGACGGTGAAGGCCTCGGCGAAGGTCACCACGCCGTCGCCCTCCGCGCCGCCGGCCGCGTGGGTGAGGGACGCGCGGATGCCGCCCGGGTTCATCAGCGCCAGGTCGGTCTCCGGGTCCAGCGTCCTGCCGTACGCCAGCTGCGCGTCGGCGATCAGGTCACCGAGCGGGGACTCCGTGCCGTCGCGCACGATGTCGCCGGAGATGTAGCCGATCGGGCGGTTGCCGATGGGGGCGGCGAGGGTGTTCCACTCGTCGATCAGCGCGGTCATGTCGGGCGCCTTGGGGACGTCCCGGGTGACCACGTGGTTCGCGGACTTCACGGCCGTACGGGCGATGTCACCCGTCACGCGGTCGTAGGTCAGCGTGGTGTCCGTGTAGAGGCGGCCGAAGGACGCGGCCGAGGTGACCGTGCGGGGCTTGCCCGCCGGGTCGGGGATCGTACACACGTACGCGTTGTGGGTGTGGCCGGTGACCAGCGCGTCCACCTGCGGCGTGATGTTCTTCGCGATGTCCGCGATCGGGCCGGAGACGCCGTCGCCGGCGCCCGGGGAGTCGCAGTCGTAGTTGTAGGCGGAGGAGGCCGGGAAGCCGCCCTCGTGGATGAGCGCCACGATCGACTTCACGCCCTGGCGCTGGAGCTCCTTGGCGTACTTGTCGATCGTCTCGACCTCGTCCTTGAAGACCAGGCCCTTCACGCCCTCCGCCGAGACGATGTCCGGGGTGCCCTCCAGGGTCACGCCGATGAAGCCGACCTTGACGCCCTGCTTCTTCCACACCCAGTACGGCTTGAGGAGAGGCCTCCTGGTCTTCTCGTCCAGGACGTTCGCCGCCAGGTACGGGAAGTCGGCGCCCTCGAACTCCTCGTCGGTGTAGCAGCCCTCGTCCGGGTGGCAGCCGCCGTTCTGAAGACGGGCCAGCTCGGCCGCGCCCTCGTCGAACTCGTGGTTGCCGACGCTGGTCACGTCCAGGTCGAGCCCGTTCAGCGCCTCGATGGTGGGCTCGTCGTGGAAGAGGCCCGAGAGGAGCGGGGAGGCGCCGACCATGTCGCCGCCGGCGGCGGTGATGGAGTAGGGGTTGCCCTCGCGCGCCTCGCGCAGATGGGTGGCGAGGTACTCCACGCCGCCCGCGTCGACGGTCTTCGTCGTGCCGTCGTGCTGGAGTTCGGTGACCCGGCCCGAGGAGCCGGACGGCGGCTCCAGGTTGCCGTGCAGGTCGTTGAAGGACAGCAGCTGCACGTCCTGGTAACGGCCGGGGTGGGTCCTGCCCTTGCTCCCGTGGTTCTCGTCCGCGGTCGCCGACCCGGGCAGCGCGGCCGCGGCCAGCGCGCCGACGGTGAGCACACCGGCGGCGGTCGCGAGGAGACGGTGGGTACGGCGTCTGCGGCGCTGGTGGTGCGCCGGGGATGTGGCTGGCATGCGCCCCCCTGTGGGTCCGAGTGGGTACCGGCGCAGCCTAGAGTCAACGCGCGTAGCGCAACAGGGTATTCAGGGTTACGGCCTGGTTTAACTTTCGTCGACACCGCCGCCGTCCGTTTTGGGGCCCCCTCCCCTTAGTCTCGTACGCATGACCAGCGACGACTTCGCACGGCCCGGCCGCCCCCGCTCGCTCCAGACGTACGCCGCGCTCGGCCCCGAGCAGACCGAGGCGGTTCTCGCCCTGCTCGCCGAGGCCGCCCGGACCGACGGACAGCAGGCAGTGTCCGAACAGGGGCGGTTGCAGCTGCGCGGCGGGGAGCGGGACGGGGTCTCGCACCTGCTGCTCTCCGTCGACGGCGAACTCGTCGGGTACGCCCAGCTGGAGGACACCGACCCGGTGGAGCCGCCGGCCGCCGAGCTGGTCGTGCACCCCTCGCACCGGGGCAACGGACACGGGCGGGCGCTCGGTTCGGCACTGCTCGCCGTCTCCGGGAAGCGGCTGCGGGTGTGGGCGCACGGCGGTCACTCCGCCGCCCGGCATCTCGCGCAGGTGCTCGGCCTGACGCTGTTCCGGGAACTGCGGCAGATGCGGCGGCCGTTGGCCGACCTCGACCTGCCCGACCCGGTGCTGCCGGAAGGCGTGACCGTACGGACGTTCGTGCCGGGCCGGGACGACGCCGCCTGGCTCGCGCTGAACGCCGCCGCCTTCGCCCACCACCCCGAGCAGGGCGCCCTCACCCAGCGCGACCTGGACGACCGCAAGGCCGAGGCGTGGTTCGACCCCGAGGGGTTCTTCCTGGCGGAGAAGGACGGCCGGCTCGTCGGCTTCCACTGGACCAAGGTGCACGCGGCGGAGCGCCTCGGTGAGGTGTACGTCCTGGGCGTGAGCCCCGACGCCCAGGGCGGGGGCCTCGGCAGGTCCCTCACCACGATCGGGCTGCGGCACCTGGCCGGCCGGGGCCTGCCGACGGCCATGCTCTACGTCGACGCCGACAACAAGGCGGCGGTGTCCGTCTACGAGCGGCTGGGCTTCGTCACGCACGAGACGGACCTGATGTACCGGACGGAGACCTGAGCCGGCCCCGGCCGATGCGCCGTACCGGCTCCGCCGCGCACACCGCGCCCACCGCCACCGCCGCGCACAGCAGCACCGCCCACCGGTCGTGGGCCGCCGCCCACCTCGTGTCGTCCGGGGTCGTGAACAGGGCCCAGCTCCCGGGGGCCAGCAGCGGGCCCAGCACCGCCGGCGCGAGCAGGAACCCGGCGACCGCCTGACCCGGCCGGGCGCCGTCCCCCCGGTGGACCGCCAGCGCCGCCCCGGACAGGGCGAGCGCGAGGACCGTCGCCGCCTCCACGGTGACGTCGGCGGCCGGGGGGCGCACGGCCTCCGGGACGAGGAGCAGCGCTGCGGTCCACCACGCGGCGGCGACCGGGGCCAGGCAGAGGAGGCGCAGTCCGTGCCGGACGGCCCGCCGGGTGGGGACGGCGGCCGTGGTGTGCCGGGCCGGGTCGTCCAGGAGGAAGGCCGCCCCCAGCGCGAAGGCCACGGCGGACGCCCGCAGCACGTTCAGCGCCAGCCGGCCGTCCACCCCCTCGCCCATCAGCCCCGGCGCGGCGGCGAGCAGCAGGCCCAGGGTGCCGGCCGCGCCGACCGCCCTCCAGGGCATGGTCCGTACGGTCGGCCGCAGCAGAGCCGGGTCGACGGTCCTCACGGGCACTCGTCCTTCGCCTCCGGTGCCTCCAGGCCCAGCAGCCGCGCGACCCGGTCCGTCGTCACCTCCGGGGCCGTCAGCTCGGCCCAGTGCGCCTTCACCTTCGCGGCGGTCCCGTCCTTCGGGCGGTGCAGCAGTTCGCGCACCACCTCCGTGTGCGCGGCGGTCATGGACAGCGGATTCGTCCGCGAGAGGACGACCGCCGAGCCGACGTCGCTGTCGTCCAGGCGCACCCGGCGCAGGTCGGACATCGGGTCCGGGCGGCCGGCGAGCGCCAGCCACATCACCGTGACCGTCCGGCCGTCGCACATCGTGCCCAGCCTCTCCTCCGACCCCGTGACCAGCACACCGGCCGCGGCGGCGGCGAACTCCGGGACCCGGTTGCCGCCCCAGGCCGTGCCGACGGTGACCTCGTCCGGGCGGCCGGACGGCTCGATCGCCGCGTCGCCGTCCAGGCCGTACCGCGCCTCGATCCGCTGCCGTACGACGAGCGGCCGGTCCTGCGCGGTGCCGCCCGCGAGGGAGCGCACGCCGTCCAGGACCTCCGCCCAGTCGTCGGTGCGCGCTCCCCACTCCGGGAAGGCGCAGTACGTCGTGGCGTCCCGTTCGGCGCACCGCTGCGCCTTCTCCGGGGTGACGGAGTACCGTGTCCGCGCCTCGGCCGTCTCCCGCGACACGCCCTGGGACTGGGCCACCGCGCCCACCAGGGTCAGCAGCGCGGCGCCGGCGCAGGCCGCCCGGAGGGACCGCAGCCGGCCGGCTCCGGAGAGCAGCACGGCGGTCAGGGCCACGCTCAGGGCCAGCCCGGCGAGGTACAGGGCGTGCCAGGCGGCGGGGCGGCCCAGCAGTTCGGACGGCAGGGGATGGGGACCGTTCTCCTCGATCACCGGCAACAACCAGCGTGTCGCGCCGTCCTCGTCGGACGCCATGGGGGCGAACAGGGCGAAGAACAGGCAGAGGACGATCAGCAGCGGGGCCGCGAACGCCGACGGCACCAGCCGGGCGAGCAGGACCCCGGCCGCGCCGAACAGCAGCACGCACAGCGGGCCCACGAGCAGTTCGCCCGGCGAACCGTGCCCCACGGCACCGGGCTTGAGCGCCTCCCAGGTGAACTGGCCGGCCACGCACACCCCGGTGAGCAGTGCGACGGCCGCGACGGACAGCAGATGCGCGGCCGTGCGGCGCCACGGCTGGACCACCAGCACGGCGAGGTACCGGTCGGTGTCGTGCCGCCGGGAGCGCAGCACGGCCCGGTTGGCGCACAGCAGCACCGCGAGGCCGACGAGCAGGGGCGGCGACTGGGTGGCGCGGTCGGCGTCCTGCAGCGCGGGGAAGCCGTCCCAGGAGGTGCGGGTCCTCCACACCGTCCAGCCGAGGTACACCGCGAAGGCGACGAGGACCGGCGTCCGCAGCAGGAGCCGGCGGGTCTCGAAGCGGGCCAGGACGAACACGGCCGCCCAGGACGCGCGGGGACCGGACGTCGTGACGGCGGCCGGGGCGCCGGCGGTGAGCGCGGTCATGCGGCCGCCTCCGCGTCCACGCCGTCGAGGGTGAGCAGGTAGCCGTCCTCCAGGGTGGGTTCGAGGAGGTCCGCGCCGGCGGGCGGGTCGCCCACGTTGCGGAAGGTGCCGAGTCCGGTGCGCCAGCCGGCCTTCGCGCCGGGGGCGCGTTCGGTGCTGCTCCACACCCGGCCGGCGGCCCGCGCGGTCAGTTCGGCGGGGGTGCCGTCGAAGCGGACGGTGCCGCCGGCCAGCACCACGACCCGGTGGCAGAGCATCGCCACGTCCTCGGTCTGGTGCGTGGACAGCAGCACCGTGCGGCCCTCGCCGGCCCGCGCGATCAGCTCGCGGAACCGCATGCGCTGTTCGGGGTCGAGCCCGACGGTGGGCTCGTCGAGGACGAGGAACGCGGGGTCGCCGACGAGCGCCGCCGCCAGCGCCACCCGCTGCCGCATGCCGCCGGACAGCGTGCGGATCCGCTTGCCGCGCACGTCGACGAGGCCGGCCTCGTCGAGCACCCCGCGCACCTCGCGGTGGCGGGCGGAGCGGTCGGTGAGCTCCTTGAGGATCGCCACGTAGTCGACGAACTCGAAGGCGGTGAAGTCGGGGTGGAAGCCGGGCGTCTGCGGCAGGTAGCCGAGGGCGCGCCGGACCTCCTGCCGGCCGCGCGAGGTGCCCGGGTCGTGGCCGAGCACCGTGAAGGTGCCCCGGTCGGCCGGTACGGCGGTGGCGAGCACCCGCAGCAGCGTGGTCTTGCCCGCGCCGTTGGGCCCGAGCAGCCCGGTGACGCCGGCGGACAGCCGCAGCGAGACGTCGTCGAGGGCGCGGGTGCCGCCGTAGCGGAGGCTCAGCCCGGAGGCGGAGACGGTGGGGGTCATACGGAACTCCCGTACGGGTGGAGGCGGGTGGACGGAGTCGAGGGCGGCCGGGCCGGGCTTTCCCGGGCCGAGAAGCGGCCGGGGCGGACGGCCGGGGATCCCGGCCGACCGGGCACCGGGGCGGACGGTCGGGGATCCCGGACCGGCCCGTGCCGGGGTGGACGGCCGGGGGCCTCTGGACGGCCAAGTGCCGGGCAGACGGCCCCGGGTCCCCGGCCGACCGGGCACCGGGGCGGACGGTCCGGGTTTCCCGGCGGAGGGGGAGGCGGGGCCGTCAAGCCGCGCTCCCCTTCCGGCGGGACACCGGGCGGCCGTCAGACCGCACGTCGGCTGCTGCGGTCGAAGCGGTCCCGGAACAGGACGAGCAGCCCGGCGGCGAGCACGGCGACCACCGCCGACACGCCCTGCCCGGCCGCGGTGAACGGAGCGATCGGGCCGTCCTCGCCGGCCCGGACGATGTCCGCCGTGAGCAGCAGCGCGATCCAGCCGCCGCCGACGAGGGACGGGGCGAGCACCGGGCCGAGCCGGGCGGTCAGCGCGAGGGCGGTCGCGGTGAGCGCGAGGGCGGGCAGCAGCCAGGCCAGGGCGCGCAGTCCGTACCCGGGCAGGGCGAGGGTGGCCAGCCCGTTGAGGCCGAGCCCGGCGCCGAGCACCGCCACCGTGCGGATCATCAGCAGCCGGAAGCCGTGGGTCGGGGCGACGACCGCCATCTCGTACGTCGGGTCCAGCGCGGGCCCGTAGGACAGGGCGACCCCGGCGAGCGGCAGCAGCGGTGCGAGGGCGAGGAAGAGGGTGGGTGAGCCGGTGGTGTCGTGGGCGGCGGTGACGGTCACGGTCACGGTGAGCAGGAGGACGGCGGCGACCGCGCCCAGCCAGGAGCGGCGCAGCGCCGGGGTGGCGGCGAGCAGCCGTGCGGTGTGGTCGGCGACGCCGAGCCGGAGGAGCAGTGCCTCCAGGAGGCCGGGGCGGGGGGCGTCGAGTTCGGCGTCGAGCCGTTCCCATCCGGCGTCGAGGGCGACGGGATCGCTCACGTCGGCGAGGACGGCCCGGCAGCGCGCACAGGCGGTGAGGTGGGCGTCGGCCGACCAGAGCGCGGGCGGCTCCAGTGCGGCGTGCGCGTAGGCCCGCAGGTCCTCTTCGGGTACGTGCCAGCCCGTGGTTCCGTACGTCATGCCAGCGCCTCCCGGAGTTGCCTGCGGGCGCGCATCGCCCGCGTCTTGACCGTGCCCGGCGGGATGCCGAGCAGGACGGCGGCCTCACGGGTGGTCAGCCCGTCGACGACCGTGGCCTGGAGCACCGCGCGCAGTTCCGGCGACAGCCGGACCAGCGCACCGGCGAGATCCCCGTGTTCCACCCCCGCGAGCACGCGGTCCTCCGCCGACGCCTCGTCCCGGTGCCGCAGCCGCGCCAGCGCCTGCCGCAGCCGGCCGCGCGCCCCGGCGCCGCGCAGGGCGTCGACCAGCCGGCGGGAGGCGATCCGCCACAGCCAGCCGGCCACGTCCCCGTCCTCCCGGTAGCGCGCGCTCCCCCGCCACACCGCCAGGAACGTCTCCTGCACGACGTCGTCGACGATCCCCGCGTCGGCGCACCGGCCGCGCATCCGGGCGGTCAGCCACGGCGCGTACCGCCGGTACAGCTCCTCGAAGGCGCGCCGGTCCCCGTCCGCCGCGACGGCGCGCAGCAGCTCCCCGTCGCTTCTCGTTTCGCTCACACCCCCTCATCGAACGAGCCCCGCGGATCGGTTCACGGGAGCGCGACCGACTTTCCCACCGCTCCCGGCACATGAGCGGGAGCGGGTCCCGGACCCGCTCCCGCCCGCTGCGGACCTCCCGAGCGGTTCCGGGTGTGCCGGTCGCCCGCGTCCGCCCGCGTCCGGCGGCACGGACCGCGTCCGTGGTCCGGAGGGCGGAGGGCGGGGACGGAGTCCCTCACGCCCGGGGAACCCGGTCCGGCCCGGACGGTCCGCGGCCTGGAGCCCGACGAACGGATCCGCCCGCTCAGCGACGGCCCCCTTCCCGGCCGCCGCACCCGGTGGGAACCGGCGTCGTACCGGCCGCCGCGGTCCCCGTCACCGCCGCCCCGGGGTGCCGTGCCGCCGCACACGTCCGTACGTCCCCTCCGGCGGGGAAGGGCGTACGGCTCCCACCGTCGGGAGGCGCGCACCCCTGCGGGCCGCCGCCCCATATCCCGGACGTCATGTCTCCGTAACCATTGATTCAGACAGGCTTGCGACGCTCGGCCAATGAATCCCGCCGTACCAGAGCCTTCACCGCCCCGAAGGGTGAACGGAGGGAACGGGGACGCCTCAGGGCCACCACCGCTCCCACCCGCGTTTTCCGACGCGCCCGTGACGCTGGTGGCGCGGAACAATGGGGTCATGAGCCAGCCCAACACCCAGGCACAGGTACAGCACCCGCAGCCCTCCGTGGGCTCCATCGCCGCACACCGCCCGCACACCGTGGCCGGAGTGGTCTCCGACCTGGAACCCGACATCGACGCGGACCTCGACGGTTACGAGGAGTCGCACGCCGACGGCGCCGCCCCGCTGCCGCAGGGCCGCTTCCTCGACCGGGAACGCAGCTGGCTCGCGTTCAACGAACGCGTCCTCGAACTCGCCGAGGACCCCGCCACCCCGCTGCTGGAGCGCGCCAACTTCCTCGCGATCTTCGCCAGCAACCTGGACGAGTTCTTCATGGTCCGCGTGGCCGGACTGAAGCGCCGCATCGCCACCGGTGTCGCCACCCGCTCCGCCTCCGGCCTCCAGCCGCGCGAGGTGCTGGAGATGATCTGGGCCCGCTCCCGCGAGCTGATGGCCCGGCACGCCGCCTGCTACCACGAGGACGTCGCCCCCGCGCTCGCGGAGGAGGGCATCCACCTGGTCCGCTGGAACGAGCTGACGGAGAAGGAGCAGGCCCGCCTGTTCACCCTCTTCCGGCACCAGATCTTCCCGGTCCTCACCCCGCTCGCGGTCGACCCCGCGCACCCCTTCCCGTACATCTCGGGCCTGTCGCTGAACCTGGCCGTGGTCGTCCGCAACCCGGTCACCGGCCACCGGCACTTCGCCCGGGTCAAGGTGCCGCCGCTGCTCTCCCGCTTCCTGGAGAGCTCCCCCGGCCGGTACGTCCCCATCGAGGACGTCATCGCCGCGCACCTGGAGGAGCTGTTCCCGGGCATGGAGGTGCTGCAGCACCACGCCTTCCGGCTCACCCGCAACGAGGACCTGGAGGTCGAGGAGGACGACGCGGAGAACCTGCTCCAGGCGCTGGAGAAGGAGCTCATGCGGCGCCGCTTCGGGCCGCCGGTGCGCCTCGAGGTGGAGGAGTCCATCGACCGGGAGGTGCTGGACCTGCTGGTGCGCGAGCTGAAGGTCGGCGAGGCCGAGGTGTACCCGCTGCCGGGTCCGCTGGACCTCACCGGTCTGTTCCGCATCCACGGCCTGGACCGGCCCGAGCTGAAGTACCCGAAGTTCATCGCCGGCACGCACCGCGACCTGGCGGAGGTCGAGTCGGCCTCGCAGCCCGACGTCTTCGCCGCCCTGCGCAGCCGGGACGTGCTGCTGCACCACCCGTACGACTCGTTCTCCACGTCGGTGCAGGCGTTCCTGCAGCAGGCCGCCGAGGACCCCGACGTGCTGGCCATCAAGCAGACCCTGTACCGCACGTCGGGCGACTCCCCCATAGTCGACGCGCTCATCGACGCCGCCGAGGCCGGCAAGCAGGTGCTGGTGCTGGTCGAGATCAAGGCGCGCTTCGACGAGCACGCGAACATCAAGTGGGCGCGCAAGCTGGAGGAGGCCGGCTGCCACGTCGTGTACGGCCTGGTCGGCCTGAAGACCCACTGCAAGCTCTCCCTGGTGGTCCGGCAGGAGGGCGAGACGCTGAGGCGTTACAGCCACGTCGGCACCGGCAACTACCACCCGAAGACGGCCCGCCTCTACGAGGACCTCGGGCTGCTCACCGCGGACCCGCAGGTCGGCGCGGACCTCTCCGACCTGTTCAACCGGCTCTCCGGCTACTCCCGCCGCGAGACCTACCGGCGCCTCCTCGTCGCCCCCAAGTCCCTGCGGGACGGCCTGGTCTCCCGCATCGACAAGGAGGCCCAGCACCACCGCGCCGGGCGGCCCGCCTACGTCCGCATCAAGGTCAACTCGATGGTCGACGAGGCCGTCATCGACGCCTGCTACCGGGCGTCGCAGGCCGGCGTGCCGGTGGACATCTGGGTGCGCGGCATCTGCGCGATCCGGCCGGGCGTGGCGGGCCTGTCGGAGAACGTGCGGGTACGGTCCGTCCTCGGCCGCTTCCTCGAGCACTCCCGCGTGTTCGCCTTCGGCAACGGCGGCGACCCCGAGGTGTGGTTCGGCAGCGCGGACATGATGCACCGCAACCTCGACCGCCGGATAGAGGCGCTGGTACGGGTCACCGACCCGGCTCACCGGGCGGCTCTGAACCGGCTGCTGGAGACCGGCATGTCGGACACCACCCAGTCCTGGCACCTCGGCGCGGACGGCGAGTGGACCCGGCACGCGACGGACGCGGACGGCCAGCCCCTGCGCAACGTCCAGGAGATGCTCATAGACGCCCGGAGGCGCCGGCGTGGCACAGCGACACCTTGACCCGACGGCCGGTCCGGTACCGGCGGACGTCCTGGCCGGCTACCTGCGGGCCCAGGCGACCGAGTTCCTCCGCGCGCTGCGCCTCCACCGGGAGACCGGTGCGGGCGCGGCCGCGTCGGAGGGCCCCGTCGAAGCGGCCCGCGCGCTGCGCCGCGCGGCCCGCCGGATCAGCGCCAGCCTGCACACCTTCCAGCCGGTCCTGGACCCCGACTGGTCGGAGGCGATGCGCCCCGAACTGGCCTGGGTCTCCGGCACCCTGGCCCTGGAACACGCCTGCACGTCCCGCCTGGACCAGCTCCTCCTCGCCCTCCACCGCCTGTCGGGCGCGGCCCCGTTCCCCTCCCGGGGGCCCGCGGCGGGCCCGCCGGGCACGACCGCCCCCACCGGCGACGGCCCCACGGACACGCCCCCGCCCACCCCCGACGAGGCGACGGGCACGCCCCGTACCGCGGCGACGACCCGCCCCCCGGCCGTCGTGACGGCCGGCACGGCCCCCGGCCGCGCCACCGTCCCCGCCGGCGAGTCCCCCGCCCCGGCCGACGGCGCGCGCCCCGCGGCCACCGTGACGGCCGGCACGGCGGGCAGCGCCCCCGGCCGTACCGTCGGCGCGGCCGGCGACGGTACGGCCGCGCCCCGGCGCGCCGTGGCCGCCTCGGCCCACCGGTCCGGCACCGTGACGGCCACCGCCGACCGCAAGGTCACCGCGACCGCCCCCAAGGGCCCCCGCACCGGTGTGCTCGCCGACCGGACCGTCCCCGCGCCGGACCGGGGGAACCTGACCGTCGGGGCCGCCAAGGCCGGGGCGCTGCTGGACCGGCAGCTGACGCTGGCGCGGACCCGGGCGCACTCCACCGCGCTGCAGGCCCTCGGCTCCTCCCGGTTCCACGCGGTCGCCGACAAGGTGGCCGTGCTCGCCAGCGAGGTCCCGCTGTCCCCGGCGGCGGCCGGCGCCGATCTGCGCCCGCTCGCCGACGCCGCGCGCGAGCGGCTCGCCGACGCCGTCGCCGCGCTGCCCCTGCTCACCGCGGGCAGCCCGTACAACGCCGAGGCGCTGATCCACGGGCTCTCCCCGGACCCCGCCCCGCACCCGCAGGACGCCCCCTGGCACCAGGTCCGGCTCCTCCTGCGCCTGCACCGCTACGCCCTCGAGGTCCTCCGGGCCGGCCCGGAGCCGGGCCTCCTCGCCGCCGGCGAGGCACTGGACCGGCACCGCGACGCCTCCGAGGCCGCGGCCGCCGCCGCGCAGGCGGCCCGGACCCCGCGGATCGCCCCGGCCACGGCGTACGCGCTGGGCGTGCTCCACGCCGACCAGCGGCATGAGGTGGAGGCGGCGCGGTACGCGTTCCAGCGGGCCTGGCAGAAGGAGGCCCTCGGCACGTTATAGGGAGGCACCCGGTGAGCACCCCCGGCTCCGCGCGGCACCGCACCCTCACCGTCCAGGCCGCCGGCTGCGTCCTGTGGCGCCGCTCCCCCGTGACCGGCGGGCTCGAGCTCTGCCTCGTCCACCGGCCGAAGTACGACGACTGGTCCTGGCCCAAGGGCAAGCTCAAGCGCGGCGAGGACCCGCTGGCCGGGGCCCTGCGCGAGGTGGCCGAGGAGACCGGCCACACCGCCGTGCCGTCCGCCGAACTCCCCAGCGCGCGGTACCTGGCGAACGGCCGCCCCAAGCGGGTCCGCTACTGGGCGGCCGAGGCCGTCTCCGGCACGTTCACCCCGAACGACGAGGTCGACCGCGTCCTCTGGCTCCCCCCGGAGGCCGCCCGCGTCCGCCTCACCGAGCCCCGGGACGCCGATCTGGTGGACGCCCTCCTCGCCACCCTCCGCCCGGCACCGTGAGTGTCCCGTTCCCGCCCGGTATCCCCCCGTGTCCTCGACGTGAGCGTTCCGTGACCTCACCGCACCGTCCACAGGGGTTCACCCCGCGTTCATTTACGCCCATCGGCTGCTTCACCTGTTCTGCCTAATTTCGGCCTTACGCGATGCGGATCGCCCGGAGAAGGGGTGACCGTGTCACCCACACTTCGCACGCCGCCGAATTCAGGACGGCGGCCACTGGAAGGGACTCAAGTGAAGCTTCAGCGCAAGAACCGGCGGGCCCTCGCTCTCGGTGCTCTCGCCGTCTCCGGCGCCCTGGCCCTCACGGCGTGCGGCTCCGACGACACCGGCAACAGCAACGGTGGCGACGCCTCCGCCACCGCGCAGGCCGGCAACATCGACTGCGGCGACGCCAAGGGCCAGCTCCAGGCCTCCGGCTCTTCCGCCCAGAAGAACGCCATCGACGCCTGGGTCAAGCAGTACGCCGCGGCGTGCAAGGGTGTTCAGGTCAACTACAACCCGACCGGTTCGGGCGCCGGCATCACCGCGTTCCTCCAGGGCCAGACCGCGTTCGCCGGCTCGGACTCCGCGCTGGACGCCGAGGAGATCGAGCAGTCCAAGAAGGTCTGCACGGACGGCCAGGCCATCGACCTGCCCATGGTCGGCGGCCCGATCGCCGTCGGCTACAACGTCACGGGCGTCGACAGCCTCGTCCTGGACGCGCCGACCCTCGCCAAGATCTTCGACAGCAAGATCACCAACTGGAACGACGAGGCGATCGCGAAGCTCAACCCCGACGCCAAGCTCCCCGACCTGAAGATCCAGGCCTTCCACCGCTCGGACGAGTCCGGCACCACGGACAACTTCACCACCTACCTCCAGGCCGCCGCGCCCGACGACTGGAAGTACGAGCCGAGCAAGTCCTGGGAGGCCAAGGGCGGCCAGTCCGCGCAGGGCTCCTCCGGTGTCGCCCAGCAGGTCAAGCAGACCCCCGGCGCGATCTCCTACATGGAGCTGTCCTACGCCAAGGACGGCATGAAGACGGTCTCCGTGAAGACCGAGGCCGCCGAGCCGGTCGAGGCCACCATCGAGAACGCCACCGCCGCCATCGGCGCCGCGAAGGTCGTCGGCACCGGCAAGGACCTCGCGCTGGAGCTGGACTACACCCCGTCCGCCGCCGGCGCCTACCCGATCGTCCTGGTGACGTACGAGATCGCCTGCGACAAGGGCAACAAGGCCGAGACCCTGCCCACCACCAAGTCCTTCCTGAACTACATGGCTTCCGAGGACGGCCAGGCCCTGCTGGCCGACGCGGGCTACGCCCCGATGCCCGAGGAGATCATCACCAAGGTCCGCGAGACCATCTCGAGCCTCGCCTGACCCGAGTGTGCGGACCGGCCCCGTGCCACGGGGCCGGTCCGCACCGTCCGGTGCACCGCCATCAGGAGCCCCCCGGCCGTCGGGAGGCTCCGACCGAGCCGCCCGTCCCGGCGGTTCCGCAGACCGGAGAACCCGATGGACACCACCACACAGCAACCAGCCGCTCCCCCCGCACCCGGACCGGCCGCGCCGCAGGACAAGCGTGCCGCGCGCGGCGCCACCCGCCCCGGTGACCGGATCTTCCTCGGGCTCTCCCGCGGATCCGGCATCTTCGTCCTGGTCCTCATGGCCGCCATCGCGGTCTTCCTCACCTACCGCGCGTCCCTGGCCATCAGCAAGGACGAGGCGAACTTCTTCACGTCCTTCGAGTGGAACCCCAGCGGCATACCGCCGGAGTTCGGCATCGCGGTCCTGGCCTTCGGCACCGTCGTGTCGTCGATCATCGCCATGGTCATCGCGGTCCCGATCTCGGTCGGCATCGCCCTGTTCATCACGCACTACGCCCCCCGCCGGCTCGGCGGTGCCATCGCGTACGTGATCGACCTGCTCGCCGCCGTCCCGTCCATCGTCTACGGCCTGTGGGGCGCCCTCGTCCTGGTGCCGCACATGAACGGCCTCTACGGCTGGTTCGACGACTACCTCGGCTGGACCGGCCTCTTCGCGTGGGACGGCGGCCCCGCGCGCTCGCTCTTCACCGTCGGCATCCTGCTGGCCCTGATGATCCTCCCGATCATCACCAACGTCAGCCGCGAGGTCTTCCGCCAGGTCCCGCGGATGCACGAGGAGGCCGCCCTGGCCCTCGGCGCCACGCGCTGGGAGGTCATCCGGATGTCGGTGCTGCCCTTCGGCCGCTCCGGCATCATCTCCGCCTCGATGCTGGGCCTCGGCCGCGCGCTCGGCGAGACGATGGCCGTGGCCATGGTGCTCTCGCCGTCCTTCGACATCAGCGCCAGCCTGCTCGACCCGGGCGGCGGCACCTTCGCCCAGAACATCGCCAGCAAGTTCAACGAGGCCACCGTGATGGGCCAGGACGCGCTGATCGCCTCCGGCATGGTGCTCTTCGTCATCACCCTGCTGGTCAACGGCGCGGCCCGCCTGATCATCGCCCGCCGCAAGGAGTACTCGGGGGCCAACGCATGAGCAACGCAACCCTTTCCCCCCGGCGCAGCTCGCTGCGTGGCGCGACCCTGCCCAAGTGGTTCGCCTGGGCGGTCGCCGCCGGCTCCCTCGTCCTGGGCTACGCCGTCAGCGCCGTGGCCGGCCTGGAGAGCGACATCCAGTGGGCCCTGATCGCCGCGGTCCTCTTCGTCGTCGGCTCCTACGCCATCTCCTCGAAGGTCGAGGGCAGCCGCCAGGCCAAGGACCGCACCGCGACCAGCCTGGTGTGGGTCGCCTTCCTGCTGGCCGTGATCCCGCTGGCCTCCCTCATCTGGGAGACGGCCGAGCGCGGCGTGAAGGTCCTCGACGGCTACTTCCTCACCCACTCGATGGGCGTGGTCGCCGACTCCGAGCCCGGCGGCGGCATCTACCACGCCCTCCTCGGCACGCTGGAGCAGGTCGGCCTCGCCACCCTGATCTCGGTGCCGATCGGTGTGCTCACCGCGGTCTACCTGGTCGAGTACGGGCGCGGCAAGCTCGCCAAGGCCGTCACCTTCTTCGTCGACGTCATGACGGGCATCCCGTCGATCGTCGCCGGTCTGTTCATCCTGAGCCTCTGGGTGCTGATCCTGAAGATGGGCCCGTCCGGCTTCGCCGGCTCGATGGCCCTGTCGATCCTGATGATCCCGGTGGTCGTCCGCTCCACCGAGGAGATGCTCAAGCTCGTCCCCAACGAGCTGCGCGAGGCGTCCCTCGCCCTGGGCGTGCCGAAGTGGCGCACGATCCTGAAGGTGGTCCTGCCCACGTCCATCGGCGGCATCACCACCGGCGTGATGCTCGCGATCGCCCGCATCACCGGTGAGACCGCTCCCGTCCTGCTGCTGGTCTGGGTGACGAACTTCATCAACACCAACCCGTTCCAGGACCCGCAGGCGTCCCTGCCGATGTACATCTACCTGCAGTACGCCAACAGCGGCGGCTCCGGCGCGGCGTTCGACCGGGCCTGGGCGGCGGCCCTGACGCTCATCGGCTTCATCATGATCCTCAACCTCGTGGCCCGCGGCATCGCCCGCTGGAAGGCCCCGAAGACCGGTCGCTAAGGCCCCCCGGACCCGAAAGAAGAAGTGATACCCATGGCCAAGCGCATCGATGTCAGCGGCCTCAACGCCTACTACGGCTCCTTCCTGGCCATCGAGGACATCTCGATGACCGTCGAACCCCGTTCCGTGACCGCCTTCATCGGCCCGTCCGGCTGCGGCAAGTCCACCTTCCTGCGCACGCTCAACCGCATGCACGAGGTGACGCCCGGCGGCCGGGTCGACGGCAAGGTCATGCTCGACGACGAGAACCTGTACGGCGCCGGCATCGACCCGGTGGCCGTGCGGCGTGAGGTCGGCATGGTCTTCCAGCGCCCGAACCCGTTCCCCACGATGTCGGTCTACGACAACGTGGCGGCGGGCCTGCGCCTGAACGGCAAGTACAAGAAGTCCCAGCTGGACGACGTCGTCGAGAAGTCCCTCAAGGGCGCCAACCTCTGGAACGAGGTCAAGGACCGGCTGAACAAGCCGGGCTCGGGCCTCTCCGGCGGTCAGCAGCAGCGCCTGTGCATCGCCCGCGCCATCGCGGTCGAGCCGAACGTCCTGCTGATGGACGAGCCCTGCTCCGCCCTGGACCCGATCTCCACCCTCGCCATCGAGGATCTGATCGGGGAGCTGAAGGAACGCTTCACGATCGTCATCGTGACGCACAACATGCAGCAGGCGGCGCGCGTCTCGGACCGCACGGCGTTCTTCAACCTGGCGGCCGTCGGCCAGCCCGGCAAGCTGATCGAGATCGACGACACGGAGCGCATCTTCTCCAACCCGTCGGTCCAGGCCACGGAGGACTACATCTCCGGCCGCTTCGGCTAGACCGCCCCACTCCTCGCGGTGCTGCATGGCGGTGCCACCGCGAGGCCCGAAGGGCCCGCCCCCGACTCCCGGGGGCGGGCCCTTCCACGTACACGCCGACGAACCACGGACACCACTCCCGCGTCACTGGGGGCACCGCTGCCGCGCCACCGCGGGCAGTCGTGCCTCCCCCAGTGCCTTGAGGGCCTGGGAGGTGCCCCCAGGGCGGCACGGGTGGGCGATGGGGGTCCCCCCGCGCGAGCGAAGTCGAGCGTGGGGGAGGCACCCCGCAAACGCCGGGCTGCGCAACAACCCCCCGCCCAGCACCCACACACAGCACCGGCGAGACCGGCTACAGAACCACCAGATTCACCAGCCCGAACGACAGCGCAGCCACCGCCGCCGCCGCCGGCATGGTGATGAACCACCCGAGAACGATGTTCTTGGCCACCCCCCACCGCACGGCGTTGACCCGCTTCGTCGCCCCCACACCCATGATCGCCGAGGTGATCACATGCGTCGTGGAGATGGGCGCGTGGAACAGGAACGCGGACCCGAACATGATCGACGCACCCGTCGTCTCCGCGGCGAACCCCTGGGGCGGATCCAACTCGATGATCTTCCGCCCCAGCGTCCGCATGATCCGCCACCCACCGGCGTACGTCCCCGCGGACAGCATCACCGCACAGGCGATCTTCACCCACACCGGGATCGGATCGCCGTAGTCCTCGACGTCCGCGATGACCAGCGCCATCACCACGATGCCCATCGTCTTCTGCGCGTCCTGCAGACCGTGCCCCAGCGCCATGCCGGCCGCGGAAACCGTCTGCGCGATCCGGAACCCCCGCTTGGCCTTGTGCGGATTGGTCCGCCGGAAGATCCAGAGGATCGCGGTCATCACCAGATAACCGGCGAGCAGGCCCACCACCGGCGACACGAACATGGGAATGACGACCTTGTCGACCACCCCGTTCCAGTACACCGTGGTCCCCCCGGCCAGCGCCGCCCCCACCATGCCCCCGAACAGGGCGTGGGACGAGGACGAGGGCAGCCCGAAGTACCAGGTGATCAGGTTCCAGACGATCGCCCCGACCAGCGCGGCGAAGAGGATACCCATCCCCTTGGACCCCTCGGGCGTCTGGATCAGGCCCTCGCTGACGGTTTTGGCGACCCCGGAGCCCATGAACGCGCCGGCGAGGTTCATCACGGCCGCCATCGCCAGCGCCGCCCGGGGCGTCAGCGCCCGCGTCGACACGGACGTGGCGATCGCGTTCGCCGAGTCGTGGAAGCCGTTGGTGTAGGTGAAGAAGAGCGCGACGCCGATGGTCACGACCAGAGCCAAGGTGTCCATGAAGGGCTCAGGACTCCTTGACGGCGATGGTCTCCACCGTGTTCGCCACGTGCTCGAAGGCGTCGGCCGCCTCCTCCAGTACGTCCACGACCTGCTTGAGCTTCAGCACCTCGATCGCGTCGTACTTGCCGTTGAAGAGGTGGGCCAGCAGCTTGCGGTGGATCTGGTCGGCCTGGTTCTCCAGCCGGTTGACCTCGATCCAGTACTCGGTGAGGTTCTCCATGGTGCGCAGGTGCGGCATGGCCTCCGCGGTCAGCTCCGCGGCCCGCGCCAGGACCTCGATCTGCTGCTCGACGCCCTTGGGCAGTTCCTCGATGTTGTAGAGGACGACCAGGTCGACGGCCTCCTCCATGAAGTCCATGATGTCGTCGAGGGACGACGCGAGGGAGTAGATGTCCTCACGGTCGAACGGCGTGATGAACGAGGAGTTCAACTGGTGGAAGATCGCATGCGTGGCGTCGTCACCTGCGTGTTCCGCGGCCCTCATACGCTCTGCGATCTCGGCCCGGGCGGAGGGGTCCGCCCCGAGCAGTTCCATCAGGAGTTTCGAGCCCGTGACGATGTTGTCCGCGGACGCGGCGAACATGTCGTAGAAGCTCGTCTCCCTGGGGGTCAGACGAAAGCGCACGTGGGGTCCTCAGTGAGCATCGGTTTCGGTCAGGCTGATGCTAGGCGCATCATCCGGCCACGACTAACGGGCCGCCCACCAGTGTCGCCCATCAGGCAGGGTGATGGGCACGGGGGCGGTCCGTGGTCCGTTTCCGGCCGCTGCGCATGTCATCGGCCAAGGGGCCTATACCCAGCAAAGTTCGCTACCATATACCCACCAGGGGTATATGTCGCCCGCCAGTGCACCAGGAGGACGCGATGACGACCACCGAGACCGGCGCGAACGCGCCCTCCTCCCCGGACGCGACGGACATCGTGACCGATCACGACCGCGGCGTCCACGGCTACCACCAGCAGAAGCAGGAGCACCTCAAGCGCCTGCGCCGCATCGAGGGCCAGATCCGGGGCCTGCAGCGCATGGTCGACGAGGACGTCTACTGCATCGACATACTCACCCAGGTGTCCGCCTCCACCAAGGCACTGCAGTCGTTCGCGCTGCAACTGCTGGAGGAGCACCTGCGCCACTGCGTCGCGGACGCGGCCGTCAAGGGCGGCGACGAGATCGACGCGAAGGTCAAGGAGGCGACGCAGGCCATCGCCCGCATGCTCCGCACCTGACCGGTGTCAGGGCCCGTCCGGCTCCGCCCGCGCCTCGGCCACCCTCAGCACCTCGTCGATGCTCTCCAGGCTGAGCCGCTCCTCGGCGTTGGAGGCGGCGATGATCAGCTCCCCGCAGAGTTCGATCTCGGCGAGCGCCACGTGGTCCTGAACCGGAACCGTCCCACCGCCGAGCGGTGCCACGCGCCTCACCTCGTCCCTGTCGTCACCGACTTCCTAGAGTAGGGAGCGCCCTACACACCGCGCATGGCACGGAAGGGCTAGTTCAGGCCGGTCACTCCCGGCCCCGCTCCTCGGCGATCCGGCCCGCGTAGATGTCCCCGCCCTCGGGAAGCCGCACGTCGGCCGGGACCCCGAAGTCGTACAGCAGGGTGGTCGAGGCGACCGCGACGGGCCGGTCCTGCCGGCCGTTGACGAAGCTGAACCGGTGCCGGAGCTTGCGGATCCGCCCCTCGTCGTCGAGGTAGGCCTCAAACGGCACCCGCGCGGTGGCGAACCCTTTCGCCGCCGCGCCCAGCGCCTCCCGGTTGGCGTCCGAGGCGTCCCGGGAGGCCCGCCGCAGGTCGGCGGTCCCCCGGTAATGGCGCACCTTCGCCCCCGCGACCTCGGTCCGCCCCACGAACGTCGCCGACCACGTCCCGCGCAGCACCTCGGCGGCGGCGAACGGATCGGTGGCCCCGCCGGTGACGAGGTTCCCGTCGGACAGCGTCCCGGTGTCCACCCGCACCCACTTGTCGGCGGGCACCCCGGCCCCCCGGTTCTTCATGAACAGTGCCCCGGGAGCGAGCAGTTCGGTGATGGGCCGGCGCACGGTCCCCCCCGCCGGATCCTGCGGCAGCAGGACCTTCAGCCGCCCGAGCCGCCTGCGGTAGTCGTACACGCCCTCGCCCCGGATGGTGACCCGGGTCCCGCCGGTCGCCATCTCCAGGGACGTACGCGCCTTGGAACTCCCGGCGTCCACCAGCGCGTCGGCGGCCTGCCGCAGCACCCGCACCGGATCCCCGGCGGGAGCCCCCGGGGTCACGGCGCCGCCGCTCGCGCAGCCCGCGCCCCCGAGCCCCAGACAGCACACCACCCCGAACCCAGCCACCACGCCGCGCATCCGAGCCATGCCCGGTCAACGATCGGTCAGTGACCCCGTCACGCCGGCGATCGGGGCGTTACCGTGGTCGACGTGCCGCACCAGGACGACGAGCCGACCTCCGCGCCCCACACCACGACCACCACCGAACAGGGCCCTTTCTGCACGGCCCACTGCACCTGCGGCTGGCGGGGCCCGGCCAGAAGAGCCAGAAGCCAGGCCAGAAAAGACGCCGAGAACCACACCGGGGAGTGACGTCACCGGGGCACGGCCACCGCACAACTGCGGGCAGCCATACCGCTGGGGCGCCCACCCGCCAAGTAACTGCGGGCAGTCGGCCTCACTCAGTGCCTCAAGGGCCTGGGAGGTACCCCCAGGGCGGCACGGGTGGGCGATGGGGGTCCCCCGCTCATGGGGTCCCCCCGCTCATGGGGGTCCCCCCGCTCGAGCGAAGTCGAGAGTGGGGGAGAAGTCGAGAGTGGGGGAGAAGTCGAGAGTGGGGGAGAAGTCGGGAGTGGGGGAGGCACCCCGCAAACGCCGGGCTGCGCGAACACCCCACGCCCAGCAACGGAAGCAGTACGCCGACGAACAGCGGCGGCTCAGGCCGCCAAGTCCCGCTCCTCCGCCCCCGCCGCCCCGTTCCGGGCACCCGGAGCGACCTGCCCCCGCTCGACCCACCGCCGCCCCCGCGCGGAAACCAGCCACCCACCCCGCGGCGACCGCTCGATCGCCCGCATCAACGGCGTCAGCAGCGCCATGGCGAGCGGCGAGAGCAGCAGGGTGACGGCCGTACCGAGCGCGAGCCCACCCACGACGTCCGTCGGGTAGTGCACACCCATGTAGACCCGGATGAACCCGCCCAGCAGCCCCAGCACCAGGCCGATGATCCCGAGCCGCCGGTTGACCAGGAACAGCCCCACCGCCAGCGACATGCAGAGCGTCGCGTGGTCGCTGACGAACGAGTAGTCGTTCTTGCCGTCGACCAGGACCTCGAGCCCCTCATGGTCGAGGAAGGGCCGGCGCCTCTCCACGAACCCGCGTATCGGCACGTTCACCAGGACCGCGACGCCCGCCGCGAGCGGGGCCCACACCAGGGCCGCCACGGTCGGGGCCGCGTCCTCGCCGCCCCGTCGCCTGACGCCCCACCAGCACCATGCCAGGAGCGCCAGCAAGGCGAAGAGCAGGCCGTACTCGCCCACGAACTCCATGAGGTGGTCGAACCACGGCGGCGCGGCCTTCGCCAGGCCGTTGATGTCGTAGAGCAGGTCGACGTCGGGGTTCGACCCGGAATCGGCGAGTCCAGCCATGGTGCTGCGCGGCCCCTTCGTCATGTCTCCCGGCGCACGGTTCGCACGCCTCTCCTGCCACCCCCGTGGTCCGTAGATCCGCTCGTTCGCTCGGCTACGACAACAGGAACGCACGGTCCCCGCCGATACGTTCCACCCTCCACCGAATGATCACGCAGACGTTATCGAAGAGAGATGCGTCTCCGCAGCTCAGGGGGAGGGTTAACGCTCCGCTCACACCGTGGTGGGGAGTGCTTTCGCGCCATCCTCGGTGACGCGGGTGGCACCAAAGTAGTCAGGCGTGTCGATCGGGTCGAATCGGATCACGGCCCCGGTCCGGGGCGCGTCGATCATGTACCCGCCGCCGACATAAATACCCACATGCCGGATGGCCCGGGAATTGGTGAGGTCGTCCGAGAAGAACACCAGATCGCCCGGCAGCAGTTCGTCCCGCTTCGGATGCGGCCCGGCGTTGTACTGGTCGTTCGCCACCCGCGGCAGCGTGATCCCCACGCTCTCGTACGCCGCCTTGGTCAGCCCCGAGCAGTCGAACCGTCCGCCCTGCTCAGGCGTACCGTTGCCGCCCCACAGATACAGCGTCCCGAGCTTCTTCTGCGCGTACGCGATGGCCCCGGCGGCCTGCTTCGACGGATCGACCCGCCCCACCGGCGCGGCGAAGCTGTCCTCCAGCGCCCGGATCCGCTTGACGTAGTTCTGCGTCTCCTCGTACGGCGGGACGCCCCCGTACTTGATCACCGCATACGCCCCGGCGTTGTACGAGGCGAGCATGTTTTCGGTCAGATTCCCGCCGACGTCCTTCACATAGGACGCCAGCGCGCAGTCGTACATCGCCGCCGACGGGATCGCGTCCGCCGGGTCCCACACGTCACGGTCCCCGTCCCCGTCCCCGTCGATCCCGTGCGTGGCCCACGTACCGGGGATGAACTGGGCGATGCCCTGCGCCGCCGCATGGCTCTGCGCCCTCGGGTTGAACCCGCTCTCCTGGTAGAGCTGGGCGGCGAGCAGCGCCGGGTTGATGGCCGGACAGGAATTGCCCCACTTCTGCACCAGCGCCTGGTACGCGGCCGGCACGCTCCCCTTGGCCAGCGACTTGGCCGCCCCGCCGACCCCGTTGACGAGGTTCCCGGCGACCACGTAGACCCCGACGACGAGCAGCATCACGAAGGCGAGCGCGGAACTGACGGCGATCCCCGCCGCGACCCATGCCTTGCGCACCGTCAACCGCCCCTCGCTGTCCGGCAGTCCACTGCCGCACGTCAGTGTAGAGGCGGCGCCCGTCCTTCGGAATGATCACGCGGCACTTTGGCGCGGTTGCCACGGGGCGCGGCGAAGTCTCGCGCCCCGGCGGCACCTCCCGGACCGCGCGGAGCCCCACATCATTGCTCGACGTTACTCTGCGTGATACATAGAGTAACGATACGACTTCTCACCCGTCGGAGCGCGCCCCTCCCGGAGTCCGGCGCGCGCCGGTGGCAAGCTATTCGTACGAAACCCGCCAACAGATGACGCCAAGTCGACATGCGACGGCCTCATCGTCGGCGACAATGAGGCTTGACCTCTGCACAACCGCAGGGGATGCGGAACTACCCATACAGGGGCGGTGACTTACATGTTCTTCGCGGCCGACGAGGGAGACATCAACACCATTATCGGCGGGATCGCTCCGGATTGGGGCCCCTTCGGCAGCCTGGGCAACGAGGCCAAGATCATGATCGAAGTGGTCATGGCGGTGGCCATCCTCCTCTGCCTGGGCATCGCCATCTGGGGGGCGGCCAAACAGCGCATCGGCGCCACCGCGTTGAGGGACACGTTCAGTGCCGAACAGGGCAAGGGCCTCATCATCGCGGGACTCACGGGCGTCTTCATCATCGGCTCGCTCGGCACGCTGTTCACCATCGTGTACGGAATGGCCGTGTAACCCCGCCCCACCGCTCCCGACCGGGTGCGCCCGGCGCCCCCTCCATCCCACCCGCCCGTCGTGCCCACCGGCTGAGGTTGCGTTTCCCTGATGTCCAGTCACCACACCGCGCCCGCGCGGGGACCAGCACGGCTACCGTCGTACATGGAGTACGCGGAGTACGAGGTGTTTCCGCACGACGCTGAGGGGGCGTACGCGGTATGAGTCTCGGAGACGACACGGGTCAGACCCGTACCCGCCTGCCGGAACGGGGCGGCGATCCGTACGGCGGCGCGCGCAGAGGCGGCCGTTCGTCGTCGCGCAGCCTGGTGACGGTGGTCGGCGTGGTGGTCCTCCTGATCGCGGCGATCGCCTTCGCGAACCGTGGAGGCGGCGATTCCGCCGAGGAGGAGGGCGGCTCCGGCGACTCCCCCCAGTCGGCGGCGACGGCCCCTTCGGGGGAGAAGCCGGTGGACGCGAAGGCGGCCGGCATCCCGTCGGGCTTCGCCCATGACCGCCAGGGGGCGGAGAGCGCGGCGGCGAACTACGCGGTGGTGCTCGTCTCCGCCGACATCCTCAAGCCCGCGCGGCGGACGGAGATCGTCCGACAGGTCTTCGCCGCAGCCAAGCAGGCCTCCCTGGAAGACCGCTTCAACAAGGCGTACACCAAGGAGTTCCTGAGCAACCTCGGTCTCGACGAAAACGGCAACGCGACGGCGGGCAGCCCTTACATCTCGCGCACCATGCCCGTCGGCACCAAGGTCACGAACTACTCGGGCACCGCCGCCACCGTCGAGGTCTGGTGCACAGGGGTGTTCGGTACAGCCGGCGAGAAGACGACCAACCCGGTCACCAGCGACTGGTTCACCATGTCGCTCCAGCTGCGCTGGGAAGACGGCGACTGGAAGGTCGACAGCTTCTCGCAGAAGAACGGGCCCGCGCCCGTCCCCGGAGACGAGAAGGCGTCCACCGCCGAGGAGATGGCCAAGGCCGTCCAGGAGTACGGAGGCTTCACCTATGCCCGGTAGCCCGCGCCGCGTACTCAGGATCGCCGCAGCCCTCACAGCCGTACAGGCTTCTGTCCTGCTGCTGGCGACCCGTGCCACTGCGGCACCCACGCCGTCGCCCACGCCGTCGGACGACAACTGCGACCTCATCGTCGGCCCCGCCAAGGACTACTGCGAACGAGGCGAAAGCGGCGGCGACTCCACCGGCGGCTCCTCCACCCTCAACGACCCCACCTCCGCCCTCGACCCCCTCGCCTCCCTCGCCCAGGGCTGTGCCGACGCGGCCTCCTGGACCATCAAGCAGCTCAGCAAAGCCGTCGACGAGACCGCGAACGTCGACTTCACGAACGCCCAGTTCCGTCAGCAGTACGCCATCGTCTTCGCGGCATCGGCGATCCTCACCCTTGTGCTCTGGCTGCTTGCGGTCACCAAGCGGGCGGTGCGCGGTGTCCCCTTCACCACCGCCCTCTCCGAAGCCATCGGTTTCCTCTGGCTGACCGTGCTCGCCTCCGCCTTCACCCCGCTGATCCTCTACACGGTCGTGTCGGCGACCGACGGCGTCTCCGAGGTCCTGGCCAAGGCGACCGGCGCCCAGACGGACACGTTCTTCGGCACGTTCTCCGCCGCCCTCGAAAAGGGCGACGACATCGGCGGCGGCCCGATCATGCTGATCGTCGTCTCCCTCGTGTCGATCCTCGCCGCCGGCGTCCTCTGGCTGGAGCTGGTCATCCGCGCCGCCCTGCTCTACGTCGGCGCCCTCCTCGGCACCGTCGTCTACGCCGGCCTCGTGGACAAGAACCTGTGGGGCCACGTCCGCCGCTGGGCGGGCATCATGATCGCCGTGATCCTGGTGAAGCCCGTCATCGTGATCGTGCTCGGCCTCGCCGGGGCACTGTCCGCCGAGGACGGGCCCGGCGCCTTCTCCGCCGTGGTCTCCGGACTGGCGATCATCCTGCTCGCCATCTTCGCCTCCGCGATGATCTACCGCTTCGTCCCCGGCTTCGGTGACGAACTGGCCAACTCCCGCAACAACCGCCTCATGCAGGGTGCCGAAGGCAAGGCCGCCGCGGTCATGAGCTCCCCGGCAAGCCTGGTCTCCCAGGGCATCAAGACCCACAGCACCCGCGCCGACAACAACCACGGAGGCGGCGGAGGCCAGTCCACCGGCCCCCGCCCCTCCAACCCCGCCTCCGGCGGAGTCGCCGCGCACAGCTCGCGCACGTCGAACGGCGGCGGGTCCGTCCCCGCCCCCGCACCCCGCTCGAGCAGCCCGGTGAACACCCCCCACGCCAGCAACACCCGCAACAGCAGTACCAACAGCACGGGAGGTGAAGGGCGTTGACGACCGAGGCCCATGTGTCCCATCCGGTCACGCCCCGCCGTACGTATCTGATCGGCCGCGCCCGGCCGAACGCGATCGTCGGCCGTAATCGCGAGACCGGTGAGATCGCGCTGATCGTCGTGGGCGCGTTCCTCGGCATGATGTGCGGACTGCTCGTCCCCGTCCTGTCCGTGCGGATCGTGCTGCTCGCGGGCCTCCCGATGCTGGCGCTGGCCGCGGTGTACGTGCCGTACAAGCACCGCACCTTCTACAAATGGTTCGAGATCAACCGCAGCTACAAGCGCACCGTGCGCCGCGGCACCACCTACCGCTCCGGCGCCGTCGAGGCCGGCACCCGGCTGGACGGGCGCGAGGTGGAGATCGGACCGCCGCCCGGGATCGGGCGGATCACCTGGCTCGCCGCCCCCTTCGGCCCGGACGAGATCGCCGTCCTGCTGCACGCGGACCGCAAGACCGTCACCGCCGCCATCGAGATCGAGGGCCCGGGCGTCGGCCTGCGCGACTCCGAGGACCAGGAAGCCCTCGTCGACCGCTTCGGCACGCTGCTCAAGCACGTCGCCAACGGTGACGGCTTCGTGACCCGCATCCAGATGCTGGCCCGCACCCTGCCCGCCGACCCCGACGCCCACGCCAAGGACGTCGCCGTCCGCGGGGACGCCACGTCGCCGCCGTGGCTGCAGCAGTCGTACGACCAACTCCAGTCGATGGTGTCGACCAGCAGCGAGCAGCACCGCGCCTACCTCGTCGCCTGCATGCACTACACGCGCGAACTGGCCGCCGAGGCCAACGCCATGGCGCGGGCGATGCGCAGCCAGGGCGGCGGCAAGGTGGACCGGGACGCGGGGCTCGCCGTCGTCATGGCCCGTGAGCTGACCGACATCTGCTCCCGGCTCCAGGAGGCCGACATCCGCGTACGGCAGCCGCTCGGCCAGAGCAGGCTGTCCTCGCTGATCCACGGCATGTACGACCCGGACCACCCGATCGACCACATCCAGGCGATGACGCAGCGCAACGCCTGGCCGGCCGAGCTGGACGCCATGGAGCCCACCTACCTCCAGGCCAAGACCCGCGAGTCCGCCACCCGCGCCCCCTGGTGCCACGCCACGGCCTGGATCAAGGAGTGGCCGATGACCCCGGTGGGCGTCAACTTCCTGGCCCCGCTGCTCGTCCACACCCCGGACGTGATCCGCACGGTCGCCGTCACCATGGACCTCGAACCCACCGAGATCGCCATCGAGCGGATGCTGACCGAGAAGACCAACGACGTGGCGGAGGCGTCCCGCGCCGCCAAGATGAACCGCACCGTCGACCCGCGCGACATGGCCGCCCACAGCCGCCTGGACCAGCGCGGCGAGGACCTCGCCAGCGGCGCGGCCGGCGTCAACCTGGTCGGCTACATCACCGTCTCCTCCCGCAATCCCGAGGCCCTGGCCCGCGACAAGCGGACCATACGGGCGTCGGCCGGAAAGTCGTACCTGAAGCTGGAGTGGTGCGACCGCGAGCACCACCGCGCGTTCGTGAACACACTCCCGTTCGCCACCGGCATTCGAAGGTAGGGGCTGAGCCGATATGCGGGATCCGCTGTCCGTCGTCACCGACGCCTTCACGTCCTTCCTGTTCGGGAAGGTCGAGACGACACGGCTGCCGGTGCGCACGTCCACGGGCCAGGCGCAGGCGGTCTACCTCCCGACCGCCGCCCCCGGCCTCGGCGACTCCGGCGTCATCATCGGCCGCGAGGTCTACTCCGGCAAGGGCTACATCTACGACCCCTTCCAGCTCTACGGCCAGCAGCTCCCCGCCCCGCACTGGCTGGTCCTCGGCGAGTCCGGCAACGGCAAGTCGGCCCTGGAGAAGACGTACGTCCTGCGCCAGCTCCGCTTCCGCGACCGCCAGGTCGTCGTCCTGGACGCCCAGGGCGAGGACGGCGCCGGCGAATGGAACCTCATCGCCCAGGAGCTGGGGATAACGCCGATCCGGCTGGACCCGATGGCCGCGCTCGACCAGGGCATCCGGCTCAACCCCCTGGACCCGTCGATCACCACCACCGGGCAGCTCGCGCTGCTGAGGACCATCATCGAGGTCGCGATGGGGCACGGCCTGGACGAGCGTTCCGGCTTCGCCCTCAAGGTCGCGCACGCCTACGTCAACGAGTCCATCGTCGAACGCCAGCCGGTCCTCTCCGACATCGTCGAGCGACTGCGCCACCCCGAACCGGAGTCGGCGGAGGCGATGAACGTCCCCATAGACGACGTACGGGCGTGGGGCCTGGACGTCGCCCTGGTCCTCGACCGTCTGGTCGACGGTGACCTGCGCGGCATGTTCGACGGCCCGACGACCGTCGGCATCGACCTGGACGCGCCGCTCATCGTCTTCGACCTGTCCCACATCGACCGCAACTCCATCGCCATGCCGATCCTGATGGCGATCGTCGGCGTGTGGCTGGAGCACACCTGGATCCGCCCCGACCGGAAGAAGCGCATCTTCCTGGTCGAGGAGGCCTGGCACATCATCAACAGCCCCTTCGTGGCCCAGCTGTTCCAGCGACTGCTGAAGTTCGGCCGACGGCTCGGTCTGTCGTTCGTCGCGGTCGTCCACCACCTGTCCGACGTGGTGGACGGGGCGGCGGCGAAGGAGGCGGCGGCCATCCTGAAGATGGCGTCGACCCGGACCATCTACGCCCAGAAGGCGGACGAGGCGAGGGCGACCGGCCGGGTGCTCGGCCTGCCCAGGTGGGCCGTGGAGATCATCCCGACCCTCACCCCCGGTATCGCCGTCTGGGACGTCAACGGCAACGTCCAGGTGGTCAAACACCTGGTCACCGAGACCGAACGCCCGCTGGTCTTCACCGACCGCGCGATGACGGAGTCCTCCGCCGACCTCTCCGACGACGCCCTGCGCGCCGCCGAACGGGAGGCGGAGGAACGGGCGGCGGCCTTCGTGGAGCAGCACGTCGGCGACTCCGAATCGACGGTGGCGTAGGGGAGCACGCGTGAGACCGGACGATCACCGTGGGCACGGCCGGGCCGGCGGCCAGGGCGGCGGCATCCCCGACGGGCTGCTGATCGGCATCCTCGCGTTCCTCATCGGCGTCACCACGATGGTGTGGACGGCCACCGGCCTCGCGGGCCTCCTCGCCCACGGCCACTGGCCGTCCGGCGTCGCCTTCGCCCGCACGCCGATGGCCATGCGCCACCTCGTCGCCGCCCCGCAGGACCTCCCCGGCGCCTGGCCGGACGCCCCGGACTCCGCCCTCTCGGGGTACGGCCTCTTCTGGGGCCTGCTCATCGGCCAGCTGATGATCCTGGCCGTCCTGACGGTGTTCGCCGTGGGCACGGTGGCCCGCTGGAGAGCGGTACGGGCCCGGCGCCGGGCACAGCGGGCGACGGGGACCGCGCAGCGGCAGCCGGAGCACCTGCCCGAGCGGGAACCGCGGCCGACGCCGCAACCGCACGAGGTACCGGCCCCGAGAGGACCCGAGCAGGAGACGCCCGCACCGGAGCCGGTGCGGACCCCGGCACCCCGGCAGTCACCCGCACCGCAGGAAGCGGCGTTCGCCCCCCTCTCCAAGGACGAACGGGCGGGCGGATGGGAACCACCCCGCTCCGAGGACATGGGGATCCACTACGGCCCCCCGGCCACCCGCCACCCCACCGCGGCCCGGGCCGTACGCGACGCGGAGGGCCCCGTCCTCGTCCTCACCTCCAACCCCGCCCTCTGGCACGACACCAAGGACGCCCGCGCCAAACTCGGCCCCACCCACCTCTACGACCCCACCCACCTCTGCGACACCCCGGCCCGCCTGCACTGGTCCCCCACGGCCGGCTGCGAGGGCAAGGACACGGCCAAGGCCAGGGCAGCCGCACTCCTCGCCCCCGTCCGTCCCGCCTCCCGCCTCGACCAGGCGGTGAGCGACACCGCCGAGACCCTGCTCCGCAGCTACGTGCACGCCGCCGCCGTCGACGGCCGTACGATCCGCCACGTCCACCGCTGGTCCCAGGGCCTCCAGGTCCACGACGCCGTACGCATCCTCCGCACCAGCCCCAAGGCCGCCCCCGGCGCCGCCGGCGAGCTCGAGGCGGCCCTCACCGCGCACCCCGAGCGCCGGGACATGGCCCAGCAGCTGACCACCCGCGCCCTGGCCGCGCTCTCCACCGTCAACGTCCGCGAGGCGTGCACTCCCCACCGAAATGATGCCCTCGCCTTGGATTCCTTCGTCCACGAAGGGGGCACGCTTTATGTCGTGGGTGAATCCATCGAGGATCCCCGTAGCAGCCCGGGCGCGATGCCCCTGCTGACGGCCCTCGCCTCACACGTGGTCGAGCACGGCCGGCGCATGGCCGAACGGTCATCCTCCGGTCGGCTCGACCCACCACTCACCCTCGTCCTGGACGACGTGGCGGCCGTGGCCCCGCTCCCCCAGCTCCCGGACCTGCTCGCCACCGGCGCGGACCGCGGCCTGCCCACCCTGGCGCTGCTCCGCTCCCGCGAGCAGGCCCGCTCCCGCTGGCCCCACGACGAACTGCCGGTGTAAGCGCGTCAGCGCCCGAGGACCACCTCCCGCTCCCCCGCCGCTCCGCCGCGCGCACCGGCCGGATCACACCGTCCCCGAAGGGCACGGCGCTCATGGCCGCCGCCGTAGTACCGGGGTACCACCCGCCACCCGGAATGCGGCCGACGGTCCGACGCCCGCGGCCCCCGCACGGCCGAGCATCGAAGCATGATTACGGCACAGGACCTCACCAAGCGCTACGGCGACCGGACCGTCGTCACCGACCTGTCCTTCACCGTCCGCCCCGGCACCGTCACCGGCTTCCTCGGCCCGAACGGCGCCGGCAAGTCCACCACCATGCGGATGATCCTCGGCCTGGACGCCCCCACCCGCGGCCGCGCCACCGTCGGCGGCCGCTCCTACGCCGCCCACCCCGCACCCCTCACCGCGGTCGGCGCCCTGCTGGAAGCCCGCTCCGTCCACCCCGGCCGCACCGCCTTCCACCACCTGCGCGCCCTCGCCCTCACCCACGGAATCCCGAAAAGCCGCGTCGAACACGTCCTGGGCCTGACCGGCCTGACCGAGGTGGCCCACCGCCGGGTCAAGGGCTTCTCCCTCGGCATGGGCCAGCGCCTCGGCATCGCCACCGCGCTCCTCGGCGACCCGGCCACGGTCATCCTCGACGAACCGGTCAACGGCCTCGACCCCGAGGGCGTCCTGTGGATCCGCACCCTCCTCAAGTCCCTGGCCGCCGAGGGCCGTACGGTCCTGGTCTCCTCCCACCTGATGAGCGAGACGGCCCTCACCGCCGACCACCTGGTCGTCATCGGCCGCGGCCGGCTCCTCGCCGACACCACGGTCACCGACTTCGTACGCCACTCGGGCGCGGGCACCGTCAAGGTCGTCACCCCGGACGCCGCCGACCTCGTACGCCGTCTCACCGCGCCCGGAGTCACCGTCACCACCGACGCCCCCGGCACCCTCACCGTGCACGGCACCGACGCCGAGCACATCGGCCGCACGGCCGCCGCCCACGGCATCCCCCTCTTCGAACTCACCCCGAACACCGCCTCCCTCGAGGAGGCGTTCATGGAGCTCACCCACGACGCGGTCGAGTATCCCGCCGCCCTGGAAGGAACAGCCGCATGACCACCGCCGTCCAGCCCCACCGGGTGACCCCGGCCCACGTCCTGCGCTCCGAATGGCACAAGCTGTGGACGCTCCGCTCCACCTGGATCAACCTCGTCGCCACCAGCGCCCTCACCCTCGCCATGGGCATCGGCATCAGCGCGGCCTACGACGGCACCGGCGAGGGCGGCCTCGACACGGTCGTCTTCGTCCTCCTCGGCACCCAGTTCGCCACCGTCAACCTGGCCGTCCTGGGCATCCTCGCCACCGCCGGCGAGTACTCCACCGGCCAGATCCGGGCCACCATGACGGCCGTACCGCGCCGCCTGCCCGTCCTGTGGTCCAAGGCCGCCGTCCTGGCCGCCGTCGCCTTCCCCCTGTGCCTGTGGACCAACCTGCTCACCTTCCCGCTGGCCCAGGCCTTCCTCACGGACACCGACCAGTCCGCCGCCCTCGGCGACCCCGGCGTCCTGCGCGGCCTCGTCGGCAACGCGGCCGCCCTCACCCTCCTCGCCGTCACGGCCCTCGGCATCGGCGCCGTGACCCGTTCGGTACCCCTCGCCACCGGCGCGTACATCGGCCTCGTCATGATCGTGCCGGAGGTCCTGGCGATGCTCCCGTACGCCGTCGTCGACGACGCCGTCGACCACTTCCCCGCCCAGGCCCTGCAGTCCCTCACCGCCGCCGACACCGCCTCCCCGGGCACGTCCCTGCTCGCCCTCACCCTGTGGGCGGCGGCCTCCCTCGCCGCGGCCGCGACCACCCTGCGCCGCCGGGACGTCTGACCCGTGCGCCCCACCGTGTTCCCCCCGGCGGACACGCCCACGACCATGGACCCCGTGACGGACCACCAGGATGCTCCACCGACGGGGATACGGACGGCCGAACCCCTCACCCCGTACCTGCAACGCGCCAACCAGTGGGTGCGCGCCTTCGACCGGCGCCACCCGCTGCTGTGGGACCTGCACTTCACCGGCTTCTGGGTGATGGCCGCCCTCGTCGACTACACCGGCGACGGCTGGCGCAACGTCACCCACAACCCGGACGCCCCCGGCTGGCTCCTCCTCGCCCTGAGCCTGGGTCTGTCCCTCCCCCTCCTGCGGCGCCGCACCCACCCCGCGGCGGTGCTGCTCGTCATGGCCCCGTTCGCCCTGGTCAACGCCTGGTCCGGCGTCACGCTCCAGGCGGCGCTGCTCCAGCTCGTCGTCATCTACCACATCACCCTGCGCCTGCCCCTGCGCCATCTGTGGTGGGCCCCGGCCCTGGTGCTCGTCCCCGTGGCGGTCTCCGCGGCCCGCTACGGCGAGGGCGAGTGGAGCCAGCAGATCGGCTCCCAGCTGACGTCCGTCCTCGTGGCCGTCCTCATCGGCATCACGGTCCGCACCCGCCAGAGCTACACCGAGGCCCTGGAGGACCGCGCCCGCCGCCTGGAGGTCGAGCGCGACCAGCAGGCCCAACTCGCCGCCGCCGCCGAACGCGCCCGCATCGCCCGCGAGATGCACGACATCATCGGCCACAACCTCTCCGTCATCACGGGCCTCGCCGACGGCGGCAAGTACGCGGCCGGCAAGTCCCCGGAACGCGCCGCCCAGGCCCTGGACGCCATCTCCACCACCAGCCGCCAGGCCCTCGGCGAACTACGCCGCCTCCTGGACGTCCTGAGGGACGAGGGGACAGCGGCCCGTCCCGCGGACCTGGCCCCCCAGCCGGCCCTCGCCGACCTGGACCAGCTGATCAACGGCGTCCGCAGCGCGGGGCTGCCCGTCCACACCACCGTCGAGGGCCGGGCCGCCCTTCCCCCGGGCCGCCAGCTCACCGTCTACCGCGTCATCCAGGAAGCCCTCACCAACACCCTCAAGCACGCCGGTCCCGGTGCGACCTCGGAGATCTCCATCGGCTACGGCGACAAGGGCGCCGTCACGGTCACCGTCACCGACACGGGAAACCCGACGACGACCGCCCCCGCCGACGGCCGCGGCCTCCCCGGCATGCGTGAACGAACCGCCCTGTACGGCGGCACACTTGAGGCCGGCCCCCGACCGCGGCCCGAGCAGGGCTGGCGCGTCCGTCTGCACCTTCCGGAGGAATCCCCGCAGTGACCACCGTCCTCATCGCCGACGACCAGCCCCTCCAGCGCTTCGGCTTCCGCATGCTCCTGGAGAGCCAGGACGACCTCACCGTCCTGGGCGAGGCGGCGAACGGCGCCGAAGCGATCCGCATGACGGCGGAGCTGCACCCCGACGTGGTCCTGATGGACATCCGCATGCCCGGCCTGGACGGCATCGAGGCGACCCGCCGCATCGTCGCCACCGGCGACCGCACCCGCGTCCTCATCCTGACGACGTTCGACCTGGACGAGTACGCCTACGCCGGCCTCCGCGCGGGCGCCTCCGGCTTCCTCGTCAAGGACGCCCAGCCGGAGGAACTCCTCTTCGGCATCCGCTCCGTGGCGGGCGGGGACGCGGTCGTCGCCCCCGGTCTGACCCGCCGCCTCCTCGACGCCTACGCCCAGCACCTGCCGACCGGCGACGGCACCGTGGACGTTCCCTCCGCCGACGCACGCCTGTCCGCCCTCACCGAGCGGGAACGCGAGATCCTCACGGTCATCGGAAAGGGCTGGACGAACGCCGAGATCGCCGCCCGCCTGCACCTGGCCGAATCCACGGTGAAGACCCACGTGGGCCGGATCCTCGCGAAGACCGGCTCACGGGACCGCATCCAGGCGGTGATCCTGGCGTACGACACGAAACTGGTGGAACCGTCCTGAAACGCAGAAAACCCCGCACCGGTAACGGTACGGGGTTTTCCCACAAATTGTTCGGCGGCGTCCTACTCTCCCACAGGGTCCCCCCTGCAGTACCATCGGCGCTGTAAGGCTTAGCTTCCGGGTTCGGAATGTAACCGGGCGTTT
>NZ_JBIAZD010000012.1:0-240995 GCF_042898795.1 Streptomyces sp. NPDC000348
AACGTCAACCTCAAGATCCTGCTCTTCAACAACCGCATCTACGGCCTCACCAAGGGCCAGTACAGCCCGACCTCCGAACTCGGCAAGATCACCAAATCCACCCCGATGGGCTCCCTGGACGCCCCCTTCAACCCGGTCTCGCTCGCGATCGGCGCGGAGGCGTCCTTCGTCGCCCGCACCGTCGACTCCGACCGCAAGCACCTCACCGAGGTGCTGCGCCAGGCCGCCGACCACCCCGGCACCGCCCTGGTGGAGATCTACCAGAACTGCAACATCTTCAACGACGGCGCCTTCGACGTCCTCAAGGACCGCCAGCAGGCCCAGGAGGCCGTGATCCGCCTGGAACACGGGCAGCCGATCCGCTTCGGCACCGACGGCGCCAAGGGCGTCGTCCGGGACCGGGCCACCGGCGACCTGCGGGTGGTCACCGTGACCGCGGACAACGCGGCCGACGTCCTCGTCCACGACGCCCACGCCGCCTCCCCCACCACCGCCTTCGCCCTCTCCCGGCTCGCCGACCCCGACACCCTGCACCACACCCCCATCGGCGTCTTCCGCTCCGTCGACCGGCCCGTCTACGACACCCTCATGGCCGACCAGCTCGACACCGCCGTCCAGCAGCACGGCAAGGGCGACCTCGCCACCCTCCTCACCGGCGGCGACACCTGGACCGTCGCCGGCGCGAAGGACCGGTAGGTGGTGCTGCGTCCGGTGCCGCGCCCCGCCGGCCTGTTCGACCAGGTGGTCGTCCGGCTGCGCCGGCAGATCACCTCGGGGGCGTGGCCGGTGGGCTCCCGCATCCCGACCGAGCCGGAACTGGTCCAGCAGCTCGGGGTGGCCCGCAACACCGTCCGGGAGGCCGTGCGGGCGCTCGCCCACAACGGCCTCCTGGACATCCGCCACGGTTCGGGCACCTACGTCCTGGCGACCAGCGAGCTGGAGGGGGTGATGCGGCGCCGCTTCGCCGCCGTCGGACAGCGTGACGTCATCGACGTACGCGACGCCCTGGAGGTGGCCGCGGCGAGGCTGGCCGCCCTGCACCGGACGGAGGAGGACCTGCGGCACCTGGACGGGTCACTGGGCGCCGGCGCCGCCTTCCACCGGGCGCTCGTGTCCGCCTCCCACAACGAGGTGCTGATCACGCTGTACTCGGACCTGACCCGGCTGCTGCCGCCGGACCGCGCCGCCTGCGCCCCGGCCGCGTCCGGCGACCACGCCCGTCTGCTCGCCGCCGTCCACGCCTCGGCCTCCCGCACGGCCGCCGACGAGGCCGCGTCCCACGCCTCGGCGTGCCACCTCGGCCACTGATCCGACCGGCACGGCAGGCCGGGCCGCGGTCCGTCCGCTCAGAACGGGATCTCGAAGTGGACCGTGGAGACGCCCGGACCGTGTTCGCCGGTGGTGCGGGCGTCGAAGATCTCCTTGGCCGTGCTGCGCCAGAAGGCCTCCGCGCCCTCGACGTCCACGTTGGTGTGCAGGTAGATGCACTCGTAGCCGGGGGTGCCCGCGACGAAGTCGCACGCCGCCTCGACCAGCGTGCGCGCGAGGCCGCGGCGCCGGTGCTCCGGGCGCACGTAGACACGGGCCAGTTGGGCGGTGGTGCCGGACGGATAGCGTTCGGCCAGCCAGCGGGGGTGCGGCGGATGGGCCGGGCCCCGGGAGTGCACGCCGGTGGTGGCGACCACCTCGCCGTCGTGGAGGGCCACGAGCAGGACGTGGCGGGGGTCGTCGAGGTAGGTGCCCTCGAGGTCCGTGACGTCCCGGTGCCAGCGGGGCACGTATCCGTACCCGAACTCCTTGTAGAACGTGTCGAGCATGACGGTGCGGGCGCCGTCGGTGTCCGCGGGGGTGGCGGGACGCACGGTGTAACCGGCGGGTGCGGTCCGACTCATCGCGAGATCCTTCCGTATCGGGGCCCTCACAGTACCTGACAATGAAAATGATTACCGATATCGTGGCGCCCGTCGCGGCTCCGGCGTCGGGGCCGTGCCGTACGCGACGACACGAAAAGGGGAGCCGTGGCTCATCTGCTGGTGGTCGAGAGCTGGGTCGGATCGATGAGCAGGCTGCTGCCGCGGGCGATCCGGGAGAGCGGACACGAGTTCACGTTCCTCACCCGCGATCTGCACCACTACCTGCGCTCGGCGCCCGAGGGCGCGGCGCACCCGCTGCTCGGGGCGCGCAACGTGATCACCGCGGACACCAACGACACCGAGACCCTGCTGCCCCGGGTGGAGCGGCTGCACGCCGTGTTCGGCTTCGACGCGGTGGTCACCTCCTGCGACTACTACCTGCCGACGGTGGCGCGGACGGCCGCCCGGCTCGGGCTGCCCGGACCGGCTCCCGAGGCGGTCGAGAACGCCTGCCGCAAGGACGCCACCCGCCGGGTGCTGGCCGGGGCCGGGGTGCCCGGACCGCGGTTCGCGGTGCACGAGGAATGGGCCGAACTCACCCGTGCGGCGCAGGAGATCGGCTACCCGCTGGTGGTCAAGCCCGTCGACCTGTGCGCCGGCATGTACGTACGACGGGTGGACGACGAGGAGCAGCTCGCCGCCGCCGTCAAGGCGCTGGCCGACTTCCCGGTCAACGCGCGCGGGCAGCGGCGGGCGCCCGTCGTGCTGCTCGAGGAGCTCCTGGACGGCCCGGAGGTGAGCGTCGAGACGGTGTCGCACGCGGGCGCGGTCCACGTCATCGGCGTGACCGACAAGAGCGTCGGCGGAGCGCCCGCGTTCATCGAGACCGGTCACATGTTCCCCGCCGCCCTGTCCCCCGCGGACGCCGAGGCCGCCGAGCGGACCGCGCTCGGCGCGCTCGAGGCGCTCGGGCTGACGGACGGTGTGGTGGCGCACACCGAGATCAAGCTGACCTCCGCCGGGCCGCGCGTGGTCGAGGTCAACCCGCGGCCCGCCGGGAACCGCATCACCGAGCTGATACGGCATGTCACCGGCATCGACCTCGCCGCGGCCTTCGTGGACGTCTGTCTGGGCCGCGCCCCCGACCTGCGGCGCACGGACACCGGACTGCGCAGCGCCGCCATCGGCTTCCTCGTGCCGCAGGCGGCCGGCACGCTCGAAGCGCTGGACGCCGGACCCGTGCGGAGCGCGCCGGACGTGCTGGAGGTGCAACTCGCGGAGCCGGGGCGGCAGGTGAAGGCGGCGGGCAGCAACAACGAGTACCTGGGCCACGTGATGGCGGGTGACCCGGCCGGCGCCGGCGCCCGCGCCCGGGTCGAGTCGCTGCTCGGCGAGCTGCGGTCCGGGCTGGTGGTCCGATGAGCCCCGCCGCCCCGGCGTCCGCCCGCGCGGCGACGTACCCCGCGCTCCTCGCCCTCGCCCGCGCCGGCGGACTCGGCCCGGATCCGGCCGGTCTGCGGATCTCCGTGGCCTTCACCACCCGGCAGGCCGTACGGCACGAAGGACGCGGCACCGGTTACCGCAACGAGGTGCTCAGCCTGCGGCTGGCCGAGGCCGTCGGCAGTTGCGCGGTCGAGCCCGGCGCACTGCCCGACAGCGCGGTGGAGGAGTGCGTCGGCACGGACGTGGCCCGCCTGCTGGAGCATCCGCTGCAGCCGGTGCGGGTCGCCGCGCTCGACGCGTACCTGATGCACGTCACCCCGCACACCCCGGACCACGGGGCGGAGCCCGTCGCCCTGCCCGCCGGTACGTCGCTGGAGCGGTCCCGAGCCCGGGCGCGGGCCGTGGCCGAGCTGCTCGACCTGCCGCCCGGGGCGACGGTGCTGGTCGTCGGTGTGGTCAACTCCCTGCTGGAGGCGCTGCGTTCACGAGGGATCGGCTATGTGCCGTGCGACCTCAAGGGCGGGGTCACCGAGTGGGGCGAGCCGGTCGTCACCGACGCCCTCGCCGCGGCCGGCGGCTGTGACGCGCTGCTCGTGTCCGGGATGACACTGGGCAACGGGACCTTCGAACCGCTGCGGGAGCACGCGCTGCGGCAGGACAAGCAGCTGGTGATGTTCGCCCAGACCGGCAGCGCCGTCCTCCCGCGTTTCCTGGGGCACGGGGTGAGCGCGGTGTGCGCGGAGCCGTACCCCTTCTTCTGGCTGGACGGCGGCCCCGGCACCGTCCACCGCTATCGCGCCGGCCGTCCGGGAGGCACCCGGTGACCACCGCCGCCGCACGGCCCGCCGCCCGCCCGGAACTGCTCGCGCTGCTCGGCGGCACCCCCGTCGTCCGCATCACCACCGGGCTGCCCGGACCGCACCCCGGCTTCTGGGCCAAGCTCGAAGGGCTCGCCGCGGGCGGGATGAAGGCGCGGGCCGCCGTCTCGATGCTGATGGGCGCCCGTGAGCGCGGTGAACTGCGGCCCGGCGCCCCGGTGGTGGAGTCCACCTCCGGCACCCTCGGCATCGGGCTCGCCTTCGCCGGACAGGCCCTCGGCCATCCCGTCGTACTGGTCTGCGACAGCGAACTGGAAACTTCCATGCGGCAGTTACTGCGCTCGTACGGGGTGCGGCTGGAGATCGTGGACCGGCCCGCTCCGCAGGGCGGCTGGCAGGCCGCGCGCCTCGCCCGGCTGCGCGAACTGCTCGCCGTGCTGCCCGGCGCGTACTGGCCCGACCAGTACAACAACCCGGACAACACCGCCGGTTACGCCTCGCTGGCCGCCGAACTGGCCGACCGGCTGGACCACGTGGACGTCCTGGTGTGCAGCGTGGGCACCGGCGGGCACAGTGCCGGCGTGATCGGGCCGCTGCGCCGGCACTGGCCCGCGCTGCGGCTGATCGGCGTCGACTCCACCGGCTCCACCATCTTCGGCCAGCCCGCCCGGCCCCGGCTGATGCGCGGCCTGGGCAGCAGCATCCATCCGCGCAACGTCGCCTACGACGCCTTCGACGAGGTGCACTGGGTGGGCCCCGCCGAGGCCGTGGACAGCTGTCGCCGGCTGGCCCGGGGCAGCTTCGTCAGCGGCGGCTGGAGCACCGGCGCGGTCGCCCGCGTCGCCGCCTGGGCGGCCCGGGTCCATCCCGGCGCGGTCGTCGCCACCGTCTTCCCCGACGGGCCGCACCGCTACCTCGGCACCGTCTACGACGACGACTTCACCGCCGCCCACGGCGTGGACCCGGCCGCGGCGGCCACCCGCCCCGTGCAGATCCCGCACCCGTACGCGGCCGAGGCCACCGGCTGGGCGCGGTGCACCCGCGTCGCCGACCCGCTCGCACGTCCGGAGGGGGACCGGTGAGGACCGGCCTGCGCACCGTGCGCCTCGAACTCGCCGAGCCGCTGCGCATATCCCGCTCGACGATGTCCGCCCGTGACGCCGTGTGGCTGAGCGTCGAGCACGAGGGCGTGACCGGCCACGGCGAGGCCGTCAGCAGCGTCTACTACCGGCTCGACGCCGAGAGCCTCGGCCGCCACTTCACCGCCGTGGGCGCGGACCTGGCCCGCTTCCCCGACCCCGAGAGCGCCCTGGAGGCGCTCCGCACCGGCGGGTTGACGGCCGCCGGCACTCCCCCGGCCGTGACCGGCGCCGTCGGGGCGGCCCTGCTGGACCTCGTCGGCAAGCGCGCGGACAGTCCCGTCCACCGGCTCCTGGGCACCCCAAAGACCCCCGAGGCGGCCACCGCCCGCACCATCGGCATCACCTCCCCCGCGCACGCGGCGGCGCAGGCCCGCTCCCTGACGGCCGGCGGCTTCGAGGTGCTCAAGGTCAAGGCGGGGGCGGCCGATCCCGAGGAGGACGTCGAGCGGGTACGGGCCGTCCGGGACGCCGCGCCCCGCGCCCGGCTGCTCCTCGACCCCAACGGCGCCTGGACCGCGGGGCAGGCGCGGGCGCTGCTGCCCCGGTTCGCCGAACTCGGCGTCGAGGCCGTCGAACAGCCCCTCGCCCCCGGTGATCCGGAGGCCCTGGCGGCGCTGGCCGAGCGCTCACCGCTGCCGGTCGTGGCCGACGAGGACGCCGTGGACCTGGAGGACGTGCGCCGCCTGGCCGGGCGGGTCCACGGCGTCAACGTGAAGCTCGCCAAGTGCGGCGGGGTGCACGCGGCCCTGCGCATCGCGGAGCTGATCGACGGCAGCGGCACGGAGCTGATGCTGGGCTGCCTGGCCGCCAGCAGCCTCGGGCTCGCGCCCGCCGTGCACCTCGCCGACCGGGCCCGCTGGGCCGACCTGGACGGGCACCTGCTGCTCGCCCGCGACCCGTGGGCCGGCATCGGCGGCGAGGACGGCCGGGTACGGGCGAGCGGCCTGCCCGGACTGGGCGTCTTACCGCGGGAGGGGCGCCGTGAAGACCTGGCATGAGATACGCCGCTTCCCGCTCGCGGTTCAGCTCCTGCTGGTCAACCAGCTCGGCGTCAACACCGGCTTCTACCTCCTCATCCCCTACCTCGCCACCCACCTCACCGAGAACCTGGGCATGTCGGCCGCCGTCGTCGGCGTCGTCCTCGGGGTGAGGAACCTCAGCCAGCAGGGCCTGTTCGTCATCGGCGGCTCCGCCGCCGACCGGCTCGGCGCGCGGGGCGTGATCATTGCCGGCTGTGCCCTGCGCACCGCGGGCTTCGCGCTGTTCGCGCTCGGCGACCACGTGGCCGTCCTGCTCGCCGCGTCCGTCCTCAGCGGGTTCGCGGGGGCGCTGTTCAACCCCGCCGTCCGGGCCTACCTCGCGCAGGAGGCCGAGGAGCGCAGGGCCGAGGCGTTCGCCCTGTTCAACGTGTTCGCCACCACCGGCGCGCTGATCGGGCCGCTGCTGGGCAGCGCGCTGCTGCTCGTGGACTTCCGCACGTCGGCGCTGACCGCCGCCGGGATCTTCGCGGTCCTGACGGTCGCGCAGGCCCTGGTGCTGCCCGCCCGGCAGGTCGAGCCGAGCGGGGGCGGCGTGCTCGCCGACTGGCGGGAAGTGCTCGGCAACCGGGCCTTCCTGGCCTTCTCGCTCGCCATGGCCGGCCTGTTCACCCTGGAGAGCCAGCTGTACCTGCTGCTGCCCGACGGCGCCCGGCGGGCCACCGGCTGGGACGGCTCCGCCGGTCTCGTCTTCCTCGTCGGCGCCCTCGCCAACCTCATGTTCCAGCTGCGCCTCACCCGCGCGCTCAAACAGCGCGGGGACCGGGCCCGTTGGATCGCGGCGGGGCTGGGCCTCATGGCGCTGGCCTTCCTGCCGCCCGCCCTGGCCGCCACGGCGTCCGGCGGCCCGGACGGCGTGGCCGACGCGACGCTGCGGGTGCTGCCCGTGCTGGCCGGCGCCCTGCTGCTGTACCTCGGGCTGATGGCCGCCCAGCCGTTCGTGATGGACATGATCCCCGCCTTCGGCCGCTCCGGACTGACCGGCACGTACTTCGGCGTCTTCTACGTCGTCTCGGGCGTCGCCGCCGCGGTCGGCAACACCGTCGTCGGCTGGGCCATGGACGCCGGGCGGCACGGCGACGCCGCGTGGCTGCCGTGGACGTGCTGCGCGCTGGCCGGGCTCGCCTCCGCGCTCGGCGTCGTCCGGCTGCGCCGGCTGGGGTCGCTGCCCGCGCCGCCGGCACCCGCCGTACCCGCGACCGCCCGAGGAAGGACCCCGGCATGACCTCCACGGTGCACAACCTGCTCACCGACAACCCCGCGCTGTACGAGGCCCGTTTCCCCGACCCCGACCGGCTGGCCGGGCGCTGGACGGAGGACTGCCTGCGTCGGCACGGCGCCGGGAGGCGCGTGCTGGACCTGGGCTGCGGCACCGGCCGCGACGCCGCCCATCTGCACGGCGCGGGGCGCGAGGTGACCGGCGCGGACCTCTCCGGGGCGATGCTCGCCCACGCCCGCGACCACCATCCCGGACCCGAGTACGTCCGTGCCGACCTGCACGGATTCGACCTGGGGCAGGGGGCGTTCGACGCCGTGGTGTGCCTGGACAGCGCCCTGCTGTACTGCCACACCAACGAGCAGCTCGACGGCTTCCTGTCCTCCTGCCGCCGCGCCCTGGCCCCGGGGGGCCTGCTCGTCGCGGAGATGCGCAACGGCGCGTACTTCCTCGGCCGCACCGACCTCCTCGACACGCCCAGGAGCAACGAGTTCACCTGGCGGGGCACCGTCCACCGGTCCGTCACCACCCTCACGGTGGACCGTACGGAGCAGTTGCTGCGCCGCCGGCGCGTGTGGACCGCGGACGACGGGTCGGAGCCCGTCGAGCAGCGGTCCGCGTGGCGGCTGCTGTTCCCGCAGGAGCTGCGCCACCTGCTGGCCGCGCACGGTTTCGAGGTCCTGGAACTCCACGACGGACCGGGCCCGCGCACCGAGCCGCCGTGGCACGAGGGCCTGCTCCCCGGCCGGACCACCGACGCCGACCGGCTGCACGTGGTGGCCCGCTCGACCAAGCCGCCCACCGGCACGATCACACCCTGAAGGAAGCGCACATGCACGACGAATCCACTCGCCCCCTCCCCTCCCCGGACCGCTTCCCGGAGCTGCGCCGCCGCGGCTTCCTCGCCGCGACCGGTCTCGGCGCGCTCACCCTGGCCGGCTGCGGCGGCGGCTCCGGTTCCGGTGGCGGCGAGGGCAAGGGCGACGGCTCGCCGAAGAAGGGCGGGCGGCTGCGCGCCGCGTTCGCGGGCGGCGGCGCGAGCGAGACCCTCGACCCGCACCTCGCCAACCTGTTCGCCGACGTCGCCCGCGCCAAGGCCCTGTTCGACAAGCTCGCCGACTACGGCGCCGACCTCTCCGCCCAGCCCCGCCTCGCCGAGAAGTGGGAGGCCGACAAGTCGCTGGACCGGTGGCGGGTCACCCTGCGCGAGGCCACCTTCCACGACGGCAGACCGGTCACCGCCGAGGACGTCCTCTACAGCTACCGCCGTATCGCCGACCCGAAGCAGGCGTTCCGCGCCAAGGCGTCCCTGGAGCCCATCGACCTCGACGCCAGCCGCGCCACCGGCGAACGCGCGATCGAGTTCGTGCTGAAGCGGCCCACGGCCGAATTCCCCAACATCCTGGCCGCGTTCGGCGCGTACATCGTGCCCGAGAACGCCACCGGGTTCGACGAGCAGCCGGTCGGCTCGGGTCCGTTCCGCTTCGTGTCGTTCACGCCGGGCCGTTCGGCGGTCTTCCGCCGCTACGACGACTACTGGGAGGGCGCCCCGCACCTCGACGAGATCGAGTTCGTCGTGGCGAACGAGGAGTCGGCCCGGGTCAACGCGCTGCTCGGCGGGCAGGTCGAGTACGCCCACGAGCTCAACCCCGCCACCGCCCGCGCCCACGAGGACCAGGGGCGGATCGAGATCGTGCGGCTGCGGGGCAGCGCCATGCAGGCGTTCTGCATGAAGACCGACCGGCCGCCCTTCGACGACGAGCGGGTGCGCCAGGCGTTCTTCCTCATCGCCGACCGGCGGGAACTCGTCGACGGCGCGCTGTCCGGCGCGGGCGAGGTCGGCAACGACCTGTTCGGCAAGGGCTACGAGTACTACGCCGACGGTCTGCCCCAGCGCGAACAGGACCTCGACAGGGCGCGTGCCCTGCTGAAGCAGGCCGGCGCCGAGGACCTGAAGGTGACCCTGGACACCTCCGCCGTCGCCGCCGGGTTCACCGAGGCCGCCAGCATCTTCCGCGACCAGGCGAAGAAGGCCGGGGTCACCGTCGAGGTGAGGATGGGCAGCAAGGACTCCTACTGGAGCGACATCCTCGACAACGGCGCCCTGTGCTGCTACCGCTCCGGCGCCATGCCCATCGAGGCGCACATCTCCCAGCGGCTGCTCACCGACTCGACCACCAACGCCACCAAGTGGCGGCACAAGGACTTCGACGCGCTGTACCAGCAGGCGCAGTCCACCCGCGACAAGACGGAGCGCGCCGCCGTCTACGAGCGCATGCAGCGCCGCCTGTACGCCGAGGGCGGCTTCCTGATCTGGGGATTCGCCGACTGGATCATCGGCACCGCCCGCACCGTCAAGGGCGTCGACACCAAGGCGCCCGCCAACACCCTCGACTGGGCCCGCTTCGACACGGTGTGGCTCGCGTGAGCGGACTGCGCTCCTTCGTCGTCCGGCGGCTGTTCCTCGGCGCGCTGCAGACCGTGGCCGTGGTGCTGCTGGTCTTCGCGCTCACCGAGGCGCTGCCGGGCGACGCCGCGGTCGCCCTCGCCGGCGACCAGCCCGACCCGGCCCGGATCGCGGCCATCCGGGAGGCGATGGAGCTCGACCGGCCGGCGTGGGAGCGGCTGGCCGACTGGGCGACCGGGCTGCTCCACGGCGACCTCGGCACCTCCCTGGTCTCCGGCCGTCCGGTGAGCCAGTACCTCGCCGACGGCTTCGGCCCCACCCTGCTGCTGGCCTCGCTGACCGTGGTGCTGCTCGTCCCGGCCGGCTTCGGGCTCGGGGTGCTGGCCGCCCGGTACGCGGGCCGGCCGGCCGACCGGCTGATCAGCTCCGTGACGCTCGCCGTGTACGCCGTCCCCGAGTTCGCCCTCGGGGTGCTGCTGGTGACCGTGTTCGCCCTGCGCCTCGGCTGGCTGCCGCCGACCGCCGTCGGCTACGGCACCGACCTGCTCGCCCACCCGGCCGCGCTGGTCCTGCCCGTGCTGGTGCTGCTGTCACGGCCGGTGTGCTCGCTGGTACGGCTGGTGCGCGCGGGCATGATCGACGCGCTCGCCTCCCCGTACGTGGCGCAGGCCCGCCGCTACGGCGTGTCCGGCGCCCGCATCCGGTACACGCACGCGCTGCCGGGCGCCCTGGCTCCCGCCGCCCAGCAGCTCGCCCGCACCGTCGACTGGCTGCTGTGCGGTGTCATCGTCGTGGAGGCCCTGTATGTGATCCCCGGGCTCGGCACCGTACTGCTGGGCGCCGTCGCCGAACGCGACGTGCCCGTCGTCCAGGGGCTGGCGGTGGTGTTCGGCGTCCTGACCGTCGTACTGAACCTGGGCGCCGACCTGGTCGCCCACCGGCTCGCGCCCCGGGCGGGGGTGGCCGCGTGAGCGCCCCGCGCACGGGCCGCTTCGCCCTCGGCCTCACGATCGTCGCCGTACCCCTCCTCCTCGCCCTGCTCGGCCCGGTGTTCGCGGGCGATCCGGGGCCGCGGTCCGCGTCGTTCACACTGGGCGACGGCCACTGGCTCGGCACCGACTTCGTGGGCCGGGACGTGTGGCGGCAGGTGCTGCACGGCGGGCGGCCGGTGGTGCTGACCGCGCTCGCCGCGACCGCCCTGGCCTATCTGGTCGCCCTCCCGGTCGGGCTGATCAGCGCGCTCACCCGGCACCGTCTGCTGGAGGAGCTGCTGATGCGGCCCCTGGACGTGCTGCTCGCCGTCCCGTCGCTGCTGCTGATCCTGCTGGCCGCCACGGTGTTCTCGCCGGGCGCCGTCGGTCTCGCCCTGCTGGTCGCCCTGGCCAACGTGCCCGACGCGGCCCGGCTGGTGCGTGCCGCCGCCGCCGAGGCCGCCGCCCGGCCCGCGGTCGAGGCGCTGCGCATGCAGGGCGAGACGTGGTGGCGGATGGCCGTCGGCTACGTCGGCCGCTCCATGCTGCGCACCCTGGCCGCCGACGCCGGCACCCGGCTGACCGGCGTGCTCTACCTGGTCGCCACCGCCGCGTTCCTCGGTGTCGGCGTGGCGCCCGACGCCGCCGACTGGGCGGTCATGGTCGACCGCAACCGGACGGGGCTGTTCGTCCAGCCGTGGGCCGTGGTCGTCCCCGCCGTGCTGATCGTGGCGCTGACGACGGGGACGAACCTCCTCTTCGACGCCGCGCTGGACGAGGGCGGGCGCCGGGGCCCGCGCCGCACAGAGAAGGAAGCACGCCCGTGAAGCACGAGTACGAGAAGGGCACCGGCGGGGAGGCCGGCGTGGATGCCGGCGGAGACACCGACGTGCGTGCCTCCGCGGACACCGGTGGGGATGCCGGTGCGCACGCCGACATGGACACCGGCAGGCATGTCGGTGCGCACGCCGACGCGGACACCGACGCGGACACCGGCGGGGACACCGGTGGGGATGCCGGCGCGCACGCCGACATGGACACCGACGGGGACACCAGCGGGGACACCGGTGGGGATGCCGGTGCGCACGCCGACGCGGGCACCGGCGGGGATCCCGTCGCCGAGGTCCGCGGCCTGCGCGTCGTCGTCGACGGGCGGGCGATCGTCGACGGAGTGAGCCTGCGGGTCCTGCCCGGCAGGGTCACGGCACTGATCGGCGCGTCCGGCAGCGGCAAGACCACCACCGGCCTCGCCCTGCTCGGCGAGTACCCGGCGGGCGCCCAGGTCACCGGCGACGTGCGGGTGGCCGCCGACGGCCTCGTCGGCTACGTCCCCCAGCATCCGGCGGCGGCCCTCAACCCCGCCCGCCGGGTCTCCGCGCTGCTGACCGACATCGCCCGCGCCCAGGTGCGCCGGCTGCCGGTGCGGCAACGCCGGGCGGCGGCCCGCGACCGCGTCCTGCACGCCCTGGCGGAGGCCCAGCTCCCGGACGGCGAAACCCTGGTGCGCCGCTACCCGCACCAGCTCTCCGGCGGCCAGCAGCAACGCGTCGTCCTCGCCCAGGCACTGCTGCTCGGCGCGCGCGTCGTCGTCGCCGACGAGCCCACCACGGGCCAGGACGCCCTGACCAAGAGCCGCATCGTCGAGCAGCTCACGGCGGTCGCCGCCCGCGGCATCGCGGTGGTGCTGCTCAGCCACGACCTGGACGTGGTGCGCGCGCTCGCCGACGAGGTGGTGGTCCTGCGGGCGGGCCGGGTCGTCGAGTCGGGCCCGGCCCGGCAGGTCCTGCTCTCGCCCCGGCACGAGTGGACCCGCGAACTGCTGGGCGGACGTGGGGAGTCGACGGGCCCGGAGGACCCGGCCGGCGACACCGGGCCGTCGGCACCACGGGTACGCGAACCGCTCGGCGACCGGACGGAGTCACCGCTGCCCGGCTCCCCGGCCGGCGACACCGGGCCGCCCGTCCTGCGGGTGCGCGGTCTGACCGCCCGCCACCGCGACGGCGCCCGCGGCACGGCCGTCGTCCTGCGCGCCCCCGAACTCGACCTGTACCCGGGCCGGTCGCTCGCCGTCGTCGGCCGGTCCGGCAGCGGCAAGACCACCCTGGCCCGCTGCCTCGCCGGCCTCCACCGGGACCACGACGGCGAGATCCTGCTGGACGGCACGCCGCTGCCGCGAAGCCTGCGCGACCGCGGCCGCGCACAGCTCGCGGCCGTGCAGTACGTCTTCCAGGACGCGCACGCCGCCTTCGACGAACACCGCCCCGTCGTGCGGCAGGTCGCCCGCACCGCGGTCCGCCTGCGCGGCACCGACCCGGAGACGGCGGCCCGGGAGGCGCTGGCCACCCTGGCCGGCCTCGGGATCCCGGAGGACCTGGCCCACCGCCGCCCCGGCCGGCTCTCCGGCGGCGAACTCCAGCGCGCCGCCCTGGCCCGCGCCCTGCTCGCCCGCCCCCGCGTCCTGGTCTGCGACGAGATCACCTCCGGCCTCGACACGCTCACCCGCCGGGGCATCCTCGACGCGCTCACCGCACTGGTCCGAGGCCACGGCGACCTGTCCCTGGTCCTGATCACCCACGACCTGGACACGGCCGCCCTGGCCCACCGCGTCGCCGTCCTGGACGCGGGCGAACTCGTCGAACAGGGGCCGACCGAAGTGGTCCTGACCAGCCCGGCCCACCCGTTCACCGCGTCCCTCGTCCGTGCGACGACCGGTGCGTGACCCGTGTGCCGCGCGTGGGGTCAGTGGCCCACCGAGAACGTGGCGTCGGCGCGGTCCGTGGCCGTGCCGACCGGGTCGACGCGCAGGGCGTAGCCGGAGTGGCGGATGTACCGGGTGGGGTTGTTGTGGGAGCGGAAGGAGGACCAGGAGGCGTCGGCCAGGCCGGCGACCCGGTGGAAGGTGGCGTCCTGGGCGAAGGTGCCGGTGCCGTCGTTCGCGTCGAGGCGGAGCACGTAGTCGTAGTGGCGCAGGTAGCGGGTGGGGTGGCTGACCGACTGGAAGGAGACGCCGGAGGAGTCGGCCAGCCCGGGGACCAGCTTCCACTGCGCGTCGGTGTACGGGTCGAAGGGGTAGGTGTCGATCCGTGCCAGGTAGTCGGCGTGACGGACGTAACGGGCCGGGTAGTTGTACGACTTCAGCCGGTTCCAGGCGGGGGCGCCCCAGCGGGCCAGCAGGTTGGTGTGCTCGGTGGCGGTGATCGGGGCGATGGTGCAGTGCTTGGCGTTGACCGGGTGGGTGTACAGCTTCTGGTCCACCGGGGTCCAGGTGCCGGCCGCGAGGTCGGTGGTCCGCCAGGCGTAGAAGACGCCGTTGGGGGTGTAGGTGTCGCCCCATAGGTACCAGGTGTTCGAGGTCAGGGACTTCACGAGGGTGGGCGCCTCCGTCCCCCCGTGGGCGACCGACGTGCTGAACGGTGTGAAGCTGCCCGGGTTCAGTGAGGTGGAGCGGGCGCCGACCAGGCCGCCGGTGCTGCTGCTCTTGAAGTACAGGTAGTTGACGCCGTTCACGCCCACCGCCATGTCGCCGTCGATGACGTCGTAGCCGGGGTCGAAGAAGACCTGGGGGGCGGAGACGGTCGTGAAGTCGCTGGTGTAGTTCACCATCAGGACGTTGTGGCCGGTGGAGTTCACGGCCGAGTAGAGGATGGCGTACTGGCCGCGGCCCGCGTCCCAGAAGGCTTCCGGGGCCCAGCTGTGGGTGACCATGTCGTGCAGGTGGGGGCGGCGGTAGTTGGTGAAGGTGCGCAGGTCGGCGGAGTCCCACACGTGGATGGTCTGGCTGTTGTACCCCCAGTCGGTGCCCTTGAGGTCCGTGGCCAGCACGATGAAGCCGCCCTCGCGCTTGCGCATGATGAACGGGTCGCGCAGGCCGCCGGCGCCGGCGGTGGGGGTGACGACGGGGTTGTTCTGGTTCAGCGGCGTCCAGCTGAGGGAGTCCGTGCTGACGGCCAGGTGCAGGCCGTAGTCGGTGCCGAGACCGTTCGGCGACTCCGTGAAGTACCCCATGACGTAGGCGGAGTCGGCGGCGTGGGCGGACCGGGCGCCCAGGGACAGGTCGGCGGCCAGGGCCGCCGTCGTGGCCGTGGCGGCACCGAGGAACAGTCTGCGGGACGGCATGGCCTGGCTGCGGGGGCGTACGCTCATCGGCTCTCCAGGTGAGTGTGGGGCGGGTGCGCGAACGGAGCGGACGTGGCAGGCGGAACAGCCCTCTTTCGTTCGACATGACGAACGAGGTTCGGGGGGCCGGTCAGAAAGTAGGGCTCGACCGACGGCGCGTCAATGCTTTCCGCAGGAACGGCGAACGGCGCGGCACCGGCGCCGCGTGCCCGGCTCGGCAGCGATTCCCGATGACCCGCCGCCGGGAATCCGCGTACGCGGAGTCAGCGTACGAGCACGTTCGGTGGACGGTACGTGTCACTCGGTGTGACGATGACGGCCAGTCAGAAGTGGCGGGAACGTGGCACATGCGCGGGAGGTGGCCGACGGTGGCCCATGAGAACACGGACGGCGGGGCGGGGGCGGGGAGTTGCGGTGAGCCCGGGACCTCGGACAGCCTGCGCACCTTCGGCGCGTTCGTCCAGGCCCTGCGGGAACACGCGGGCCTCAGCCGGGAGGAGTTCGCCGCCCTGGTCTGCTTCTCGAAGCACACGGTGGCCTCGGTGGAGCTGGGACGCCGGATGCCGGACCGGGGCTTCGTGGAGCGTGCGGAGGAGGCGACCGGCAACACCGGCGCGCTGCGCAGGGCCGCGCCGCATCTGTCGCGGCAGGCCGGGCTGGCGAGCTGGTTCCGGCAGTGGGCGCGGCTGGAGACGCAGGCGGTGACCCTGTGGACGTACGAGTGCCGGGTGGTACCCGGTCTGCTGCAGACGGAACGCTACGCGCGGGCGGTGACGGAGAGCGTCCCGCCGGTGAAGGACGAGGAACAGGTGACCGAGCAGGTCACGGCCCGGCTGGAACGCCATCGACTGTTCGACCGCAGACCGCCGATCACGTTCAGCTTCATCATCGAGCAGGCACTGCTCGAGCGTGGCACCGGAGGCCCGGACGTGACGCGGGAGTTGCTCGACAGCCTCCTGGAGCGGTCGTCGCAGTTCAACGTCGAGCTGCAGATCATGCCGACCCACCAGCCGGACCACGCCGGTTTCGACGGGCCGTTGATGCTCCTGGAGTCGCCGGACAACAAGTGGTTCGGCTACGCGGAGGGACAGCGCGGCGGGATGCTGGTCCCGGACCCGAAGGAGGTCAGCATCTTGCTCCAGCGGTATGCGAGACTGCGCTCGCAGGCTCTCGCCTCGGACGACTCCAGGAGCCTGCTGAAGCGACTGCGAGGAGCGCTATGAGCAGCACCGACGAACGGGCCTGGTTCAAGAGCAGCTACAGCGGTTCCGACGGCGACGCCTGCGTCGAGGTGGCGCGGGGCACGCGGGCGGTCCACGTCCGGGACTCCAAGGACCGGCACAGCCCCGAACTCGCCCTCTCCCCCACCGCGTGGAACGACTTCGTCACCTACGCCGCCCGGGGCTGACCTTCACCCACCGCCCCGTGCCGGATCCGTCCGGCACGGGGCGGTGCAACCCTCGGAGGGCCCGGGACGTTCCCCCTTCCGGCCCGCCCGTGCCGTGCCACCTCCCCGGGCGATGACTGAGAGCCACCGTCCTGCCCGTGACTGCCCGAGGACGTCCCGGTCGGTGTCGGTATCGGTCGCCGCCGGCACCGTGACCCGCGTCCGGGTGGGATCGAGGACGGCGAAGGCCACGTCCGCCGTGTCGTGGTGGAACCAGTCCGTGAAGGCCATGAAGCGCAGCCACCGGTGGTCCGCGGGGACACGCGAGATGCGTTCACACGTGATGCGTGGTGGAAGAGTCACGCCAGTTGCCTCAAGTGCTGGACCAGCACACGGAGATCCTAGGGACGGAAGCGTTCCGGATCTTCGTTCCCTACGCCGCCCGGCCGTTCCGAATCGGAACCGTCACCTCCCGCGACCGGAGTGTCCCCATCCATCCAATCTTCACAACTCGCTTGAGATGTTTACGCACTTACTGTCCGGTAGGGGCGGCCGCCGACCGCGTCCCGCTCTCACGGAGGCGTCACCGCGCCGGAGACGCGGGCGGGCGCGGCATCGAGGAGACCGCGGGGCCGGGACGGGTTCGGGGCGACGGCGGTGGCGAGGAGGGCCGCGCCGTCGGCGAGCGGCGTGAGTACGCGGTGTCCGCGTTCCGGGGCGCGATGCCCGAACCGGCGCCCCGGCTGCGGTGTCCGCCCCTGGCCGACGGCCCGGGTGACCGTCTCGTGCCCGAGCCCGCGGTGAAGGGCAGGGGCGCGGCGCCCAGTTCTTCGGCGAGCGACGCGGTGGCCACGCGGCAGCACTCCAGGGCCTCGCCCTGCCGTCCCGGCCAAGTCCGCCGACCGGTAAGCGCTTTTCGGACAAACTGGAGGCGATCCGGGTGGGCAGAGACAACCCGGAGGGTGCCCGGCGGCCTCTCATGATCCGAACAACGCGGCCCCGCACGTCAGTTGGGGTCGTGCTGCTCGTCCACGTTCCATGACGCACTCGAAAGCCGGAAGCACGAGGACTGATGACCAGACTCCACAAGGGCCGCCCCAACCGCCTGGCCCACCCCTCCATCGCCGTCGCCGCGGCCATCGCCGCGGCCGCGGGCGTCGTCGCCGCCGCGCCCGACGCGAAGTCCGAGGAACCGACGCCGAAGCTCAGCCTGATCGCCGCCTCCACCTCCGTGACGCTCGACTCGTGGAGGGAGGATCCCGGGGTCTATCTCGACCTCGGGACGTACCTCACCTCCGAGAACGGCGCCTTCGAGCTCAAGGTGACCCGGAAGTCCTACAAGGACCCGGTCGTCGCCCAGCAGATCCTCCGGAACGGGAAGAAGACCCGGACCAGGACGCTCCCCGCCGGGATCGTGAACGACTTCGCCGGACTGCCGGACTTCACGCAGATCACCCTCACCGACGCGGCCGGCTCGACGGTGCTGGAGAAGACCGAGACGTTCTGCCCCAACAACGCCTCGGGGCGGGTCCGGCCGGACGCCCCCGCCAACTCGAAGTATCCGGAGAGCTGTCCGACGAACCCCTTCACCCTCGGTTCGGTATGGGGCGTCGAGAACGGCTGGGCGTCCAACACCTACTCGGGGCACTACACCGAGGCGGTCCAGCTGGACGCCGGCACCTACACCGCCGAGATCAACGTGGCCAAGAAGTATCGTGATCTCTTCGGCATCGCCGACAAGCCGCAGACCGTCAAGGTGGTCGTCCGCGAGCGCAGCTGGGAGGACGAGGAGAGGGCCGGCGCCCGCACCCCGGCGAGGACCACCGCCTCCGGGCACAGCGCCCACGCGCAGCACGACGCACACGCGCAGCACAGCGCCCACGCGCAGCACGGGGCCGCCGCGGGCACCCCGGCCCCCGGCGCCGTGACGAGCGGCGCCGGGCCCTCGTACAACGCCGGCCACGGACCCTACCCGTCGGCTCCGCCCGCCCTGCCGTGGGCGCTGAAGAGGAAGTCCCTGGGGCGGCAGGCCCTCGCCACCGCCGAGGTCGGTGACGGTCCCGGACAGACCGACGGTTCGCGGCAGGCACCGGGCGCCCGGCCCAACGCGAAGCGGCCCGCCGGCAAGGCGTCCGTTCCCGACGTGCCGAAGCCCGACCTGCGCTCGCTGCCCGCGTTCGGCATCACCGTCAGCGACGGCTACGAGGAGGTGCCCGGCAAGGACTACCTCGCCTTCAGCGCCAACGTGTGGAACGCGGGCCCCGCCAAGCTCGTCGTGGACGGCTTCCGCTCCCCGGGCAAGGAAGTGATGGACGCCTACCAGTACTTCTACGACGCCGACGGCAAGCAGGTCGGATACACCCCGACCGGCGGCATGGAATGGGACCCGCGTCCCGGCCACGAGCACTGGCACTTCCTGGACTTCGCCAGTTACCGGCTGCTGACGGCCGACCAGAAGGAAACGGTGCGCAGCGGCAAGGAGGCGTTCTGCCTGGCCAACACCGACGCCGTCGACTACACGGTGAAGAACGCCGACTGGCACCCGGACAACACGGACCTGTCCACCGCGTGCGGTCAGGAGAACTCCATCTCCGTCCGCGAGGTGCTCGACGTCGGCTCCGGTGACACCTACACCCAGGACCTGCCCGGCCAGTCCTTCGACATCACGGACCTGCCGAACGGCACGTACTACATCCAGGTCCTCGCCAACCCGGAGAACCGGCTCCAGGAGACCGACCACAGCAACAACAGCGCGCTGCGGGAGGTCGTCCTGGGCGGCGAGAAGGGCGCCCGTACGGTGACGGTCCCCCCGCACCACCTGGTGGACGCCAACTGACCCGCCCGTAACGGCCGGGGCTGCTCCGGAGACGAACCGGAGCCGCCCCGGCCCGCCGGTGCCGCGGCGGGCTGCGGTGGCCCTGGCCTCGCCAAGGAGGGCGATCCGGGCGCGGGGGCCTGCGGGCGCTCGCCCAGGGCCAGGGCGATGACGTCCACCTCGTGTTTGGTGCGGGCCGCGGGGTCCGCCACTTCGGTGGTGCCGACCGGACCGGGCAGGCCGCCGGGAAGCAGGGTGTGGGCGTACCGGCGGGTGAAGGTGCGGGCGAGGTCCTCGAAGTGGGGGCCGTCTCATCCACCGAAAATTCCCGCCAACCTGGATCGACCACGACATGTCTAAGTCCACTTAGACGAAATTCGTCCAGCTCGACTTTCCCCATGACCGGCAGGGGCCGCGACACCCCGCCCCGTCCCGGAGCGAAGCCCCGGCGGGACCCGGTCCGGGACGGGGCGGGGTCCAGGCGCACCGCCGGGCCCACGCTTCCCGGCGGCTGACACGCGAGCTGGACCTCGACGGAAAATGTCTGCGAGATTGCTGGGAATATTGTTAACAATCTTGTAGCGTGCGTCACGCCTTGACCCCGAGGCGTCGGCGAAGCACCTGGTGCTCACTGAGGGGAGACCCCATGCAGCGGCTTTCCGCGTCCGCCGGACGCGACGCACTCACCCGCCCGACGGGCCCGCGGAAGGGGCGGCCCGCGGCCCGCGACCGCCTCATGAGAGGCATGGCGCTCGCGGGTTCCCTCGTCCTCACGGCCGTCGCGGTGCCGGTCTCCGTCGCGGCGGCCGCTTCCGGGACGGCTCCCTCGCACAGCCGCGTCCGTGCCGCGGACCCCCAGGACGCCGCGCTGGACTTCGACTCCGCGGCCTACACGACGATCAGCGTCACCGTCGACGGCCGGCCGGTGGACGTGCGCTGGTACAAGGGGATCTGCTACGTCGCGGACCCGGTCGCCGCGGCGGCGCGGCAGCCCGGCGGGCCCGGCGGGGGCACCACCACGATCACCGACACCGCCTGCGGCTACCAGAGCATGAACGTGTTCGTCCCCGAGAGCGCCTTCGGCGACCAGCGGGCGCCGGTCTACTTCGCGGTGAACAACAGTGGCTGGATGGCCAGTCACCTCCGGGCGAGCGTGACCGCCGGCGCCTCCTACGACAGTTCGGCGAGCAACGTCGGCGCCGCCCTGAAGGCCGGATACGTCTTCGTCGACGTCGCCAACCGCAGCCGCGGACTGGTCGGCGCCGACGGCTCGTCCCCCGGCAAGGCCCCCGCGGCGGTGGTCGACGCCAAGGCCGCCGTGCGCTACCTGCGCCTCAACGACGCCGCCATGCCCGGCAGCGCGGAGCGGATCGTCGTCAACGGCACCAGCGGCGGCGGCGCGCTGGCGTCGATCCTGGGCGCCTCCGGCAACAGCGCCGAGTACGACGCGTACCTCACCGCGATCGGTGCCGCCGGCATCGACGCCAAGGGCCGGAGCACCCTGCGCGACGACGTCTTCGCCGTCAACGCCTACTGCCCGATCACCGACCTCGGCAACGCCGACGCGGCCTACGAGTGGCTGTACGATGTCCTCGCCACCCGTGACGCCGCCGGCTCGAACCCCTCACCCGAGGCGGCCGCGGAGATCGCGGACGGTTTCCCGGCGTACGAGAAGAGCCTCGGGCTGCGCAACCCCGACGGCTCCCGGCTCACCGCCTCGACCCTGCTCGACGCCATCGAGCAGGAGGTCGTCCGCTCCGCGGAGACCTACCTGGAGGCGGACCCGGCCCACACCATCCCGCCACTGGGCGGCACCTTCGAGATCACGGCGGGGGGCAGCACCAAGTCGTACGTCAACGACTGGATCGACGTCGACGACGCCACCAGCACGGTGCGCTCCGTCGACATGGCGAAGTACCTCGCCTTCGTCGCCACCCAGGCCACGCTCAAGACGACCCCCGCCTTCGACGCGGTGGGCGTCGGCGGGAACACCACCGGTCGCACCGAGACCAACCTCTTCGGGCCGCCGACGCAGACGTACATGAACTACACCGAGTACGGCTGGAACCACAACGACGTCGCCGGCGACGGCAGCGGCCTCGACGACACCGGGCTGACCTGGAAGCAGTACACGAGCAGGAGGAGCACCACCGTCGACGACCAGGTCCACCTCATCAACCCGATGGACTTCGTCGGCACCGGCGCCGACACCGCGCCGAACTGGTACGTGCGCCACGGCACCCGCGACCGGGACACCTCGTTCACCGTCTCGGTCAACCTCGACCGGGCGCTCGCCGCCGACCGGCAGGTCGAGAACCTCGACTACCGGCTCGCCTGGAACCAGCCGCACGCCGGCAACTACGACGTGCCCGAGGCCATGGCCTGGATCGCCGAGGCCGTCCGCACGGCCGGCGACCCGCCGGCCGGCCGCCGTTCCCGGTAGCCGGGGACGGGCAGCGGGCGGGCGTCGCCCCGGGCGTCCCCCGCTGCCGCGCCGGCCAGGGCCTGGAGGAGCCTCTCGCCGCGGGGCCGCACGGACATCCGTGCGGCCCCGCGGCGCTGACGCCGTGGCCCCCCCGGGGGGGGTTCCCACAGGCGGTCACCGGGAGGCCGGATCCCGTCCCGAAGCTGAACACAAATTCCACACAACCTCTCTTCATACCGGGCCCGATGGTCTAGATTGACCTTGCTTCAGCCGTTCGGGCACGAGGTGACCATTGATGACCCCTGGTGCGGGGAGCACCCGAGGTCTCCGGGGTGGGTTGTTCGACCAGTTCTGAAACAGCCGGGACGGCGTGCGCGGGGGGCGGGGGCCTCCTGCGGTGAGGAACGGTGCGGCGCGGGGGGCGGGGGCCTCCCGGGTGGAGAAACGGTGTCAGGGGAACACGTCGAACCACTGGGGACCTGGGGGGTTCTGTGCGGCAAGGGGGATTAGCCAGCCCGTTTCCGTCGACGCGCGGGCGTCTGGCGAACGGGGCGATCAGCCGGCCCGCGAGTGACTGGGAGCAGCGGTACCGCCGTACCGTGATCACCGGCGACACGGTGACCACCGCCGTCGTGGTGGCGGCGATCGGCAACTTCTTCGGGGCCCGGGACGCGGCCAACTGGCACGAGAAGTGGGGGATCCTCGCCTTCGGCACCTGGCTGCTGGTGCTGGGGGCGCTCGCGGTGAGCAGGTCGTGGGCTCCGGCCGTGCTCGGTCAGGGCGCCGAGGAATTCCGCCGGCTCGGCCGCTCACTGTTCATGGCGACCGTCGTCCTGGCGCTCGGCGGGATCGCCCTCACCTCGCGCAACATCAAGCTCTGGATCTTCGTCGCGATTCCCGCGATCGCGGTCGTCATCATGACCGAGCGGTATCTGCTGCGCCTCTGGCTGCACAAGCAGCGGAAGGAAGGACGGTGCCTGAGACCGGTGCTCGCCGCCGGGAGCCCGGCCACCGTGCGCGATCTGATCACCCGGACCCGCAAGTTCCCGCACCTCGGCTGGCAGGTGGCCGCGGTGTGCACGACGGACGGTCCCGGGCTCGACGGCGACCGGCTGGACGGAGTGCCGGTCGTCGGACCGCTGGCGGACGTCGCCGACCACGTGCACCGCGACGGCTACCGCGTCGTCGCGGTCACACCGGACCCGCACTGGTCACCGGACCGGCTGCAGCGGCTGGCCTGGAACCTCGAGGGCAGCGACGCCGACATGGTCGTGGCCCCCGTGCTGATGGAGGTGGCCGGCCCCCGGCTGCACATCGACGCGGTGCTCGGGATCCCGCTGCTGCGGGTCAGCATGCCGGCCTTCACCGGGGGCCGCCGGGTGGTCAAAGGGGTCGTCGACCGGATGGGCGCGGCGCTCCTGCTGGTCCTGTTCGCGCCATTGATGCTGTGCGTCGGGCTGCTCGTGCCGGCCACCAGCCGGGGCGGGGCGTTCTACCGCCAGCGCAGGGTCGGCAAGGACGGCCGCGAGTTCACCATGCTCAAGTTCCGCACCATGGTCGCCGGGGCCGACCGGGCACGTGCCGGGCTGGCCGGCCGCAACGAGGGCGCAGGCCCGCTGTTCAAGCTCCGCCGGGATCCGCGGGTGACCCGGGTGGGAGCGGTGCTGCGCCGGTACTCGGTCGACGAACTCCCGCAGCTCTTCAACGTGCTCACCGGATCGATGTCGCTCGTCGGCCCGCGGCCCCCGTTGCCGGAGGAGTGCGCCGCGTACGGCCCGGACATCCGGCGGCGGCTGCTGGTCAAGCCCGGACTCACCGGTCTGTGGCAGATCAGCGGACGCAGTGACCTGTCATGGGAGGAGGCGGTCCGGCTGGACCTGCGGTACGTGGAGGACTGGTCGCTCGCCCTCGACACGGTGATCCTGTGGAAGACGCTGCGTGCGGTGCTCTACGGGCAGGGGGCCTACTGATGCGCGCGGACCGTCGTCCGGCCGGCGCACGAACCGCGGGCCGCGAGGGCCTGCCTGGGGGGAGGAACGGGTCATGAGAGTCAGCGTTTTCGGGCTCGGCTACGTGGGCTGCGTGTCGGCCGCGTGCCTGGCCGACATGGGCCACGAGGTCATCGGGGTGGACGTCAGCCGGGTGAAGGTCGACCTGGTCAACGACGGCAGGGCCCCGGTGGTCGAGGAACGGATCGGCGAGCTCGTCGCCGAGGTCGTGCGGACCGGGGCGTTACGCGCCACCGGCGACGTCCGCGAGGCGATCCTGGGCAGCGAGGTGTCGCTGGTCTGCGTGGGCACCCCGTCGGAGCCCAACGGCAGCCTGTGCACCACGTACCTGGAGCGGGTCACCGAGCAGATCGGCGCCGTGCTGGCGGACCGCGCCGGGCGCGGCGGGCGGCACACCGTGGTGTTCCGCAGCACCATGCTCCCGGGCACCTGCCTGAACCTGCTGGTGCCGATCCTGGAGAAGTACGTCGGCGGCACGGCCGGGGTGGACGTCGGGGTCGCGGTCAACCCGGAGTTCCTGCGCGAGGGCACGAGCGTGCGGGACTTCTTCGACCCGCCCAAGACCGTCATCGGCGAACTCGACCCGGCGAGCGGCGACACGGTGGCGGCGCTGTACGACGGACTGCCCGGCGAGGTGTTCCGGGTGCCGGTCCCGACGGCCGAGGCGATCAAGTACGCGGACAACGCGTTCCACGGCCTCAAGATCGGCTTCGCGAACGAGCTGGGCGCGGTGTGCCGGGCGCTCGGGGTGGACTCGCACCAGGTGATGGACGTGTTCCTGGCCGACCGCAAGCTGAACATCAGCCCCGCCTACCTGCGGCCCGGCTTCGCCTTCGGCGGTTCCTGCCTGCCCAAGGACCTGCGCAGCCTGGTCCACGCGGCGCAGCGGGCCGACGTCTCGGTGCCCATCCTCGCCCATGTGCTGCCCTCCAACTCCGACCATCTGCAGCGCGCGGTGGAGCTGGTCGAGCGCACCGGCAAGCGCCGGGTCGGGCTGTTCGGGCTGTCCTTCAAACCCGGTACCGACGACCTCCGCGAGAGCCCGCTCGTCGAGCTGGCGGAGCGGCTCTTCGGCAAGGGGTACGACCTGCGGATCCACGACGCCAACGTGAGCCTGTCCCGGCTGCTCGGCGCGAACCGCGAGTACATCGAGACCCGGCTGCCGCACCTCGCGCACCTGCTCGCGGACTCCGTCGACGAGGTGCTCGAGCACGCCGAGGTGTGCCTGGTCGGAACCCGGGACCCGGACGTGCTGGCGGCGCTGCCCCACGGCGACGGCCCGGTGATCGTCGATCTCGTCCGCCTTCCCGACGCCGAGGCGCGCCGGGCCGAACCGGGGTACGTGGGCCTTGCTTGGTGACACATCGTCCGGCGACACGGCCGACGGCCGGCCGGGCCGGCGCGCGCTGGTCCTGGTGGAGAACCTGTCGGTGCCCTTCGACCGGCGGGTGTGGCAGGAGTGCACGACGCTGCGCGACGCGGGCTGGGAGGTGCACGTCGTCTGTCCCCGGGGGAGCAAGCGGGACACGGAGGCGGAGGCGGAGATCGACGGGGTGCGGATCCACCGCTACCCGTTGCGCGCGGCCACCGGGGGGCCGGCCGGCTACCTGCGGGAGTACGGGTCGGCGCTGTGGCACACGTTCCGGCTGGCCCGGAAGGTCGGCCCGGTCGACGTGGTCCACGCCTGCAACCCGCCCGACCTGCTGTTCCTGCCCGCCCTGTGGCTGAAGCGGCGCGGCGCGCGGTTCGTCTTCGACCAGCACGACCTGGTGCCCGAGCTGTACCTCTCCCGGTTCGGCCGCGGCGAGGACCTGCTCCACCGCGCCGTGTGCGCGCTGGAACGGATGACCTACCGGGCCGCGGACGTGGTGCTCGCCACGAACGAGAGCTACCGGGACGTCGCGGTGCGCCGCGGCGGACGGCGGCCGGAGGACGTCTTCGTGGTGCGCAGCGCGCCCGACACCGACCGGTTCCGCCCCGTACCGCCCGAGCCGGAGCTGAAGCGCGGCAAGCCCCATCTGCTGTGCTACCTCGGTGTCATGGGACCGCAGGACGGCGTCGACTACGCCCTGCGGGCCCTGGCGAAGCTGCGCGACGAGCTCGGGCGGACCGACTGGCACGCGGTGTTCGTCGGCGGCGGCGACACCTTCGACGCGATGGTGGAGCTGTCGCGGCGGCTCGGCCTCTCGGAGCAGGTGGAGTTCACCGGACGCGTTCCGGACGCCGACCTGGTGCGCTACCTGTCCACCGCGGACGTGTGCCTCTCCCCCGACCCGCGCAACCCGCTCAACGACGTGTCGACCATGAACAAGGTCCTGGAGTACATGGTGATGGGCCGGCCGGTCGTCTCGTTCGACCTGAAGGAGGCGCGGGTCTCCGCCGGGGACGCCGCCCTCTACGCGTCCGCCGACGACGAGGCCGAGTTCGCGAAGCTCGTCGCGCTGCTGCTGGACGATCCGGAGAAGCGGGCGCGGATGGGCGGGATCGGCCGGGAGCGGATCAGCGGGCCGCTCTCCTGGCGGAACTCGCAGGCGTCGCTGCTCGCCGCCTACGCCGCCGCCTGCCGCGGCCGCGCTCCGGTGTCGGCGGGCGCCCCGTACCGGGCAGGGAGAAGGCCGCGCCGTTGAGCGATGACACGATACGCCTGGTCACGATCGGGCGGATGATCCGTCGGCGCCGGCGGCTTCTCACCGTCCTCGCCGTGGTGGGCGCGCTCGTCGGCTACGGCGCCTCCGTGCTGTTCCCGCCGCGCTACACGACGTCGGCGTCGGTCCTGCTGTCGGGGCAGTGGGAGGAGCGCGAGCTGCTCACCCAGGCGAGGATCGCGTCCAGTTCGGCCGTGGTCGACCGCGCGGCCGCCGCCCTCGGCTGGGCCGGGGTGAGCGGCGCCGAGCTGCGGGACCGGGTGAGTGCCGGGGCCGCCGACGGGAACATCATCGAGATCTCCGGTACGGCCGACACCCCGGAGCGTGCGCAGCGCCTCTCCGACCGGGTGGCCGAGGAGTACGTCGGGTTCGCCGCGCGGCTCGCGGGCGACACCACCGACCCCGACGCGGCGACGCGGCCCGAGGCACTGCGGAGGCTGGTGGTGCAGACCAGCCGCCGGATCACCGACCTGGCCGAGGCGGCCGATCCGGGGCGGAGCGTGGAGAGCGTGCAGGGGCGCACCGAGCTCGAGAAGCTGCGCACCGCGCTGCAGGAGGCCATGGAGAAACTGGACCGGGTCGACCCGGCGCTCAACAGGGCCAACATGGTCGTCATGGGCCCGGCGGCCCGGCCGGCCGGGGAGGCCCCGCCGACGAGGGCGCAGCTCGTCGGCGGCGGGGCGCTGCTGTTCTTCCTGGTCGCGGTCGTCGGCCAGCTCGCCGCCGCACGGATGAGCCGCCGGCTGCGCACCGAACCGGAGATCGCCGCGGCGCTGGGCTCGGCGCTGCTGGGCACCGTCGACGTATCCGCCGAACGGTCCGCGGGCCCGCCGGGAGGCCGTGCCCCGTGGGCCCGGATCCGCCGGCTCCTCGGCGTCGACGTCCGGTGGGACGTACCGGAGCCGCGGGCGTCCGGCGACGAGGCCGGCCGGAGGATCCGCTACCGACGGGTGTGCGCCCGCCTGCGGAGCCGGTTGCCGCTCTCCCGGCGGCGGTTGCTGGTCGTCGTCCCGGAGGGCGACGAGGTCGCCCTCCGGGCCGCCGGGCGGCTCGCCGCCGAGGCAGGGGGCGATCCGCTGCTGCGGGTGGTGGAGGTCCCGGTGTCCCGGCCGGTGGTGCCGGACCGCGACGACGAGTCCGGTGTCCTGATCGTGCTCAGCGCGGGCAGCTGGACCGCGGGGGAGCTCTCCGGCGTCACCGGGGCGTGCGCGGACGCGGGGCACGAGGTCGTCGGCGCCGTCGTCGCCGGCACGGTCCGGACCCGTCCGGCGCGGACCGCCGCCCCTCCTGCCCGGCACGCCGCGCCGGCGTTCGCGGCCGGTGACGACGCGGGGGGAGGCCCGGCATGACGACGGACACGACCGCGGAGCCGCCGGCCGTCGCTCCGCTCCTCGACCTGCGGGCGCTGGTGGCCGCGGTGCGCAGGCGCCGCCGCCTCTGGTGTTCCATGGCGCTGCTGGGACTGCTGGCCGGCACGGCGGTGGCGGTCCTGCTGCCGCCGCCGCCGACCGCGGTGACCACGGTGCTGGTCGCGCACGAGGCGGACCAGCCGAACGACCCCGGAACGCTGATCCGTACCGACGCCGCACTGCTGCGGACCACGCGGATCGCCGGCGAGGCCCTGCGGTCCCTCGGTTCCCCGGAACGCCCGGAGGACTTCCTGCGGGACTACCAGGGCCTCGGCCTGACCAACAACCTGCTGCAGATCAGTGTGACGGGTGACGGCGACGCGGAGGCGGTGGCCCGCGCCGAGGCGCTGGCCGACGCGTTCGTCGCGGACCACGTGAGGCGGATACGGGAAGCCGCGAACGCCGAGGCCAAGGCTCTGCTCGGCCGGCGTGACGCCATGCGGGACGAACTCGCGCGGGTCAACGAGGAGATCGGGGAGGGACCGCCGCAGAGTGACCCGACGGCGTCGGCGAACCTCGAGTCGCTCTACGCCCGCCGGGCCGAACTCACCTCGCGGATCACCGACTTCGACCAGCGCGCCGAGGAGGCGCGGCTGGCCGCGCCCCGGCTCGTCGCGGGCACGCAGATCGTGGACGCCGCCCGCGCGGTGCACCACTCCCTGCCCAGGACCGCCGCCACCGACGCCGGGATCGGGCTGGTCCTCGGGCTCGCGCTCGGGCTCGCGCTGGCCGCGGTCGGCGCGGTGGTGGCGGACCGCCCCGTGCTGCGCCGGGACATCGCGGCGAACCTGGGCGCCTCGGTCATCGCGGAGCTGCCCGGCCGGTCGGCCGTGCCGTGGCGGCGCCGGAGGATCCGGGCGGCACGGACACGGCTCACCGCGTCCCTGGCCCGCGCCGTGCGCGGCTCCGCGGAACCGGTGTCGCTGCTGGAACTGGGCTGTGCGCGCGGCACGGGCGTGATCGCCCTGGACCTCGCCGGGGCACTGGCGGCCCAGGAGCCGGTGGTCGTCGTCGACGGCCTGCCCGGCCCGCAGCTCGCGGGCCGCCGCCCGAAGCCGGGAGACCCGCCCGTGGTCCGCGGCGAGCACGCCGCGGCCGCACTGCCCCGGGAGCGCCGGCTCGGCGTCGGCTCGGTGGCGCCCGGCACCACGTGGACCGACCTCCCGTACCTCGGTACCCGGACCGTGCTCGTCGTGCGGGCCGGGCACGGCGGCGCCGCATGGCTGCACACCGTGGCGCGGCAGCTCGCGGACCAGCGGATCTCGGTGATCGGTGTGGTGCTGATCGACCCCGATCCGCGCGACCGGACCGACGGCACGCTGTGGGACGGGCCGTACCCCGCGCCGCGCGGACGGAGCGAGTGGCCGGCCCGGCGGAACGGCGGGGGTGCCTCCCACGCCGTTCCGCCGGGCCGGCAGCGGACGGAGCGGCTGCCGATGTCGGCGGCACGGGTCCCGGACAGTGACCAGGAGGTGCGGTAGGACATGTGTGGCATCGCAGGCACGTACCGGTGGCCGGACGGGAAGGCCGTGACCGACCGGCTCACCGACACCCTCGCCCACCGCGGTCCGGACGGGGCGGGCCGGTACAGCCACCCCGTCGGTGACGGCGAAGTGCACCTCGGGCACCGGCGGCTCGCCATCGTGGACCTGTCCGGGACCGGCGCCCAGCCGATGGCCTCCGGCGGCCTCGTCCTGACGTACAACGGCGAGCTGTACAACGCGCCCGAGCTGCGGGCCGAGCTGGCGGCCGCCGGGGCGCGCTTCCGCGGCACCTCCGACACCGAGGTGGTCCTCGAGGCCTGGCGGCGCTGGGGCACGGAGTGCCTGCCCCGGCTGCGCGGCATGTTCGCGTTCGGGATCTTCGACGAGCGCACCGGTGAGCTGGTGCTCGCCCGCGACCAGCTCGGCGTCAAACCGCTGTTCCTGCTCCGGCGCGGCGAGGGCCTGGTGTTCGCCTCCGAGCTCAAGTCGCTCGCCGCGGTGACCGGCCGAACGTTGGAAGTGGACCACGCGGCCCTTGTGGCCTCGCTGCTGTACTACTGGGTGCCGGACTCGCGGTGCGCGTTCCACGAGGCGGAGAAGCTGCCGCCGGGGAGCTGGCTGCGGTGCCGGCCCGACGGGCGGGTGGAGCGCGGCCGGTTCTGGAACCTGAGGGACGTCGCCGCCGAGGGCCGGGAGCGGGCCCGCAGCGGTGAACGGCCGGACCTGGCCGCCGTCGTCGAGGAGTCGACCCGACGGCACCTGCTCGCCGACGTGCCCGTGGCGACCTTCCTGTCCGGCGGTCTCGACTCCAGCTACCTGACCGCGCTGGCGGCCCGCCACCGGCCCGGGATCTCCGCCTACACGATCGGGTTCCGCGCCGAGGACGCCAGGTTCGAGGCGATGCCCGACGACCTTCGGTACGCCCGCCGGGTGGCCGGGCGGTTCGGCGTCGACCTGCACGAGATCGAGATCGCTCCCGACGTGCTCGACCTGCTGCCGCGGATGACGTACCACCTGGACGAGCCGATCGGCGACCCCGCCGCGATCAACACGTTCCTGATCTGCTCGGCCGCCCGGGAGGCCGGGGTCAAGGTGCTGCTCTCGGGCATGGGCGCCGACGAGCTGTTCGCCGGGTACCGCAAGCACCTGGCCAACCTGGTGGCGCTGCGCTACCAGCGCGTCCCGCGGCCCCTGCGGCGCGGGGTGGCCGCGGCCGTGGACCGGCTGCCGGTCGCCTCGGCCCGCCGGGGGTACCGGTCGGTGCGCTTCGCGAAGCGGTTCCTCTCCTTCGCCGGCCTGCCGGAGGAGACCGCGTTCCGGCGCAGCTACACCATGTACGACCGGGACGAGCTGCTCGCCCTGGTCTCCCCGGACCTGGCCCACACGGTCGACGACGTGCTGACCGAGCACGCGGACGTCTACCGGGACAACGACCTCGACGACTTCGTCAACCGCATGTGCCTGGGCGACGCCCGGATGTTCCTGCCGGGCCTGAACCTCGCCTACACGGACCGCTCCAGCATGGCCGCGTCGACCGAGGTGCGGGTGCCGTACGTGGACGTCGAGGTGGTCAGGGCCGCGTTCGCCGTGCCCGGTGACCGCAAGATCGTCGGACGGCAGGGCAAGGCCGTCCTCAAGGAGGCGGCCTGCTCGATCCTGCCCCGGGAGATCGTGTACCGGCCCAAGGGCCTGTTCAGCGCCCCGCTGCGGGCCTGGATGAGCCGGGACCTGGCACCGCTGGTGCGCGAGGTGGTGCACGACGGCCTGCTCGTCCGCTCCGGGATCCTGCGCCGCGACGCGCTGCAGCGGCTCGTCGCCGAGGACGCCGCCGGGCAGCGGGACTTCTCCAAGCATCTGTGGCATGTGCTGACCCTCGAGTACTGGTATCGCGGCGCGACCTCCGGGTCCGGCCGGACCCCTGCCATGACGGCGTAGAGACAAGAGGACTTCGGGTGAAACAGGTTGTGCAGAACTACAGGAGCGGCGAGCTGGCGCTGCTCGACGTGCCGGCGCCGGGCTGCAAGCCGGGCGGTGTGCTGGTGCGGACCGCCTACTCGCTGATCTCCACCGGGACCGAGCTCATGAAGGTCTCCGAGGCCGGCATGTCGATGCTCGGCAAGGCCCGTTCCCGGCCGGACCAGGTGGCCAAGGTCATGCAGAGCGTCGCCACCAACGGGGTGCCCGCCACCTACCGCAAGGTGATGGGCAAGCTGGACTCCTACACGCCGCTGGGCTACTCGCTGTGCGGGGTGGTCGAGCAGGTCGGCGCCGGGATCGACGACGTGGCGGTCGGTGACCTCGTGGCCTGCGCCGGCAACGAGCACGCGCTGCACGCCGAGCTGAACTGGGTGCCGAGGAACCTCTACGCCCGGGTGCCGGACGGCCTCGCGCCGCGGCACGCGGCCTTCGGCACCGTGGGGTCGATCGCGCTGCAGGGCGTCCGCCGGGGCGAGCCACAGCTCGGCGAAGTGGCCCTGGTCATCGGCCTCGGGCTGATCGGGCAGCTGGTCGTGCAGCTCCTCGCCGCCTCGGGGGTCCGCGTCGTCGGGGCCGACCCCGATCCGGTGCGCTGCGAACTCGCCGAGCGGCTGGGCGCGGCGGCCTGCGGGGACCCCGGGTCCGCGGCCGTGGAGACGTCCGTCGCCGAACTCACCGGCGGTCACGGCGTGGACCAGGTGTACCTGGCCGCCGGCGGCGGCAGCAACCAGCCCGTCGAGCTGGCCGCCCGGCTGAGCCGGGACCGCGGCCGGGTCGTCGACATCGGCAAGTGCCGCCTGGACCTGCCGTGGAACGCGTACTACGAGAAGGAACTCGACGTCCGGTTCTCCCGTTCGTACGGCCCCGGGCGCTACGACCCGGAGTACGAGCTCGAAGGACGGGACTACCCGATCGGCTACGTGCGCTGGACCGAGCGCCGCAACCTGGCGTGCTTCCTCGACCTGGTCGCCCGCGGCCGCGTCGACGTGGAGCCCCTGGTCTCGCACACGGCCGCCTTCGACGACGCCGTCGAGACGTACCGGAGCCTTGAGGACGGCGGTCTGAAGGCGGTGGCCGTGCTGTTCCGGTACCCCGGGCAGGAGACGGCCGGGGACCGGGCCCCGGCGGTGGCCGTGCCCGCGGTGCGGCGTGGCGGCGAAGCGCCCGCCCCGGCCCGGGCGGTCAGGACGCCGGTGCGCCTCGCCTTCGTCGGCGCGGGCACCTACGCGTCGTCGATGCTGCTGCCGCACCTGGCGCGGCGCGACGGCGTCGAGCTGTCGGCGGTCGTCACCACGACGGCGCTGTCCGCGGCCAACGCGCAGCGCACGTTCGGCTTCGGCAGGGCGACCACCGACCTCGACGCCGTGCTCGGCGACGAGTCCGTCGACGCGGTGTTCGTGGTCACCCGGCACAGCTCGCACGCCGAACTGACCCGCAGGGCGCTGCTGGCCGGCAAGACGGTGTTCGTGGAGAAGCCGCTGGCGCTCACCGAGGACGAACTGGCCGGCGTGCTCGCGGCGGTGGAGGAGTCCGGCAACGACCGGCTCCAGGTGGGCTTCAACCGCCGGTTCGCGCCGCTGCTGCGGGAGGCCGGGGAGCGGTTCGGCGCCCGCACCGGGCCGGGACACGTCCGCTACCTGGTCAACGCGGGCCGCCTCGACCACGGCAGCTGGTACCTCCGGCAGGGCACCGAGGGCTCGCGGTTCGCCGGCGAGGGCGGGCACTTCATCGACACGGCGAGCTGGCTGCTGGGGGCCGACCCGGACTCGGTGTACGCGATCACCACGCCCGGCGACGAGGACCTCCAGGTCGTGCTGCGCTACCCGGACGGGTCCACCGCCACCATCGGTTACGTCACCACCGGCCCGTCCGGCTTCCCCAAGGAGACCCTGGACCTGGTCGCGGACGGCCGCGCGCTGCGCCTCGACGACTTCGTCCGCGCCTCCGTGTACGACGGCCGCAAGCGGTGGGTCAGTTCGCGGCTGCCCAGGGCCCGGGACAAGGGCCAGTCCGCCCAACTGGCCGCGTTCGTCAAGGCCGTGCGGACCGGCGGGCCGATGCCGGTGCCGCTGGAGTCGCTGGTCGCCACCACGGCGGCCACCCTCGCGGTGCGGACCGGCCTGGCCGCCGGTGCGCCGGTGACGCTGGCGGGGGCGCGATGACGATGGACGTGGGCTGGTACCTGCGGCGGCTGTCCCGGATGGGACCGCCGGAGATCGCCGGCCGGGTGGGCGACACGGTGCGCAGGCGGCGGTGGCGGTCGGCGCCGCCGCCGGAGTGCCCGGACGTCACCGGCGCCCGGTTCACCGCGGTCCTGCCCGCCGGGGCGCTCGCCGCCGTGCCGCCGGACGCCGCGAAGCGGCTCGTCGCCGGGGCGGACCGGCTGATGGCCGGGCGCGTCGAGTACTTCGGCGTGGAGCGCGACGACCTGATCGACCCGGACTGGTGGTACGACCCGAGGACCGGACGCCGGGCCCCGGGGGGCCACGCCTTCGACGTGCCGTACCGCGACGAGGACGCGGTCGGGGACATCAAGCAGATCTGGGAGCCGTCCCGGCACCAGTACCTCACCGTGCTCGCCGCCGCCTACGCGCTCACCGGGGACGACCGGTACGCCGAGCGCGTGGCCGGGCACCTGCGGTCGTGGTGGGCGGCCAACCCGCCGCTGCGCGGCGTGCACTGGACCAGCGGCATCGAGCTGGGGATCCGGCTGCTGTCCTGGGTGTGGATCCGCCGGCTGCTCGACGGCTGGCCGGGCGCGGCCGGGCTGTTCGAGGACGACCCCGAGGCGCTCGGGCAGATCTGGCACCACCAGCGCTGGCTGGCCGCCTTCCCCAGCCGCGGGTCCTCGGCGAACAACCACGTCATCGCCGAGGCCGCCGGGCAGCTCGCCGCATCCTGCGCGTTCGGCTGGTTCCCCTCCTCGGCGCGCTGGCGGGACGGGGCGCTGCGGTCGCTCGACCGGCACCTGCGGGCCAACACCTTCGCGTCCGGTCTCAACCGCGAACTCGCCACCGAGTACCACGGACTGGTGCTGGAGCTCGGACTGGCCGCGGTGGCCGAGGCGGACACCGCCGGCGTGCCGGTCCCCGCGTCCGTCCGGCTGGTGCTGCTGCGGATGACCGACGCGCTCGCGGCCGTCGTGGACAACCGGCTGCGGCCGCCGCGCCAGGGGGACGCGGACGACGGGCACGGTCTGGTCCTGGACGGCGCGGGCACCGACCGCTGGGCCTCGCTGCTGGCCACCGGGGACGCCGTGTTCGGCCGGCTCCCCTGGTGGCCGGCGGTGACCGGCACCGACGTGCGCACCCCGCTGCTGGCCGCGCTCGTCCGGCCGTACGCGGACGGCGGGACCGCGCCGGCCGTGTCCCGCCCGGCGAGCCGGCCGGACCGTTTCGCCGACGCGGGGCTCACCGTGCTGCGCGGTCCGGAGGAGATCTGGTGCCGCTGCGACGGCGGTCCGCACGGATTCCTGTCCATCGCCGCGCACGCCCACGCGGACGCGCTGTCCGTGGAGGTCCGGCACGACGGGGTCGACGTGCTCGCCGACCCGGGGACGTACTGCTACCACGGGCAGCCCGAGTGGCGGCGGTACTTCCGGTCGACCCTCGGCCACAACACCGTGCAGGTGGACGGCGCCGACCAGTCCGTCTCCGGCGGCCCGTTCCTGTGGACCCGGCACGCCCGCAGCCGCGTCCTGGTCGCGGACACCTCCGGCGCCTCAGCCGGGGGGACGGTCCGCTGGTGCGCCGAGCACGACGGTTACCGGCCCTCCGTGCACCGCCGCCGGGTGGAGCTGACGGCCGCGCGCCGGGAGCTGCGGGTGGTCGACGAGGTGCGCGGCCCGCGCCGGGCCGTGCGCCTGGCGTTCCACCTCGGCCCGGCGATCGCCGCGGAGCTGGCGGGGAACCGGGCGGAGCTCACCTGGACCCGGGACGGCGAGGATCGCTCCGCGGCGCTCGACCTGCCCGGACAACTGAGCTGGCGGGCGCACCGCGGCGAGAGCGACCCGCCGCTGGGCTGGTACTCCGCCGGCTTCGGGCGCAGGGAACCCGCCACCACGCTGGTCGGCACCGGCTTCACCGACGGCGCGGAGGAGTTCACCACCGTGCTCGGGTTCCGCGGTCGGGGGGCCTGACGCGTGAGGATCGAGTGGCGGCACCGGGCGTTACCGGCGGCACCGCTGGCGCTGGCCCTGCTGGCCGTGACCGGCTGCACGGGCACGCCGGACGCCCCGGCGGAGCCGGCCGGTGCGTCCGGCGCGCCCCCCGCGTCCGTGGCCAGGGTGTGCGCCGGGCCCGCCGCCGGGCCGGCGAAGGCGCCGGCGGGCGCGGTGACGGTCGACCCCGCGGTGGTCGGCGACCTGGCCGCGAAGACCAGGAAGAGCCCCGCGCACACCACGTTCTGGCTCCGGCCGGGCACACACAGGCTCGCGCCGGACCGCTACGCCCAGGTCGTCCCCAAGAAGGGGAACCGGTACCTCGGCGCGCCGGGCGCGGTGCTCGACGGCCGGAGGACCAACCAGTACGCGTTCGGCGGCACCGCCCCCGACGTCACCGTCCGCCACCTGACCGTGCGGGGTTTCGTCGCACCGCACGACGAGGGCGTGGTCAACCACGACTCGGCCGACGGCTGGGTGATCGAGCACACGACGATCCGGGACAACTCCGGCGCCGGGCTGATGGCCGGCGCCCGCCAGCAGGTCCGCGCCAACTGCCTGCGCGACAACGGGCAGTACGGCTTGAACGCGTACAAGAGCGGCGACTCCATCAGCGGCCTGGTGGTCGAGGGCAACGAGATCACCGGCAACAACACGGACGACTGGGAGCGGCGGCGGCCGGGCTGCGGCTGCACCGGAGGCGTCAAGTTCTGGGCCGTCGACGGCGCCGACGTACGCGACAACTGGGTGCACGACAACCGCGGAGCCGGACTGTGGGCGGACACCAACAACAACGACTTCCGCATCGAGGGCAACGTGCTCGAGGCCAACGACGGCGCCGCGCTGATCTACGAGACGAGCTACAACGCGGTCATCCGGAAGAACACGATCCGGCGGAACAACTGGGTCGAGGGCCGCAGGTACGCCGACCGCGGGGACACCTTCCCGTTCGCGACCGTCTACCTCTCCGAGTCCGGCGGCGAACCCCGGATCGAGGCCCGCACGGACAGGATCGAGATCCACCGGAACGTGCTGGAGGACAACTGGTCCGGGATCACCCTGTGGGAGAACGCCGACCGGTTCTGCAACAGCCCGGCCAACACCTCGTCCGGTGCCTGCACGCTGCTGGTGGAGGACACCGGCCGCTGCGCGCCGCCGGCGATCGCCACCGCACCGCTCTACGCCGACTGCCGGTGGAGGACCCAGCGGGTGGACATCCACGACAACCGCTTCGTGCTGGACAAGTCCGTCGTCGGCTGCGCGGTGAAGTGCGACCGCATGGCGTTGCTGGCCAACTACGGCACCTATCCGGACTGGTCCCCGTACCAGGGCGAGCGGGTGGCCGAGGCGATCACCCTCGAACAGCACAACCGCTGGCACGACAACGTCTACGTCGGACCGTGGACGTTCGTCGCCCACGACCCGAGCCGGACGCTCGATGCCGCGCAGTGGCAGGGCGCGCCGTACCGGCAGGACGCGGGCAGCGCCTTCCGCGCGGGGGACGGTGGTTGAGATGGGCGCGGACCGCACGTCGAGGATCGTCCAGGTGGTCTGGGGTCTGCTGGTCCTCAACACGCTCGGCTCCGCCGGGGCGAGGACCGTCGTCCCGCTGCCGCGCTCCCTCATCCAGATGGTCACCATGGGTGCGCTGGTCGCCGCGTTCGCGCTGGCGCTCGCGGTCAATCTCCGGCTGCGCGTCCGGCCGAGCGCCTACGTCCTCCTGCTCACCCTGCTGCTGGTGCCGGGCGTGATCTCCAGCGCGGACCCGGAGTCCGGGTTCGGCGCGCTGTTCCGCTGCGCCCGGCTGGCCCTCTTCGTCGCCACGCTGTGGCTGCTCAGCCGCTGGTGGGACGGCGGCACGACGTTCGTCCGGCACCACATCCGGATGTACTTCGTGGTCCTCGGGTCGGTGGCCGCCGGCCTGGTCGTCTCGCCGGGCACCGCCCTGCCCGAGCTCTACGGCGGGCGGCTGGTCGGCGCGCTGTGGCCGCTCACCCCGCCGCAGATCGGGCAGTACGCCGCGGTGATCACCGGGCTGACCGTGCTGCTCCTCCTGGGCCGCCGGACCGACCGGGGCAGCGCGGCGCTGGTCGTCGTGCCGGCGCTCGTCCTGCTCGCGCTGACCCACACCCGGACGGCCACGCTCGGCCTGCTCGCCGGGCTGGCGCTGGCGATCGGCTCGCTCGTGCTGACCAGTGCCGCCGCCCGCCGGTTCTTCGCCTGGGCGGTGCTGTGCGCCGCCGTGGTCGCGGTGGGGTTCGGCTCCGCGCTGCAGGCGTGGTTCCTGCGCGGGCAGAGCCAGGAGAACTTCACCAGCCTCACCGGCCGGGCCAAGGTCTGGGACGCCCTGCTGGCGGAGCCCCGGACGACCTCGGAGCGGCTGTTCGGCACGGGCCTGGGCGACAAGTCGTTCGGCGGGCTGCCGATCGACAACAGCTGGCTGGCCGTCTACCACGAGCAGGGCATGACCGGTGTCGCGCTGGTGGCGGCGGTCTTCCTCGTGCTGGGCGGCGTCGCGCTGCTGCGGCCGCCGTCGCTGTCGAGGGCCTGCGCGATCTTCCTGATCAGCTACTGCGCGATCGCGTCGTACACCGAGGCCGGGCTGGGCGACGCCTCGCCGTACCTGCTGCATCTGGCCGTGGCCGCCTCGCTGCTGGCGGCACCCGCCGCGACCGCCGACCGCCCGTCGCCCGGGGTCCCCGGGCGACGCGTCCCGGGCTGGGCCCGCACATCGGAGGTGACCTGAGCATGCACGTCCTGGTGGTGCACAACCGCTACGCCTCGGCGCAGCCGAGCGGGGAGAACAAGGTCGTCGACCAGGAGGTGGCGCTGCTGCGCGGGGCCGGCCACCGGGTCGAGGTGTTCGAGCGGCGCAGCGACGACATCGCCGCCCGGTCCCTGCCGGCCAAGGCCGCGCTGCCGTTCCTCGTGCCGTGGAACCCGGCGGTCCGCGCGGAGCTCGCCGCCCGGCTCCGTGCCGGGCGGCCGGACGTGGTGCACGTCCACAACGTCTTCCCGCTCCTGTCGCCGGCGGTGCTGGCCGCCTGCGCCGACGCGGGCGTGCCCGCCGTCGCCACGCTGCACAACTACACCCAGGTCTGCCCGCCCGGCACGCTGCAGCGGGACGGCCGGCCGTGCACCGAGTGCGTCGGGTCCGCGCCGCTGCCCGCCGTCCGGCACGGCTGCTACCGGAACTCCCGGCTGGCGACGGTGCCGCTCGCGGTCGGCCTGTCGGTCAACCGGCGGCGGTGGTGGACCGGCGTGGAGCGGTTCCTCTGCATCTCCGCGGCGCAGCGCGACGTCCTGGTACGGGCCGGCATGCCGGCCGGGCGGCTGGCGGTGAAGCACAACTTCGTCCCCGACCCGGGCGCCCGCCGCACGGGGCCCGGCGAGCACCTGCTCTATCTCGGCCGGCTCGCGGAGGCCAAGGGCGTGCGGCTGCTCATGGCCGCGTGGGACGCGGTCGCCGCGGACGGCGGTGCGGGCGTGCCGCTCGTGATCGCCGGCGCGGGTCCGCTGGAGGCGGAGGTGACCGCCTGGGCGGCGGGCCGGGACGACGTGCGGTACGTCGGCCTGTACGACACCGCGCAGTGCCGGCGGGCCGTCGCGCGGTCGGTCGCGGTGGTGGCTCCCTCGACGTGGCTGGAGGCTTTCGGCCTGGTGGTCGTGGAGGCGATGGCGGCGGGGGTCCCGGTCGTCGCCGCCGGTCACGGCGCCTTCGTCGAACTCGTCGAGGACGGCGGGACCGGGCTGCTGCACCGGCCGGGCGACGCCGCCTCGCTCGCGTCCTGCCTGCGCCGGATCACGGCCGGGCCGGACCTGGGCCGGGAGATGGGCGAGGCGGCCCGGCGCCGTTACGAGCAGGACTTCAGCCCGGCCGTCGGGCTGGAGCGCCTGGTGGACGAGTACCGCACCGCGATCGCGGGTCGGACGGAATCGATGGGGGGCAGTAGATGACACGATGCCGACTCTGCGGCTCGGCGGCGCTGGCGAGCGTCGTCGACCTGGGGGCGACGCCACCGTGCGAGAGCTTTCTCGCCGCGGACCAACTGGACCTGCCGGAGCCCGCGTACCCGCTGCACCTGCGGGTCTGCACCGAGTGCTGGCTCGCGCAGATACCTCCGCTGATCACACCGGAGGAGACGTTCACGCAGTACGCGTACTTCTCCTCCTACTCGACCTCCTGGGTGGAGCACGCGCGTACGTTCGTCGCCGACGCCGCTGCGCGGGTGGGCCTCGGCCCCGACGCCTTCGTGGTGGAGGTCGCGAGCAACGACGGGTACCTGCTCAGGCACGTGGTGGACCGGGGGATCCGCTGCCTCGGCATCGAGCCGTCGGTGAACGTCGGCGCCGCGGCGCGCGAGGCGGGTGTGCCCACGCTCACGGAGTTCCTGTCCCCGGACACCGGCGCGGCCGTCCGCGCCGAGCACGGCCCGGCGGACCTGGTCGTGGCCAACAACGTGTACGCGCACATCCCCGACGTGGTCGGGTTCACCCGGGGACTGCGCGCCCTGGTCGCCGACGACGGGTGGGTCTCCGTCGAGGTGCAGCACCTGCTGACCCTGATCGAGGGGAACCAGTACGACACGATCTACCACGAGCACTTCCAGTACTACACGGTCGCGTCCGCGATCCGGGCGCTGGCGAGCGGCGGACTCGCGCTCGTGGACGTCGAGCTGCTGCCCACGCACGGCGGCTCCGTCCGGCTGTGGGCCCGGCCCGCCGAGGCGGCCGGCGAGCCGACCCGGCGGGTGGCCGACGCACTGGACCGGGAGAAGGCCGCCGGGCTGCGGGAACTGGCCGGGTACACCGAGTTCTCCGCCCGGGTGGCCAAGGTGCGCCGGGATCTGCTGCGGTTCCTCGTCGAGGCGGCCGAGCGCGGCGAGACGGTCGTCGGCTACGGCGCCCCGGGCAAGGGCAACACCCTGCTCAACCACTGCGGCATCCGGCCCGATCTGCTCCCGTACACGGTCGACCGCAACCCCTACAAGCACGGCAGGTTCACCCCGGGCACCCGCATCCCGATCCTGCCGCCCGAGCGGATGGCGGCCGACCGGCCCGACTACGTCCTCGTCCTGCCGTGGAACCTGCGGGAGGAACTGGTCGGGCAGCTGTCCTTCGTGCACGAGTGGGGCGGCCGGCTGGTCTTCCCCATCCCGGAACTGAGCATCGTCGAGGGCGCATCGTGAAAGGTCACAGCATGAAGGTCGTTCTGTTCTGCGGCGGTTACGGGATGCGGATGCGCAGCGGCGCCGCGGACGACGTGCCCAAGCCGATGGCGATGGTCGGTCCCAGGCCGCTGATCTGGCACGTGATGCGCTACTACGCGCACTTCGGGCACACGGAGTTCATCCTGTGCCTCGGCTACGGGGCGCACCACATCAAGGACTTCTTCCTCCATTACGAGGAGACGACGTCCAACGACTTCGTGCTGCGGGGCGGGCGGACCGAGCTGCTCTCCACCGACATAGCGGACTGGACGATCACGTTCGCGCAGACCGGCGTCGAGTCGCCGATCGGGGAGCGGCTGCGCCGGGTGCGGCACCACCTGGACGGCGACGAGATGTTCCTCGCCAACTACGCCGACGTGCTCACCGACGCCCCGCTGGACGAGATGATCGACCGGTTCGCCCGGCGCGACGCCGGCGCGTCGATGATGGTGGTGCCGCCGCAGTCCTCGTTCCACTGCGTGGACCTGGGCGAGGACGGCCTGGTGGGGGGCATCACCGCGGTGAGCGACCTGCCGCTGTGGGAGAACGGCGGCTACTTCGTGCTGCGCCAGGAGGTCTTCGACCACATACCGGAGAACGGGGACCTGGTCGCCGACGGATGCACTCAGCTGGCCAAGCGCGGACGGCTGGTGGCGCACCGGCACCGCGGTTTCTGGAAGCCCACCGACACCGTGAAGGAGCGGGCCGCGCTCGACGCGGCCTACGCCCGGGGCGACCGCCCGTGGGCCGTGTGGGAGCGGGACTGTGCCGGAGCGAAGGCGTGATCCGGCTCGGGGCCGGGCCGCTGGAGCGGATCGTCGCGGTGGGCGCGCACTGCGACGACATCGCCATCGGCGCCGGCGGCACGCTGCTCGCGATGTGCCGCGCGCGGCCGGGCCTGCGCGTCGACGCGCTGGTGCTCTCCGGCGGCGGCGGCGAGCGGGAGCGGGAGGAGCGGGCCGCGCTCGCCGCCTTCTGCCCGGGCGCCGATCTGCGGCTGACCGTGCTCAAACTGCCGGACGGCCGGATGCCCGTGCACTGGGACGAGGCCAAGGCGGCGGTCGAGGAACTGCGCGCGCGGACCGAGCCGGAGCTCGTCCTCGCCCCGCGCGCCGATGACGCGCACCAGGACCACCGCGGCCTGGCGCGGCTGATGCCCACCGCGTTCCGCGACCACCTCGTGCTCGGCTACGAGATCGTCAAGTGGGACGGCGACCTCGGCCGCATGGCGGCGTACCAGCCGCTGTCGCCCCGGACCGCCGAGGAGAAGGTGCGGCTGCTGCAGGAGCACTACCCCTCGCAGCGGCACCGGCCCTGGTACGACCGGGAGGCCTTCCTCGGCCTCGCGCGGATCCGCGGCATCGAATGCCACGCGCGCTACGCCGAGGCGTTCGCCGTCACCAAACTCACTCTCGACCTGGGGGAATGAACTGTGCGCGTACTGCTGACCGGACACCAGGGATACCTGGGCACCGTGATGGCCCCGGTCCTCGCGGCCGCCGGGCACGAGGTCGTCGGGCTCGACTCCGGCCTGTTCGCCGACTGCGTCCTGGGCCCGGCGCCCGCGGACCCGCCGGGGCACCGGGTGGACCTGCGCGACGTCACGGCCGAGCACGTGGCCGGGGCCGACGCCGTGATCCACCTGGCCGCCCTGTCCAACGACCCGCTGGGATCGCTGGCGCCGGAGCTCACCTACGACATCAACCACCACGCGTCCGTGCGGCTGGCCCGGCTGGCCCGGGACGCCGGGGTCCAGCGCTTCCTGTACGCGTCGACCTGCTCGGTGTACGGCGCCGCGGGCGGGGACGACCTGGTGGCCGAGGACGCCCCGCTGCGCCCGGTGACGCCCTACGCGGAGTCCAAGGTGCGGGTGGAGGACGACCTGCACGCGCTCTGCGACGGCGACTTCAGCCCGGTGTACATGCGCAACGCCACCGCCTTCGGCCACTCCCCCCGGCTGCGCGCCGACATCGTGCTGAACAACCTGGTGGGTCACGCCCTGCTGTCCGGCGAGGTCCTGGTGCTCTCCGACGGCACCCCCTGGCGCCCGCTGGTGCACGCCGCCGACATCGCACGGGCCTTCGCCGCCGCGCTGACCGCGCCGCGGGAAGCGGTGCACGACCGGGCCTTCAACATCGGCAGCGAGGTCAACAACGTCACGGTCGCCGAGATCGCCGGGCAGGTCGCCGAGGCGGTGTCCGGCTCGAAGGTGGTGATCACCGGGGAGACCGGCGCCGATCCGCGGTCGTACCGGGTGGACTTCTCCCGGTTCCGCGCCGCGGTGCCCGGCTTCGACTGCGAGTGGACGGTGAAGCGGGGCGCGCTCGAACTCGCCGACGCCTACCGGGAGCACGGGCTGACCCGGGAGGACTTCGAGCGGCGCTTCACCCGCCTCGCCGTGCTGCGCGCGGCGTCCGAGGCCGGCACCGTCGACGACACCCTGCGGTGGCGCCGGTGACCGGGACCGGCGAGGAGATGTACGCCCTGGTGGAGCGGTTGTACCCGCTGTGCCGGAGCATCACCGGCGACGGTGTGCGCGCCACCCTGGAGATCGTCGGCGAGTACCTCCCGCTGCGGGTGCACGAGGTGCCGACCGGGACCCGGGTGCTCGACTGGACGGTGCCGCAGGAGTGGAACATCCGGGACGCGTACATCGCCGACGCCGCCGGCCGCCGGGTCGTCGACTTCGCCGAATCCAGCCTGCACGTGCTCGGCTACAGCGTGCCGGTGTCGGCGACCATGCCGCTGTCCGAGCTGCGCGGACACCTGCACACCCTGCCCGACCACCCGTCCTGGGTGCCGTACCGCACCAGCTACTACCGGCCGGACTGGGGGTTCTGCCTGGCCCAGGAGACCCTGGACGCGCTGCCGGACGGCGAGTACGAGGTGCGCATCGACTCCACCCTCGCGGACGGCCACCTCACCTACGCCGAGCACGTGGTCCCCGGGCGGGTCCCCGACGAGGTGCTCGTCTCCTGCCACGTCTGCCACCCGTCGCTGGCCAACGACAACCTGGCCGGCATCGCGGTGGCGACGTTCCTGGCCCGGGCGCTGGCGGAGCGGACGCCGTACCACACCTACCGGTTCGTCTTCGCGCCCGGCACCATCGGGGCGATCACCTGGCTGGCCCGCAACAGGGAGCGGGTGGAGCGGGTCAGGCACGGCCTGGTGCTGGCCTGCGCCGGCGACCGCGGCGACCTGACGTACAAGCGGAGCAGGCGCGGCGACGCGGAGATCGACCGGGTGATGCGGCACGTGCTGGCCGTCTCGGAACGCCCGCACCGGATCACCGGGTTCACTCCGTACGGCTACGACGAGCGGCAGTACTGCTCGCCCGGTTTCGACCTCGGCGTGGGCTCGCTCACCCGGACCCCGTACGCCGGCTACCCCGAGTACCACACCTCGGCGGACGATCTGGACTTCGTCTCCCCGGAGGCGATGGCGGACACGCTGGACGTCTGCCGCGAGGCGTTCGCCGTCCTCGACCGCAACCGGCGCTACGTCAACCTCAGTCCGTACGGCGAACCGCAGCTGGGGCGGCGCGGGCTGTACGACGCGCTCGGCGGACGCAGCGACACCAAGCAGGCCCAGATGGCCATGCTCTGGGTGCTCAACCTCTCCGACGGCGGGCACAGCCTGCTGGACGTCGCCGAGCGGTCCGGGCTTCCGTTCGACACCGTCGCCGCCGCGGCGGACGCCCTGCACGGTGCCGGGCTGATCAAGGAATGACGCCGATGACCACCGGGAAGGAGACGACGACACCGGCCGGGTCCGCCCGGCGGGCCACCGCCGGCCGGCTGTCGTGGGGACTGGCCGACCAGGCCGCCTCCAGCCTGGCCAACTTCGCGGTGGGCATCTACGTGGCCCGCTCGCTGGGGCTGACCGCGTTCGGCGTGTTCAGCCTGGCCTGGGTGACGTACGGCGTGGTGCTCAACGTCTCCCGCGGGCTGGCCACCGACCCCCTCGTGGTGCGCTTCAGCGGCGTGCCGGAGGCGTCCTGGCGCGGGGCGGTGGCCCGCTCCTCGGGTACCGCGCTCGGCGCCGGTGCCGTCGTCGGCGCGGTGTGCCTGGTGGCCGGTCTCGTGGTCGGGGGCCGGGTGGGGCCCGCGTTCGTCTGCCTCGGCGTCATGCTGCCGGGGCTGCTGCTCCAGGACGCCTGGCGGTACGCGTTCTTCGCCGCCGGCACCGGGCGGAAGGCGTTCGTCAACGACCTGGTGTGGGGCGTCGCGCTCGTCCCGGCCATGGTGGCGGCGGCCCGCGTGGGCAGCGTGGCCGCGTATCTGCTCGCCTGGGGCGGGTCCGCCGCGGTGGCCGCGGCGTACGGCTGCCTCCAGTCCGGCATCCGGCCGTGCACGGCCGGGGCGCGCGAGTGGCTTCGCGAGCACCGCGACCTCGGCTACCGGTACCTGGCCGAGAACGTCAGCAACAGCGGCGCGAGCCAGCTGCGGGCGTACGGGCTCGGCGCGATCGTCGGGGTCGGCGCGGTCGGGGTGATCCGGGGCGCCGAGCTGCTGCTCGGCCCGTTCCTCGCCGTGCTGATGGGGCTGTCCCTGGTGACCGTCGCGGAGGCGGCACGGGTGCTGCGGCGGGCCCCGCACCGGCTCGGCCGGTTCTGCCTCCTCCTCGGCGGCGGGCAGGCCGCCGCCGCGCTGCTCTGGGGCGGGGCGCTGCTGCTGGTGCCGGACCGGGCCGGTGCGTTCGTGCTCGGCGGCGTCTGGAGCGGCGCCTCGGAGCTCGTCGTGCCGGTCACGGTCGGCGTCGCCGGCGCCGGCCTCGGCACCGGCGCGGCGGCCGGGCTGCGCGCGCTCGGCGCGGCCCGGCGCAGCCTGCGCAGCCAGCTGTTCGCCTCCGCCTGTTACGTCGTCGGCGGGCTCGGCGGGGCGGTCGTGGCCGGCACGGCCGGTTCGGCCTGGGGCGTCGCCGCCGCGACCGTCTGCGGCTCGGCCGTGTGGTGGCTGCACCTGCGGTCCGCCCTGCGCGAGCGCCGCCCCACCCCCCTTCCCGAAGTGAGGACCTGATGACCGACCGACCCAGGCTGAGCATCGGCCTGCCCGTGTACAACGGCGAGGAGTACCTGGCCGAGTCGTTCGACGCCCTGCTGGGCCAGACCTACGAGTACTTCGAGCTGGTCGTCTCCGACAACGCCTCCACGGACGGGACCCGGGACATCTGCCGGAGGTACGCCGCGCGGGACTCCCGCATCCGGTACATCCGGCTGCCCCGGAACATCGGCGCCGCGCCGAACCACAACTACGTCTTCACCGAGTGCCGCGGCGAGCTGTTCAAGTGGGCCTCGCACGACGACCTGTACGCCCGGGACCTGCTGCGGCGCTGCGTGGAGGCGCTGGACGAGCGGCCCGGCGTGATCCTCGCCCACGCCGACCAGGCGGTCGTCGACGGCGACGGCCGGGTGAAGGTCCCCTACCCGTACGGGCTCGCCACCGCCTCGCCGCACGCGCCGGAGCGGTTCCGCAGCCTGCTGTTCGAGCCCGGCGGCGACGACTTCTACGGGGTGATGCGGGCCGACGTGCTGCGCCGGGTGAGGCCGCACGACAGCTACCACCACGCGGACCGCACGTTCGTCGCCGAGCTCACCCTGCACGGTCCCTTCCACCAGGTGCCGGAGCTGCTGTACTTCCGCCGCGACCACCCCACCCGCGCCGAGCGGGCGAACCCCTCCAAGCGCTCCCGGTGCGTCAACCTGGACCCGCGCCGGGCCGGCCCGCTGCACCCGACGCCCCGGCTGCTCGCCGAGTACGTCTGGGGCTTCGTCTCGGCGGTCCGGCGGGCGCCGCTGTCCCCGGCCGACCGGCGCGCCTGCTACCGCCACCTGGCCGCGTGGATGACCAGCCGGGCCCGGCCGGGCGCCGGCGAGCGGGTCGAGGACCGCGCCCCGGTCGACCCGGACCGGCTCACCGTCTCCGTCGACGCCCTCGTCGCCGGCCGTGAGGGGAGGCGGACGTGACCGCCGTCCGCGTCGGGGTGTTCGGCCTGCTCGGCTCCGGCAACCTCGGCAACGACGGGTCGCTCGAGGCCGTGCTCGGGTACCTCCGCGCCGCGCACCCGGAGGCGGCCGTGGACGCGCTGTGCGGCGGACCCGAGGTGGTGACGGCCCGGTACGGGATCCCCGCGACGCGGCTGCACTGGTACCGCGGGGAGTACCGGACCGCGTCCCGTGCGGGCGCGATCGCGGGGAAGGGGCTGGGCAAACTCGTCGACGCCGTCCGCACCGCCGCCTGGGTGCGCCGGCACGACGTGGTGATCGTGCCCGGCATGGGCGTCCTGGAGGCCACGCTGCCGCTGCGGCCGTGGGGCTTCCCGTACGCGCTGTTCCTGCTCTGCGCGAGCGGCCGGCTGCTGCGCACCAAGGTCGCGCTGGTCGGCGTCGGCGCCGCCCCGATCGGCAGCCGGCCGACCCGCGCCCTGGTGCGCTGGTCGGCGCGGCTGGCCGCGTACCGGTCGTACCGGGACGCCCCGTCCCGCGACGCGATGCGGGCGATGGGCGTGGACACCACGCGCGACGAGGTCCACCCGGACCTGGCGTTCGCCCTGCCGGCGCCGCCCGCGGACACCTCCCCGGGCCTGGTCTGCGTCGGCGTCATGGACTTCCACGGCGGCGACGACGACCGCGCCCGGGCGGCGGAGATCCACCGGCGCTACCTCGACGGGGTGACCCGCTTCGTGCGCGCGCTGGTCGAGGAGGGCCGGCGGGTCCGGCTGCTCACCGGCGACGCGTGCGACGCCCCGGTGGTCGAGGCGGTCCTCGGCGCGGTGGACTCGCCGCTGGTCACCGCCGCCGGGGCGGCCTCGCTGGCCGACCTGATGAAGGAGACGGCGGCGGCCGACACCGTGGTGGCGACCCGCTACCACAACCTGGTCTGCGCGCTGAGGGCCGGCACCCCGGCGCTCGCGCTCAGCTACGCGGCGAAGAGCGACGCGCTGATGGCCCGGATGGGCCTGGACGCGTACTGCCACCCGGCCCGCGAGGTCGACGCCGGCCGGCTGCTCGAACAGTTCCGGTCGCTGGAGAGGCACTCCGCCGGACTGCGGCGGACCCTGACCGAGCGCAACCGCGTCACCACCGGGCAACTCGACCGCCAGTTCAGCGCGTTGACGGCGGCCCTGTTCCCGGCAACCGACCACACCCACGCCGTACGGGAGACACCTTGAAGGCGACCGAAGTCCCGGCGATCGCCGGCGCGTACCTGTTCGAGCCCACGCCGTACACCGACGAACGCGGCTTCTTCTGCCGCACCTTCGACGCCGACGTGGTCCGCTCGGTGGGCCTCGACCCGGACGCCTTCGTCCAGGACAGCCTCTCCCGCTCGGTCCGGGGCGTGCTGCGCGGCCTGCACCTGCGCTCCGGAGCCGGCGAGGCCAAGCTGGTGCGGTGCTCCCACGGGAGGATCTTCGACGTCGTCGTGGACCTGCGGCCGGACTCGCCGACCTATCTGGGCCGGGCCTCCTTCGAGCTGTCCGGCGAGACGCAGACGACCCTGTACGTCCCGGCGGGGTGCGCGCACGGCTTCCAGGCGCTGACCGGGACCGCCGACACCTCGTACCGGATCGACCGCCCGCACGACCCGGCCGAGGACGTGACGATCGCCTTCGACGACCCGGAGCTCGCCATCGACTGGCCGCTGCCGGTCACCTCGATGTCCCGGCGGGACCGGGAGGCGCCGAGCCTCGCCGAGGTCCTGAAGCACCTGGAGAAGTGAGGCCGCAGTGACCACCGAAGAGTTCGGACTGCCCCGCTCGCGGGAGGCGAACGAGCGGCTGCACGCCCTGGTCCCCGGCGGCGCGCACACCTACGCCAAGGGCGACGACCAGTACCCCGAGCACCTGGCCCCGGTCATCAGCCACGGCCGCGGCGCCCACGTGTGGGACGTCGACGGCAACCGCTACGTCGAGTACGGCTCCGGCCTGCGCTCGGTCAGCCTCGGCCACGCCCACCCGCGCGTGACCGAGGCGGTGCGGCGGGAACTGGACCGCGGCGGCAACTTCGTCCGGCCGTCCGTCGTGGAGCTCGAGGCCGCGGAGCGCTTCCTGGCCACGGTGCCGACCGCCGAGATGGTGAAGTTCGCGAAGAACGGCTCCGACGTCACCACCGCCGCAGTGCGCCTGGCCCGCGCCGTCACCGGACGCCCGCGGGTGGCCGTCTGCGGCGACCACCCGTTCTTCTCCGTCGACGACTGGTTCATCGGCACCACGCCGATGTCGGCCGGCATCCCGGCGGCGGTCACCGACCTCACCGTGGCGTTCCCCTACGGGGACCTGGCCGCCACGGAGGACCTGCTCACCCGGTACCAGGACGAGGTCGCCTGTCTGATCCTGGAACCCGCCGGCCACACCGAGCCGCCGCCCGGCTACCTCGCCGGCCTGCGCGAACTGGCCGACCGGCACGGCTGCGTCCTGGTCTTCGACGAGATGATCACCGGCCTGCGCTGGTCCGAGGCGGGCGCCCAGGGCCTGTACGGCGTCGTCCCCGACCTCTCCACGTTCGGCAAGGCGCTGGGCAACGGGTTCGCCGTCTCCGCGCTGGCCGGGCGCCGCGAGCTGATGGAGCGGGGCGGCCTGCGCCACTCCGGTGAGCGGGTGTTCCTGCTGTCCACCACGCACGGTGCGGAAACGCACGCGCTGGCCGCCGCGATGGCCGTGCAGGCCACCTACGTCGAGGAGGGCGTCACCGCGCGGCTGCACGCCCTCGGCGAGAGGCTGGCCGCCGGTGTCCGGGAGGCCGCGGCCGGCATGGGCGTCGGCGACCACGTCGTCGTCCGGGGCCGGGCCAGCAACCTGGTCTTCGCCACCCTCGACGGGAACGGGCGGCCGTCGCAGGAGTACCGCACCCTGTTCCTGCGCCGGCTCCTCGCGGGCGGGGTGCTGGCCCCGTCGTTCGTGGTCAGCAGCGCGCTCGACGACGCCGACATCGATCACACCGTCGACGTGGTGGCCCAGGCGTGCGCGGTGTACCGGAAGGCGCTGGACGCCGGCGACCCCACACCCTGGCTGGGCGGGCGCCCGGTGAAGCCGGTCTTCCGCAGCCTGGCGTGACGTGCCGTCAGCGGCGCTCCCGGCGGCCGGCGCCGGCCGTCCGGTCGACCAGCCAGGCGGTCGCCGGCACCACCGCCAGCGCGGTGCACCAGCCGCCGAGGACGTCGGTCGGGTAGTGCGCGCCCAGGGCGACCTGCGCCCAGCCCATGGCGGCGCCGGCGACCAGCGCCGCGGCGAGCACCAGTGACGTGCCGGCCGTCCCGCCGAGGCCGAGCCGGCCGGTCACGAGCAGGGCCACCACCAGGGCGAACGCGGTGAGGAAGGCGGTGTGCCCGCTCGGGTAGGACAGGTTGGCGTCGCCGTGGATGGTGCGTCCCACCAGCGGCTTGAGCAGCGTCGTCGCCCCCACGGCCAGACCGGGGCCGGCCACGACCAGCACCGCCGCGCGAGGCCACCGGGCCGGCAGACAGCCCGTCACGGCGGCCACGACCAGCACCGCCGCCCCCACGGGCTCCCCCAGGAAGTCCGTGGCCAGGGCGGCGTTCCGCACCGACGGCCCCACGCCCTCCACCGCCGCCCCGATCCGCGCGTCCAGCGCGCCGGGCCGACCGCCGTCGGCGTACAGCGCCCCGAGCACGACGACCACCAGCGCGCCGAGGAGAGCGATCGGCCCGAGCCGCGCGCGCAGCGACGGCGGCAGCACCGCGCGCGCCGGCCGGTCGGTCGCGCGCCCGTCGCGGGTGAGCCGGGTCAGGTCTTCCACCATGGGTCCATCATCGCCGCCGCGCCCGGCGGCTGCCCCGCCCCGCGGACAACTCGCCCGCCGCGCCGACCGGGCGGGTCCGGTCCGGCGGCCTCGGGGCCGCCGGGCGGTGCGGCCGTGATCCGAGCGATCGACGCGGGGAGGAACGTCACTCCTTCGTGCGGACCGGCGGACGCCGCCGTCCGCGCCGTCGCCCGCCGGCCCGGTACCGTGCCGCGGCGACGCGCGCCGCACGAGCGGCCTTTCGCGTGCGAGCGGCCCCATCGGGGGATATGTTCCGGTTTGCCGGGACATGGTTGCGGCACTCGGTCACCGTGAGCGCCCCCTCCGAGGTGACCATCGCTGTGCGATGCGCCGGCCGGGCGCACCGGTGTCCAGCCCGGCCTCCGGGCGGAACAGAAGGCGATCGATGACGACGATCGGTGTGGAAGAGGAGTACCTGCTGCTCGACCCGGTCACGGGTCTGCCGGTCCCGCTGGCGGACAAGGTGCGGGCCGCGGCCGGCCTGGGACATCTCGTGGCCGACCAGGAGGTGCAGTGTGAGCTGCTGCAGGCGCAGGTGGAGGTGGCCACCCCGGTGTGCGGCACGCTGGAGGAAGCGGGGGGACACCTGCTGCGGCTGCGGCACGCCGTCGGAGCGGCCGCCGAGGCGCACGGCTGCCGGATCGCGGCCTGCGCGACACCCCCACTGCGCCACAGCCGCCCCGTGGCCGTCACCGACCGGGCACGCTACCGGGCCATGCTCACCCAGGCGCCCCAGCTGGTGGCGGAGCAGCTGGTCAACGGCATGCACGTCCATGTCGCCGTGCCCGGTCGGGAGACGGGTGTGCAGGTCCTGAACCGGATCCGGGTGTGGCTGCCGACGCTCACGGCCATGTCCGCGAACTCCCCGCTGTGGGACGGCCACGACACCGGCTTCGCCAGCTGGCGCACCGTGGTCTTCAGCCGCTGGCCGGTCAGTGGCGTGCCCCCGTACTTCTCCGACGTCGCCGACTACGACCGGCGCGTGCGGCAACTGCTGGAGAGCGGTCTGATCTCGGACACCGGTCAGTTGTACTGGCAGGCCCGCCTCTCGGCGCGGTACCCCACCGTCGAGGTCCGGTGCCCGGACATCCAGCTGCGCGCGGACGACGCCGTGATGCTCACCGGGCTCGTCCGGGCGCTGGTGGACACCGTCCGGGAGGAGGCGACCGCCGGTGCTCCCGTACTCGACTGCCCCCCGGAACTGCTGCAGGCGAGCATGTGGCACGCCGCCCGCCACGGTCTGAGCGGCACCCTGGTCGACCCCGGGGGCCGACCGCGCCGGGCCGGCGACGTGCTCTACGAGCTCTTGCGGTACGTCGCTCCCGCACTCGACGCGTCCGGCGACAGCCGGCAGGTGACGGCCTTGGTCCACCGGCTCCTGCGGGCCGGGACCGGCGCGGACCGGCAGCGTGCCGTCCTCGCCGAAGGCGGCCTGCCCGCGGTCACCGACCTGATCATCGCCCAGAGCACCACGCCCTGAGACGCCGCCCGCTCCGGTCCGGCCATCGGGCCGTCCACCGCGGGGCGGGCGGACCGGAGGGCTGCTGCTCGAGGGGCCGGCGTGTTCGACGAGACGGCGCCGATGCGTGGGGGAAGGGGGCCCGCCGCTCAGGCGCGCAGCCGGCCGGGCAGGTCTTCCAGCAGATAGGCCAGTGTCTCGGCCCCTTGCAGCAGCGCCTGCACCTCCACCTTCTCGTCGGAGTCGCGCCAGTGGTCCTCGGGCAGGCCGGCGCCGTAGAACAGCACCGGCTCCCCGGTCGGCCGATCCGGTGGGGCGGGGGTCAGCCGTGCCGTGTGTACGGTGCCGTGGCCCCCGCTCGGGCCCTGCCCGACTCGGCCGCGCGGGTGGCCGCGCTGGCGGCCAGGGCCAGCAGAGCGGCTATCGCCCCGGTGATGACGTTGTTGACGACGGTCTTCGTCGTGCTGACGTCACCCGCCACCACCCACGGTGCGACGATCGTCCAGAGGCCCAGGGCACACGCGCCCCACGCCATACTGTGGGTGCGTTCGTAGGCCCTGCCGAACCCGCCGCTCATGAGCAGTGCGTAAGCGAGACCGACGAGAAGGTTGTTGACGGCGAGCGTCGACAGGCCGTTGAAGCCCGTGATCCACGGGGAAGCCGCCAGGTAGATGCCGGTGAGGAAGGCCAGCGTCCCCACGGCCTGCCCCTGGGGCGTGCTGGTCGCGCGCTCGGCCATCTCATGGCGCTCACGCATGTCGATGATGTCCGGGTGCATCTCCATGGATGACCGGGAAGCGGAAGTGGACATGGCTTTTGCCTCTTGTCTCTTTGCGCGCAGTAGCGAGTTGTTCACTTCTCACCGTCGGCCCATGGACTTCATGGACCCTGCCTGGACCGAGTGGCTGCTTATGGGGCATTTACACACGTTTCTGAGGAGTGTCTGAACGGAATGGACGGCGCGCCGCACCCGTCCTCCCGCTCAGGCCCCGCGTTCCGCCGGTGCCGGACGGGCGGCGCAACCGGTCGGGACCGTTCGGCCCTCCACCGCCTCACCGGACGGAGGCATGATGGAGGTGGAGAAGTGCCGCCCCCGGGAGTCCGTCGGGCCCGCGGTCGGCGGCGGGCCGAAGCAGGTGAGCGGCGATGATGTTCTGGTACGGCCACGGCATGAGCGGGTGGGGCTGGTTCGGGATGTCGGTCGGCATGGTCCTGTTCTGGGGGCTGGTCATCACAGCTCTCGTGCTGGTCTTCCGTGCCGGCAACCAACCCCACGAACACCTCCACCAACACCCCCACACCCCGACCGCCCCCACGCCGAAACAGATCCTCGACGAGCGGTTCGCCCGCGGGGAGATCGACGAGGACGAGTACCGGCGTCGCCTGAACGCCCTGCACCCCGGCGGCCCGCTCCCGAGAACCTGAACGACGGCCGCACCCGACCGCCCTCGCCGGTTCACCGCGCGTCCCCCGCCCTCGGGAGGGCGCCACCGGCCGCCCCGTGAGGGAGAAGCAACTGTGGACGACCACCGCGCGGGACACCGAAGCCATGAGGGCCGCACCGGCCCCTCCGAGGCCCGGCACCCCCGGACCCCCAAGGAACGCAGTACCGCGGTGCTGGACGTACGGGGCCTGAACTGGGCCTCCCAGCAGAGCACCGTCACCGCCGTCCTGGGTCGGCGGCCCGGCGTGCTCGATGTCGAGGCCAACCCGGTGGCGCAGACGGCGACGGTGGTCTTCGACCCGGGGCGCACGTCCCTGGCGGAGCTGCGCGACTGGGTGCGGGAGTGCGGCCTGCACTGCGTGGGCCGGTCCGTACCGGCCCACGTCTGCGATCCCATGACCGAGCCCGATCCACCGGCCCCCGGCGCCGTGCCACCGGTGGCGCACACGGGCCGCGCGGCCGTACGGCCGCGGTCCACGGCCGCACCCGCGGACCGCGTCGCCCAGGAACACGAGGAACACAAGCCCGCGGAAGCGGCGCCCTCACCCCACGAGGTGATGGGCCACGGCGGGCACGGAGCCCTGTCGATGGCGGCCATGGTGGCCGACATGCGCAACCGCTTCCTGGTCGCGGCGCTCTTCTCGATCCCCATCGTGATCTGGTCACCGATCGGCGAGGACGTCTTCCACCTGGACGCGCCCGTCCCGTTCGGGCTGCGGGAGGACGTGTGGGCGCTGCTGCTGAGCCTTCCGGTGATCCTCTACTCGTGCGCGATCTTCTTCGACGGCGCGCTGCGCGCCCTGCGGGCCCGCACCCTGGACATGATGGTGCTGGTCGCGGTCGCCGTGGGATCCGGCTGGCTGTACTCCCTGATCGTCACGCTCACCGGCGGCGGCGACGTCTTCTACGAGGCGGCCACCGTGCTGGCCTCCTTCGTCCTGCTCGGCCACTGGTTCGAGATGCGCGCCCGCGGCGGCGCCAACGACGCCGTCCGCGCCCTCCTCGACCTGGCCCCGCCCAAGGCGCTCGTGCTGCGCGACGGCCGGCCGGTCGAGGTGCCCACCGCCGAGGTGACCGTCGGCGACCTGCTGCTGGTCCGCCCCGGCGCCAAGATCGCCGTCGACGGCGTGGTCGAGGAGGGCGGCAGCGAGGTCGACGAGTCGATGGTCACCGGCGAGAGCCTGCCCGTGCACAAGGAACCGGGTTCGCAGGTCGTGGGTGCCACCGTCAACGCCAACGGCACCCTGCGCGTACGGGCGACGAAGGTGGGCACGGACACCGCCCTGGCCCAGATCGTCGAGCTGGTCCAGCAGGCCCAGAACTCCAAGGCCCCGGGACAGCGCCTCGCCGACCGGGCGGCGTTCTGGCTGGTCTTCGTCGCCCTCATCGGCGGGGCCGCGACCCTGGCCGTCTGGCTGCTGGCCACCGACCGCTCCCTGGGCACCGCCATGCTGTTCGCCATCACCGTCGTGGTCATCACCTGCCCGGACGCGCTCGGACTGGCCACCCCCACGGCGATCATGGTCGGCACCGGCCTGGGCGCCAAGCGCGGCGTGCTGTTCAAGAACGCCATGGGGCTGGAGACCTCCGCCCGCGTCCGGACCGTCGTCCTGGACAAGACCGGCACCCTCACCAAGGGCGAGCCGGAGGTCACCGACGTGGTCACCGCTCCCGGTGTCCACGAGGGCGAGCTGCTGCGGCTGGTCGCGGCGGTGGAGCGGGAGTCCGAGCATCCCCTCGCCGAAGCCGTCGTACGCCGTGCGGAGGCGACGCGGCGCGGGACGGAACACGCGGAGGGCTTCGAGAACGTCCCCGGTCACGGGGCCACCGCCACCGTGTCCGGCCACCGGGTCGTGGTCGGCAACCGCCGCCTGGCCGAACGCGAGGACGTCGACCTGACGGAACTCGCGGCGAGGCGGGACGAGCTGGCCGCCACCGGTCGTACGGTCGTGATCGCCGCCGTCGACGGGCGGGCGGCCGGCCTGATCGGCATCGCCGACGCGCCCCGGGAGACCTCCGCCGCCGCCGTGGCCGAGCTGCACGCCCTCGGGGTCGAGGTGGTCATGCTCACCGGCGACAACCGGGCCACCGCCGAGCGGATCGCCCGGCGGCTGGGCATCGACACCGTGATCGCCGAAGTGCTGCCCGGCGACAAGGCCGCCGAGGTCGCCGCTCTCCAGTCCACCGGCCGCACCGTCGCCATGGTCGGCGACGGCGTCAACGACGCCCCCGCCCTGGCCCGGGCCGACCTCGGCATCGCCATCGGCGCGGGCACCGACGTCGCCATCGAGACGGCCGACCTCGTCCTGATGCGCTCCGACCCGCTGGACGTGCCCGCCGCCCTGCGCATCGGCCGCGGCACCCTGCGCAAGATGCGCCAGAACCTGGGCTGGGCCATCGGCTACAACACCCTCGCCCTGCCCATCGCCGCCGGCGTCTTCGAACCGGCCTTCGGCCTGGTCCTCCGGCCCGAGATCGCGGCCCTGTCCATGTCGGGCTCCAGCGTCGTCGTCGCCGTCAACGCACTGGCCCTCAAAGGCCTGCGGCTGCCGGGAGCGGACTCCCGCGCCGTTCCCGCCCCGCCGGCGCCGGCCGCCGACGACGATCCCCTCCGCCGGGCCGCCTGACCCGTGCGGCGACGTCCGCCGCGCGGAACCCGGACGGACGGCGTCACGGCGACCGTGGAACGGCCACCGGGCCGCCACGGCATGATCGTCCCTGTTTCGGTAATGTCGAGGGCGGAGGGCCGCGGCGGCCCTCGACGGATGTCCTGGGAGTGACCGTGAGCCGGTACGTACGAACAGGGGGTGCCCTCGGGCCCCTGCTGCTCGTGGTCGTGCTCGCGTTCGGCGTGTTCGTCATGCACACCGTCGGGCATCCCACCCCGTCGCATGCCGTCGAGACGGGTCCGGTCTCCCACATGTCGGCGCCGACGGCCCATTCGGCCTCGGCGACGCACCGGGACGCGGCGGATCCGGCCCCGGCGGAATCGAAGCACGCGGCCGCCCCCGAGCGGGCGCCGTCCACCGGCATGCCCGTCACGGCGATGGACATGCTGTCCCTCTGCCTGGCCGTCCTGCTCGCCGCGTGGGTGCTCACCGCGCTCGTCCGGTCGGCGCTCGCCCGTCACCCCGACTGGCTGGCGCACCTCCGTGCCCAGGTCGCCGCGGTGTTCCACCCCAATCCTCCGCCACGCGGCCCCGATCTCACCCGGTTGTCGGTCCTCCGGCTGTAGGCCGAGACACCCTCGCGGGCGCGCGCAGCGCGCGGTCCCGCTGTCTCGCACGCCCTGAAACCGCTGGAAGAACCGAACCACACCCGAGGTGACATCGATCATGACTGCCTTCACGCGTGCCCTGCGCCGCACATCCACCCGCCGCATCGCGGCCGCGAGCGTCGTCGCGACGGGAGCCCTGCTGCTGACCGCCTGCGGCGGCGGTGACGACACGCACGGCATGGACCACGGCGGCGGCTCGTCGTCGGCCGCGGCGACCACCGAGGCCGGGGCCCGGGCCGGGGACTTCAACGACGCGGACGTCACGTTCGCGCAGATGATGATCCCCCACCACGAGCAGGCCCTGGAGATGGCCGGGCTCGCCGAGGGCCGCGCCTCCGACGCGGAGGTCAAGGACCTCGCCGGAAAGATCGAGCAGGCGCAGGACCCCGAGATCAGGACGATGAAGGGCTGGCTGCGGTCCTGGAACCAGCCGACCGCGATGGAGTCCATGCCCGGCATGGACCACGGAAGCATGGACGGCATGATGTCCGACGCGGACATGAAGGAACTCAAGGCCATGAAGGGCACGGAGTTCGACAGGATGTTCGCGGAGATGATGATCGACCACCACGACGGCGCGATCGCCATGGCCGAGGACGAGCGGGAGAACGGCGAGAACGCCGACGCCAGGAAGACGGCCGGCGACATCGTCGAGGGCCAGTCCGCCGAGGTCGAGCAGCTCCGGAGCATCCTCGACCGGCTCTGAGCCGGCGCCGGGCCGTACCGTCCGGGCTCCACGGCATGCTCGCCGAGGAGCCCGGACGGTACGCGGCCGGGGGATCCCTCAGGGTCCCCGTGTTCCTCTCCCGACGGTGGAGGGGAGGTCGAGCGGTGGCCCGCGTCACGCGGCCGCAGCCTCCGCCGTCTCGCGGGCGGAGGCTGCGGCCGCCCTGCGCAACGACAGGGCGAAGGCGCAGCTGGTGACGGTGAGGACGACGATCGGCGGAGGGGGCAGCAGCAGGACGGACACCGTCAGGGCGGCCAGGGAGACCGCGAGGGCGATCCATCCGAAGGCGGTGCGCCGCCGGACGAGCGCGGGGGCGTGCCGGACGGCGGCGAGGAGCAGCAGGCCGCAGGTGATGCCGAAGAACGCCATGGCGATGCTCATGCCGTGGAAGACGTCGAGGACCGTGCGTTCCAGACCCAGCAGGGCGAACGTGGATTCCCGCATGGCCGTGTCGACGTCACGCCGCTCCGGTGTCCGGGCGGCCGACGCCTCGACGGCGGAGAGGGCGAGGTGGCCGATGCCCAGGAGGACGAAGCCGTGGGCGCCGACCGTGAAGGGCCGCACGGGGTCCGCACGGAGGAGGGAGCGGGAGGTGGCCGCGGTGTTCATGGTTGCTCCTCGACGTCGACGGGGGTGTGCGCGGGGGCGGGGCCGGCAGGGGGCTGCCAGCCGAGGACCGGGTCCAGGGCCCTCACCGCGACCGCCTGCGGCGTGGCCCGTACGGCGAGGTTCCGGACGGACACGGCGAGGGGGTGGGAGAGCCGGGCGAGTTCACCGATGCGCCGGGAGCGGCGGCCGATACGGGTGGTCCGCCGGTGCCGTGCCTTCGTGTAGGCGGCGAGCGCGGCCGGTACGTCGCCGTCGCGTGCGAGGAGGTGGGCCACGACGACCGCGTCCTCGATGGCCTGGCAGCCGCCCTGGCCCAGGTTGGGCGTCATCGCGTGGGCGGCGTCACCGAGCAGGGCCACCCGGCCGGCGTGGAACCGGGGCAGGGGCGGGGCCAGTTCGTGGATGTCGTGGTGGAGTATGCCGACCGGGTCGGGGTTCCGCCGGCCCAGCCGGTCCAGCAGCGCGGGTATCGGGTCGTGCCACGCGCCGAAGCGCCGGGTCAGTTCCGCGTGGTGGTCGGCCGGCCGCGCGGCGGGGCCGGTGACGGCGGTGGCGTAGACGTAGATCCTGCCGTCGGCGAGGGGAACGACGCCGAACCGCTCGCCCGGGCCCCAGGTCTCGGCCGCCCGCTGGGGAGGCAGACCGGCGCCGGGCACCACCGCCCGCCATGCGGCCTCACCGGCGTGCCGCAGCCCGGGGTGCCGGGGGAAGAGCTGTCCGCGGAGCACGCTGCGCATACCGTCGGCCGCCACCACGACGTCGGCGCGCAGGTCGCCCGCCGTCGTACGCACGACCACCGCGCCCCCGGCGTCGTCCACGCCGGTCACCGATACGCCGAGGCGCACGACGCCCGGCGGCAGGGCGGCGGCGAGGGCGTCGATCAGGAAGCCGCGGTGCACGGCACGGGCGGAGAGCCCGTAGCGGGCGGACGGAGCACCGTCGTCGGATCGGCTCAGCCACGCTCCGCCGGGTGTACGCAGTCCGACCGGGCCGGGCAGGGCGTCACCCGCCCACGTCCCGGGGCCCAGGCCGATCGCCTCCAGGGCGCGCAGCGCGTTGGGGGCGAGCACGATGCCGGCGCCGGCGCCCGTGAGGGCGGAAGCCCGTTCGCACACCGTCACACGCCATCCGCGGCGGCTCAGGGCCACCGCCGCGGTCAGTCCCCCGACACCGCCTCCGGCCACGACGGCATGACGCACACCCATGTCGGACGCCTCCCCACTCACCGGCACATCGCCTCTACAGGTGTAGAGGCCCATGCTCCGCACTCTACACCTGTAGAGTGCGGGTGTGTCCCTCCCCGATCGCCGAGACCTGATCGCCGACGCCGCCATCGACACCGTGGCCACCGCCGGGCTGCGCGGCCTGACCCATCGCGCGGTCGACGCCGCCGCGGGGCTGCCGGCCGGCAGCACGTCGTACTACTTCCGCACGCGCAGCGCTCTGATCAGCGCCTGTTACCTGCGCCTGGCCGAACTGTCGGTCGCCGACGTGGACCGGTGGGAAGCGGAGCACGGGCGCCCCGACCCGGACTCCGCCGCGGAGGCGCTGGCCGCACTGCTGCACCACTGGCTGACGGTGGAGCGGAACCGCCAGCTCGCCCGCTTCGAACTCAGCCTGGAGGCGACCCGCCGCCCGGAACTGCGTGCCGACCTGCGGACCGCCGGCCTCGCCGCACGGTCCAGGGCGGCCACCCTGCTGGCGGCGCTCGGCGCTCCCCGTCCGGCGCCGGCGGCGGAGCTGCTCGTCGCCTGGACCGACGGCCTGCTGTACGACCGGCTCGCCGGCGCGACGGCCGCGACCCGTCCGGCGCCCGACGTGACCGAGCTGACCCCAGTCGTCCGGCGGATGCTCGCCGCCGCGCTCTCCGCCTGACGGCCGCCCGCCCTCTGCACGTCGGCGTCCTGCCGCTCCGCCGGCAGTTCGTGCACGACGCTCATCGCGGACCAGCACCGGATCACCCGCGCTCCGGGGACGGCCCCGGTGCCCCGCCGGCGCTCGTCGTGGAGCTGCTGCAGCAGGCCGAGGATCCCGGGAGAGTGCTGGAGGAGATACGGCAACCCGTCGATCACCGGCGGCGGAGTCCGTGAGCGCGCGGTGACGTCGAGGGCGTGGGACAGGACCTCACGCCCGTCGGTCAACTGCGGCTGCCGGGCCGCAGACCCGCGTGGGCCGCGATGGCGTCGCCGAACCGCCGGATCACCGGCAGCCGCCCTCCTCCCGCACCGCGGTGACATGCAGACCCCGGCACGGTCCCCGGACGCATCGCCGGATCCGGATCCGTGACGAACTCGGTGGGCAGACCCCACGCACGCTCACGGTCGACCACGCCCTCGGATCCGGCAGGCGCAGGACGGCGTCGACGTCCATCTCGGTGAAGGTGCCGCCCCGGTACTCGAGCTCCTTGCGGGGCACCTGCTCCAGTCCGTTCAGCATCACCTCGGTGCGCGACCGGCCGTGGTGCTCCACGAAGGCGACCACGCAGTCGGTGCCCCGCTCGATGCGACGGTGCGCCTCCGACAGCATCGCGTACGTCTTGCCGACACCGGGAGCCGCGCCGAGGTAGATCCGAAGCCTGCCACGTGCCATGTCGTTCCCCGGTCAGCCTTCGGAGCGGTAGCCCATGCCGGGCTCGGTGATCGGACAGCGGGGGCGGGAGGGGTCCCTCTCCAGTTTGCGGCGCGGCTGGGCCGTGTAGACACGCAGGTAGTTGGTCCCACCGCTCCGGGAAACGCCCCAGACCTCCTGGAGAAGGTGCTCCTGCGTGATCAGCCGGCCGGGATTGGTCACCAGGATCTCCAGCAGGTGCCACTCGGTCGGGGTGAGCCGCACGTCCCGCCCGTCCCGGACGACCTTCTTGCACACGAGGTCGATGGTGAAGTCGTCCGTCTCGACCAGAGTCGCCGCCGCACCCACCGAGGTGTCCTCGGTACGGCGTACCGCGGCCCGCAGCCGGGCCAGTAGCTCGTTCATGCTGAACGGCTTGGTGATGTAGTCGTCGGCGCCGGCGTCGAGGGCTGCGGCCTTCTCGTCGGACGCCTGGCGGGCGGACAGGACCAGGATCGGCACACGGCTCCAGCCCCGCAGGCCCTTGATGATGTCGACGCCGTCCATGTCGGGCAGACCGAGGTCGAGCAGGACGACGTCCGGCTGACGCGCGCCGGCGAGCCGCAGGGCCGTGGCACCGTCGGGGGCTGCGTTCACGCCGTAGTGACGTGCCTGCACATTGATCACGAGGGCCCGCACGAGCTGCGGATCGTCCTCCACCACAAGCACACGGGTCATGGGTGCGTGCCTCTCCTGTCCCACGTACGCCGAGGCGTGCGCGCCGGCTGGGACGCCGGCTGCACAGCCGTGGGAGCCGGCGGGTCCGGGAGTTCTCCGGGGCCGTCGACCCCCTTGGGGATCGCGTAGGGCCATCAGCTCTTGGCCACGAGTTCCTTGAGGGCGATGTTGAGCTCGAGGACGTTCACCCGGGGCTCGCCCATGAAGCCGAGCGTGCGGCCCTCGATGTGCTCGTCGACCAGCTTCTGCACCCGTCCTGCGGACAGGCCGTTCTTCTCGGCGACGCGATGGACCTGGATGTCCGCGTACTGCGGGGAGATGTTCGGGTCCAGTCCGGATCCGGAGGAGGTGACCGCGTCGGCAGGAACGTCGGACGGCTCGACCTTGTAAGTGCCCGTCGAGTTGTCCTCGACGACGGCTGCCTTGGCGTCCTTCACCCACTGGATGAGCTCTTCGTCGTCCCCTGACCGGTTGGTCGCGCCGGACAGGATGAGCTTGTACCGGGTGTTGACGCTGTTGGTGCCGAGGCCGTTCTGCGGGCGGCCCTGAAACCACTTCGGGTCCGGTGCCGGGGTCTCCTCTCCCTTCTTCAGGGGCAGGTTGTACGCCTGCCCGATGAGGGACGAACCGACGACCCCGCCGTCCGCCTCGGCCTCGGAGCCGTTCGCCTTGTCAGGGAACAGCCCCTGCGCGATGCCGGTGACGACCAGCGGGTAGAGGACGCCGGTCACCAGGGTCAGCACGAGGAGGGCACGCAGGCCCGCTCCGAGCAGCCGGGCGGTGTTGGTTACGGAGTTGTTCATGGCCTTCAGCCGATTCCGGGGACGAGGGAGATGAGCAGGTCGATGAGCTTGATGCCGATGAACGGCGCGACCAGGCCGCCGAGGCCGTAGATCGTCAGGTTGCGCCGCAGCAGCTTGTCCGCGCTGACCGGCCGGTACTGCACGCCTCTCAGGGACAGCGGCACCAGCGCGATGATGACGAGTGCGTTGAAGACGACGGCGGACAGGATCGCGGAGTCCGGGGAGGACAGGCCCATGATGTTGAGCTTGTCCAGGCCCGGGTAGACGGCCGCGAACAGCGCCGGGATGATCGCGAAGTACTTCGCGACGTCGTTGGCGATGGAGAACGTCGTCAGCGCGCCACGCGTGATCAGCAGCTGCTTGCCGATCTCCACGATCTCGATGAGCTTGGTGGGGTTGGAGTCGAGGTCGACCATGTTGCCGGCCTCCTTGGCGGCCGACGTACCGGTGTTCATCGCCACGCCGACGTCCGCCTGGGCGAGCGCGGGCGCGTCGTTGGTGCCGTCACCGGTCATGGCGACCAGTTTGCCGCCGGCCTGCTCCCGCTTGATGAGGGCCATCTTGTCCTCGGGGGTGGCCTCGGCGAGGAAGTCGTCGACGCCGGCCTCCTCGGCGATCGCCTTCGCGGTCAGGGGGTTGTCGCCGGTGATCATGACGGTCTTGATGCCCATGCGGCGCAGTTCCTCGAACCGCTCCCGCATGCCGTGCTTGACGACGTCCTTGAGGTGGACGGCGCCCAGCACACGGGCCCTGCGTGCGTCCTCGACAGCGACGAGCAGGGGCGTACCGCCGGCCTCGGCGATGCGGTCGGCGATCAGGTACGCGTCATCGGCGACGGTGCCGCCCCGCTCCCGGACCCACGCTGTGACCGAACCGGCGGCGCCCTTGCGGATCCTGCGGCCGTCGATGTCGACGCCGGACATCCTGGTCTGCGCGGTGAAGGCGATCCACTCGGCACCCACCAGCTCGCCCTGGTGGCGCTCACGCAGCCCGTACTTCTCCTTCGCCAGTACGACGACGGAACGACCCTCGGGCGTCTCGTCGGCCAGCGACGACAGCTGCGCCGCGTCGGCGACCTGTGCCTCGGTCGTGCCGCGCACCGGCACGAACTCGGCGGCCTGCCGGTTGCCCAGGGTGATGGTGCCGGTCTTGTCCAGCAGCAGGGTGGAGACGTCACCGGCGGCCTCGACCGCACGGCCCGACATGGCGAGCACGTTGCGCTGCACCAGCCGGTCCATGCCGGCGATGCCGATCGCGGAGAGCAGGGCCCCGATGGTGGTCGGGATCAGGCAGACGAGCAGAGCGACGAGCACCACCATCGTCAGATGGGTGCCCGCGTAGTCCGCCAAGGGGGGAAGCGTGGCGCAGGCCAGCAGGAAGACGATGGTGAGCGAGGCCAGGAGGATGTTGAGCGCGATCTCGTTCGGCGTCCTCTGCCGGGCCGCGCCCTCGACCAGGTTGATCATCCGATCGATGAAGGTCTCGCCGGGCTTCGTCGTGATCTTGACGACGATCCGGTCGGAGAGGACCTTCGTGCCACCGGTGACCGCCGAGCGGTCGCCGCCGGACTCGCGGATCACGGGGGCCGACTCGCCGGTGATCGCCGACTCGTCGACGGAGGCCACACCCTCGATGACGTCTCCGTCACCGGGGATGATGTCGCCGGTCTCGCAGACGACCAGGTCGTCGATCTTCAGCTCGGTGCCGGGCACGCGCTCCTCGCGGTCGCCCACGAGGCGGCGCGCCACCGTGTCGGTCTTGGCCTTGCGCAGGGTGTCGGCCTGGGCTTTGCCCCGGCCTTCGGCAACGGCCTCCGCCAGGTTGGCGAAGACCACCGTCAGCCACAGCCAGGCGCTGATGGTCCAGCCGAACCAGTCACCCGGGTCCGTGCAGGACAAGACCGTGGTCAGCACGGAGCCGATCCACACCACGAACATCACGGGGGATTTGATCATCACCCGCGGATCGAGTTTGCGGAAGGCGTCCGGCAGCGACTTGACCAGTTGCCCGGGGTCGAAGAGGCCGGCGCCGACACGGCCCTCGGCGGGCTTGTGCGCGGTGGGTACGTCGGTGTGCGGAGCACGGGTGGGAGTAAGTGTGGACATGGAGTCCTCTGACTTCTCTGTACGAGTGGTCATCACGCCAGCCCCTCGGCGAGCGGCCCCAGTGCGAGGGCGGGGAAGTACGTCAGACCGGTGATGATGATGATGGTGCCGACCAGCAGCCCGGTGTACAGCGGCTTGTCCGTACGCAGGGTGCCCGCCGTGGCCGGGACCGGCTTCTGCTCGGCGAGCGAGCCGGCCAGCGCCAGCACGAACATCATCGGCAGAAAGCGGCCGAGCAGCATCGCCAGGCCGATGGTGGTGTTGAACCACTGCGTGTCCGCGTTCAGGCCGGCGAACGCCGAGCCGTTGTTGTTGGCTCCGGAGGTGTAGGCGTACAGGATCTCGGAGAACCCGTGTGCCCCGCTGTTGGTCATCGAGTTCGCCGGGGTGGGCAGGGCCATCGCGAGGGCGGTGAAGGCGAGCACGAGCGCCGGGGTGATCAGGATGTAGCAGGCCACGAGCTTGATCTCGCGGGAGCCGATCTTCTTGCCCAGGTACTCGGGCGTGCGGCCCACCATCAGACCGGCGATGAACACCGCGATGATCGCCATGATCAGCATGCCGTAGAGGCCGGAGCCCACGCCACCGGGCGCGATCTCGCCCAGCATCATGCCGAGCATGGTGATGCCGCCGCCCAGGCCGGTGAAGGAGGAGTGGAAGGAGTCCACCGCACCGGTCGAGGTGAGCGTGGTCGACACCGCGAAGATCGAGGAGCCGCCGACTCCGAAGCGGACCTCCTTGCCCTCCATCGCACCGCCCGCGGCCTGGAAGGCCGGGCCGTGAGGGGCGAACTCGGTCCACATCATGAGCGCGACGAAGCCGAGCCAGATGGTGGCCATGGTGGCGAGGATCGCGTAGCCCTGCTTGACCGAGCCGACCATCAGGCCGAAGGTACGGGTGATCGAGAACGGGATCAGCAGGATCAGGAAGATCTCGAAGAGGTTGGAGAACGGGGTGGGGTTCTCGAAGGGGTGGGAGCTGTTGGCGTTGAAGTAGCCGCCGCCGTTGGTGCCCAGCTCCTTGATGGCCTCCTGCGAGGCGACCGCACCGCCGTTCCACTCCTGCGTGCCGCCCATGAACTGGCCGACCTCGTGAATGCCCGAGAAGTTCTGGATCACGCCGCACGCGACGAGCACGACCGCGCCCACGGCGGCGATCGGGACCAGGACGCGGACGACGCCGCGCACCAAGTCCGACCAGAAGTTGCCCAGCTCACCGGTGCGCGAGCGGGCGAACCCGCGCACGAGCGCCACGGCGACGGCCATGCCGACGGCGGCGGAGACGAAGTTCTGCACCGCCAGGCCGGCGGTCTGCACGACGTGGCCCATGGCCTGCTCGCCGTAGTACGACTGCCAGTTCGTGTTGGTCACGAAGGAGACGGCCGTGTTGAATGCCTGATCCGGGTCGATCGACGCAAAACCCAGCGAGCCGGGCAGGACCCCTTGGAGCCGCTGGAGGGCGTAGAGGAAGAGCACGCCGACCACGGAGAAGGCGAGGACGCCGCGCAGGTACGCGGACCAGCGCATCTCGGTGCCGGGGTCGGCGCCGATGCCCTTGTAGATCCACTTCTCGACGCGCAGGTGCTTGTCGGAGGAGTAGACCCTGGCCATGTAGGTGCCGAGGGGTTTGCAGGCGAGTGCCAGTGCCGCCGTCAGGGCGAGCACCTGGAGGACGCCGGCGAGTACGGGACCCATCTCCTGTCTCAGAACCTCTCCGGGAAGAGCAGGGCGAGGACGAGGTAGCCCAGCAGGGAGACGGCCACGACGAGGCCGACGATGTTCTCGGCAATCACAGCTTCGTCACCCCCCTGGCGACGAAGGCCACCAGCGCGAAGACCGCGATCGTGGTGACGACGAAGGCCAGATCGGCCATCGTGAACTCCTGGAGTGAGGTTCTGTTGGAACGGACGATTAGAGGAAAGCGCCTCCGTGGCCGGAACGGGCCGGTCGTTGACGTCTCTCTGACGGTGGCGTCGGCGGTTTTGACGGTTCCCTTACGACATCGGCCGAACGGGTGACCGGGGCGCCTGCGACCGCCGGTGGTCCGCTCACAGCAGCCGGAAGCGGAGCCGGCGGATCACCGCGTTTGTCTCCCGCCGTACGGCATGGGCGGCGACCGCGCCCCGCTGGTTCTGCAGCAGCCGCTGCCACAGCCGCTCCGGCTCGGTCTCCGGGATCAGCACGGTGACCCGCACGCCGGGCTCGGTGGCGGCCGCCTCACGGACGTACGCGGCGACGGGACGGCCCAGCGAGTGGCGCTCGCAGTTCAACCGGACCAGCGGCACCTGCGGGTCCCACTCAGCGGGTCCGCCGGGTCGGCGCGGCTGTCGAAGGTAGAAGGCGTTGAACGGCCCAGGCGGGGGCGGAAGAGTGGTGAGGAACGCGGCGATCTCGGGGTGCGGCGGCATGGTCCTCACCGCCACGGGCTCGAGGATCGCCACGCACTCCATGTGATGCGTCATCGAAAAGGTGTTGGCCTGCGCCCGCCGAGAGAAAGAGCAGACACGACATCGCCGCCCTCGCCGCAGCGCTCGTCCTCGGAGCCCGGCTCGTGGTGAAGCAGTGGCTCTATGTGCACGACGCCACCGGCCGGCTCGCCTTCGCGAAGACAGCCGTGGGCACCCCCTCACCGCGGTGGCCGCGCTGGTCGCCGCCTGGGCCTCCCGCACAACGTCGAAGCGCCTGGTGCCCAGCCGGCAGGCCGAGACGTCGCAGCCTACGCGGCGCGGTGGCCCTTCGTCCTGCGCGTGGCGAGCTGACCGTCGGCAGCTGACCGAGCCGGCGCCCACGGACCGGATGACCGTGGGCGCCGCCGGCCCGTTCGCCTCCTGCCAGACCCCGGAGCCCTCGTGCCCGTCTCACCGGGCGACGGGCGAAGTCGCCGGAGCGTCCGTCGGGACGTGGGCCGCGCGAGCGCTTTCGCAGGCGACGGAGACAGTCGCCCGGTCACTGGTCGCCCTTCCGGCGTATGCCGAAGAGCTCGGTCACAAGCCGGCGGGCGTACGCGGCGTCGAGCCCGTCCGGGCGGAAGAGGATGCGATACATCATGGGGGCGACGATGCGGTCCATGGCCGTCTCGACGTCGGGAGTGTTCTCCTCGCGGTCGGTCGCTCGGGCGAGAATGACGTTGATCTGTTCAGCCGCGTAGGCCGAGCACTGGCCGGCGTTGCTGCCGTCCGGGTCGCCGAGCAGGGCGTCGCGGATATAGGCGCGGCCCGAGGCGGACGTCATTTCGTCGAGGAACTGTTCGGCCCATGCCGTGAGGTCGGACCGCAGGTCGCCGTGGTCCTCCGGTTCGGTGTCGGGTCGCAGCCGCTCCACCGCGACGTCCGACAGCAGTTCCTGCAGGTTGCCCCAGCGTCGGTAGATGGTCGACGGGGTGACTCCGGCGCGCTGGGCGACCAGTGGGACGGTCAGTGCCTCGCGGCCCCTTTCCTCCATGAGTTCCCGTACAGCGGTGTGCACCGACGCCTGGACCCGCGCGCTGCGCCCGCCGGGGCGGACCCTTTGCTTGCTGCTCATCACACCAGCTTAAAGCGCAGTCCTTGCGTTTAACGGACCCCGATACCCGGGCTCACCAAAGCCACGTATTCGCTTCAGTGAGCTATGCCGCAAAGCTGCCGGTGCCGCCGATGTTCCCGTGGTCGTCGCCCCGTCGGTGTGGTGCGGCCTGGCCGAGCACCACATGCCCTTCGGTGGCACCGTGACCCTGCCGCTGCCGACCCTCCACGCACTCCTGCGGGATGTGTGCCGCTCGATCCTGCGCTCCGGATTCCGGCACATCCTGATCGGCAACGGGCATGGCGGCGACGTCACCGCGCTCAACGCGCTGGTGAACGAGCTGACGGTCGAGCTGGACGCACCGATCACGGTCACCAGCCACTTCACGGCCGGGCGTGAGGTGATCGCCGACACGCTGGAGACCCAGCAGTACCTCATGCATGCCTGCGAGGGCGAGACCTCCATGGCGCTGGCCGCCTTCCCCGGCCATGGACGCACGGAGCGTGTCGCCCAGGTGGTGGGCCCGGAATCTTCCTGCAGGCCGAGGGTCCCTCGGCCGTCCATCGTTCCGTCGCTTCCGCATCATCACGCTCCGGCACCGCGGCTGACGCCCGCACCGCCTCCGCGGCACAGGGCGAGCGCCTGCTCGACGGCTGTGCCGGAGCCCTCGCCGATCTCATCGACGCGGGCGTCTGGCCCTGATCCCCACAGAGCCGAGCGGTGTGTGGGCCGGGCCGGCCCACACACCGCTCTCAGGTGAGGGGTGCGAGCGATCGGGCGGACTGCGACCGCTCGTATGCGTGGCCCACCAGCAGCAGCGTCCGCTCGGCGAAGGGCCGCCCGAGCAACTGCATGCCGATGGGCATGCCTGCCGTGTCGTGGCCGACCGGGACGGAGAGTGCGGGCACTCCTGTGATGTTGGCCGGGGAGGAGAGGCGCACGTATGCGTCGGAGACGCTCTCGACCGTGCCGTCGGGCCAGGTGACGGCCTCCTGGCCCGACGGGACCGCGGCCATCGGGACCGCAGGGGCGGCGATCACGTCGACTCCTGCCAGGATGCGGGCCCATTCGTCGCGCATCAGCGTCCGGGCGCGTTGCGCCCGCAGGTAGTCGCCCGCGCCCATCAGCTCGCCGGCCTCCAGGAGGATCCGGACGTCCGCTTGGTACAGCTCGGGGACGGTACGCAGGGTGCTTTCGTGGTAGGCGGTGGCTTCCGCCACCATCAGGCCCCACTGGATGGCCTGGATGTAGCGGGTCATCGGTATGTCGATCTCGATGAGCCGGGCGCCGAGCGCCTCCAGCTGCGCGATGGCGCGGCGGACGGCGGCCGCGACTTCCGCGTCGACGTGTTCGAAGTAGTAGTTGCGAGGCACGCCGACGCGCACTCCCGTCAGGTCCGGATCGAGGCGCGGCCGGTAGTCGGCGCTGGGGACGGCCACCGAGGCGGGGTCGCGGGGGTCGTGCCCTGCGATGGCGGCCAGGACCAGGGCCGTGTCGTCGACGGTGCGGGTGATCGGGCCGACGTGGTCGAGCGACCAGGACAGCGACGTGACGCCATGACGGGGCACGAGTCCATACGTCGGCTTGAGTCCGACCACCCCGTTCAGGGTGGCGGGCACCCGGATCGATCCGCCGGTGTCGGTGCCGAGGGCGAATGTCGCCGCACCGGAGGCCACGGCGACGGCGGAGCCGCCGCTGGAGCCACCGGCGACCCTGCCGCGATCCCAGGCGTTGTTGGTCTGTGGGGTGGTCAGCCCGTAGGCGAACTCGTGGGTGTGCGTCTTGCCGATCAGAATCGCGCCGGCCGCCCGAAGACTCGCGGCGACCGTGCTGTCGGAGGCCGCGCGATGACCGGCCCGGGTCCTGGAGCTTGCCGTGGTGGACACGCCGACGACATCGATCAAGTCCTTGAGCCCTACCGGGATCCCGTGCAGAGGGCCCCGGTAGGAGCCCTGGGCGGCTTCGCGCTCGGCCTCGCGGGCGGTCACGCGGGCCTGATCAGCGGAGACCGCGACGTAGGCCGCAACCTGCGGCTCCACCTGCTCGATGCGGTCGAGGACCGAGTCGACCAGCTCGACGGGGGACAGCCGTCGCTCCCGGATCTCCTGCGCGGCGGCGGCGAGGGACAACTCATACGGCTGCATCGTGCTTCTCCTTCTCCGCACGGAAGGCACCGGCGGGCGGGGTGTCACCGAAGTTCAGCGCGCGCAGGACCGCGACGACGGAGTGGATGTGGTTGGCGGTGGCCGCGACCGCGGAGTGGCGGTCATCGGGCAGCGGAAGCCCGGCACGGGCGGCCCAGCGGGCGGCCTCGGGCGGTGTGAGTTCGGCGGAGGACATGGATTCTCCCCTGGTCGGGCCTGGAGCGACGAGGCACCCCACAGCAAAAGCTACTGATTTGCTTTAGCTCGACCGTAAGCCCTATCGTCCCTTAAGGCAAACGCGTTGCTTTTAGGGAGGAGTTTCATGTCCGACGTCGTGTCCGGCTCACTCGCGCACTGCCCTGTCGGCGGCAGCCGCGCCCACGGGAAGAACCGTGCCGCCTCTTTCGGTCTGGACGCGTCCGCACTCGTGGCCCTCCTGGCGGCATCCAGTGCCCCGACACCGCTGTACCCCCTCTATCAGGACCAGTGGGGCCTTTCAGCGCTCGCCGTCACGGTGGTCTTCAGCGCATACTCCCTGGCGCTGCTGTCGGCCCTTCTCACCACCGGAGCGCTCTCCGACCGCCTGGGACGGCGGCCGGTCCTGGCAGGCGCCCTGGGCGCGCAGACCGTCGCCATGGTTCTCCTCGCCTCAGCGGACGGCGCAGGCTCCCTGACAGCGGCCCGCCTCCTGCAAGGAGTGGCCACCGGCGTGGCCATCAGCGCAGCGGGCGCGGCTCTCCTCGACCTGGAAAACCCGCGGCATCCCGGTCGGTCCGCCCTGACCAACACCATCGCCCCGGTCGCCGGCATGGCCGCGGGCGTTCTCGTCTCCACCCTCCTCGTCCGCTTCGCCCCGGCCCCCACGGTCACCGTCTACGCACTGATGGCAGCGCTGTTCGCCGCCCAGGCGATCGCCGTCACCTTCACCACGGAGACAGTCGACCGCCGGGCAGGCGCGCTCCGATCGCTGCGCCCGCAGCTCGGTGTACCGCCCGCAGTGCGCTGCACCCTGCTGACCACCGGCACCGCAATCGTCGCCATCTGGGCACTGGGCGGCTTCCACTCCTCCCTCGGGCCGGCCCTCGTGCGCCTGGTGGCCCCCAACGCCCCGCAGGCGGCCCTCGGCATGGTCTTCTTCGCCCTCAGCGCCGCAGCCGCACTCACCATGTGGGTACTGCGGCGCACCGATCCCCTCACCACCGCGATCGGCGGATGCCTCTCCGTCCTGCCCGCCGCGGTCCTGACCCTGAGCGGTCTGCACGGCGCCGGACCGCCGGCCGTCTACGGCGGCGCGGCCCTGGCCGGCGTAGCCTTCGGCGCCGTCTCCCAAGGGGTGCTTCGGATGCTCCTCGCCTCGCTCGACGAGCAGCACCGCGCCGCGACGCTGGCCGCCTACTACGTTCTGAGCTACCTCTCCATGAGCCTGCCCGCCATCGCCGCGGGGGCCGCCACCCAGCACTACGGGCTCAGGACCACCTCGCACGCCTACGCCGTCATCGCCGCGCTCCTCGCTGCAGCGGCCCTCACAGCGCTCGCCGTGTCACGAACCCGAACAAGGCCCTACAGCAGTCCGCGCAACCGACCACTCCGCTGAAGAGCAAAGGAAACGACAGATCATGCAGACTCCCTCGGACACCCCCATCCCCTCCTGGGCCGTGGGCGACATCACCGTCCACCGCATCGACGAAACACCGCTGCCGCCCGCGACCGGACCCTGGCTGCTGCCCGACGCCACTTCTCAGGTAGTAGCCGGCCAGGACTGGCTGCGCCCCCACTTCGCCGGCGATGACGGCATCCTCCACATCGACAGCCACAGTTTCGCGTTCGCCGTGGACGGGCTACGCGTACTCGTCGACACCGGCATCGGCAACGGCAAGGAACGGGCCAACCCGGCCTGGCACAACCTGCGCACCGACTTCCCCGAGCGCCTGACCGCCGCCGGTTTCCCGCCCGACTCCGTCGACCTGGTCGTCCTCACCCACCTGCACGCCGACCACGTCGGCTGGAACACCCGGAAGGCGGACGGCGAGTGGGTCCCCACGTTCCCCGAGGCGCGCTACCTCACCGCACGCGCCGAAAGGGAGTTCTGGGCCGCGTACGACATGGAGGAGGCGCGCCGCCAGATGTTCCGCGACTCGGTGATCCCGGTCGAGCAGGCCGGTCTGCTCGACCTGGTCGACGTCCCGGCCGATGGCGTGCAGATCAGCCCGGGCCTGCGCCTGGTCCCCACCCCCGGTCACACCCCCGGCCATGTCGCGGTCCAACTGAGCAGTCAGGGTGAAACGGCGCTGATCACCGGTGACTGCATTCACCACCCGGTCCAACTCGCCCACCCCGCCATCGGCGCCTGCGTGGACATCGACCCACAGCAGTCCGAGACCACCCGCGGTGAATTGCTCGCTTCCATCGCCGACACGGACACCCTCCTCCTCGGCACCCACTTCGCCCCGCCCACAGCCGGCCGTGTCGTCGCGCACGGGGGCGCCTACCGGCTGCGGCCCGTCCCGGCGACCTGACCTGCAAGCCGACCGGGCCGCTGGGGCCCGACAGGCTCGGCGGCGCCGCAGGCCGACACCCTCGGCCGCTTCATCAGCCTCGACCTGTGGGCTGTGCGGGCCAGACCGGAACGACGCCCGGTCGCGTGATCGTCTTGTGTGCCAGGGGCGGGTTTCCCAGATGGCGCCGGTCGTGGGCGCAGTCCGGTCCCGGTCGGGTGATCGGCGTACGTGTATCTGCCCCGCGGACCCCCACAGCGCGTCCGACTCGTCCGGCGGCAGCCTCACTGACCAGCCGTCAGAACGAACGTCGATCGAACGTCAAGACCACGTGCCACAGACGCGAGGCCGGGCCGTCCGAGCCGGATCGGCCGCCTTCGCATGACGGGTGGAACACCAGGTCAGCGGCGGCCGAGGAGGTTGCGGTGAGTCTCCGCATCGTGTACTTCGGTGGGTGCGGAACGCCCAGTTCGCCACGGCGCGGGCGATGAGCTGTTCGAGCTGGTGCGCGTCCCCGACGCCTTCCTCGGCCGCGGTGGCCAGGGTCTTCTCGATGACGGGGACGACCGGCTCGAAGGTGGTGTCGTCGTGGACGAAGCCGCGGGCCAGGAAGTCGGGGGCCTCGGCGAGGGCGCCGGTGTCCGCGTCGACGATCGCCACCACCGTGACGACGCCGTCCTCGGCGATGACGACCCGGTCGGGGTCGACGCCGGTACGGATGGCGAGGTCGCCGTTGGCCCGCAGGTGGCGCCATTCGCCGTGCACCGGCATGACGTGGCGGGGTTTGACGATGTTGTAGCAGTGGACGAGCTCGCCGGCGCCGGCGTGCCCGGAGACGTGCACCTTGGCGTTGCCCTTGTGGACCACGTGGGCGCCCCACCGGGTGAGTCCGTTGATCACCCGGTAGATGGCGTTCTCGTTGCCGGGGATGAGGGAGCTGGCGAGCAGGACGGTGTCGCCCCTGCCGATGCGGATCATGTGGTCGCGGTTGGCCATCCGCGACAGCGCGGCCATCGGTTCGCCCTGGGAGCCGGTGCACACCAGAGTGACCTTGTGGTCCGGGAGCCTCTCCGGCTCCTTCGTGCTCACGACCAGACCGGAGGGGACCTTCAGGTAGCCCAGGTCACGGGCGATTCCCATGGTGCGGACCATCGACCGGCCGACGAAGGCGACCTTGCGGCCGTGCTGGTGGGCGGCGTCCGGTCCGGGCTCGTCACCGACGCTCCGCGCCACGGCGGGGGATCCGCACACAGGAACGGACGACCCACCCGTTGACCATCGAGGTGGCCGTCCACGGCCCCTGGCTCACAGTCGCCGCGCATACGAACCCACCGCCCCGTAGTGCGGCACCGGGCGAGCCGTGTGCACCCCGTCCCGGCCGGTGGTGCCACCGGCCGGGACGCCCGGACGGACCGACGCATAGAATTCGATCTCATGCCGAAACCTGACGAGCTGATCGTTGACATCGCCGCCCTTGTGGAGTCCGGGCGGAGCAATCAGATGTCCCTGACCGTGGTCACCGGTGGCGCTGTCATCACCGGTCGCCTGGCTCCCGAAGCCGTGTGGCGGCAGAGGGTGTCGGAGGTGCTGACGGACTCCGCACACCTGGGCGAGTTCTCCGCCGTCTTCGACACCCCCGCGAAGAAGGACGGGCCGCCCACGCATCTGCACTTCCACGTCGCCCGGATCCTGCAGGGCACGGTGGGGATCCCGGAGACAGGCGGGATGTACCGCATAGCGATCGAGGACGTCAGCGCCTGGACCGTGGGGGACTTCAGCTACTCCGACCACTGACCCACCGCCGCGCCGGGAGCGGCACGTCACGCGGTGGGGGCCCTACCGGCATGTGCCGGTAGGGCCCCCACCGCTCTGTTCGGCTCCTGCTCGTCCCGTGGGCCAGCCGGGCAAGGGGGTGCCGAGCATCGCGGAAGCCCGCCGCAACGGGCTGTCCACGCGCGCAGACGCGGCCTCGGGAAGGGCGCGACAGGTGGAGCCGAGCCGGGACATGGCCCGCAGCACCTCGCCGGCGCTGAAATCGCGGCGGTCCTGGCGGGTGACGACCTCGCCGGCCTGCTTGGCGGGGTAGTGGCGTCGTCCGGTGATCACAGACTCGCCGGTGACCGGTTCGGGCCTGATGTCCTTCATCGATTCCAGTACGCCGCTCCTGGTCGGGTCGAACGGGAAGCGGGCGACGACACAGCGCATGATGCCTCACGGGGAGAAGGAGGGACGGGGCCGACCGCCGTGAAGCGGTTCAGCGGGAGAGGGCGAGGACGCCCAGAGCGTTGCCCTGTTCGTCGACCACGGGCAGGGCCCCGAGCCGGCGGCGCCGCATCGCACGCTCGGTTTCGGCCCTCGTGGTCAGCGGCGAGGCGAAGGGAGCGATGACGTCGGCGATGTCACGCAGACGGATCCGGTCCGTGTACCCGGAGCCGTCACGAACGGCCGTGAGCCGGGTCCGGGTGACCAGACCGGTGCACAGACCGTCGTCGTCGCAGACGACCAGATGAGCCGTACGGGCGGCGGCCATCACGGACAGTGCCACCTCCACGGTCATGTCCTCCCAGACCTGCGGTCCGGCCGCTTCCATGGTGTCGGCCACCGTGCCGTGCACGCGGTGGGCACTCTCCGGGCGGAACTGCGTCTGGACCAGCGTCAAAGGGTGCCTCCTGCGGAGATGGGCCGGCTTTCCGATCACGAAGGTTCTACGCCGCCGTACCGACGGTCGGCTGCCGTACGGAAGCGCGGCGGGCCGCCGAAGCGGGACGGCGTCGGCCGCGTGAGGTCGCGCCGCGCTTCTTGGGACGTTCGGCCACCGGTGCAGTGATGACGACCGGGACGCCGGAGGGGGCCTGGGCTCCGGTGATGCGGTGCAGGGCTTCCCCGCCGACGCGGACCTGGGTGGTCCGCGGGACGACGCCGGCCGCTGCCATGAGGCGGGTCACGGCGCGGCGCTGGCTCGGGGTGACCAGGGTGACGACGCTGCCGGACTCGCCGGCGCGGGCCGTGCGGCCGCCGCGGTGGAGGTAGTCCTTGTGGTCGGTGGGCGGATCGACGTTGACGACGAGGTCGAGGCTGTCGACGTGGATGCCGCGCGCCGCGACGTTGGTCGCCACCAGCACGTTGACGTGCCCGGTCTTGAACTGCGTCAGCGTGCGGGTGCGCTGTGGCTGCGACTTGCCGCCGTGCAGGGCGGCGGCCCGTACCCCGCTGTTCAGGAGGTGCTCGGTGAGGCGGTCGACGGCGTGCTTGGTGTCGAGGAACATGATCACGCGGCCGTCACGCGCGGCGATCTCGGTGGTGGCCGTGTGCTTGTCGGCGCCGTGGACGTGCAGCACGTGGTGCTCCATCGTCGTGACCGCGCCCGCCGAGGGGTCGACGGAGTGCACGACGGGGTCGCTGAGGTAGCGGCGCACGAGCAGGTCGACGTTGCGGTCGAGGGTGGCGGAGAACAGCATGCGCTGGCCCTCGGGACGGACCTGGTCGAGCAGGGCGGTGACCTGCGGCATGAAGCCCATGTCGGCCATCTGGTCGGCCTCGTCGAGGACGGTGACGCACACCTGGTCCAGCCGGCAGTCGCCGCGGTCGATGAGGTCCTTGAGGCGTCCCGGTGTGGCGACGACGATCTCGGCGCCACCGCGCAGCGCGCTCGCCTGCCTGCCGATCGGCATCCCGCCCACCACGGTGGCCAGCCGCAGCTTCACGGAGCGGGCGTAGGGGGTGAGCGCATCGGCGACCTGCTGCGCCAGCTCACGCGTCGGTACGAGGACCAGTCCCAGTGGCTGCCGGGCCCCGGCGCGCTGCCCGGCCGTACGGGCCAGCAGCGCCAGCCCGAAAGCGAGGGTCTTGCCGGAGCCGGTGCGGCCACGGCCGAGGACGTCCCGCCCGGCGAGGGAGTTCGGCAGGGTCGCGGCCTGGATCGGGAACGGCACGGTCACACCTTGCGAACCCAGCGCGGCCAACAGCTCCTTGGGCATGTCGAGATCGGCGAAGCCCTCCACGGCGGGAAGCGCGGGAGTGACCGTCTCCGGGAGGGCGAACTCTCCCTGAATCGCGGCAGGCCGGCGTCCGTAACCGCCGGAACGGCTCGAGCTGCCCGACCGGTTCGGGGCCGACGAACCGAATCGGCTGCCGCCCCTTCCGGAGCCGACACCGCCCTTACGGGTAAGGGCGAAACGGTCGTTCGTACGTGTGCGGTTCATGCGGAACCTTCCTCGATGCGGCACATATCAAGGAATTCCCACAGCGATGAGCAGCACGGAGAATTGCAAGAACGGGCCGGTGGGACGCGACAGCGCATCTGGCCGACGGAAATCCGTACGCGCACAGGCGCTGAAATGAGTGACATGAAGTGGACGCAATGTCCGGGCGTCCATAGCGATGAGGCCATGACGGGTTGCGTGCACCCTTGAAGGATGCTTCACGGGTTTCCTGGTGGTCATCCACAGGAGAAACAGCTAAGAGAAACGCAAGCAGCTGGGACCCGCACCCCAAAGGATGCGGGTCCCAGCTACGAAATGCGCGTCAGCGTCAGGCGGGAACGATGTTCTCGGCCGTCAGACCCTTCTGGCCCTGCGCGATGTCGAAGGTCACCTTCTGGCCCTCGAGCAGCTCACGGAAGCCCTGGGCGGCGATGTTCGAGTAGTGGGCGAACACGTCGGCGCCGCCACCGTCCTGCTCGATGAAGCCGAAGCCCTTTTCCGCGTTGAACCACTTCACAGTACCAGCAGCCATGTCATTTCTCCTTTGGGGCAGTGCCTCGGGGGCCGCACTGTGCGGACCCCGTGTCGCCGCGATGATCACCCCGCCCGGGAAAAGACCGGATATACAAAAGCGCTTCCAGCGGCACAGGAGCCGAGCCGGAGGCACTTGAAGTTTTCGGGAACCACAACTGCAACTGGGATCGACAGTAGCACGCCGCAGCGGCCTGCGTGCGGGGAAGAATCGAGTTCACTTATTGCGGCAGAGAATCTGTCTGCGTGTTCCGTCGAAATCTCAGCCCGCCGGCACAGATATTGATCCAGCCGGAGCGCAACGTTCCGGGGAGTATGGGGCACGCCAGACGGCGGGTCGGATCACGTCCTCAGACCCGCACACCGGTCTTCGGACCGGCCGGAGCATCGGACGAGCCCCACGACGGCCACCGAGGCCGCCGGCGGGCTGGACGAGGTGACAGGGGCCGGGCCGGCCCCGCCGGGCGCCACCGCCGAGTACGGCCACCGCTCGTGGGCCCGGCGGACAGCTTGGCACTGCTCGACGGGGAAGCGCGTTCACTGCCGATGTTCTGACGGGCGCTGTCAGACCTCCGGCCGGATCTTGCCGCCGATGTGGGCGAGGCGGATCGTGCGTTTCTCCGGGACCAGGCGGAAGTGGATGCGGCCGGCGCCCGGCGTGAAGCGGGCGTGCAGGTCGAAGGTGCGTGTGTCCCCGTCCAGGTCGGTGAAACGGCACACGCGCTTGCGGGTCTCGCCCTCCGGGCTGACCTTGCTCCGCCACTCGGGCTCGGCCATGGTCGTCGGATCCCACGCGGCAACGGCTTCCTCCAGCCGTTCCAGGGCTCGCCGTACGGGCACCACCCAGTGCGGGTGCAGGCCGACGAGCTGGCCCTCGACGCGCGGCAGGAAGGTGAGGTGCGGGTAGAGGTCGGCCCGGCTGTCCCAGATCCGCAGGCCGGTGGTGACGCTCTCCCGGCGCGCCTTCCGGATCCACTCCAGATGCCCGTCGAGATGCGGCTCGGCTGACAGATGCCGGACGTCGACGGTGTCATGCCGCATCTCCAGCGTGCCCTCATCGTCCTCGACGAGTTCCGCGCGCTCCAGTGTGACCTGGTCGGTCTGCCAGGGACGGGCCACCGGAAGGCTGACGGCGATGCCGTCCATGAAGTGCGCGGCGCCCAGGCCGAGGGCCACCTCGCCGTCGTGGCGGTACTCCAGATGGTCGGCGGCATCCTCCGCGGGGAAGACGCTCCGCACGGGAGAGCGGCCTTGTAAGGCCCGCAGGCGCTGCCAGAGGGCGCGGTTGCGCGGGCTGGCGCCGATCCACTTGTTGACGGGGTAACCCTCGGCGATCTCCAGCGCCTTGACGTCAACCTCGCTCACGAGGGTCGCGCCTCCCGCGGCCGCAGCGGCACGGACGACGGCCACGAAGTCGGCCATGGCCCGCTCGGCCCGTGCCGGGTCGCAGGCCGTCCCCCAGGACTTCTCGTTAAGAAACAGCAGTGACACGTTTTCCTCTCCCCCTGTGTCATCCCGTGGCGTCAATCAAGCAGTTGGTCGAGCGAGTTCTCCCACTCGTCGAAGAAGCCCTCGGGCCACTGCTCGAGCATGCCGTCCTTGTCGATGCGCGGGGTGACGACCTCGGTGCCCGCCCCATTGCCGCTGAAGTAGTGGACGACCGTGTCCTGCGGCTGGAGGACACCCTGTTTCACCGCGATGCGAACGCCGTTCAGCACGTGGTCGCTGTGCGTCTCGACGATCAGCTGGGCGCCGGTGGCGGCGGCCGCGGACAGCAGTGCCGCCATCCTGCTCTGCCCCTTCGGGTGCAGATGGGCCTCGGGGTTCTCCAGCAGGATCAGGCTCTCGGGCGTCGCGGTCAGGCAGGCGACCACCACGGGCAGCGCGTAGGTGAGACCGAAGCCGACGTTGGTGGGGCGCCTGCGGCGGGTGGCGTTGATGCCTGCGGTGCCGCCGAAGCCGTAGGAGAGGCGGACCGAGTCGGTGCCTTCGATGGGGTCGGTCTCGATGTTGACGCCCGGACACAGCTCCTGCATCCAGGCGATCGTCTGGTCCAGGAGCTGGGGAGACGTGGCGCCGCGATGGCGGAGTGGACCGTCGGGCACCTCCATGGGTACGTCCTGGTCCGTGTGGTGACGCAGGTAGTTGACGGTGTGTTCACCACGTACGCCGAGGAAGCCTCGCGCGACGGCGATCTGGTGGGAGCGGGGGTAGGTGACCGCCGGGGTGATGCGGTCGGCGTGCAGGTATTGGAACGGCTGCTCGGCGAGGTGCGCGCGGACCGATCCCTCCGCCAGCGGCATGACGTCCCGGTCGGGGTGGCGGATGTCGTACGCGGCGGCCCAGGTCCGCTGCTCGCCGTCCTCCTCGATGACGAAGCCGACGAGCGGCTCGCGGACGGAGGGGAGTTCTTCCACCGGCCCGAAGTCCTCGTGCAGAACGTCCTGTGCGGTTCCCAGGGTCACGAGGTCACCGTTGAGCAGCAACCCGCCCCCGGCACGTCTGGTCCGGACGAGCATCTGCGTCTCGTACGACTGCCGCAGCAGCCCCAGCGCCTGCAGGACACTGCTCTTGCCCGAGGAGTTGAGACCGGTGAGGAGCGTGAGCGGGCCCAGGGGGAGTTCCAGACGCCGGAACGCCTTGAAGTTGATCAGCGTGATGTGGTTGATCACTGCCCGGTCCCGCTCCGTCCCTCGCTGAGCGCCGTCTCCAGAAGCTCCTTGACCGCGTCGAAGCGCTTGCGGACCTTCCTGGCGTCACCGGTGCCCACCGAGATGGCACGTTCGAACTCCACGTCCTCCATCAGCTCCGCGAAGGCGTCGAGGACGTCGGTCTGCCCCAGCACCTCGCGCTCGTCGTCGCCGAGGCTCGCGAGATTGACGGCGACCGCCTCGAAGAGCGCCTTGTTGATGGGTGACTTGCGCTGCTGGTTCCGGCGGTACTTCCGGAAGGCGTGGGGGCCGAAGACTTCCTCGGCCGCGAGCATCGCCGTGAGGAACTCGGTCCGCAGCCGGTTCTCCTCCGCGCTGTCGAGACGGTTCACCTGGTGCATCGCCTCGGCGAGGAACGCGTCGAAGTCACCGGGCTTGTAAGCGTGCGGGGAGGTCATCCGGAAGGCCAGGAAGCGAAGGACCATCTCCCGGTCGGCCATCCGGTCCCCGACGACGCTGTAACCGGTGGCCCGCCGGAACTCCTCGGTCTCCGCGAGCTCCGCGAGGAGCGTGCGCGCCCGGCCCGAGATGAGCGCGTGCCGGATCTCCTGCCGGGTGAGGGGCTCGCCTCCGGTGTTGATGCGCGCGAAGACGTTGAACATCACCGGCTCGGGGGTACCTCGCCGGATGACGTGGACGACGACCTCGGTCTCACGCAGCCGGATCTGGAGTTTCCCGGACAGGTTCGCGAAGCCGGTGCTCTCGAAGTTGCGCAGGTACTCCAGACCCGTCAGTTTCAGCGGGTCGGCACCGACCGCCTCGGGCTCCACGAAACGCGCGATGGACGTGAGGCGCTGAATGCCGTCGACGATGGCCCAACTGCCGTCCTTCTTCTCGGCGGCGTAGAAGGACGGGATGGGAATGCGCAGCAGCAGAGACTCGATGAGCCGGGACTGCTTGCCATCGGTCCAGATGCCCGCCTTGCGTTGGAAGTCCGGGGCGAGGTCGATCATCTCGTTGCGCAGCCGGGACAACAGCAGATCGACGGTCGTCGTCCGGGTGTCGATGTCGATGTGCTCGGGGTCGAAGGGAGAGGTGATCTGCTCGATCACCACATCCTCGGCCTCCTCGCGCTCGATGTCGGTCAGCCGGCCGTCGGTGGTGACCTCCACGGAGAACAAAGGGGATTCATGCTCCCCGCCGTCAGCCGCGGCGTCCTGGTACCGCTCGAACACCGACCGTTGGTCCCGTGTACGCCCCTGGCTCTCCTCCAACGCCGCCATGTCCTCTGGTCGCCCTCCCCCTCATCCCGTACGCGATCACCGTGTCCGCTGCGATCGCCCCTCACCCTACCGTCCGTGATCCCGCGGTGACGCCCGATCAACAGGGCAGTGGGGACGGGGGTTGAGCGGGACGACACCGGGCGGTTGGGCTCCTCGTCCCCGGTCTCTGGTTCCCCGGTGGTGGACGAACCGTCGATGAGAAGCTCTCCGCCCCGGTTCAGGAGATCCCGGACGGGCGGGCGGATCACGGCCAGGCCGGCCACGCCCGCTGCCGCGAGCAGATCCGGGACCGCGCCCCGCCCGGGAAAAGGAACGCCCCGGCGATGAGCCCCACGGTCACCGCGAGTCTCGCGGGGCTTGGCCGCCCGACAGGCGCAGACAACGAGACCCCGTCCAGGCAGGTCCTTGAGAGGGACCCGGGAAGTCCGGACGGGGACCGGCGGCGGGGAGCGGTGCGGTTGGCTGTGAACGGCTTCTCTGGCTCGGAGGAATCATCGAGGGTGAAGTCCAGGACGCCCGCAGCGCGATCGGGTCGCCGAGCTCAGCCTCGCCGATCTCTTCAACCGGCACCGTCCGTCCAGGGGGAAAGACCGCGTGGGCGGCAGACGACCGTGCGGACCCCGGGTCACTCGCCTGACGCTCCGTCGGGACCGGCGTCAAACGAGCGTCATGAGGTTTCCCGTACGCCCCGCGGCGCAGGGACAACGCGTCCACCCTCTCGCACGACGCTCACAGAGCAGCAGGTCAATACCTCTCCCTGGTCCCCCGGCATGCTCCACGTCGTGTACTGCGGGAAACAGGCCGAGCGCATCGGCCACGCCGAAAAACTCAACAAAACCGCAGGTCAGAGGCCCTTGTCAGTCGGCTCGAGAATCGCCGCGCACTCCACGTGATGCGTCATCGGAAGCACGTCGCGACGCCCGGAATGGGAGAACCCCCGGGTCAGGCCACGTTTTTGGTCCCGTCAGCGTGCCGTCTGGTGCCCGGAGCGTCAGACGAGCGTCACAGCCGCCCGGCGGTGGCGTCGTACTGCGGACCGCTGGAAGGCGGTACATCAGCTGCCGCGCTCGGCGGGGCCCAAGGCCGGCCTGGGCCACGAAACGGGGTCATGGTGCGGCATCTGTGAGTTCGAGGGCGGCGAGTTCGGTTCGTGCGGTGACGCCGAGTTTGGGGAACGCCTTGTAGAGGTGATATCCGATGGTGCGCGGACTGAGGAACAGCTGTGCGGCGATGTCCCGATTGGACAGGCCGCGCGCCGCCAGCCGGATGATCTTCCGTTCTTGCGAGGTGAGCACGGCCAGTGGTCCGCCCGCGCCGGCCTCGGGCTTCGGTACGGCTTCCCCGGTCGCGTCGAGCTCGGCGCGGGCTCGCTCCGCCCAAGGCGTGGCGCCGAGTCGCCGGAAGGTCTCGAAGGCGTCGCGGAGTTGGGTCCTGGCCTCGGTCTTGCGGCGCATGCGGCGCAGCCATTCGCCGTAGAGCAGAGCGGTTCGCGCGCGTTCGAACTGCCGGTCATCGGGGTGCAGCCGCAGTGCGGCCTGGTACAGCTCTGCAGCGTCTGCTTCCGGCGCGAGCAGTGCGCGGCAGCGTTGGACGTGCGCGTCGATCCACGGTTGCGTGGCATCGTGTGCCCAGTCCGTGAGCCGTGCGAGCGGCTTGTGGGCGTCGGCCGGCCGGCCGAGTCGCACCGCTGCCTCGACCAGGTCAGGAATGCTGCGCAAGCCGGGAAGCTGATGCCGCACCGGTCCGGTGTGAAGGGCGGCCAGGCGGGTGCGGGCGGACTCCCATCGAGCGTGACCGAGGTCGAGCAGGGCCAGCGCCCAGTGCGCCCAGGACATGCCGGGCGGGGGCGTGCCAGGCTCTGGCGCGGCCAGCGCGTCGTCGGCGAAGGCGTAGCAGCGTCGCTCGTCGCCCGCCACCGCGGACAGGTAGGCCAGCACGCCACTGATTTCGGCGATCCACTGCCGGTGTCCGAGCTCCTCTGCGATGTGCAGCGCTTCGGTCGCCTCGTCCCAGGCTTCGGTGTGACGGCCGAGGAACAGTGACGCTCGGGCCGCACACGCCAGTACCGGTGGCGTGCGGCCGATCCACCCACGGCCGCGGCACTGGGCGAGGAGCTCGCCGGCCACCCGGTGTGCCTCGGTGTCCTGGCCGGCGGCCTGAAGGCTGGTGGCTCCGACCAGGATCGTGTCGTGCGGGCCGCCGAATCCCGTCCGTTCGGCGGCTGCGATCCGTCGTGTGAGAGTCTCGGGATCCCGGTCCCCTTGTCCGATCGCGGACCGCACCACCCAGCTCAGCAGGCGGGCGACGTGGGTAAGCGGGTCGTCGGGCGGCAACGGTAAGGCATCCAGCCGGTCCGCGGAGTCCGCGATCTCGTGCTTCCCGAGATACCAGGCGGCGTGCACCGCGTCGAGCATCATGTGGGCGGCCGATGCCGGATCGCCGGCCCGGGTGAGCTCGGCTGCCTCCATCAGCAACTGGCGGGCCGTGCGGAGCAAGCCGTGATGGAACGCCGCGGCGGCACGCACTCGGATGACGCGGACAGTCAAGTCCGGGTCGTCGGTGGCGGCGGCGCCGTGACGGGCGAGCTCGGTCATGCGTTCGATGTCACCTTCCTCTGCGATGGCTTCTGCGGCCAGTACGAATCGGCGGGCCCGGTCCGTGCCGGACTCCGTCAGCTGTGCTGCCCGTTCGTAGGCCGCCGCCGCGGCGGCATATCCGCTTCGCTCGGTGGCCCGTTGGGCGGTGCTCTCCAGTTCCGCGGCCACCTGCTCGTCGGGGCCGACGGCCACCACGGCGTGGTGCCAGGCGCGCCGGTCGGCGTCTTCCGGCCGGTGCAGGACTTCGGCGAGGGCTGTGTGCACCACGAGGCGGAGGCTGATCGGCGCCGCCTGGTAGACGGCTGACCGCACGAGGGGGTGGCGGAAGCGCACGGTGTGGTTGTCCACCCGGAGCAGCCCCGCCGTTTCCGCCGGCACCAGATCCGTGGGGCGGCAGCCGAGAGGTCCGGCCGCGCGCAGCACAACGTCCCGGTCACCGGTGTCCTCAGATGCCGCGACGAGCAGCAGATGCTGGCTCGGCTCGGGTAGCCGCCGCACCTGGTCGAGAAATGCCGCCTGGACCGCGTCGGTCATGGGCAGGGCCTGACCGGTGGTGGCCGGCCGGTCCGCGGCGAGGGCGACCGGCAGCTCGAGGAGGGCGAGAGGGTTGCCTTGTGCTTCGGCCAGCACCCGGTACCGGTTGGAGGGGGCCAGCGTGGCGGCGTGCTCGGCCAGTAGTCCGGCGGCGGCAGGCGCGTCAAGCCCCGTCAGGGGCATATGGGCGAGTCCAGAGGCGTCGAAGCCGGTCCGGGCGGCGATGATCAACGCGATGCCCTCGGCGTCGAGCCGCCGTGCGGCGAACAGCAGAGCCTCGGCCGACGCCCGGTCCAGCCACTGCGCGTCGTCGACGAGGCACAGGACGGAACCACCGGCGGCGAATTCGGCGAGGAGGGAAAGAACAGCGAGGCCGACGAGCATGCGGTCGCCCGGTTCGGCCGGGGCGAGACCGAAGGCCCCGCGCAAGGCACGCGCCTGCGGTGCAGGGAGGGCGTCCGTGCGGTCGAGAGCGGGTCGCAGCAGCAGGTGCAAGCCGGCGAACGGCAGGTGTGCCTCGGACTCGATCGCGGTGCTGCGCACGACCCGCAGCCCGTCGGCCGCGGACGCCGCGTGCTCCAGCAGCGCGGTCTTGCCTATACCCGGCTCCCCGGTGATGAGCAGGCAACCGCTGAGACCGGTCCGGCAGTCCGCCAGCAACCGGTCGATGACTGATATCTCGTCACTCCGTCCGTGCAACACCTGGCGAGGGTACTTAAGCCGTCCGGGAATCCCACGCTGGATTGCCGGGACGTAACAGATTCCGCACCCCGTCAACGGCCGTAGCTTGATGAACGGAGCAGCGAGGCGTAGGGAGATCGACCATGTCCGGCATCGATGAGCTGGCCAGGCGGTACCTGGCGGGTTGGAACGAGCGCGACCCGGCCAGGCGCCGGGCGCTCGTCGATGGGCTCTGGACCGACGACGCCGGCTACCTCGCCGATCGTGGCTGCCGAGAGCCGCGACGCCGTAGAGGACGTGGTGGCCACGGCCCAGCGTCAGTTCCCCGGCCTGGTGTACCGGCCGGGAACGCCGACGGCCATCACGGTGTGGCGCGCCTGGCCTGGGAACTGGCGCCGGTCGGTGGCCCTCCGGTGGTCATCGGCCAGATCGTCATGGTCTACGAACAGACCCGATTGCGCCGCGTTCACGGCTTCCTCGACCCCGTCCCCGCACACATCCCCTCATCAGGAGCTGGAAGTTGCCACCTGACCCGATGGTCCTTCACCCGCTGCCGGCACATGACCGGGTGGTGTTCCTCAAACCACTGGTCAGCTCACCGAAGATCGCCGTCGGTGAGTACACCTACTACGACGACCCGGACGGCGCCACCGGTTTCGAGCACCACAACGTGCTCTATGCCTACGGCCCGGAACGGCTGGTCATCGGCAAGTACTGCGCCATCGCCGCGGGCACCCGGTTCCTGATGGCCGGCGCCGAGCACCCGACGATGGGCGTGTCCACTTTCCCGTTCACCATGTTCGGCGGTGAGTGGGCCAAGCGGACCCTCGACATCGTCACCGGCATGCCCAGCCGGGGCGACACAGTGGTCGGCAACGACGTCTGGTTCGGCCACCGGTCCACCGTCATGCCCGGCGTACGAATCGGTGACGGCGCCATCATCGCCGCGGGAGCGGTCGTCACTGCGGACGTACCTCCGTACACCATCGTCGGCGGCAACCCGGCCCGCCTGATCCGGCAACGGTTCGACGACGTCGACATCGACCAGCTCCTTCATGCCGCCTGGTGGGACTGGCCGGACGAGCTGGTCACCGAGCACGCCCACGCCATCATGGCCGGCACCCCGGCCGACATCGCCCGCATCGCCACCGACCACGGACTGGAGGCCGTGTGACAGACGTGTCGATCGAGGAACATCCCGTGGCCGGCAGCGGACCGTACGCGATCACCACCGGCCCGGACGGCGCACTGTGGTACACGCTGGTCCACAGTGGCCAGATCGGCCGGCTCGTGCCCGGCGACGAACCGGAGAGCTGCCAGCTCGACCCGGGCTGCGGGCCGACGATCATCACCACCGGGCCGGACGGCGCCTTGTGGTTCACCGAATATCAAGCACACCGCATCGGCCGGATCACCGTCGACGGCGCCGTCGCGGAGTTCGCGTTGCCCACCCCGGAAAGCGGGCCGTTCGGCATCGCGGCCGGATCCGACGGGGCGCTGTGGTTCACCGAGACCACAGGCGACCGCATCGGTCGCATCACCACCAACGGTGAACTGACCGAGTTCCCGCTCCCGGTCACCGGCGCGTTCCCGTCCGCGATCACCGCAGGCGCGGACGGCGCGATGTGGTTCACCATGAACCAGGCCAACGCGATCGGCCGGATCGGCACCGACGGCACGGTCACCGCCCACCCGCTGCCCACCGCGGCCGCCGCACCGGTGGGCGTCACGCTCGGTCCCGACGACGCCGTCTGGTACGTCGCGATCGCCGCCGGTCACATCGGCCGCGTCACCACCGAGGGCGAGGTCACAGAGTTCCCGCTGCCCGACCGCACAGGCCGACCGCACGCCATCACTCCGGGCGCCGACGGCGCCCTGTGGTTCACGGAGTGGGGCGGCAACCGCGTCGGATCCATCACCACCGACGGCGTGATCGAGGTGCACGACCTGCCCACATCCGGCTCTGAGCCGCACGGCATCGCCCTCGGCCCTGACGGTGCCCTGTGGACGGCGCTGGAAACCGGCGCCCTCGCCCGCATCACCAGAGAACCGCTGCCGTAGCCCAGGAGACAACGATGCCGGTGACGTTCAATCACACCGTCATCCCCGCCAGGAACCGCGATGAGTCGGCCGGGTTCTTCCGCAAGCTGTTCGAACTGCCCAAGGCACCGTCGTGGGGCCCGTTCGCCACCATTCAGCTCGCCGAAGGCGTGCTGCTGCAATTCGCCGGGCTGCCCGACGTCGACCAGATACACATGCACCACTACGCGTTCCCGTTCGATAACGACCTGGTCGACCGGGCCCACGCCCGCCTCCAGGCGGGCGGCACTGAGCACTGGGCCGATCCCCGGATGACGCGCCCCGGCGAGACCAACACCGAGCACGGCGGCCGCGGCGTCTACTTCGAAGACCCCGTCGGCCACACCATCGAAATGATCAGCAAGCCCTACCTGTGAACCGCACCACCCGAAAGGACTCCATGACACACACCGCCATAGACCCCGGCGCCGAATTCGACCGGCAGGTCCGCCACCTCATCGAACGGGACTACCCGACGATGGCCGGCCTGACCCCACAACAGTTCACCGCCCTGGTCGCACCCCTACGCAACCTCGCCGCCGACATCGGACACGGCGTAGGGGAACCGGGCACCGGACACATCCCCTTCCTGCTCGTAGTCACTCGCGATGTCGTCGCAATCGAGCAGATGATGCCCCGCACCACTCTCCGCGGAAAGGCCAAGCCCGGCTTCGTCGACCGGTCCTTCGAGCCCGGCGCCCTTGAGCGATTCGTCACCATCAAGGAGGCCGGCCTCCCCGACCAGTGCGCCTACCTGTTGCTGGACATCGAGCGCGGAGAGCAGTTCTGCGGCGCCGTACCCAACGACGCCATGGACGCCATCACCGCGAAGGGACGGAGCCTGCTCACCATCGAGGAAGGGATCGCGATGATCACCCACTTCCCCGAGATCCTGGTCAAGAACAAGTGCTTCTCTCTCGGCGGTTCACGTTCCGGCGACCGCCGCGTCCCAGCGATCTGGATCAGCCGGCACGCTCCCAAACTCGGCTGGTGCTGGGAAGGTAACCCCCACACGTGGCTCGGCATGGCCTCGGCCGGCTCCCGCAGGTCTGTACGGTCTTCGGTGTAGCTCCCGATCATGGTGCTGGCGAGCAGTTCGGGCAGTTGATCGACCGGGCCCGTGCGAGTGGCCTGAAGCTGACCGGCGAGGGCGGGCTGCTGCAGCTGATCAAGCTCGTGACGGAGTCCGCTCCGGAAGGCGAGGTCACCGACCACCTCGGCTACGAGAAGCATGACCGGTCCGGTGCCGCGTGACCGCGACAACAGCTTCGATCCGCAGATCGCCAAGAAACGGCGGAGGCTGCTGACCGCCGTCGACGAGATGGTCCTGTCGCTGTCCGCGCGTGGCCTGACGCACGGCACTCCACCTCTGCGCTTCCGGGAAACACGTGTGGAGCACGCCGAGTGGCGGTGGCTCTTCCCGCCGGCCGTGCCGGTCGCCCCGGTGACCATGGCCGGCGCCGTGCGCCGACTGCCCGAGTCGAGGGTGCCCGGCCGCCCGGGCCACCACCGACAGCGGCGACGCACACCGCCGACGTCGTCGTCGGAGCCGGCACCGCAGCGTCGTACGCCGTGCCGTGGCCCCGGAGCACCCGCACGCCACGTTCGCCGGGTACGTCATCTGGCTCGGCCTGGCCGACGATTCCGCGCTCGGTCCCGGCCGCCGCTTCCCGCGCGACGTCGACATCCTGTACCGCGGCGACGACTGCCGCATCGGCTACCCCCTGCCCGGCCCCGAAGACTCCCTCGGTTCCCGGCGTCTCCGCTTCCGTCTGCGCGACCCGGCAGCCGCCGACATCGAGGCCCTGACCGTGCACCCTGCCTCGCATCGTGCACGGCAGCCCAGGGGGACTCCTCGCGACGACATCGGCAGAACAGCCCGTACGGCCGCCGCCCCTGCGGTGATGCCTCGTCAGAAAGAGCGTCGTCCGAGCGTCAAGACGGCTGTCGCTGTCCGGGACGAGATACGGAAAGACGATCACGTCGATTCGACAGCCACCACAGGAACGCCAGGTCGGACAGCCTTCGCGAGCCGAGAAGGTGCTCCACGCCGTGCGCTCGGGGAAACAGGTCGAGCCCACCCGACCGCATCTGAGGCACCTATGAAAGCCTCAGGTCAGAGGCCCTTTGCGGCGGGCTCGAGGATCGCCACGCACTCCACGTGATGCGTCATCGGGAACAGGTCGAACACCCGCAGTGTCCGCACCCGGTACCCCCCGTCCCGGAAGTACGCCAGGTCCCGTGCCAGCGCCGCCGGGTCGCAGGCGACGTACGCGATGCGACGCGCGCCCAGGGACGACAGGTGTTCCACCGTCCTGCGGCCGGCGCCGGCGCGCGGGGGGTCGAGGACGACCAGGTCGACCTCCGTGATGCCCGTGCGGGGCAGGACGGACTCCACCTTGCCCTGCTCGATGCGGACGCGCGGGAAGTCCGCGAGGTTGTGGCGGGCGTCCTCCACCGCGCGTTTGCCGGACTCGATGCCGAGGACCGCGCCCGACTCGCCGACCCGGTCGGCCAGCGCGCCCGCGAACAGGCCGACGCCGCAGTAGAGGTCGAGAGCCATGTCGCCCTTGCGGGGCAGCAGGCCCTGCATGACGGCGGTGACGAGGGTGTCGGCGGCCTTCGGGTGGACCTGCCAGAAGCCGCCGCCGGCGACCCGGTGGGTGCGGCCGTCGGCGCGTTCGCGGACGAAGGGGCGGCCGTGGACGCGGTGCAGCTGGCCGGAGCGCTCGTCGACGCGCATGACCGAGACCGGGCGGTCCAGTTCGACCAGGGGGAGGCGGGCGCCCGGCTTGGGGGTCAGGATCACCTGGCGGTCCTGGGAGCCGGTCGCGGCGATCGCCTCGACGGAGTCCATGCCCGTCCAGTCCCGCTTCTCGATGCCCAGCTCGCTGACCCCCTCCGCGGCGATCATGCAGTGGTCGATCGGCTCGACCTCGTGCGAGCGGTGCCGGCGCAGTCCCGCGCGGCCGTCGGCGGTGACGGCGTACTGCACGCGCGTGCGCCAGGCCGGGACCTGTCCGGCGGGGACCTTGTCGCCCTCGGCCGGCATCACCGTGCCGTCCCAGCCGGCCTCCTCCGGGGTGAGTCCGGCGAGGCGCTGCAGCTGCTCGGCGACGACCTCGCCCTTCAGGCGCCGCTGGGCGCCCGGCTTGGCGTGCTGCCAGTCGCAGCCGCCGCAGCGGCCGGGGCCGGCGAAGGGGCAGGGGGCGTCGATCCGGTCCTTGGAGGCGTCCAGCACCCGCACCGCGTCCGCGCGGAGGAAGCGGGCCCCCTCCTCGCCCTCCGTGACCTGCGCGACGACCCGTTCGCCGGGCAGGGCGTGCCGGACGAAGAGGACCTGGCCCTCGGAGGTGCGGGCGATGCAGTGGCCGCCGTGGGCGACGGGGCCGACCTCGACCTCGTACTCCTCCCCCACCAGTGATTTCCTCGGTTCTGCCTGCATGGCGGGGTGACTCCACAACATCGAGAGCGGACGGGCCCCTCAAGGCCCGGGACAACAGCCCACCAGTCTACGTGTGCGAGGAGGAGTCCTTCGCCCGCTCCGCCGGACCGCGGCGCACCGAACCGGGCGCGGCCCATTCCTGCCGCTTGCGGGCGCGCCTCCTGGCCGCCTCGGACGACTGGAGCTGGTACGGCACCGAGGTCACCATCACGCCCGGTGTGAACAGCAGCCGGCCCTTGAGCCGCAGCGCGCTCTGGTTGTGCAGCAGGTGCTCGTACCAGTGACCGACCACGTACTCGGGGATGATCACGGAGACCACGTCGCGCGGGGACTCCTTGCGCAGGCTCTTGACGTAGTCGATGACCGGCCGCGTGACCTCCCGGTACGGGGAGTCGAGCACCTTCAGGGGGACGTCGATGCCGCGCCGCTCCCACTCCTCGCGCAGGGCCTTGGTCTCGGCCGGGTCCACGTTGACGCTGAGCGCCTCCAGGCTGTCGGAGCGCATCAGCTTGGCGTAGCCGAGCGCGCGCAGCGTGGGGCGGTGGATCCTGGAGATCAGGACGACCGAGTGGACGCGGGAGGGCCGCGCCGTGTCGTCGCCCGGCGCCTCCGGGGCGGCGATCTCCTCGGCGACGCGGTCGTAGTGCCTGCGGATCGCCGTCATCGTCGCGTAGAAGATGCACATCCCGAGCAGCGCCACCCAGGCGCCGTGGGTGAACTTGGTGAGAAGGACGACGACCAGGACCAGGCCGGTGAAGAAGGCGCCGAAGGTGTTGATGGCCCGCGAGCGGATCATGTGGCGGCGCCTGGCCGGGTCGTTCTCGACGGCCAGCAGCCGGTTCCAGTGGCGGACCATGCCGGTCTGGCTGAGCGTGAAGGACACGAACACGCCGACGATGTAGAGCTGGATCAGCCGCGTGGAGTCGGCCCCGTAGATCCACACCAGCAGGGCGGCCGCGCCCGCGAGCAGCACGATGCCGTTGGAGAAGGCGAGGCGGTCGCCGCGGGTGTGCAGCTGGCGGGGGAGGTAGCGGTCCTGGGCCAGGATCGAGCCGAGCAGCGGGAAGCCGTTGTAGGCGGTGTTCGCGGCGAGGAACAGCACCAGCGCGGTGGCGGCGGCGAGGATCATGAACAGGAGGCTGCCGTGGCCGAAGACGGCCTCGGCGACCTGGGAGATCACCGGGTCCTGGACGTAGCCTGCGCCGAGCGGGGCGCCGTCGTGGACCAGGTCCTCGGCGGGGTTCTCGGCCATGCGGACGTCGGTGGCCATGGCCAGCCCGATGATGCCGCAGAACATGGTGACGGCGAGCAGGCCCATCATGGCGAGCGTGGTCGCCGCGTTGCGCGACTTGGGCTTGCGGAAGGCCGGTACGCCGTTGGAGATCGCCTCGACACCGGTGAGCGCGGCGCAGCCGGAGGAGAAGGCGCGCAGCAGCAGGAAGAGCAGGGCGAAGCCGGCGAGGCCCGGGTGTTCGGGTTTGATCTCGAAGTCCGCGGTCGGCGCCCGCATGTCGTCACCGAGCACGATCCCGCGGAACGCGCCCCAGGCGATCATGGTGAAGACGCCGGCGACGAAGACGTACGTGGGGATCGCGAAGAGCGTGCCCGACTCCTTGACGCCGCGCAGGTTCATCAGCGTCAGCAGCACGATCACGCCGATCGCGCAGGCCACCTTGTTCTCGATGACGAACGGGACCGCCGAGCCCAGGTTCTCGATCCCGGAGGAGATCGACACGGCGACGGTGAGGACGTAGTCGACGAGCAGGGCGCTGGCGACGGTCAGTCCGGCCCTGGGGCCGAGGTTGGTGGTGGCCACCTCGTAGTCGCCGCCACCACTGGGGTAGGCGTGCACGTTCTGCCGGTAGGAGGCGACCACCGTGAACATGAGCACGACGACCGCGACGGCGATCCAGGGGCTGAAGTGGTACGCCGACAGGCCCGCGATCGACAGGACCAGCAGCACCTCGCCGGGGGCGTACGCCACGGAGGAGAGCGGGTCGGAGGCGAAGACGGGCAGTGCGACGCGCTTCGGCAGGAGCGTTTCGCCGAGCCGGTCACTGCGCAGTGCGCGCCCGATCAGAATCCGTTTGGGCACGTCGGTCAATTTGGACACAGCAGAGGATCGTAAGCCTTCCGACGGGCGGCCGCCCAACCACCACCCCACATCCATACGGCATCCATACGGCCTCTGCCCTCCGGGTGAATCACCGGACGACCGAACCGCGGATTCGGCAGGTCGGGGTACTTCCATGCCTGTACGACCGGACGCCGTCCGCCGTCCCGGCCGCTTCCCCGTCCGTCGCCGCTCCGTGGAGGTTCCATGCACCCGACCCCAGAACTGATCGGCGCCGCGGCCGCCCTCGTCGGCCTCGGCCTCCTCACGCTGGCGAGCGTGCGCAGCATCACGCGCCGTTGACCGTCCCGGGGACGGGCCCGGCGGCTCCGGCGAGCAGTGCCTCCGGTCCGATGGCGGCCACGCGTGTCGACGGCACCGTGCAGGCGTACGCCCCCGCCACCGCCCCGAGCCGGGCGCAGTGGAGGGCGTCTTCGCCGTCGAGCCAGCCGTGCAGGAAGGCGGCCGCGAAGGCGTCGCCGGCCCCGTTGGAGTCGACCACCGGTGCCGGGGGCTCGGCCGCGGGGACGTGGGTCAGCTCGTCGTCGGCCAGCAGGTACGCTCCCGCGGCGCCCGCGGTGGCGACGACGGTCCGCGCCCTGCCCCGGCCGGCGATCCGGCGCATCGTGGCCTCCGGGTCGGTCAGGGCGGCGGCGGAGAGGAAGACGAGGTCCGCGGCGAGGGCGAAGGTCTCGTGGTAGGGGTTGGCGCCGTCCCAGTCGTGCAGGTCGGTCGAGATCGTCACGCCCGCCTCGCGCAGCAGGGGCAGGGCGTCGGCGCACGGCTGGGTGATGACGACGTGGGCGTGCCGGCTGACGGCGGCCAGCTCGCGCACCGTCTCCTCGGGCAGCCGGTCCGCCTCGGCCCAGCGGGTCGCGTCGTACAGGGAGAGCCTCCGGCCGTCGGGGCCGACCAGGTTGACGGCGCGTTTGGTGCCGCACGGCTGCGGTACGGCGGTGAGCGCGATGCCGTGGTCCCGGTGCAGGGCGCGGACGAGGTCGCCCTCGTGGTCGTCGCCGATCAGGTCGAGGTGGTGGGTGCGCAGGCCGAGGGCGCTGGTGCCGAGGGCGACGAAGTCGCCGCTCTGTCCCGCGCGGGTGACGATGCCCGGCCGGATCATGTGGCTGTCGGCGAGCGGGACGGGCAGCTCGGGCACGTGCACGATCGTGTCCACGCCCGCGCCGCCCAGGACGAGGACGTCGATCTCGGCAGTCATGGCTGGTTCTCTCCTTGCCCCGGGCCTCGGGCGCGCCCGGGCGGTGCGGATACGTTGGACCTGGCACGCGAACGCGCGGCCGGGCCCCGGAGGGCGTCGGGACCGCGATCCCCCGGCATGATGTTGCCTGGCGGCCCGCACGCAGGCCGCGATGTTTGCCTGGCGAGCCGAAAGAGAGACATGAGCACGAAGGTCATGAAGGTCGAACGGCCTGCAGGAAGCACGGTGTGACGCGATGCATATTGTCATCATGGGCTGCGGAAGGGTGGGTTCCGACCTGGCCCAGGCCCTGGAGGAACAGGGGCACACGGTCGCCGTGATCGACCAGGACCCCACCGCTTTCCGCCGCCTGGGCTCCACGTTCGGCGGCCGTCGGGTCACCGGAGTCGGGTTCGACCAGGACACCCTGCGCGAGGCGGGCATCGAGGAGGCGGGCGCCTTCGCCGCCGTCTCCAGCGGCGACAACTCCAACATCATCGCCGCGCGGGTGGCCCGGGAGATGTTCGGCATCGAGCACGTCGCCGCCCGCATCTACGACCCCCGCCGCGCGGAGGTCTACCAGCGCCTGGGCATCCCCACCGTGGCGACCGTGCGCTGGACCGCCGACCAGATGCTGCGCCGGCTGCTCCCCTCGGGCGCCGAGCCGCTGTGGCGCGACCCCACCGGCGGGGTCCAGCTCGCCGAGGTGCACGCCTCCACGGCCTGGGTGGGGCACCGGATCAGCCGGCTGCAGGACGAGACCGGCGTGCGGGTGGCCTTCCTGACCCGGCTCGGCGAGGCGATCCTGCCCAGCTCGCAGACGGTGCTGCAGGAGGGGGACCTGGTGCATGTGATGATGCGCACCGATGAGATCGACCGCGTCGAGGCGGCGTTCACCAAGGGTCCCGAACAGGAGGGCGGTCACTGATGAGGGTCGCCATTGCCGGAGCCGGCGCCGTCGGCCGCTCGATCGCGGGCGAGCTGCTGGAGAACGGCCACGAGGTCCTGCTGATCGACAAGGCGCCGACCGCCATCTCGGTCGAGCGCGTGCCGCAGGCGGAGTGGCTGCTCGCCGACGCCTGCGAGATCACCTCCCTGGACGAGGCGGCGCTCCAGCGCTGCAACGTCGTCATCGCCGCGACCGGCGACGACAAGGTCAACCTGGTGGTCTCGCTGCTCGCCAAGACCGAGTACGGCGTCCCGCGCGTCGTCGCCCGGGTGAACAACCCGAAGAACGAGTGGCTCTTCAACGAGTCCTGGGGCGTGGACGTCGCCGTCTCCACCCCGCGTCTGATGTCGGCCCTGGTGGAGGAGGCGGTGAGCGTCGGCGACCTGGTCCGGCTGCTGCGCTTCAGCCACGGTGACGCCAACCTGGTCGAGCTGACCCTGCCGGAGGAGTCGGCGCTGGCCGGCACCCAGGTCGGGGACGTCGAGTGGCCGCAGGACACCTCGCTGGTCACCATCATCCGCGGCACCCGCGTCCTGACGCCGACCCGGGAGGACTCCCTGGAGGCGGGCGACGAACTGCTCTTCGTGGCCGCCCAGGCCCGCGAGGAACAACTGGAGGACCTGCTCTCGGTCCGCAGGGAGCTGTGAGGAAGGGGGCGCCCGGACCGTCCGGGCGCCCCCTTTTCCCCGTACGGACTAGGACTCGCGGCGGTGACGGCCGGGCGTCGTCGGCCCGGTGTCCGGCGCGGCGGCGGCCTTGCGCTCCTCCTCGGCCCGCTCCTCCGCCTCCATCTCGGCGAACACGTCGATCGGCGGCGGCGCCTTCGCCAGGAACACCCAGGTCAGATACACGGCGAGCAGGAACGGCGGAATCTTCAGCGCGACCAGTACCCAGCCCAACTGGGTCGTGTCCGCCCACCAGTACAGCGGGAACAGGATCGCGCTCTTGCCGAGCAGGATCAGCCCCCAGGCCCAACTGGCCTTGGTGTACGCCTTCTTCCGGCCGGGGTTGCGGGTGCGCCAGGAGAGGTTCTCCTTGAAGACGGGACCCAGCATCAGACCGATCAGCGGGACGCCCGCCATCGCCGTGACGATGTACGCCAGGGCCAGACCCAGGGTGTACAGCATGCCCGGCAGGTAGAAGTCCTTGGCGTTGCCGGTCATCATCGCGAAGACCACGCCGAAGGCGACGCCGAAGACGCCGCTGAAGGCGTGCTTGACGGTGTCCTTCATCGCCAGGCGGACCACGACCATCGCCAGCGCCACGGCGAGCGCCGCGATCGCCGACATGTGCAGGTCCTTGTTGACCGTGTAGATGCTGACGAAGAGCAGCCCGGGGAGCACCGTCTCGACCATGCCCCGCACCCCGCCGAACGCCTCGAAGAGGGCGGCTTCGGTCACCGCCCGGGCGTCGTCCGCGGATGTGTCTTCGGTCGTCGGCTTGTCGAGTGACGTCACCGGCTACTCCCGTCCGAGGGGTCTCAGTTCGTATTTCGGATTGAACAGCACCCGGCGGCCCCGGCTCATCGAGATCCGGCCCGATGCGATCAGCTTGCGCCCCGGTTCTATCCCCACGATGGAGCGCCTGCCGAGCCACACCACGTCGAGCGCGGCGGAGCCGTCGAACAGCTCGGCCTCCAGGGCCGGGACCCCCGCGCGCGGCCGCAGCGTGACCGTGCGCAAGGTACCAGTAACCGTGACGATCTGCCGGTCGCGGCAGTCGCCTATCCGTGTGCAGCCGGCCGTCTCGGCGTCCTCACGCAGCTCCTCGGACTCCAGGTCCTCCTGAGACGAGGAGAGCCGGTCGAGCATGCGCCGGAACCGGCCTGCCGGCTTCTCGGGTCGAGGAACAGCACTCATATCTGAAGCGTACCGGGGTGCACTGACGGTCACGTACCCCCTGCCGCCCCGGTCCGAACGGGCCTTCGCGGGGCGCTTCGCACGGGGACACCGCTGACCTTCACTTCTCGAAACGGTAGCCCATGCCCGGCTCGGTGATGAGGTGCTTCGGATGTGACGGATCCGCCTCCAGCTTCCGCCGCAGCTGCGCCATGTACACGCGCAGGTAGTTCGTCTCCGTGCCGTACGAGGGCCCCCACACCTCCCGCAGCAGCTGCTTCTGCGCCACCAGCCGGCCGCCGGCCCGCACCAGCACCTCCAGCAGATGCCATTCGGTGGGGGTCAGCCGTACGTCCCGGCCGCCGCGGTTGACCTTCTTCGCGGCCAGGTCGACGGTGAAGGCGGCGGTCTCCACCACCACGTCGCCCCCGTCCCCGGCGGGCTCCGCGCGGCGTACGGCGGCCCGCAGCCGGGCCAGCAGTTCGTCCATGCCGAAGGGCTTGGTGACGTAGTCGTCGGCCCCCGCGTCCAGCGCCTGGACCTTCTCGGCGGAGGCGTGCCGGGCGGACAGCACCAGGACCGGCACCCGGGTCCAGCCGCGCAGCTCCCTGATCACCTCGACGCCGTCCATGTCGGGCAGGCCGAGGTCGAGGACGACGACGTCGGGGTGGCGGGCGGCGGCCGTACGGAGGGCGCCGGCGCCGTCGTGGGCGGAGTCGACCTCGTACGAGCGTGCCCTGAGGTTGATCACGAGGGCGCGCACGATGGCCGGGTCGTCGTCGACCACCAGCACACGGGTCATGAGGGCTGCCTTTCGGGTTCTGCGGCCACTGCGGCCTGAGGGTTCTCCGGGCACGCCACGGCGGCGCACAGGGTGAGCGCCATCGTGAGGCCGCCGCCGGGGGTGTCCTCGGCGTTCAGGGTGCCGCCCATGGCCTCGGCGAAGCCACGGGCGACCGCCAGTCCGAGACCGACACCGGCCCCGCGCGGGGCGTCGCCGTGCCGCTGGAAGGGTTCGAAGATGCGCTCCTTGGCCTCGTCGGGGACGCCGGGGCCGCGGTCCACCACCCGCACCTCGACCCGGTCGGCGAGGGCGCTGGCGGCGACCAGGACGGGCAGGCCGGGGGGACTGTACTTGACGGCGTTCTCGACCACGTTGGCCATCGCCCGCTCCAGCAGCCCCGGGTCCACGGCGACCATGGGCAGGGCCTCGGGGATGTCCAGGGTGACGCTGCCCTCGGGCACCCCGCCGAGCGCCATCGGCACCACCTCGTCCAGGTCGATCCCGCGGATCAGGGGGGTGACCGTGCCGGTGTGCAGCCGGGACATGTCCAGCAGGTTGCCCACCAGGTGGTCCAGGCGGTCGGCGCCGTCCTCGATGCCCTCCAGCAGTTCGGCCCGGTCCTCGGGGGACCACTCGACGTCCTCGGAGCGCAGCGAGGAGACCGCGGCCTTGATGCCGGCCAGCGGGGTGCGCAGGTCGTGGCTGACGGCGGCCAGCAGGGCGGTGCGGATGCGGTTGCCCTCGGCGAGGGCGAGGGCCCGGTCGGCCTGCTCGCGCAGCCGGCGGCGGTCCAGGACGACGGCGGCCTGCGCGGCGAAGGCGGCCAGGACCCTGCGGCCCTCGGCGGGCGGCACCCGGCCGGTCAGCGCCAGCGCCATGTGGTCGCCGACCGGCACCTCCACGTCCGCGTCCTCGGGCCGTTCGACCGGGCGGCCGCGCCCTGCCCGGCCGGCGCAGGTCCACGGCTCGACGTCGCCCGCGCGTTCGAGGAGGGCGGCGGACTCCATGCCGAAGGTCTCCCGGACCCGCTCCAGCAGGTCCTCCAGACCGGTCTCCCCGCGCAGCACGTTGCCGGCGAGGAACGAGAGGATCTCCGACTCGGCGCGCAGCCGGGCCGCCTGGTGGGTGCGCCGGGCCGCGAGGTCGACCACGGACGCCACCGCCGCGCCCACCGCGACGAATATCGTGATGGCGACGATGTTCTTGGGGTCGGCGATGGTCCAGCGGTGCAGGGGCGGGGTGTAGAAGTAGTTCAGCAGCAGCGAGCCGACCGCCGCGGAGGCCAGGGCCGGCCAGAGCCCGCCGAGCAGGGCCGCCGCCACCGTCAGGGCCAGGAACAGCAGCATGTCGTTGGCGAGTCCCAGGTCCACGGCGCTGAGCAGTACCGCCACCGCCGCCGGGCCGGCCACGCCGACCGCCCAGCCCCAGGCCAGCCGGGAGCGCCCGAGCCGTGCGCCCCGGGCTCCGGTCAGCCCGCGGCCCTTGGCGACCTCCTCGTGGGTGACGATGTGCACGTCCAGGTCGGGTCCCGAGTCCCGGGCGACGGTCGCGCCGACGCCGGGTCCGAGGACGTACTGCCAGGCCGGGCGGCGCGAGGAGCCGAGCACGATCTGGGTGGCGTTGGCCCCGCGCGCGAAGGCGAGCAGAGCGGCCGGGATGTCGTCGCCGACGACGTGGTGGAAGGTGCCGCCGAGGTCCTCCACCAGCGCGCGCTGCTCGACCAGTTCCCCGGGTGAGGCCGCGGTGAGCCCGTCGCTGCGGGAGATGTAGACGGCGAGCAGCTCGCCGCCGGCGCCCTTCTCCGCCAGCCGTGCGGCCCGCCGGAGCAGGGTGCGGCCCTCGGGACCGCCGGTCAGGCCGACGACGATCCGCTCGCGGGAGCCCCATATCGCCGAGACCTCGTGCTCCCTGCGGTAGCGCTGGAGGTGGGCGTCGACCCGGTCGGCCACCCACAGCAGCGCCAGCTCCCTCAGCGCGGTGAGGTTGCCGGGGCGGAAGTAGTTGGACAGCGCGGCGTCGACCTTGTCCGGCTGGTAGATGTTGCCGTGCGCCATGCGGCGGCGCAGCGCCTCGGGCGTCATGTCGACCAGCTCGATCTGGTCCGCCCGCCGCACCACCTCGTCCGGTACGGTCTCCCGCTGCCGTACGCCGGTGATCGACTCCACGACGTCGCCCAGCGACTCCAGGTGCTGGATGTTGACCGTGGAGAGGACGTCGATCCCGGCCGCGAGCAGTTCCTCCACGTCCTGCCAGCGCTTGGCGTTGCGCGAGCCGGGGGCGTTGGTGTGGGCGAGTTCGTCGACGAGGGCCACCCGGGGACGGCGGGCGAGGACCGCGTCGAGGTCCATCTCCGTCAGGACGGTCCCGCGGTACTCGATCTCCCGGTGCGGGATCCGCTCCAGTCCGTGCAGCAGTGCCTCGGTGCGGGGCCTGCCGTGCGGTTCGGCGTGGGCCACCACGCAGTCGGTGCCGCGTTCGACACGGCGGTGGGCCTCGGAGAGCATCGCGTACGTCTTGCCGACGCCCGGTGCCGCACCGAGATGGATCCGAAGGTTGCCGCGTCCCATGGCCTCATTGTCTTCCGGTCACCCTTGTCACGCGGATCCGACCATACGGCCGTCATCCGCGGGGGAGGGTGCCGGGCGGGGCGCGCGGCCCGTCCTTGACGGAACCCTGACGTGCCGGCCGACGGGCGTCAGTGCGCGGTGATCCCGCCGTCGCACGGCTCCAGGACGCGGTCGGCGAGGTCGAGGAGGGTGGTGTCGTGGGTGGCGACGATGTTCAGGAGTGTGGTCTTGCCGGACCCGGAGCGGCCCTTGAGGGCGACCGGTTCGCCGCGCGGGACCTCGAAGGAGACACCGCGCAGCGCGTGGACCGCGGCGGCGCCGGTGCCGTACGACCTGTGCACGTCCTCGACGCGCACCATGGTCTCGGTGACCACCTGACCCATGCGGCTGCCCTCCCCCGTGGACCGGGCGCCGGTGTCCCCGCCCGGTGCCCGGCCGATCAACGCCCCGGGCCGGATCGTCCCCGTGGGGACGGGCTCCCGGGCGGCGGAGAGGTGGTCGTCGCCGGACGGGCGGGTGCGCCCGGGTGCCGGTCACGGCGCGGCCCGGGCGGTCGTGCGGGGCGTCGCGGCCGGTCTCGGTGACCGGGCCGGAGCCGCACCCGGCCGTGGGGAAGGACCGCGTCCCGGCGGGACCCGGCCCTTCGACCGGCCGGTCAGCGCACCTCGGTGATCTCCGGTCCGCGCTGGAGCTGGCCCATGCCACCGGCGAAGCGGGAGCCCTCCTCCTGCTGCACGTTCTCGGGGACCATCTGCGCGTCGTTCGGCAGCTTCAGGACGATCGGGTCGCGCGGGGCCATCGGGCCCTCGCCGCGCACCACGACCGTGTCCCGGAAGATCTGCTCCAGGAGCCCGGCGGCCTGCGGCTGCACCGCGCCCTGGCCCGAGATCACTCCGCGCAGGAACCAGCGGGGGCCGTCCACACCGACGAACCGCACGACCTGGAAACCGCCGGTGCCGTCCGGCAGCTGCACCGGCACCTGGGCCCGCAGCTCCCAGCCCAGCGGGCCCTCGACCTCGTCGATGATGCCGCCCTGCTGCGTGATGCCGGCCGCGATCTCCTCGCGCACCTCGCCCCAGATGCCCTCCCGCTTGGGCGCGGCGAAGGCCTGCAGCTGGATGGCGCTGTCCCGCAGCACGACGGTGGCCGCGACGATCGCGTCGCCCGCGACCTCCACCCGCAGCTCCATGCCGTCGACACCGGGTACGAACAGGCCGCCCAGGTCGACCCGGCCCTCGCCGGGCCGGCCGACCTCGGTGCTGTCCCAGGGCCCGTCGGGCCGCGGCGCCGGCTCGAGCCTCAGCCGCTCGGCCTCCTCGCCCGCCTCAGCGTCGACACCGTCGACGACCTGCTCGGCCTCGCCGGCCGCACCGTCGGCGGCATCCTTCTTCTTGCGACGTCCGAACACGTCACTGTCCTTCCCGGTCGGATACGACCGAAGCGTATCGATTCCCACCCGCTGTACCGCCCATGGCGGCCTGAACGCTTGTGCCGCTCTTACCTTCTCCCACCGCGGCGTGGCCGCCGGTGGAACCGAAGCCCCCGTCGGCCCGGACCGAGGGGGGAAGCTCCGCGACCGACACGAAGCGGACCCTCTCGACCTGCTGGACGACCAGTTGGGCAATCCGGTCGAAGCGCTCGAACCGCACGGTCTCGCGCGGGTCGAGATTCACCACGATCACCTTGATCTCCCCACGGTACCCGGCATCAACCGTCCCCGGGGCATTCACCAGGGCGACGCCGCAGCGGGCGGCGAGACCGGATCGCGGGTGCACGAAGGCCGCGTACCCGTCGGGCAGCGCCACAGACACCCCCGTGGGCAGTACGGCCCGCTCGCCGGGAGCCAGTTCGCAGGACTCGGTGGTCCGCAGGTCGGCGCCCGCGTCCCCCGGGTGCTCGTACGCCGGAAGCGGCACCTCGGGGTCGACGCGCCTGATCAGCACCTCGAGTGCGGCGGGGCGGGGCCCGCTCACGGGTTCACCTCGAAGGCGCGGACGCGGCGGAGCCGGTCGGGGTCCTCCAGGGCGGCCCGGATCTCCTCCTGGCGGCCGTGGTCGACGAAGTGGTCGATCTTGACCTCGATGAACAGGGCGTCGGCGCGGACCGCGACCGGCCCGTCGGGGCCGCCGATGCGTCCGGTGGCGGTGCAGTAGATCTTCCGTCCGGCCACCGCCGTCACCTCGGCCTCCAGGTGCAGCACGGTGCCGACCGGCACGGGCCGGACGAAGTCGGTCTCCAGCCTGCCGGTCACCGCGATCGTGCGCAGCAGCCAGTTGAGCGAGCCGAGCGTCTCGTCCAGGGCGGTGGCGAGCACCCCGCCGTGCGCGAGCCCCGGGGCGCCCTGGTGGGCGGGCTGCACGGTGAACTCGGCGGTGATCGACACGCCTTCGCCGGCGCGGGCCTCGAGGTGCAGCCCGTGGGGCTGTTCGCCGCCACAGCCGAAACACTGTCCGTAGTGCGCGCCCAGGAGCTCGCCGGGTGCGGGGGCGTCCGGATGGCGCACCGGTCGCACGGCGTCGGCCGGGGGCTGAAGAGCTGCGGAAGTACCACTCACAGCCGCAGACCTTACCCGCGCGCGGGTCCCGCCCCGACACCGTGCCAAGCTTGGATCCATGCAGCTCTCCGCCACCCCGTACGAAGAACGCCTCACCGCCCCCCGCTCCTGGTGGCTGATCTCCTTCCTGGCGGGGGTCTCCCTGGCGCTGATCCTGCTGCCGTTCGGCACGCTGCCGATGCTCGGCGGCCTGGCCGGCGGCACCGCCGCGGCGGCGGTCGTGGTCAGTTCGTACGGCTCGGTGCGGATCCGGGTCGTGGGCGGCCACCTGATCGCGGGCGAGGCGAGGATCCCGGTGTCGGCGCTGGGCGAGGCGGAGGTCCTGGACGCCGAGGAGGCCCGGGCCTGGCGCACCCACAAGGCCGACCCGCGCTGCTTCATGCTGCTGCGGGCGTACGTCCCCGGCGCCCTGCGCGTGGACGTCACGGATCCCGAGGACCCGACTCCCTACGTCTTCCTGTCGACGCGCGAGCCGCGGCGGCTGGCGCAGGCGCTCCGGGCGGCGAAGGACGCCGCCGACGCCGCGTAGGGGCGGCACGAGGGACACGCGGGCGAGGCGTCACCCGGGGGGAATCATGGCGCCTGACGCCCGTCGTGCTTCCCGGGACGGCCGCCGAGCTCCTTGAGGGCGTCCTCCGGCAGGACGTCCTCGGGGCGCTCGAGGGCGGGGAGGGCCGGCAGCGCGTCCCAGGGCACCTGGATCCGGCGCAGGTCGTCGCGGATGCGTGCGGCGAGCTTTCTGGTGTCCCTGCGGTTCATGGCGGCGCCCACGGCGGCTCCCACCAGGAACGGCATCAGGTTCGGCAGGTTGCGGAGGGTGCGCTTCATGATCCGCTGGCGCAGTTCGCGCTTCATGCGGCTGTTCAGCGCCGCGTTCACGGTCGAGGGCCTGGTGGCCTCGATGCCGCGCTCCTCCGACCAGGAGTTGAGGTAGACGGTGCTGCGCTGGGTGAGACCGCCGGGCGGTCGTACGCCGTAGACCTCGTGGAGTTCGGCGATCAGCTTGAGCTCGATCGCGGCGACGCCGGTGATCTCGGCGGCCAGCTCCGTCGGCATCGCGGGCGGTACGGGCATCATGGCCGCCGCGCCGACTCCGGCCCCGACCGTCGCCGTGGCCTTCGCGGCGCCCGCCACGAGCCTGTCCGCGAGCTCCTCGGGGCCGAGCCCGGGGAACTGCCGGCGCAGCGTCCCGAGATCGCGTACGGGCACCCGAGGGGCGATCTCGATGATCCGGTCCGCGAGGTGCGCCAGTCCCGCGCGGGCGCGGGCACCGCCCTTGCGGGCGCCCTGCAGGGCCTTCTCACGGATCACGGCGGCCCGCCGGTGCGCCACGGGCGCGGTGACCTCCAGGGGTGCCGGGAGGTCACCCCGGCCGGCTGCCGCTCCGAGCGAGGCCGCCCCGGTACCGGTTGAGCCCCGCTCTTGGTCACGCGTGTCGTGCTGCGGGCCCTCCTGGGGCCCTGGGTCCGCTCCCCTGGTGAAGAAGCGGCGCTTCCGCGGAGGGGTCGAGCCAGTCACGGCCGACCCCGCCTCAGTCGCAGTCGCGGCAGATCGGCTGGCCGTTCTTCTCGCGGGCCAGCTGGCTGCGGTGGTGGACCAGGAAGCAGCTCATGCAGGTGAACTCGTCCTGCTGCTTGGGCAGGACCCGGACGGCCAGCTCCTCGTTCGAGAGGTCCGCTCCGGGCAGTTCCAGGCCCTCGGCGGCCTCGAACTCGTCGACGTCCACGGCCGAGGCCGACTTGTCGTTCCGCCGGGCCTTCAGCTCTTCGAGACTGTCCGAGTCGACGTCGTCGTCGGTCTTGCGTGGAGTGTCGTAGTCGGTTGCCATTGTCGCTCTCCCCCTCTGGGTGTATGCGGTGTCTCCAGCGCACGTAACGCGTGAGAGGCCGGACTTGTGCCCGACCTGAGGCGGAGATTTTGCCTCACATCAAGGTCTGTTACTCAATCGACACCCAACCGGGCCCCTCACGGGTGATCGGCTTGGATGGCGATGGGGACCGTACACGGTCCGAATGCCGCACTTCAAAGGCGCCTCACCGTGTACTTCCCGTGATCAGGCCCCCTGAAAACCGGGACTTTCCCGACTTTCACGGGGATACATGATCACGGAGAGTGGACGGCCGGAGAATCGCCCTTGTGATCGATCACACACGGGATTGCCGGAGAGGCGCCCCGGAAATTCCGCTCAAAGCGAACACCGCGTTGTGTCGGCGGCATCATCTCAGATCGGCAGGGTGACGCGCATCACGAGCCCGCCCCCCTCGCGCGGCTGTGCGTAGATGTGCCCGCCGTGCGCCCGGGCGACCGAGCGCACGATGGACAGACCGAGTCCGACGCCCTTGTCGCTGCCCGTGCGCTCGGTGCGCAGCCGCCGGAACGGCTCGAAGAGGTTGTCGATCTCGTACGCGGGTACCACCGGGCCGGTGTTCGACACCACCAGGACCGCCTGTCCGTGCTCCACCTCGGTGGTGACCTCGACCCAGCCCCCCTCGGGCACGTTGTACCGCACGGCGTTCTGCACCAGGTTCAGCGCGATCCGCTCCAGCAGCACGCCGTTGCCCTGGACGACCGCGGGCCGGCGCGCGCCGCGGATCTCCACGCCCTTGGCCTCCGCCTCGCCGTGCACCTGGTCGATGGCCTGGGTGGCGACCTCGGCGAGGTCCACGGGTTTGCGCTCGACGATCTGGTTGTCGCTGCGGGCGAGCAGCAGCAGGCCCTCCACGAGCTGTTCGCTGCGCTCGTTGGTGGACAGCAGCGTCTTGCCCAGCTGCTGGAGCTCCACCGGGGCGTGGGGGTCGGAGAGGTGCACCTCCAGCAGGGTGCGGTTGATCGCCAGCGGGGTGCGCAGCTCGTGCGAGGCGTTGCCCACGAAGCGCTGCTGGGCGGTGAACGCCCGCTGGAGCCGCTCCAGCATGTCGTCGAAGGTGTCGGCCAGCTCCTTCAGCTCGTCGTCCGGGCCGTCCAGCTCGATCCGGCGGGACAGGTCCGAGCCGGCCACCGCGCGGGCGGTGCGGGTGATCCGGCCCAGCGGCGACAGGACCCGGCCGGCCATGGCGTAGCCGAAGGCGAAGGCGATGATCGCGAGACCGAGCAGGGCGCCCAGGGAGCGGCTGAGCAGATCGTCCAGCGCGTGCTGCCGCTGGGCGGTGTTGCACTGCTTGAGGATGTCGTTGAGCTGGCCGTTGGTGGTCGCGCCGTCCAGCTGCGGACAGGTCGCGCTGGTGATGTCGATGTTGCTGCCGGTCACCTGGAAGGACTGGCCGCTGCCGCCGTCATGGAGGGCCTGGGCGGCCAGCAGATAGATGATCGACAGCAGCAGGATCCCGGCGATCAGGAACATGCCGCCGTACAGCAGTGTGAGGCGTATGCGGATGGTGGGACGCAGCCACGGGAAGGGCGGATCGCCCTTCCTCGGGTCCCAGGTGGGCTTGGGGGGCGCCGCGGGGGGCGCGGGTGTGGCGGCCATCGGTCATCAGATCCGGTATCCGGAGCCGGGCACGGTCACGATGACCGGCGGCTCCCCCAGCTTGCGGCGCAGGGTCATCACGGTCACCCGCACCACGTTGGTGAACGGGTCCGTGTTCTCGTCCCAGGCCTTCTCCAGCAGCTGCTCCGCGGAGACGACCGCGCCCTCGCTGCGCATGAGCACCTCCAGGACGGCGAACTCCTTCGGCGCGAGCTGCACCTCCTTGCCGTCGCGGAAGACCTCGCGGCGGTTGGGGTCGAGCTTGATCCCGGCACGCTCCAGAACGGGCGGCAGCGGCACGCTCGTACGCCGCCCCAGGGCACGCACGCGCGCGATGAGCTCGCTGAACGCGAAGGGCTTGGGCAGGTAGTCGTCGGCGCCGATCTCCAGCCCCTCGACACGGTCGCTGACGTCGCCGGACGCCGTGAGCATCAGCACGCGCGTGGGCATGCCGAGCTCGACGATCTTGCGGCAGACGTCGTCGCCGTGCACGAGCGGGAGGTCGCGGTCGAGGACGACCACGTCGTAGTCGTTGACGCCGATGCGCTCCAGGGCGGCCGCACCGTCGTACACGACGTCGACGGCCATGGCCTCCCGGCGCAGTCCGGTGGCCACCGCATCGGCGAGCAGCTGCTCGTCCTCGACGACGAGTACGCGCACGTCGCTTGTCCTTCCTCGGGTCCCGCCCTCGATCGATCGGGCAGCGCCGCAGGGCGCACTCGGGCAGGGGTACGGGTGGGTGTGTTGCCTCCATCCTGCCCTTTTCGGCCGTAAGTCGGCTGTAAGGCGGGGAACGGACGGTGGCCGGAGGGTGCGAAACCGGGGAACGTCCGGGCGAACGGGCCGGGAATACAAGATTTTCTCGTCCGGTGAGGTTTCCTCGGAAGAGAGCTTGGGGAGGACGGGTTTTACATCCCGCGATCACGCTCTGCACGTACCGCGCCACCACGCGGTGCGCATCAGTCCGCTTCCGCAGAGCGGGCGTGGATGTCCGGCACCGTCGCCGCCCGGCCGAGCGGCGCTGGGCATCCGCTCCGGACGTGATCGTCCCTTCCGAACCGGCACACCCCCGTGCCACCGACCCACCGACCCAGGACGAGGGGGCGCAGCATGGACGCATTCACCGCAGGACTTCTGCAGCGCATAAAGGCGACCGAGTCCGATCTGTCGCGGGCCCGCGACGAGGGCGACGACTTCCTCGTCGACGTGGAACAGGGCGAACTCGACGACCTGCGCCGCCTCGCCGCCGAACACGGCGTGGAGGTCGGCGTGTACAGCCTCTGACCGGCTCGCACCGACGACGGGCCCCGGCGAATCCAGCGCCGGGGCCCGTTCGTGTCCGTTCGTTCGCCTTCGGGGCGCGCCGGTGGCTCTCTCACGGCCGACGCGTGGGGACAGTGGGCGCCGGTGGCCCCTTGCCGCTGGTTCACCTGCCCCGATGCCGGACCTCGGCCGGATGCCACCCCCGCCGGCGACCCGTCAGTCGTGCCAGGCCCCCAGGTCCTCCAGGAGGTGCTGGAGCGGCTCGAAGACGCCCGGGGTCGCCGCGACCGTGAGGTCCCGGGAGGGGCGGTCTCCGGGGCGGCCTCCGGTGCGCGCGCCCGCCTCGCGGGCGATCAGGTCACCGGCTGCCAGGTCCCAGGGGTGCAGCCCGCGCTCGTAGTAGCCGTCGAGACGCCCCGCGGCGAGGTCGCACAGGTCGATCGCGGCCGAGCCGCCGCGCCGGATGTCCCGCAGCAGGGGGATCAGCCGCTGTGCCACGTCGGCCTGGTGGGCGCGGACCTCGGTGACGTAGTTGAAGCCGGTCGACACCAGGGCCTGGTCCAGGGGCGGCGCGGGACGGCAGGTCAGCCGCCGCTCGCCCGCCCAGGCACCGGTGGCCCAGGCGCCGCCGCCGCGTACCGCGTGGTACGCCTCGCCGCGCATGGGGGCCGCGACCGCCCCGGCCACGGTCTCGCCGTCCTGCTCGGCGGCGATGGAGACGGCCCAGGTGGGCAGGCCGTACAGGTAGTTGACCGTGCCGTCGAGCGGGTCGATCACCCAGCGGACGCCACTGCTGCCCTCGGTGGAGGCGCCCTCCTCGCCGAGGAAGCCGTCCTCCGGGCGGCGCTCGGCGATCAACGTGGTGATCAGCTTCTCGGCCGCGATGTCCATCTCGGTGACGACGTCGATCGGGCTGGACTTGGTCGCGGCGACCGCGAGGTCGGCCGGGCGGCCGTCCCGCAGCAGCTCACCCGCGCGGCGGGCCGCCTCCCGGGCGAGCTGCAGCAGTTCCGCGTGCAGGGGGTCGGTCACGGCGCTCCTCACGCGTAGGGACTGTCGGCGCCCGCGGCGGCGGGGCGCGGGGCACGGGCCGGGCAGCAGCCCACCGGGCAGAGATCGTGGCTCGCGCCGAGCGATCCCAGGGCGCACGGCGCGACGTCCTGTCCGCGTTCGGCGGCGGCGCGCTCCAGGATCAGCTCACGGATCGCGGCGGCGAACCGCGGGTCGGCGCCGACGGTCGCCGAGCGGCGCACCGGGAGGCCCAGTTCCGCCGCCTTGGCGGTGGCCTCGGTGTCGAGGTCGTAGAGGACCTCCATGTGGTCGGAGACGAAGCCGATGGGGGCCATGACCACGGCCGGCGCACCGGCCGCGTGCCGCTCCTCGAGGTGGTCGCAGATGTCGGGCTCCAGCCAGGGGATGTGCGGGGCGCCGGAGCGGGACTGGTAGACGAGCTGCCAGGGGTGGTCGACACCGGTGCGCTCGCGGACGGCGTCGGCGATCAGCCGGGCCACGTCCAGGTGCTGCCGGACGTACGCGCCGCCGTCGCCGTGCCCCTCGGCCGGGCCGGAGGTGTCGGCCGCGGAGGTGGGGATCGAGTGGGTGCAGAAGGCGATGTGCGCGCCGTCCCGGACGTCCTCGGGGAGGTCGGCGAGCGACCGCACGACCCCGTCGATCATGGGCTCGACGAAACCGGGGTGGTTGAAGTAGTGCCGCAGCTTGTCGATCCTCGGCGGCTCCAGCCCCTCCTGCTCCAGGGCCGCCAGGGCGTCGGCGAGGTTCTCGCGGTACTGGCGGCAGCCCGAGTACGAGGCGTAGGCGCTGGTGGCGAGCACGAGGATGCGGCGGTGGCCGTCGCGGACCATCTCGCGCAGGGTGTCGGTGAGGTAGGGCGCCCAGTTGCGGTTGCCCCAGTAGACCGGCAGGTCCAGGCCGTGGCCGGCGAAGTCCCCCCGCAGCGCGTCCAGCAGGGCGCGGTTCTGGTCGTTGATGGGGCTGACCCCGCCGAAGAGGAAGTAGTGCTGCCCGACCTCCTTGAGGCGTTCCTTGGGGATGCCGCGCCCGCGCGTCACGTTCTCCAGGAACGGGACCACGTCGTCCGGGCCTTCGGGACCGCCGAAAGAGAGCAGGAGCAGGGCGTCGTAAGGGGTGGCATCGAGCACGTCTGGCATGTCTCGATCCTGCCATTCGACGCCGGCGGGCGGGACGGGGCGGGGGTGCCACCGGCCGCGACGCGGCGGGAACGGGTGTATGAGGGTGACCTAACCCGTAAGCTGTATCGACTGCGTTCGCACCTTACTGAGACCTTCGGAGATCCCGTGCCCAGCCCTTATCGCGCCCTGTTCGCCGCCCCTGGCAGCAGGGCCTTCTCCGCCGCGGGGTTCCTCGGCCGGATGCCGCTGTCCATGATGGGCATCGGCGTCGTGACGATGGTCTCCCAGCTCACCGGGAGGTACGGGCTGGCCGGCGCCCTGTCGGCGACCATCGCGCTGGCCGCCGCCGTGGCGGGCCCGCAGGTCTCGCGTCTGGTGGACCGGTACGGGCAGCGGCGGGTGCTGCGCCCCGCGACGCTGGTCTCGCTCACCGCGGCGGCGGTGCTGCTGTTCGCGGCGCACTACGGCTGGCCGGACTGGGTGCTGTTCGTCGCGTGCGTCGGCATCGGCTGCGTGCCGAGCGTCGGCGCGATGACCCGGGCCCGGTGGGCGGCCCTGTACCGGGGCACCCCGCAACTGCACACCGCGTACTCCTTCGAGTCCGTGGTGGACGAGATCTGCTTCATCTTCGGGCCGATCATCTCCATCGGGCTCTCCACGGCCTGGTTCCCGGAGGCCGGCCCGCTGCTCGCGGCCTGCTTCCTGGCGGCCGGCGTCTTCTGGCTGACCGCGCAGCGCGCCACCGAGCCCGAGCCGCACCCGCGCGAGCACCGGCGCGGCGGCACGGCACTGCGCGCCCCGGGCCTTCAGGTGCTGGTCGCGACCTTCGTGGCGACGGGAACGATCTTCGGCGCCGTGGACGTGGTCACCGTGGCCTTCGCCGAGGAGGAGGGGCACAAGGCCGCCGCGAGCGTGGTGCTCGCCGTGTACGCGCTGGGTTCCTGCGTGGCGGGCGTCGTGTTCGGGCTGCTGCACTTCGCGGGGGCGCCGGAACGTCGTTGGCTGCTGGGCGTGTGCGCCATGGCCGTGAGTATGATCCCACTCCTACTGGTCGGGAACCTGCCGTTTCTGGCCGTGGCGCTGTTCGTTGCGGGTCTGTCCATCGCTCCGACGATGATCACGACGATGTCCCTCATCGAAGAGCACGTACCGCGCACGCAGCTCACCGAGGGCATGACCTGGGTGAGCACCGGGCTCGCGGTCGGGATCGCCGTCGGTTCCTCCGTGGCCGGCTGGGTGATCGACGAGGCCGGGGCGCGTGCCGGGTACGGGGTTCCGGCGGTGGCCGGGGCCGTCGCGGTCGCGGTCGGTTTCCTCGGGTACCGTCGGCTCAAGCGGCCGGCTCCGGGTCGGGGAGGCTCCGTTGGGCAGCACAGCGAGCACGGGGAACGGCACATGGCGTAACTGGGGCGGCAACGTATCCGTCCGTCCCGCGCGGGAGACCGCGCCCGCCTCCGTGGAGGAGCTGGCCGCCGAGGTGCGCCGGGCCGCCGAGGACGGGATGCCGGTGAAGGCGGTCGGCACCGGGCACTCCTTCACCTCCATAGCCGCCACCGACGGCCTGCTGATCCGCCCTCACCTGCTGACGGGCATACGGCACATCGACCGCGCGGCCGGCACGGTCACGGTGGAGGCCGGCACCCCGCTCAGGAGACTGAACCTGGCCCTCGCGCGGGAGGGCCTGTCGCTGACCAACATGGGCGACATCATGGAGCAGACGGTCTCCGGGGCCACCAGCACCGGCACCCACGGCACGGGCCGCGACTCGGCCTCCGTCGCCGCCCAGATCCGGGGCCTGGAGCTGGTCACCGCCGACGGTTCGGTGCTCACCTGCTCCGAGGAGGAGAACCCGGACGTCTTCGCCGCCGCCCGGATCGGGCTCGGCGCCCTCGGCGTCGTCACCGCGATCACCTTCGCCGTGGAGCCGGTCTTCCTGCTCACGGCCCGCGAGGAGCCGATGCCCTTCGACCGGGTCTGCGCCGAGTTCGACCGGCTGCACGCCGAGAACGAGCACTTCGAGTTCTACTGGTTCCCGCACACCGGCAACACCAACACCAAGCGCAACAACCGCAGCGCGGGCCCGGAGCGGCCGGTACCGCGGTTCAAGGGGTGGTTCGAGGACGAGTTCCTCTCCAACGGGGTGTTCCGGGTGGCCAACTGGGTCGGCCGTGCGGTCCCCGCGAGCGTTCCGGCCCTCGCGCGGGTCTCCAGCAGGGCGCTGTCCGCGCGGACCTACACCGACCTCCCGTACAAGGTGTTCACCTCGCCGCGCCGGGTGCGCTTCGTGGAGATGGAGTACGCCGTCGCGCGCGAGGCCCTGGTGGAGACGCTGCGGGAGCTGAAGGCGATGGTCGACCGCTCGCCGCTGCGGGTCAGCTTCCCCGTGGAGGTGCGCACCGCCCCGCGCGACGACATCACGCTCTCCACCGCGTCCGGCCGGGACAGCGCCTACATCGCCGTCCACATGTTCAAGGGCACCCCCTATCAGGGGTATTTCACCGCGGCCGAGCGCATCTTCACCGCGCACGAGGGGCGGCCCCACTGGGGGAAGATCCACACGCGGGACGCGGAATACCTCTCCCGGGTGTATCCGCGCTTCGAGGAGTTCACGGCGCTCCGGGACCGGCTCGACCCGGAACGCCGGTTCCGCAACGACTACTTGCGGAGGGTCCTGGGGTCGTAGAAGATTCGTTGCGCGGCGTGCCAATCCACGCAGGTGGCCCAAATGGAGTACTGTGGCGAGCCCTGGGTCCGGTCTCCCGTCAGGGTGCTCGGGACCCTGAGGACCGCCGGGAGGGGACTAGTTGCGCAGGGTGAGGCAGTTGGTCACTTAGCGTTGCGAATAAGTAACCGTGCCATAACGGCGATCCAGGGCCCGCGCCCGACACGCCGGGCAACTCGGCAAGGTTGTGGCAGGCTGCACCCGGGCAGGCCACACTCGACTAGCGGAAGCAGCGACGCACGTGACGTCGGCAGGCACCACCCGGGAGGTCCCCATGCCGGAACTGCGTGTCGTGGCCGTCTCGAATGACGGCACACGGCTGGTGCTGAAGGCTGCGGACAGCACGGAGTACACGCTTCCGATCGACGAACGGCTCCGCGCCGCCGTGCGCGGCGACCGTCCCCGCCTCGGCCAGATCGAGATCGAGGTGGAGAGCCACCTCCGCCCCCGCGACATCCAGGCGCGCATAAGGGCCGGCGCGACCGCGGAAGAGGTCGCGCAGATGGCCGGCATCCCCGTGGACCGCGTACGCCGCTTCGAGGGCCCCGTCCTCGCCGAGCGCGCGTTCATGGCCGAGCGTGCCCGCAAGACCCCGGTCCGCCGCCCCGGCGAGAACTCCGGTCCCCCGCTCGGTGAAGCGGTGCAGGAGCGGCTGCTGCTGCGCGGCGCGGAGAAGGACACCGTCCAGTGGGACTCCTGGCGCCGCGACGACGGCACCTGGGAGGTGCTGCTGGTCTACCGGGTCGCGGGCGAGCCGCACTCGGCGAGCTGGACCTACGACCCGCCCCGGCGGCTCGTCCAGGCCGTCGACGACGAGGCGCGCTCGCTGATCGGCGAGTCCGACGACCTCGCCGCGCCCGAGCCCAGCTTCCCGTTCGTGCCGCGCATCGCCCGGCTGCCGCGGGACCGCCCGCTCGACCGTCCCGGCGACCGCGAGCGGCCGAGTCTGCCCGCGCAGGCGGCCGAGCCCGAGGAGGAGTCCCTGACGGCCACGGCGTCGGGCGAACGGGACTCGCTGACCAGCCTGCTGGAGGCGGTGCCGAGCTTCCGGGGCGACCTGGTGGTCCCGGAGCGCGCGCCCGAGGCCGCTCCCGAGGAGCCGGACCCCGAGCCCGAGGCGGAGGATCCGCCGGCCCCCGCGGCCTCGGCCGGGTCCGCCTACGCGGACGTCCTCATGCCACGTTCCGTCGGCAGCCACCGGGACCGGCTCATCGGCTCGACCGACCGTCAGGCCGAGGCGGACGGCGTCCGTCCGGGCCGCCGCGCGGCGGTGCCGAGCTGGGACGAGATCGTGTTCGGGACGCGCCGGAAGAAACAGGAGTAGCCGGTTCGAGTGGTCCGTGACCGCGGCCGGTTGACGTGAGGCGAGGGGCGCCCGCCGTACGGCGGGCGCCCCTTCATGCGCCGCGGAGCGGTCTACTGCGGATCCGGCCCCACCGCGACCGGCCGCCCGGGGTCGGACGACCACTCCGACCAGGAACCGACGTACAGCGCCGCCGGAATGCCCGCGACCGCCAGCGCCAGCACCTCGTGCGCGCCGGAGACGCCCGAGCCGCAGTACACGCCGACCGGTGCATCCTCCGACACGCCCAGTTCCTCGAAGCGGGCGCCGAGTTCCGCGGCGGGCAGGAAACGGCCGTCGGCGCCGACGTTCTCCGTCGTGGGCGCCGAGACCGCGCCGGGAATGTGCCCGCCCACCCGGTCGATCGGTTCCACCTCACCGCGGTACCGCTCCCCCGCGCGGGCGTCCAGCAGCACCCCCGAACGCGCCAGCGCCGCCGCGCCGTCGGCGTCGAGCAGCCCGGCCGCCCCCGGCACCGGTACGAAGTCGCCCTCGGCCGGCTGTGGCACCGACGTCTCCAACGGGCCCTCCCAGGACGGCAACCCGCCGTCGAGGACCCGCACGTCCGGGTGACCCGTCCAGCGCAGCAGCCACCACGCGCGGGCGGCACCCCAGCCCATGCCGCCGTCGTACACGACCACCGGCGCGGCGGACGACACGCCCGCCCGCCGCATCGCGGCGCCGAACACCGCGAGGTCCGGCAGCGGATGGCGTCCGTGACCGCCCGGCGCGGACGCCAGCTCCTCGTCGAGGTCGACGAAGACGGCGCCGGGAAGATGCCCGGCCCCGTACGCGGCCCGTCCGTCGAACGGCGGTTCACCGGCCGCCGTGGCCGCGCCGAGCTGCCAGCGGACGTCGAGCAGCACCGGCGGGTTGGCGCCCGCCAGCGCGCTCGCGAGTTCGGATGCGGAGATGATGGCGTTCATGGCCACCATCCTCGCGCACGGGGTGGCCGATCCGTCCCCGTCCGGCTACTCTGCTCGGCCGGACGGCCCCGGTCACAAGGCGTACCGGAACGGGCACATGCTGTACAAGCGATCGACACCCGTCGGTGAGCGCGCCGAGGGGGACGGGGGACCGCGCGTCGGGCATCCTCCGGGACCAGGACCCTCGCGGGAGCGCGCACCGGCCCGGACCGCGGCCGGTGCCCCGGTCGGCACGGGGATCACCCGGGGATCGCACGCGACGCGACCCCACCGGGTCGAGGAGAGCACGGCCACCGCGCGGCGGCCGAGAAGAGAGTGACGATGACCGACGCACGGGGGAACGCCCGCCCGGACGGCGAGGCGCCCGCTCGGCACACACCCGGCACACCCTGCTGGGCGAGCCTGACGGTGCACGGCCTTGAGGCGGCCGAGGAGTTCTACGGGGCGCTGTTCGGCTGGGAGTTCCGCCCCGGCCCCCGGCGGCCCGGCCCGTACGTGCGGGCCGTGCTCGACGGGCGCGAGGTGGCCGGCGTCGGCGTGCTGCCGCCGGCCCGTGATCTGCCGGCCGCCTGGACGCCCTACTTCGCCTCGGACGACGTGGACCTGACGGCCGACGTGGTGCGGTCGTGCGGCGGCACCGTCGGGGTGGGCCCGCTGGACGCCGCCGACGCCGGCCGGCTGGCGATCGGCTCCGACCCCTGCGGCGCCGTCTTCGGCGTCCGGCAGGCGGCCGCGCGCGCGGGCACCTCCGTCACCGGTGGGCCCGGCACCCCCGCCTGGAACGAACTGACGACCTTCGAGTCGGCCCGTACCGCCAAGTTCTACGCGACCGTGTTCGGTTACGACGAGGAACCGGTGGTCCCCGCCGACCCCGCCCGCGTCACCCTCTGCCTGGACGGCCGTCCCGTGGCCGGCGTCCACGGCGTGGGCAGGGCCCTCCCCCGGGACCGGGGCCCGCACTGGACGACGTACTTCACGGTGTCCGACGCCGACGACGCGGCGGAGCGGGTTCTCCGCCTGGGCGGCCGGGTCCTGGCGCCGCCCCGCGACGGCGTCCGCGGCCGCGCCGCGACGGTGGCGGACCCGGAGGGGGCGCGGTTCGCGCTGCTGCAGGGCCCGCGCTGACGCGTGGGCCCCGTCCGCCGTCCTGCGCCCCGGAGCCAAGCGGGTTTCCGGCTCGCCCTCTTCACGTCGCGTCAGGCACCTTCGGGCGGACGCCACCGCCCTGACGTGAGATCGCCGAGGAGTCGCCGGCCTGCGACGGTGAACGGGTGGTCGGCTCCCAGGCCGCGCTCCCGCCTGGCCACGACGTCCGTCATGATCTCGACGGCCGCCGCCACGTGACCTCGCGCGGCCCATGTCCGGGACAGCAACTGCTGCGCCGAGAGCGCGAGCGGATGGTCGGGGCCGAAGCGCCGCCGGTACGCCCCGGTGACCATCCGGATCTCCTGGTCGGCCTCGTCGAAACGGCCCAGCAGGTACAGCGCCCACGCGTGGTTGTGGTGGGCGCCCAGCGTCACCGTGTGGTCGGGGCCGAGGCACCGTACGCACTCCGCGGGCAGGGAGAGCAGCGCGCCTTCCTCTTCGGCGACCAGCTCGGACGCGGACAGCAGGACCAGCAGGCTGGAGAGGGAGCGCAGGGTCAGCGGGTGGGCGGGACCCAGTGCCCTCCGTCTGCCGGTGACCGTGGAGCGGAGCAGCGAGACGGCCTCGTCGCGTCTTCCGAGGTTCCCGAGTACGAGCTGGAGGCCGTGGCGGGTGTCCAGGGTGTCGGGGTCGTCGGCCCCGAAGAGCCGTTCCTGAGCCGCGTGGACACGTCGGAGCAGCCGTTCGGCCTCGGTGTAGCCGCCCAGCCGGAAGAGCGCCCGTCCGTCCCGGGAACGGGCGGCCAGGACGAGACGGTGCTCCGCGCCGAGCCGCCGCTCGCCGAGGTCCGCGGCGGCCAGGGCGGTCTCCCGGGCGGACAGGTAGTCGCCCGTGCGGTGCAGGGCGGTGGACAGCCTGGTCAGCACGGCCAGGGCGTCGGCCGACGCCGGGGGGTCACCGGCGCGCCGCAGCAGGGCGAGTCCGTGGGGCACCAGCAGCCGGAGCCGCGGATCGTCCGGACCGGCGTCGGGCACACCCGGTACGGCCGCGTCGAGCAGTCGGACCGCTGTGGCGTGGAGCGTCGGAACCATGTTCGCCGGGGTCGCCGCGGCGACGCTGTCGAGCAGCACCGCGTGGCTCTGCACACACCGCTCACCGACGTCGACCAGTTCGGTCAGCGACTGGTCGAGCAGTGCTCTCAGAGCCGTCTCGCAACGGGCACGTGGCAGAACGCCGCTGATCTCGGTGCGGTTGAGCAGGGGCAGCGGCAGTGGCTCAGGAGCGAAGCGCGACAGGAGCCTCAACAACGCGGTCGCCTCGGGCAGGCCGCGGGCCTCGAACGCGTCGAGCGTCAGCTGCCACGTCAGGCCGACCAGGTGCCGGGGATCCTCCTCGGACAGGGCATCGGCCCCCCGGTCGATGAGCTCGACCCCTTCGCCTTCCTCCAGACGGCGCCCGTACGTCTCCATCCTCCAGGGATCGAGCACTTGCCGGGAGAGGAAGCCGCCTGCCAGCGTGAGGGCGAGCGGCAGCCGGCCAAGCCGGTCCGCGATCCGGGCCGCCTCCTGCTGTGTGCCGCTGTGCGGGGCGAGGTCCCGCAACACCCGCGCGGCGTCCTCACGCGGCAGTACGCCGATGTGCTGCAACTCCGCCCCCGGCCACCAGCGGGCGGCCGGCCGGCGGGTGGTCACCACGACCGTGCCCCGTGGGCTGGTGCGCAGCCAGCTGCCGTCCCGGAGGATCTCGGGCCGGTCGGCGTTGTCGAGGACCAGCAGCCAGGGCTCGGTGGAGCGGTCGAGACGCTGCCAGACCAGGTCGGCGGCGGGACGGAGTCCGTTGCGGGCCGCCAGCAACTCGGCGTCGGCCGCCCCTCGGTCGGCGGCCACGGCGAGCATGCCCGCACGCAGGCTCGCGCGGTCGGAGGCGCTGACCCACAGTCCCACCCTGCCGTGCTCACCGGTGGCCAGCTGGAAGAACGTGTAGGCGACCGCGGTCTTGCCGCAGCCGCCCATGCCGTACAGCACGTAAACCTCGCCACCGTGTTCCTCCCGCACGCTCGCCCGCAGCCGGTCCAGCACCTCGGTGCGGTCGCGCAGGACGACCGGGGGCCGGCCGACCGCCGGGCGGCGAACCGAGTCGGGACCCGGCGGCGCGGTCGCCCCGTCGCCGTGTCCACCGTGGTGGTGGTGCTCGCTGATGTGCTGGTCGCCCGACGCCTGGTAGACCCGCCCCCGGTCCTCGGCGTGGCCGTCCATCGCGCCCGTCATCGCCGCGCGTGGCGCCGGCCTCGTCCGGCCCGGTGGATGCGGGCATGACCGGAGGCACTGGCGTGCCGGGTCACCGCCGGTCCGGTCGCGCCGCCCGGGTCGGGTTCTTCGAGCGGTCCGCGCGGTTCCGCGGCGGTGCCGGGCCGGGCGGCGAGCGGCCGCCTCGGCCGTTCGGTGGCGTCGGCCGTCATCGACGTGACTGGTGTGACCGGTGTGACTCCCGCGCTCTGCGCGAGTAATGCCGTCTCCGGGTCCACAGTTCCCCCTGCCCGATAAACTCTAATTTTCAGATTATACGCTAAATAGCTCATATCTGTCTTACTTCAATACGGCACCTTTCGCGCATGTTCATCGTCCCACCCCGCACCGGACGGGACAACAAGAGCACGGTCGCGACTCCCTCGGCGTGTCCACTTTTCGCGCGGCCAAGCCGGTATGTTCACTGCTAAAGTAGCGGGAATCCGACCCATCCGAGGGGGCGATGGCCATGAGCAGGCCATGGGAAGCGGATCCCGCCACGACATTCAAGCGACGCCTGGGGAAATCGCCGCAGGAACTGGGGCACACGACCGACAACCCCGACTGCCCCGACATCTGGGAACTCGAGAACGGTGACATCGCTGTCATAGGACGTGACCTCACGGAACCGCTCGGCGGGAGACTTCCCATCGGTGTCTCCGTCGGAGCGGACGAACGGATCGTGGTCGTCCCCAGGAACATGTTGATCGCAGCGAAACCGGACATCCCGAATGTTTGACTCCTTCCCGCACGGGACTTCGGAACGCATGGATCGCCCCGCATACCATGCGGACTTCCGTCGCGTCTACGAAAGCGGAATCCGCCACCTGAACAAGCTCGAGCGGGGGCAGAACTTCAAAGAACGCGGATTCGCCAGCTGGGAGGCCTTCGCCGCCGGGGAATGGGACCGCGCGTTGTCCCTCATCCAGGAGAAACGCGACGTCTACGCCCGGCAGTTCCGCACCGCCGCACGGCTGGGAATTCTGGAGCGACGCCTCCGCGTCGTGGAATTCCCGGTGACCCCGTACGTGCAATGGGAGCTTTTCGTCCTGCGCCTGCGGGTGGAGCTGGGCGACCACATCAGGGTGCTCGACGCCCGCGACATCACGGACATCGAGAGGAACCGCCCGGTTCCCGAAGTGGTGATCCTCGGGGACGTCGCCCTGTACGAGGTGCTCTACGACGAGGACGGGAACGCGGCGGGAGCCAACCGCTTCACCGATCGGGCGCTGATCCGGGAGACCTCGGCCGACTTCGACGCGCTGTACGAGCGGGGGGACGACTTCCACGACTTCTTCGACCGGGAGATCGCCCCGCTCGCCCCACCCGCGGTGGTCCACTGAGGCGGGGCGCCGGCCCACTGGTGCGAGCCCGGCGGCACCTCGGCCGCCGAGGAGATCGCCCCCACCGCGCCGGACGCCCGGGTGGTCAAGGCGTTCAACATCCCCCTCGCCGGGCCGCCGGCCACCGGTGAGGGGGACGGCCGCTGCACGTCTTCGTCGCGGAGGACGACGAAGACGACCGTCTCCGAGCTCGTCGCCTCCGCGGGGCTGCGCCCCCTGGTCGCGGGAGAGGCGACACGGTCCTGGAGCCGGTCAGGGCTTCCCGAACGGAACGCGCGGCCCGGTGGCCCTTTTGCCGGGCCGCCTGCCGGTCAGTGGGTGCCGGTGCGCTTCTCGAGGCGGGTACCGTCGCGGAGGGTGATCGACATCAGGTCGCTGGGGGCGTCCAGTTCCAGGCGGTGCCAGCGGCCGCGGGGGACGATCGCGGCGGTGCCCGCCCGCAAACGCACCATGTCCTCGGCCCCGCCGGGAGCGTCAGGACGGAAGTAGAGGCGGATGCCGCCGGTCAGACAGCACACCGCTTCCTCTGCCTCCGGGTGCATCTCCCAGTGGTCGGCGTGAACGTCGGCGGCGGTCTCCACGTGGAACGTGGCGATCTGCCAGGCGCCGGAGCCGCTGCTCGTCATCTGCCGTTCGGCGGCCCGGACATCGCCGTCGGGGTGGAAGTGCAGCGCCGAGGTGAACAGGTCAATGGTGGTGGTCGTCATGACGGAGTTCCTTCCAGCCGGTTCTGCGCGGGGGTGGTGGAGCGCGGGACGGGAGTGACGGCTCGGCGGCGCGGCAGTACACCGATGGCCACGACTGCCGCGAGCACGAAGACGGCGGCGGCGAGGGCCAGGCCCAGGGCGTAGCCGCCGTTGAGTGCGGCGGGGTCGGTGGTCGGGCCGGTGTGGTGCGCGGCGACGGTGGCCAGGGCGGCCAGGCCGATGCAGCCGCCGAGTTGGCGGGAGCTGTTCATGAGGCCGCCGGCCATGCCTGCCTCGCGCGGGGCGACGCCGGTGGTCGCGGCGGCGGCGACCGGCGCCAGGACCAGCCCGGCGCCGACGCTGGTGACGAGGGACGGGCCGAGTACGTCGGCGAGGAAGCTGCCGTCGGGGCTGATGAGGGCGAACCAGGCCAGGCCCGCGGCGGCCACCAGGGCGCCGGGCACCAGGGAGGCGCGGGGGGTGCGGGACGCGGTGACGCGGGTCGCGACGACGGTTCCCGCGACCAGGCCCAGGGAGAAGGGCAGGAACGCGGTGCCGGTCGCCGCGGCACCCATGCCCAGGACCTGCTGCATGTACAGGGACACGAAGTAGAACGCCGTGAACTGCCCGGCCGCGGCCAGGAACACCAGCACGTTCGCGCCGGCGACCCAGCGACTGCGCAGCAGGCCGAGGCGCAGCAGGGGTGCGTCGACCCTCGCCTCGGCGAGGACGAAGGCGGCGAGCAGCACGGCCGCGGCGGCGAGAGTCGCCCACGTGACCGGGGAGCCCCAGCCCAGGGTGTCGGTTCGGACGACACCGAGCACCAACAGCCCGACTCCGCCTGTCGCCAGGACGGCGCCCGCTGCGTCCAGCCGCTCGCGCCGGGCGGGCGGGGTCTCGGCGGGAACCCCCGTGAGGACCAGCGCGAGAGCCACCGCGACGATGGGCAGGTTGACCAGCATGATCCAGCGCCAGCCCGCGTACTCGGTCAGCAGTCCGCCCGCCAGTACGCCCAGCGCGCCGCCCGCGGCGTTCACCGCGCTCCACACCCCCAGCGCCCGGACACGTCGGGGGCCCTCGGTGAAGGTGGTGGTGAGCATCGCCAGTGCGGCCGGCGCGGCCGCGGCGGCGCCCAGGCCCTGCCCGGCGCGTGCGGCGATCAGGTGCCAGGGGTCCTGGGCCAGCCCGCCCGCCAGCGAGCACAGCCCGAAGACGGTCAGCCCCAGCACGAACATCCGGCGCCGGCCGTACAGGTCGCAGGCGCGGCCCCCCAGCAGCAGGAACCCGCCGAACGCAAGCGCGTACACGTGCACGACCCACGACAGGTCGAGCGGCGCGAATCCCAGCGCCGTACGGATCGCGGGTAACGCGACGTTGACCACGGACATGTCCAGGGCGACGACGAACTGGGCGACGGCCGCCGCCGCCAGCACCACTCCGGGCCTGCCCTCAGAGTTTTTATACATGTAAGAAAAGTTAGCGCCGAGGTTCGCCGTTGTCGACACCTGGGGAATGATGGAGGGCATGCCGCAACCGTCCGCACCGCGCAGACCCCTGGGCCGGCCTCCCCGCATCTCCCGCGAGGAGATCATCGGGACGGCCCGCCGGATCGTGGAGGAGGGAGGTGTGGACAGGCTGACCATGCGGCGGCTGGCCACGGAGGTCGGCAGTACGCCGATGGCGCTCTACCACCACGTCCGCGACAAGGAGGAACTGCTCGTCCTCCTGCTGGACGACTACGCCGCCCGGACCCTGCGCCGGCCGGAACTGCCCGCCGCCCCCCGCGAACGGGTCGTCGTGGCCGCCACCGCGATCCACGAGGCGCTCGCCGCCTGCCCCTGGATCGTGGAGGTGCTGACCGCCGACGACCTGCTGTCCACGAGCGCGCTGTGGTTCGTCGAGCAGATCGTCGACGGCCTGGTCGGATGCGGCCTCTCCCTCGACCGGGCCGTGCACGGCTACCGTGCGATCTGGTACTACACCGCCGGAGAGATCGTGGTCAGGACGACAGCGGCCCGACGGCGCGCGGACGACGACCGCGCGACCTACCGGGAGCAGGTCTTCGCCGGTCTCGACCCGAGTGAACTGCCCCGCCTGACACAGGCCGCGGACTGCTGGGCGCCGCTGACCGCCGAGGACACCTACCAGGACGGGCTCCGGGCCCTGGTGGACGGCCTCCTCGTCAGCCGCTGACGACGCGCCACCGACGATGTGCCCGGCCGTCGGCGCCATGTGAGTGGGGCCGACGGGTCCGTGATGCGGCCTCTGCGGGGCCTGGTCCCCTTGCGGGCGAGCCCCGTGCCGATCGAGGAGTTCGGCAGTCCCCGCACCGGCCGGCCCTCGACCGACCACGCCGTCAGGCGGGGACGCGTACCGTCTCCACCCAGTTCGGGGGCTGGGGCGCGCCGTCGCCGATCAAGGCCGCGACGAGGCGGCAGGACGGGGTCTCGGCGGGCCAGGGGGTGTGGCCGTCGGTGAGGACGATGACGATCGAGGGGCGGTCGCGCGCCGCGAGGGCGGCGTCGATGCCGACGCGCATGTCCGTGCCGCCTCCGCCGCCGAGGGTGATCTGCTCGGTGGCCGTCACCCGGGACACGGCGTGCACGTCGGCGTCGCAGGCGAGGACGGTGACGCGGTTGCCGCGCACCCCGACCTCGCGCAGCACGCCCGTGACCTCGCCCAGGGCGGCGGCGAGTTCCGCGTCGCCCATCGAGCCCGAGGTGTCGACGACGACGGCCACCCGGGGCAGCGGACGGCGCAGGCTGGGCAGGACGACGCCGCGCAGCGCCGGGGTGCGGCGCGACGGGCGGCGGTAGGTGTAGTCGACGGCCCCACCGGCCCACGCGGCGGCCTCACGGACCGCGCCGGACAGGGCCTGCCGCCAGTCCACCGTGGGTTCCAGGACCTGCTCGGCCCAGCGCTGCCAGCCCGCGGGCAGGGTGCCGCGGGAACGCTGGTGGGCGCGCATCGCGTCGGCGGTGTGCCGGCGCAGGGCCTGGGCCTCGACGTCACCGAGCGCGGCGGGGCCGGCGGATCCGGGAAGTTCCCAGGGCGTGGGGCGGCCGTGGGCGCCCGATCCGCAGTCGTGTTCCCGGACGTGAGGGGGCAGCCCGGGCAGGTACGCCTCGAACAGCTGCCCGTCGGGCAGGCCGAAGAGGCGGGGTTCGACGCGTCCGGCGGGCAGGCGCAGGCCGTCGGCGAGGAGGTCGTCGTTGATCTCGCAGTCCTGGGCGACGTTGACGCGGTGGCGGTCGCGCTGCTCTGCGGCGGGGAGCCGGCCGGCGCGGCCGTGGTGGTCGCGCAGCAGGTGCGCCGCCTCGTGGATCCAGACGCCCGCGAGTTCCTCCACCGGCGTCGCGTCGACGAAGGAGGGGGAGACGTAGCAGCGCCAGTGGCGGTCCACGCCCATGGTCGGCACCTCGTGGCTCGCCACGACGGTGAGGGCGTACAGGGCCGACGCCAGGTAGGGGCGGTCGTGCGCCGCGCGGTAGCGGGCGGCGAGCAGTTTGGTCGTGTCCAGGCGGCTGCGGGGATCCGTCATGCCGGGGACCTCACCGGCTGCCGGGCAGGGCCCCGGACATCCGCAGCAGGTCCAGGAACCCGTCGATGCCCGGGGGCACGGGCCAGTCGAGCCGGCGCATCGACGCGAGGTCGGTGGCGGCCCGGGCGGCCACGTCCGGTACGCCCGCGTCCACGGCCTTGGCCAGGACCGTCCAGCCGGCCTCCCAGCGGGTCCGGGTGAGATCGCCCTGGATGGCGGCGACGACCGCGATGAGGAAGGCGAGTTGACGGTCGCCGCGCTCGGGCAGGGCGAACGCGTCGGGGTCGGCGAGGACCCGCTCGGGGTCGGGCAGGTCGAGGTGTTCCAGGTACGACAGCAGTTCGATGCCCGCGCCGTCCCCGACGGCGCCGGTGAGCGCGGCTGCCGTCGCCTCGCGGCCGGCGCCGGTCGCGTATCCGGTCGCGAGCAGTCGCAGCGCCATCTCCCAGGTGCGCGGGGACGGCCAGGAGCGGCCCCGGCTCTCGGCGTCGGCGGGTATGTGGTGAACCAGGCCGGGGCGGGCCGTGAGGAAACCGGAGACCGCGCCGCGGGCCCGTGCGACGGCACCGGGCACCTTGGCCGGATCGACCGCGGGGACGGCCACCTCCGGCCAGGTGCCGGCCATGCCGCGGGCGACCACGGCCGGGTCGTGGGTCCAGTCGAGGTGGACGAAGCGGTTGGCGAGCGGTGGGCTGAGGTGCCAGCCGTCCGCGGCGCTCGACGGCGGGTTGGCGGCGGCGACGATGCGCACCGCGTCGGGCAGGACGAGGCTGCCGACCCGGCGTTCGAGCACGACCCGCAGCAACGCCGCCTGCACGGCCGGGGGCGCGGAGGAGAGTTCGTCGAAGAAGAGCAGGCCCTGTCCGGCGCGGGTGAGCCGGACCGCCCAGTCGGGCGGGGCCATCGGCACGCCGGTGGTGGCCGGGTCGTCCCCGACGATCGGCAGGCCCGCGAAGTCCGAGGGCTCGTGCACGCTGGCGATGACCGTCTCCAGCGGGAGGCCGAGCCCGGCGGCGAGCTGTTCCAGGCCGGCGGACTTGCCGATGCCCGGTTCACCCCACAGCAGGACCGGCTGGTTGGCCGTCACGGCCAGGGCGAGAGCCTCCAGTCGGGGGTTGACGGCGGGTTCGGTCCGCCGCGTGCGCAGCCTGCCGACGAGGTCGTCCGCGGCGGCCAGCGGGCCCGGTGCGGTACGGGGGGCGGGGTCGGTGCTCAAAACGGCGGTTCCTTGCTGTACTGGTCGAAGCCGACCGGCTCGTCGGGCTCTTCTGGCTCGTCGGGCTCTTCGGGCTCTTCGGGCTCTTCGGGCTCGTCGGGCTCGTCGGGCTCGTGGTCGTCCGCGTCGTCCTGCTCCCTGCCGTCCATCCACTCGTCCCACCAGTCGGCGCCGACGCCCGGGTGTTCCTCCCGTACGCGCTTCCGCAGGAAGGCCAGGTCGGAACGCTTGTACCGGCGGATGGTCTGGGCCAGCGACAGTTCGGACTGGTCCTCCACGTCGATCCGGGCGCCGGCGGCGAGGAGGTCCTCCACGAGGGCCCTGGAACCGCCGTCGTTGACCGCCACGAACAGCGGTGTGCGGTCCCGCTGGTCCCGGGCCTCCAGGTCGAGCCCCGCCGCGAGCAGCCGGGGCAGCAGCGGCTCGTGGTCGAGGAGATGCAGGACGTGGAGCAGCGAGCGTCCGGAGGCGTCGCGTACCCGGGGGTCCACGCCCGCGTCCAGGAGCTGGAGCACGCCGTGGGTGTCGCCGTGCTGGACGCGCAGGAACAGGTCCTGCCGCTGGGCGCGCAGCGCCTTCGGCAGCCGGCCGTCGCCCGACGCCCAGGTCTGCTCGACGGCGAAGCACCCGGCGACGGCGCCGCCGAACGCCCGCAGGGCCCGCTCGCGTTGCTGCTCCTCGTCGCTGTGCGGCATGCGGAGCAGACCGCCCGGGCGGAAGCCCACCTCGTGCCATTCGCCGCGGCAGCGCACCCGGACGGGTTCGGGGAGGGCGGGGCCCGGCGGGCCGCCGGTCCCGTCGGCGACCCGGAGACCGGGGAACAGCGCCTCGCGGACCAGCGGATGCAGATGTTCCGGCTCGACCCCGCCGACGCGCATCAGGTCGAGGTCGGGAAGCCTGCGCCAGAGCGCTTCGGCCAGGAAGGGCACGCCCTTGGCCTCCTCGCGGCCGACGGCCCTCACCCGCAGTCCGGTGCGGCCGCCGGGGGCCGTCGGCTCCAGCAGAATGGACGTGCGCCAGTCGCCGGCGACGAGGAAGCGGTCCCCGACGCCCTCGTCCGCCAGCCGGCGGACCTCCCGCTCCAGGCGGGTGTGGTCGAGCGCGAGCCTGCCGAGGAGCGCCACCGGATCCGCCCGGTACCAGCCGGGTCCCTCCGGAGGTGCGGGGTCGACCTCGATGCCGGCCGCGGCGAAGGCCGCCTCGACCTCGCCCTTCTGGTGCAGCAGGGTGACCCACTCGGCGCGGGCCGCCGCGTCGCCGGGGCCGGGATCGGCCGTGGGCAGTTCGTCCGTACGGCGCGGCCGCCCGTCCGCGTGGAGGAAGGGGAGCCGTCCGGGACCGCCGCCGCACCGTTCGCGCAGTCCGGCGGTGTGCCGGGCGTCCCACAGGTGCCGGGCGTACCGCCAGTCCTCGGTCCGGCGTCCGAAGACTCCGGCGGCCCCCTCGTCCGCGACGGTGCGGAACCGCAGGGTGATCCGCTGCGGGCCCGCCAGCATCGCGGGCGTGGTGAGGTGCAGGTACGGCGTGGAGCGGGGGCCCTCACCCGCGCGCACCGGCCGGTAGCGGGCGAGGACCACGATCCGGTCGGTGTCGAGGGTGGTCCATCCGCCCAGCACCCGGGGCAGGTGCCAGCGCACCAGGTCCGGGGCCAGGTGGCGCAGGTCGTCCGCCAGCGCCGCGGCGACGTCGTCGCCGCAGTGCTCGGCCACCTCGGGCAGGTCGATGTCGACGTCCACGTGGGCCGCCGCGCACGCGCCCCGCCAGTCACCGGCCGTACGGCGTTCGGTCGCGCGCTCGATCATCCTCCGGGGCACCGCGTAGCGGCGGATCCGCCGCCAGCTCGCCGCCTCCTCCGGTGGGAAGCAAGGGAGTTCGGGGCGGCCGCTCAACGGTAGACACTTCCTATCGCGCGCAGGTCGGGATGGGCCCCGGCCACGGGCCGCAGGCGCCGGGTGAAGGACCGCTTCACCTTCCGGGGCAGTCCCGGCCCCAGTCCGACGTACTCCAGCGGTGAGTCGTCCGGCACCGCCGCCAGCAGGGACTTCGCGCCGCGCCCGGTGAGCCCGGTGTGGCACAGCTCCAGCCGGCGCAGCGGGCTGCCCGCGAGCGCGGCGGCCAGGGCACGGGCGCCTTCGTCGCCGGTGGCGTTGGCGGGGGCGCCGAGGCTCCGCTCCGACATCGGCCGCCCCAGGTCGAGCGCCTCGATGGCGCCCAGCGCGCCGGCGAGGGCGCGCGCCCCAACGGGGCCGATCCCGTTGCCGCCCAGGCCCAGGCGCACCGGCCGCCCGGAGTCGGCGGCGGCGGCCGCGAGGGCGGCGGCGCCTTCGTCGCCGAGGTGGTTGGCGGGCAGGTACAGCTCGCGTACGCCCGCCTCCCGGATCAGCGCCGCCAGCAGGCCGGCGACGCCGGCGGTCAGGCCGTTCCCGCCGAGGAAGAGGCGGTCCACCGGGCGCGGGCGGCCGGTGAGGGCGTCGAGCAGCGCGCGCAGACCTTCCATGGTGACACCGGTGTTGACCAGGTCGAGGGTGCGCAGCGTGGTGTTGCGGCGGAGCATCGCGGCGAGCGCCACGGCGCCGTCGTCGCCCACCGGGTTGCGCTTGAGCCACAGGGCGCGGACGGTGTCGTCCGCCGAGAGCGTGTCCGCGAGCGCGGCGACGCCTTCCGGGCCGATGCGGTTGCAGCCGAGGTAGAGCGTGTGCAGACCGTGGCCGTCGACGAGCGCGCGGGCGACCGTCGACGCCCCCTCGTCACCGATGGCGTTGGTGCCGAGCAGGACGTGCCGGGCGTGCGGCGAGCGGGCGGCGACGGGCATCAGCCGGGCGGCGCCGGCCGCTCCGAGGCCCTGCTTGCACAGGTCGACACGGCCGTCCGCGCGCAGGGTGCCGAGCGGGAACGTCTCGTCGGTCCCCACCGCCCGGTCCGACCTCAGCCGGGCCAGCAGCGGGTCCAGGCCGACGGGGTCACCGATCGGGATGTCCGGGTGCTCGATCGCCGGGCAGCGCACGGGTGTCGGCTGCGTCATCACCACTCCACCGGTCCATCGCCGGTGCCCGGCCCGCCGGGGGCTGCACCGCCCTCCGCCCGCCCAGGACGGACCGGCGCCAATCGACGTTCCTCCACGACAAGGGCGGCAAGGCCGGTCGGATTCGAACCGACGTCCTCCAGCTTGATGCTAGGGCGCGACGACCTCTGCGCTACAGCCTTGCCGTGGACGATCATAGCGGGGCCCGTCGTGTTGTCGATCATTTGTTTGACTCGAGTTTTCTGTACGCCCCCCCCGCAGACCGCCCTGACGCGTCGGGCGGAGAAGACGGGCTGCACGTCGGGCGACGGTGCCGGCCTCGTCCACGGGGAAAGGGCGGCCCCTCAGCCGCCTCGCTCGATCTGCGCGAGGATGGACTCGTCGGTGATCTCGGTGTCGGCGGCGAGCAGGAACGCCTTGCTGAGGATCAGGGAGAGCCGTTCGTCCTCGAACGGCAGGAAGACCTTCCCGGCGCCCTTGCCGCGGGACGGGACGATGCACAGGTAGGCATCGCGCGGTTCCATCAAAACGTTGGCCGAGCCCAGATGGATCCTGTAGGTGCTCACGTCTCAGCGGACGACCAGGAAACGGCCGTCGAGCGTGCACCGGCCGGCGATCTTCAGCCGCGGCAGGATCCGTTCCAGCGCCTCGCGGCGGACCTCCGCGCTCGCCGTCAGCGCCCCGAACGCGGCCGTCCGCCAGTACCCGGCACGACGGTCCTCGCCCCGGTCGGTCCACTCGGGATCGGCGGCGATCGAGGTCACGCCCACGAACAGATCGACGTCCCGCATCGCCTCGCTGAACACCAACGGGGGCACCTCCGCCGGCGGAGCCTCCCGCCAGCGCCGGCCGTCCCGCCGTTCGAAGCGGACCCGGTCCGTGGCGGCGTGTTCGGGCGCGTGGTCACCGGCGTCGGTGGCGGCTTCGTGGTGGAAGCAGGCCCGCCACTCGCCGTCCCCGAACTCGGCCCGGGCCTCGCCGTCGCGGCCGCCGTCGTACCGGCCGAGGAAATTGGCCTGCCAGCCACGTTCCTTGAACAGCGCGTAAAGCTGTCGGTAGTGGACGATGTGGGCGGCGAACCGGTTGGAGTAGGCGCCGGTCTCCTCCTCCGCCGGAGTGAGCAGGTGGGTCTCCCGGAAGGCCTGTTTGAACGGCTGTCGCAGTCGCTCGGTGACGAGCCGTTCCCGCCACGCCCTGATGTCGTGCGTCGACGCCCGGATCGGGTGCCACAGCCGCACGCGTCCGGGCCGGCCGGACGGCTCCTCATCGGCGCCACCGCATGCCACTCGCCGTCCGCGTCCCGGAACTCCCGGATCAGGCGACGGACGAGAGCCCCGGTGACCGGATGGTCGCGGTAGTGGCGGCACCACTCCTCGTACGGCCACTCGCGCCCGGCCGACATCAGCGCCTCGAGGCGGGCCCGCTCACCCGACAGAGTCCCCCGTACCTCCTTGGCCAGGGCCTTCAGCTCCTGCAACTCGTCCGGAAAACCGTCCTTCATGGCCGCCGGAGCCGTGCGGGACGTGCCCCCGCCGGGGCGTGTGAAGGTGAGCCGCACGGTGGCCGCGTCCTCGATCGCCACCCGAACCCGGTGTCCGCCCAACGTCCGTTCCGTTGAGCCGTCCGGCGCGAGACCGTGGTCCGGCACGCTGCGCTCGATGAGCTGCTCCGCCGTGATGCCCTGTCTCCCGGCCGCCGTCACCAGCGCGGTGTCGAGCTGCTTGCGCAGAACCCGGTGCCTGATCCGGGACCCCAGTCGCCCCAGGGCCTCCAAGGAGGCCGGATCGCCGGTCTCGGCCAGCGCGTTGACCGCCGCGCCCGCGAGCTTGAGGTCCTCGGTCATTCCGGTTCCGGGGCCGCCGGTCCGCAGAGCGAGCGCGCCGAGGTGCCGCACCGTGGCCGGGCCCCCGGTCAGCGCGGCCGCCCAGACGACGCCGCGCGCCAGCTCCCCGTCGTTCTGGTGGACGACGTAGCGGTAGGGGTGGTCTCCATGGAGCCGGCCGGTGTGCGCACCGCTGCACCTGCTGCACAGCGGGTCGTCCTCGGCCAGAGCCCGCAGGACCTCGGCCACGAGGTCACGCGCCGACGCCGCGTCCGCGAGTTCGAGGCATGCACGCCGCCACTTCCGGGTGGGGCGCGGGCCTGACAGGTCCGCCAAGTGCCTTACGAAGTCCGCCAGTTCCGGCGTGGGAGAGGTCTTCGCGCGATCGCTCAGCGGAGCGGCCCAGGGAGCGTCGCCGGGGATCAGTCCCTCGGGGACGTGCGTCCGGTCCACGCTCGCGAGCAGCGCTCGCAGACGCCGGGCGAGCGGCACGCGCGCGCTCGCCCCGACCGTGGTGTTCATGAGTTCCGCGTGTGCGTACCGCAGCCAGGGCATGACCGCGCGGCGGCCGTCGGCGTCGAGTCGGTCGGCGGCGTCCAGCGCCGACCCCAGCCCATCGGCGAACCAGAAGCCCATGTCGTACTCGGTGGCGCGGAGCAGCATCACCGCGACCTCGCCGGGCGTCCAGCCCCGCACCCGCGAGACGAGGGAATCGATCTCGGCGCAGTACTGCCACAAGCTCGTGTCGTCGAAGCAGGCGGCCAGCATCAGGCACAGCACTGCGGCCCTGCCCTCCTCGTCCGTGCAGGCCGCGAGCCCTCCGTCGATCTCGGCCCGGGTCGCGGCGCCCGCCGCCCTGAACCGCTGGTGCTCGTACCCCATGGATTGCCGGAACTCGGTCCGCTGACGCTCAAGGAGGCCGACGAGCCGGCGGCCGCGGTCGAGCGCGGCCGACCTCACGTCGTCGAGCGAGTCGTTCCTGCGGGATTCGGCCACCAACGTGTCGTACAGCATGGCGGGATGATGGCAGGGGGGACTGACAACGCGATCGGTCCGAAGGACCTCGGTCTCCGCGGCGCGGGCCGGGCGGACGCCGGGGACGTCGTCCGGTTCACAGACCGTGTGCGTCCAGCAGGCGCATCAGGTTCCGCCTGCGTTTCCGGGCGGTGCGCAAGGCGGTGACGTAAGCGGCGAACTCGCCTTCCGTGCCCAGGCGGTGGTGGCAGTCGCGGATGCTCAGCAGCAGGTCGACGAGCTGCTCGTAGACCGTGTTGCCGGTCTCCTCGGCCAGCGGCTCCGCCAGACGCAGGTAGACGCCGAGCGCGTCGGCGGGACGGGTGGCCCGCACCTGGTCGGCGAGTGTGCGCCACTGCCGGTCATCGGCGCCGGTCCGGGCGGCGGCCTGCCAGGCGGCGTCGACGTCCTCGTCGTCGAGCAGGGCGTCGACCAGGACGGGGCCGCCGTACCGGCTCTGCTGCGGGCGTTCCGCGTCGGCGCGCAGCAGGGCGAGGGCTCCCTCGCGCTCGGCCGGCCAGCTGTCCGCGGCCCGCGCGGCGGCGCGCAGCTGCTGGTACGCGAGCAGCGAGCGGCGGGCGCCGAAGTGGGCGCGGCGCACGGCGACGGCGTCGGCGATCCGGCCCGCCCGCGTATAGCGGTCGCTGAGGTGGTCGACGAGGGCGGTGTCCACGGCGGAGAGGTCCCGGACGTCCCGGATCCCGCGTTCCGCCCAGTCCAGGGCCTCGTCGAAACGCCGGGCGGCCTCCAGCTCACGGGCGATGACCAGGTGGGTGTGGCCGTTCGGTGCGAGATCGGCCGCGTGTACGGCGATCACCGCGTCGACGCTTCCCCCGGCCTTGGCCAGACGCTCCATCAGGTGCTTCTCCGCCCAGCCTCGGCGGTTGCGCCGCCACGCCTCGGCGGCCAGGTTTCGCAGGACGGCCATGCCCTCCTCTCCGAGGACGTCGTCGTAGTCGAGCGGATCGATGTCGGTCAGGCCGTCGTCGGTGCCGCCGAGCACATGGCCGGCCAGCCAGTGTGCGAGCTCCTCGGGGTCGGGGCGTGCCGCGCGGCACGCGTCGAGGTGGGCGTCGGCGAGGTCCGCGCCGATCGGGCCGAGCCTGCCGTCGGAGTCGTCGACGCTCTCCACCGCCTCGGCCAGCAGCCGCATCGCCTCCCGTGCCAGGGTGATCGCGTCGGCGGCCCGGCCCGAGCCGGTCAGCGCGCCGATCGCGGACACCGCCTGCCGGGCCTGGTCGGCGTAGGCGCGGGCATCGGCGTACTCGACGTAGCCGTACTGCGCGAAGGGGCCGATGTCGAGCAGGTCGCGGATACGGGACCGGACCGCGGTGAGATCCCCGCGGGCGCTCGCGGCCCGCAGTTCCAGGCGTCGCCGCAGCTGCCGGTCCTCGTCGATCTGTTCCCGCAGCAGGGCGAGCAGTTCGTCCTTGGACAGGGCGGACAGCCACCCGTCGAGGTCCTGCGCGCGCTCCCGGGCCGCCTTCCGCTGCCGCGGCAGGCTCTCCCGCCGGGCGAGCACGGTCAGACCGAGGGCGACCAGGTGCTTGCAGAAGTTGCCCTCCAGACCGTATGGGCAGTCGCACGCGCCGGACAGCCCGCCGGACCCGTCCAGGGTCAGCTCCGCCTCGTACCGCTCCGTCCCGCGGACACTCGCGGTGACCCGGCCGTCGCCCACCTCGACCCCGGACACCGCGTCGAGATACCCGAGGGCGCGTTCGAAGGAACGGGCACCGGCCAGCTTCTTGAGGTTCGCCTCGGTGAGGCCGCGCATGATTCTTTTCCGCCCTGCCGTGATGGTGCGATCGAGGCTTTTCAGCCTAGGGGGGCCGAGGCCGCGAGTCGGCGGCTTCGCCTGATCCGGCCTCACCTCATCCAGCGCCACGGGGTGTTCGGCCGGTCACGCGCCCCTCTCCGGGTCCCGCGGGGTTCACGGCCCTCGGCCGCCGCACCGGGACGGTGGCCGTGCCGGTGCACGACAACCGGTCACGCCCGTGTCTCCCCCGCGCCTCGAACCCGCCGGTGCCCCGCGGCCGCCCGGTCAGCCCGACGTGACCGGCAGCACGTCGGGCGACAGTACCGCCGCGCGGGCCGTCGCCGCCGTCATGCGGCGGCGGTGGTGACGGCGGCACAGGACCTCGTAGCCGACCTCGTCCGCGGAGCCGGTGACGTCGCCGACGACCACCTGGGCGCCCTCGACGACCATGACCCCGCCGACCGTGCGGGCGTTGTGCGTGGCGCGGGCGCCGCACCAGCACAGGGCCTCCACCTGGAGCACCTCGACCCGGTCGGCCAGCTCCACCAGCCGCTGGGAGCCGGGGAACAGCTTGGAGCGGAAGTCCGTCGTGATGCCGAAGGCGTAGACGTCGAGCTCCAGGTCGTCCACCACGCGCGCGAGCTGGTCTATCTGCTCCGGCGCCAGGAACTGCGCCTCGTCCGCGATCACGTAGTCCGCGCGCCGGCCCTGTGAGAGGTGGTCGACGAGGTGCGCGTACAGGTCCGCGCCGTCGCCGACCTCCACCGCGTCCGTGACCAGGCCGAGGCGGGAGGAGAGCTTGCCCTCGCCGGCCCGGTCGTTGCGGGTGAAGATCATTCCGGTCAGGCCGCGCGCCGAACGGTTGTGCTCGATCTGGAGAGCCAGCGTCGACTTCCCGCAGTCCATCGTTCCGGAGAAGAACACCAGCTCGGGCATGGGAGGTCGGGCACCTTTCGGCAGGGGTTGCGGGCGGAGACTCAGGAGCGTACTTCGAGCAGGGGGACCAGCTGCTCGGCAGGGGTCATCGAACCGTGGTTGCCGACCATCGCCGACTCCCTGGGCTCCCGCTCGGAGGCGATCAGCAGGACGTCGTCCCGCGCGGCGGCGACCACGTCGCCGATCCGGTGGTACACGCGCTCGTCGACCGCCGGCCCGAACCAGCCCGCCCCGATCGCCTCGTCGCGCGAGGCCACCCAGAACTGCTCGCCGAGCACCTCGCGCCAGCAGGTCAGCACGTCGTTCGCGGCGCCCGGTACGGCGTAGACGTGCCGGGCGCGGCCCTCGCCGCCGAGCAGGGCGACGCCCGCCTTCAGCTCCCAGTCCTCGTCGAAGTCGATGCGGTGGTCCTCGTCGAAGGGGACGTCGATCATGCCGTGGTCGGCGGTGACGTAGAGCGCGCTGCGCGGGGGGAGCTGTTCGGCCAGGCGCTGGACCAGGCGGTCGACGTACATGAGCTGGCCGCGCCAGGTGTCGGAGTCGACGCCGAAGCGGTGGCCCGCGCCGTCGACCTCGGCGTAGTACGTGTAGACCAGGGAGCGGTCGGCGGCGGCCAGCTGCTCGGCCGCGGCGTCCATGCGCTCCTCGCCGGACAGCCGCCCGTGGAAGCTGCCGCCGCTGAGCGCGACCTTGGTCAGCGGGGTGTTCGCGAAGGTCGGGGAGGACACCTGGGCGGCGTGCACGCCCGCGCGGTGGGCCAGCTCGAAGATCGTGGGGTGGGGCTGCCAGGCGGCGGGCGGGGTCCAGGGCTGCCAGCGCAGCTGGTTCATCAGCTCGCCGGTGTCGGGGTTGCGCACGGTGTAGCCGGGCAGGCCGTGCGCGCCCGGCGGCAGGCCGGTGCCGACGGAGGCCAGGGAGGTGGCGGTCGTCGCCGGGTATCCGGCGGTGATCGGGCTTCCGGTGCCGCCGCGCGAGGAGGCCAGCAGGGACGTCAGGAAGGGTGCCTCGTCCGGGTGCGCCCTCAGCTGCTCCCAGCCCAGCCCGTCGATCAGGAACACGCAGTTCCGGTCGGCGGGGGTCAGCTCGGGGATCGCGGCGGTCGTACCGGGGACGGCCATGCCGGCGGCGAGCGTGGGCAGCAGGTCGGCGAGCGAACCGGTGCCGTACTCGGGCAGGGGGGCGGAACCGGGGGCGAGGGGGCGCGGATGCGCGTCGTCCCAGGCGGTGGGGTGCGGGGGTGGCGCGGGCCGGGCGGGGGGTGCGGGCCGTGCGGGAGGTGTCGGCCGCGCCGTGGACGTGGACTGCGCGGTGCGGGCGGGCGGCGCGGGGCGGGGCGGCTGCGGGCGGGGCACGGGCCGCGCGCCGGGGGCGGGCTGCGTGCCGGGGGCGGGCCGCGCACCGGATACCGGCTGCGCACCGGGTGCCGGCTGGGCGCCCGGTACGGGCTGCGCGCCCGGTGCGCGTCGCGCGCCGGGTGTGGGCTGGGTCATCAGCGCGTCTGGTCCGCGGTCGCCTCGGACAGGGCCTGCGCGAAGGTGAGCGCCTGGCGCACCGTCTCCGGCCCGTCACCGGCCTCGCTGACGCGCAGGCTCAGGTCGTCGGCCGTGGAGCTGCCCGTGTAACCGTGGTCGGCCTCGCAGTTGGGGTCGCCGCAGGCGGCCGGCTCCAGGTCGATGCGGGAGACGGCACCCCAGCCGATGGTGAGCACGATCTCGCGCGGCAAGGTGCCCGGCTTGTACGACTCCGGGTTGGCGACCACACGGCTGACCACGATGGACGAGATCCGGCCGAGCTTGACCGACTCCGTGGACGTGGTGGCGTACGGCGTCGGGGAGGTGTCGTCGGCGGCCTGCTCGTCGGTGTGGCTGACGATGAAGCGGTTGCCGGTGAGGACGAGCACGGTGACGTGCCGCCGCACCTCGTTCTGGTCGAACGTCGTCTCCTGGTGGACCAGATACGACCGGATGGGCTCGCCGCCCACGGCGGCCTCCACCGCCTCGGCCACGAGGGCCGGGTAGTAACCGCTGCGCTCGATCGCCGCCCGCAGTCCCTGGGTCGTCGTACTGGTCTTGGCCATGACGCCCATCCTACGGGGGACCGCTGACTGCGAGGCACCGCTCACCGCACTCCGCTCCCCGGGCGCCGGTCAGTACGCGGGGAGGGTCCGCGGGCCGAGGTCGTCGCGGGCGGGGGGCGGGGCGAGGCGTACGGAGGCACCGAGGACACTCACGCCGTGCGGGGCGACGACGACCGGCTCCAGGGTGACCGCGACCACCTCCGGATGGTCGTGGACCAGCCGCGACACCCTGAGCATCAGCTCCTCCAGCGCCGGGGTGTCGACCGGCGCCGAGCCGCGCCAGCCGAACAGGAGCGGGGCGGTCCGGATCGACCGCACCAGCGAGGTCGCGTCCCGGTCGGTGACCGGGATCAGCCGGTGCGCCATGTCCCCGAGCAGCTGCGAGGGGGGCCCGGCGAGCCCGAAGGACAGTACGGCTCCGGCGGCCGGGTCGATGACCGCGCGTACGACGGTGTCGACACCGCGCGGCGCCATCCGCTGCACCACGGGGCGCAGCTCCTCCGGGGCCCCGAACAGTTCCGTCAACTCGGCGTACGCCCGGCGCAGTTGTTCCTCGTCCGCCAGGTCGAGGCGGACGCCGCCCAGGTCGGCGCGGTGTCTCAGATGGGGGGCGGTCGCCTTGAGGGCCACGGGGTGACCGAGGGTGCGCGCCGCCTCGACGGCGGTGTCGGGGTCCGGTGCGGGCAGGGCGCGGTGGACGTGGATGCCGTAGGTGCCGAGCAGGTCGCAGGTCTCGGCGGCGCCGAGGGTGAGGCCCTGCCCGCGCGAGAGCAGCCCGCCGATGAGCGCCGCCGCGCCCCGCTCGTCGATGTCCTCGTACTCCGGCACCTTCCGGGGCTCGGCGGCGTCCCGCCGCCACTGCGCGTACGCGACGGCGTGGGCGAGCGCCCGGACGGCACGCTCGGCGGCGGGGTAGGCGGGGATGAGGTGGGCGCCCTCGGGGGGCGCGGCGGGGGCCGGCGGGCCGCCGTCGACGGCCGCGCGGGCGCGGTCCGTGGCACCCTCGCGGGTCGGCGCACCGCTGCCGGCGGGCGGCTGGACGCCCGCGACGGCCGAGGACGGCGCGGCGCCGGACGGCCGGGACGCCGTGCCCGTCCCCGCCGGTGGCGCGGCGCCGGTCGCCGAAGGGGGCGCCGTGCTCGTCGCGGCGGACAGGGCCTCCGCGAGGCCGCCGAGTTCCACGTGGACCACCAGGACGGACTTGGACGGGGTCGCGGCGGCGGCCGAGCTCAGGGCCTGCGCCAGGGCCGCGTCGCCGACCGAGCCCTCCCCCACCGCCGGGATCGCCGTCACGACGACCGCGTCGCTCGTGTCGTCGGCCAGCGCGCGGGACAGCGCCGCGTGGAAGTCCGCCGCCGAGGCGGCGGTGGTGAGGTCCTGCGGGGGATGCGGGCGCAGGCCCTCGGCGAGGCAGGCGTCGTAGGTGAGCAGGCCCAGGGACTCGGAGTTGCCGAGGATCGCCACCCGGGGTCCGGCCGGCAGGGGCTGGCGGGCGAGCAGCAGGCCCGCGTCGACGAGTTCGGTGATGGTGTCCACGCGGATCACCCCGGCCTGCCGCAGCAGCGCGGACACCGTCGCGTGGGGCAGCCGGGTCGCCCGTACGGCGTGTCCCCGGGGGCCCGCCCCGTGGCGTGCGCCCTGGACCACGACCAGTGGCTTCGCCGCCGCGGTCCGGCGGGCGAGGCGGGTGAACTTGCGGGGGTTGCCGATGGACTCCAGGTACATCAGGACGACGTCGGTGTCGGGGTCCTCGTACCAGTACTGCAGGAGGTCGTTGCCGGAGACGTCGGCCCGGTTGCCGGACGACACGAAGGTGGAGACGCCGGTGACGCCGGTGACGCCGCCGCCGCGCCGGTGCAGGCGGGACAGCAGGGCGACGCCGATGGCGCCGGACTGGGCGAACAGCCCGATCCGGCCCGGGCGCGGCATGTGAGGGGCGAGCGAGGCGTTCAGCCGGACGTCCGGGGAGGTGTTGATGACGCCGAAGGCGTTCGGGCCGATGATCCGCATGCCGTACGCGCGCGCCTGCCGCACGAGGGCGCGCTGGCGTTCGCGGCCGTCGGGGCCGGACTCGGCGTAGCCGGCGGAGAGGACGACGAGCCCCTGCACGCCGTGCTCGCCGCACTCGGTGACGACCTCCGGGACCCGCTCGGCGGGCACCGCGACGACCGCGAGGTCCACGGGCCCGTCGATGTCCCGCACCGAGCGGAACGCGGTCACCCCGCCGAGCTCCTCCTCCCCCTCGCCCAGGGCCTTGTTCACGGCGTAGAGCCGGCCGGTGAACCCGGTGTCCCGGAGGTTGTCGAGGACGCTGCGGCCCACGCCCCCGGGTGTGCGGCCGGCGCCGACGACGGCGACCGAGCCGGGGGCGAGCAGCCGCCGCACCGAACGCGACTCGGCGCGCTGTTCGCGCGCGTACTGCACGGCCATGGAGCGGTCGGTGGGTTCGAGGTCGAACTCCAGGCGGACGACACCGTCCTCGAAGCTGCGCTTCTGGGTGTACCCGGCGTCGGTGAACACCTTGATCATCTTGTTGTTGGCGGGCAGCACCTCGGCCGCGAACCGGCGGATGCCCCGCTCCCGCGCGACGGCGCCGATGTGCTCGAGGAGGGCGGAGGCGACGCCCCGGCCCTGGTGGGCGTCCTGCACGAGGAAGGCGACCTCGGCCTCGTCGGCCGGCGCAGAGGCGGGCGCGCCGTCGGCGCCGATCCGGTCGTAGCGTACGGTGGCGATGAACTCGCCGCCCACGGTGGCCGCGAGTCCCACCCGGTCCACGAAGTCGTGGTGCGTGAAGCGGTGGACGTCCTTGGCGGACAGACGAGGGTAGGGCGCGAAGAAGCGGTAGTACTTCGACTCGTCCGACACCTGCTCGTAGAAGCTGACCAGGCGCTCGGCGTCATCAACGGTGATGGGGCGGATGCGCGCGGTGCCGCCGTCGCGCAGCACCACGTCGGCCTCCCAGTGGGCGGGGTACTCGTGCCGGTCCGACGAGGTCTGCATGGGCCCCAGAGTACGGCTCGCGTACGACAACGGCGCGAGGCAGTCTGTGGTGGACGACAGCCGGGCCGAGGCCGCGGTCCGGCTGTCACCGGGAGCGGGAGCGGATGCCGCTCCGGGCATGCTTCACGATGTGGGAAACTGGTCTAGACAACCCTGAACAGCGAAGGGCAGCAACACATGGCTGAGCGCCGCGTCAACGTCGGCTGGGCCGAGGGCCTCCACGCCCGCCCCGCCTCCATCTTCGTCCGAGCCGCCGCGGCCGCAGGCGTCCCGGTGACGATCGCCAAGGCCGGGGGCAACCCCGTCAACGCGGCCTCCATGCTGGCCGTTCTGGGCCTGGGCGCCCAGGGCGGCGAGGAGATCGTCCTCGCGTCCGACGCCGAGGGCGCGGACGCCGCCCTGGACCGTCTGGCGAAGCTGGTCGCCGAGGGTCTCGAGGAGCTCCCCGAGACCGTCTGATTCCTCACGGCCGCGGGAACGTCTCCTCACCGACGCGCACCGCAATCGAAAGGCCCGCCCGGACCATCGGGCGGGCCTTTCGCTTTTCCCTTTTCCGGGCAGCATGAATAGCCCCCGAGAAATGCATCCTCTTTGTATACGGCACCCGTGTTAATGCCGAATGCTCGACATGTTTACGGGATGTTGCGAGTTCCTCACACGGTCCGCGCGGCCGGCGCCGGAGGCGAAACGCAGGCGGTGTCCGGCACTCGCGCGCTCGGTGTGCAGCGCCGTGACGGACCGCGCGCGGTCGCCGTCGCCGCGCGCCACGGCGTCCACGATCGCGCCGTGCTCCGCCCAGTACGCGACCGGGTCGGACGGCCCCTCGGTGGCGTACATCCAGGCGATCTTGTGCCGCAGCTGGGTCAGCGTCGAGGTCAGCGCCGGGCTGCCGGTGGCCTGGGCGAGCGTCTCGTGGAACCAGCCGCTCAGGGAGCGCAGGTCGTCGCTGTTGCCCTGGCGGGCGCGTTCCTGCCCCAGCCGGACCAGGCCGCGCAGCACCTTCAGATGGGCCTCGGTGCGGCGCTGGGCCGCGCGGGAGGCGCCGAGCGGCTCGAGGAGCATACGCATCTCCAGCAGGTCGGCGGCCTCCTGCTCGGTGGGTTCCGCGACGCACGCGCCCGCGTGCCGCCGGGTCACCACGAACCCCTCGGCCTCCAGCGTGCGCAGCGCCTCCCGGACGGGCACCCGGGAGACGCCGTAACGGCGGGCGAGGACTTCCTCGGTGAGCCGGCCGCCGCGCTCGTAGACACCCGCGACGATGTCGTCCCGGATCGCCGTGCACACCGAGTGCGCGGGAATACGCATGACGGACCTCCGGCTTAATCCCCGTGAAACGTCGACGATTGACGTGTGTTCCGTGACTCTATTGCAATCAGCGGGAATTCACGACGGCGGGCCGGAATCCAGGCGTATTTTTTGGACAAGCGCCGCCCGGAAACACCGGTGCCCCGGCTCGGGGAGCCGGGGCACCGGGAAGTGGGCGGGTCGGTCCGGTCAGAGGCTGACGCCGTGCGCGCGGAGGTAGGCGACCGGGTCGAGGTCGGAGCCGTACTCGGCGGTCGTACGGGCCTCGAAGTGCAGATGCGCGCCCGTGACGTTGCCAGTGGCGCCGGAGAGACCGATCTGCTGTCCGGCGGCGACCTGCTGGCCCACCGAGACACCGATGGAGGAGAGGTGACCGTACTGGGTGTACGTGCCGTCGTTCATCCTGATGACGACCTGGTTGCCGTACGCGCCGCCCCAGCCGGCCTCGACCACGGTGCCGATGCCGACCGACTGGACGGGGGTGCCGGTCGCGGCGTGGAAGTCGACACCGGTGTGGCTGCCGGAGGACCACAGCGAGCTGCCGGCCTGGTAACCGGTCGAGACGTACGAGCCGGCGATCGGGGAGACGAAGGTGTTGAGGCGCTTGCGCTCGGCCTCCCGCGCGGCGCGCTCCTGCTCCGCACGGGCCTTCTCGGCCTCCTCCGCGGCCCTCTCGCGCGCGGTCTCCTCCGCGGCCTTCCGCGCGGCGGCCTCGGCCGCCTCCCGGGCGGCCTCGTGCTGGGCGGCCGCCTGGGCGTCGATCCGGTCGGCGACCGCGTCTCCCAGGGTGACGACGGGCGTGAGGCCGGTCTGTGCGGCGGCGGGCTCGGCGGCGAGCGCGGGGGCCGAGAGGGAGCCGACGACGCCGGTGGTGGTGAGCGCCGCGACGCCCGCCGCGCGGGCGGTGCCGCGCTGCATCCGGCTGGGACGACGGTGCTTGCCCGGGGCGCGGGTGAACGCCATGTACAGGCTGGTCCTTTCCTTCCCTCTCGCCTACCGGGTTAGCTGACGGGTTCGGAGCAGGAAGGTCTCCTACGGACCCCCTCGCGACACGCGCGGGCGCCCGATTCACCCCAGGGACTGCGGAGGGTCCCCGGCTCCCCTGGCTCGCGCCGTACGGGGACTCGGCGATGGCTGTCCGGTGCCGCGGGTGCGGCGCACTGCCCGACGAACAGCCCGCATGACGCTAAGCGGGCCGTCTCCCCATCCTCAAACGAATCCCGGTTTTTGTAGCGCATCCCACAGGGCAGACAGGCAACTTCCGCCCCGATTCGGGCATAAGAGGGCCCCGGTGACTTCCGTGTCACCGGGGCCCCGCGCGCGTCCTCCGCGGCTCGCTACTCGGCCGTCACGACGGTGACTTCACCGATCCCGAGCGCCTCGACGGGCGCCTTGATCTGCGCCGCGTCGCCGACGAGGATCGTCACCAGGCGGTCCACCGGGAAGGCGTTCACCACGGCCGCGGTGGCCTCCACGGTGCCGGTCGCGGCCAACTGCCGGTACAGGTCGGCCTGGTAGTGGTCGGGCAGGTGCTGCTCGACCTGGTCGGCCAGGGTGCTCGCGACGGCCGCGGCGGTCTCGTACTTGAGCGGCGCCACACCCACGAGGTTCTGCACGGCGACGTCGCGCTCGTCGTCGGTGAGCCCCTCCGCGGCGAGCGTGCGCAGCACGGTCCACAGGTCGTCGAGGGCGGGGCCGGTGTTCGGGGTGTCGACGGAGCCGCTGATGGCCAGCATCGCCGCGCCGGTACCGTCCGGGGCGGACCTGAGGACCTGCCCGAACGCCCGTACGCCGTAGGTGTATCCCTTCTCCTCGCGCAGCACGCGGTCCAGGCGGGAGGTGAGGGTGCCGCCCAGGCAGTACGTGCCGAGCACCTGCGCGGGCCACACGCGGTCGTGCCGGTCGGGGCCGACACGGCCGATCAGCAGCTGCGTCTGGACGGCGCCGGGACGGTCCACGATCACGACCCGGCCGGTATCGTCCGCAGCCACCGGCGGAACGGGCCGCGGCTGTGCCGAGGAGCCGGTCCAGGAGCCGAGCGTGTCGCCGAGCAGCGCGTCCAGGTCGATGCCGGTGAGGTCGCCGACGACCACGGCGGTGGCGGTGGCGGGGCGGACGTGCTTCTCGTAGAAGGCGCGTACGGCCGCGGAGTCGATGCCGGTGACCGTCTCCTCGGTGCCCTGGCGCGGACGCGACATGCGCGAATCCGCCGGGAACAGCTCCTTGGAGAGCTCCTTGGCGGCGCGGCGGGAGGGGTTGGCCAGCTCGTGCGGGATCTCGTCGAGGCGGTTGCGGACCAGCCGCTCGACCTCGCTGTCGGCGAACGCGGGCGCCCTGAGGGCGTCGGCGACCAGCCCGAGCCCCTTGGTGAGCCGCGAGGCCGGGACCTCCAGGCTGAGGCGGACGCCGGGGTGGTCGGCGTGCGCGTCCAGGGTGGCGCCGCAGCGCTCCAGCTCGGCGGCGAACTCCTCGGCGGTGTGCTTGTCGGTGCCCTCGGAGAAGGCCCGCGCCATGATCGTGGCGACACCGTCGAGACCGGCCGGCTCGGCCTCCAGGGGAGCGTCGAGGATCACCTCGACGGCGACGACCTGCTGGCCGGGGCGGTGGCAGCGCAGCACGGTCAGGCCGTTGTCGAGCGTGCCGCGCTCGGGGGCCGGGAAGGCCCAGGGCTTGGCGTCGCCCGCCTGCGGCTGCGGGTGGAAGTCCATCGTGGCGAGCTCGGTCACTTCGCCGCCTCCTCGTTCTCGTCGGTGCCGGCGGCCGCGGCGGCCTCCTCGGTGTCCTCTGCCTCGGCGGCGACCGGCTCGTAGACGAGCACCGCGCGGTTGTCGGGGCGCAGGCGGGCCTGGGCGACCTCCCGCACCTCCTCCGCCGTCACCTCCAGGACGCGCTGGACGGCGGTCAGGGCGAGCTGCGGGTCGCCGAACAGGACGGCGTACCGGCACAGTTCGTCGGCGCGGCCCGCGACCGTGCCGAGCCGGTCGAGCCACTCGCGCTCCAGCTGGGCCTGCGCGCGTTCCATCTCCTCCGCCGTGGGGCCCTGCTCGGCGAACCGGGCGAGCTCCTCGTCGATGGCGGCCTCGATGACCGGCACCTCCACGTCGCCGGAGGTCTTCACGTCCAGCCAGCCCAGGGAGGGCGCCCCGGCCAGCCGCAGCAGGCCGAAGCCGGCGGCCACGGCCGTGCGGTCGCGCCGTACGAGGCGGTTGTAGAGCCGGGAGGACTCGCCGCCGCCGAGGACGGTGAGCGCCAGGTCGGCGGCGTCGCACGCGCGCGTGCCGTCCTCGGGCAGCCGGTAGGCGGCCATCAGCGCACGCGCGGGGACCTCCTCCTCCACGACCTCGCGCAGCTGCTCGCCGATGACCTCGGGCAGCGCGCCGTCGCGGGGCGCGGGCTTGCCGTCGTGGCCCGGGATGGAGCCGAAGTACTTCTCGATCCAGGCGAGCGTCCGCTCCGGGTCGATGTCGCCGACCACGGAGAGCACGGCGTTGTTCGGCGCGTAGTACGTGCGGAAGAACTGGCGGGCGTCCTCCAGGGTGGCCGCGTCCAGGTCCGCCATCGAGCCGATGGGCGTGTGGTGGTACGGGTGGCCCTCCGGGTAGGCGAGGGCGGTCAGCTTCTCGAAGGCCGTGCCGTAGGGGACGTTGTCGTAGCGCTGGCGGCGCTCGTTCTTGACGACGTCCCGCTGGTTCTCCATGGACTCGTCGTCCAGGGCGGTCAGCAGGGAGCCCATGCGGTCGGCCTCCAGCCAGAGCGCGAGCTCCAGCTGGTGGGCGGGCATGGTCTCGAAGTAGTTGGTGCGCTCGAAGCTGGTGGTGCCGTTGAGGGAGCCGCCGGCGCCCTGGACCAGCTCGAAGTGACCGTTGCCCTTCACCTGGGCGGAGCCCTGGAACATGAGGTGCTCGAAAAGGTGAGCCAGACCCGTACGTCCCTTGACTTCGTGCCGCGAACCCACGTCGTACCAGAGGCAGACCGCGGCGACCGGGGTCAGGTGGTCCTCGGAGAGCACCACGCGCAGGCCGTTGGCCAGGCGGTGCTCGGTCGCTGTCAGGCCGCCGGAGCCTGCCTGGGCTGTGGCCGTGTGACCCATGGGCATGTACGTCCCTTCGATCGCGGAGGCGGTCGTCGAAACCGCCGTTTCTGCCGGTCCTGCCACTGTATGCAAGCGCGCGAACCCCCGGCGAAGTTCCCGGCGGGGGCGGGCTACGCCGAGAGCGAGAATGCCGACGCCGGGCCGCGGGCGCCCGTGCCGCAGGGCGGCACGGGCGGGTGGGGGCACCTCCCGCCCGGGAGCGGGGGAGGCACTCCGCCGGCGCCGGACCGCGCGGCGAACCCCCGACCGGCCCCGTACCGGCCACCTGCCGACCCCGCCGCACGGGCGGGTAGGGACACCTCCCGCCCGGGAGCGGGGAGGCACCCCGCCGGCGCCGGACCGCGCGGCGAACCCCCGACCGGCCCCGTACCAGCCACCTGCCGACCCCGCCGCACGGGCGGGTAGGGACACCTCCCGCCCGGGAGCGGGGAGGCACCCCGCCGGCGCCGGGCCGCGCGGCGAACCCCCGACCGGCCCCGCCGCACGGGGGGCCGGGGGCACCTCCCGCCCGGGCGCGGCCGGGAACGGGGGAGGCACGCCGCGAGCGCGGGCGGAACCCGCCCCGGTCCGGTGCGTCCCGATCACCGGGAACCCCGCGCGGAAGCGGGCCGCACACGCCGCGTACCCTGCCCTCCCCGGAGGCATCCACAACCGGACCCTGGTCCCGCCTGTCAGTGCGACGGTCCACAATGGTCCGCATCAGATCCCGTCCCACGCTTCAGCAAGGAGCCGGCAGCGATGGCCCGCCGCAGCACGAAGACCCCGCCGCCCGACGAGTCGTACGAGGAGAAGATCCTCGACATCGACGTCGTCGACGAGATGCAGGGCTCCTTCCTCGAGTACGCGTACTCGGTCATCTACTCCCGCGCCCTGCCGGACGCGCGCGACGGCCTCAAGCCGGTGCACCGCCGCATCGTCTACCAGATGAACGAGATGGGCCTGCGGCCCGAGCGCGGCTACGTGAAGTGCGCCCGCGTCGTCGGCGAGGTCATGGGCAAGCTGCACCCCCACGGCGACGCGTCGATCTACGACGCCCTGGTCCGCATGGCCCAGCCGTTCTCGATGCGCGTGCCCCTGGTCGACGGCCACGGCAACTTCGGCTCGCTGGGCAACGACGACCCGCCCGCCGCCATGCGGTACACCGAGTGCCGGATGGCCGAGGCCACCGGCCTGATGACCGAGTCCATCGACGAGGACACGGTCGACTTCGCGCCCAACTACGACGGCCAGGAGCAGGAACCGGTGGCGCTGCCCGCCGCGTTCCCGAACCTCCTGGTGAACGGCGCGTCGGGCATCGCCGTCGGTATGGCCACCAACATGCCGCCGCACAACCTGCGCGAGGTCGTCGCGGCCGCGCGGCACCTGATCAGGTACCCGAACGCCGATCTCGACGCCCTGATGAAGCACGTCCCGGGTCCCGACCTGCCCACCGGCGGCCGGATCGTCGGCCTGTCCGGCGTCCGGGACGCGTACGAGACGGGCCGCGGCACGTTCAAGATCCGCGCGACGGTCACCGTGGAGGACGTGACGGCCCGCCGCAAGGGTCTCGTCGTCACCGAGCTGCCCTTCACGGTCGGCCCGGAGAAGGTGATCGGCAAGATCAAGGACCTGGTCGGGTCGAAGAAGCTCCAGGGCATCGCCGACGTCAAGGACCTCACCGACCGCGAGCACGGCCTGCGCCTGGTCATCGAGATCAAGAACGGCTTCGTGCCGGAAGCGGTCCTGGAGCAGCTGTACAAGCTGACGCCGATGGAGGAGTCCTTCGGCATCAACAACGTGGCGCTGGTGGACGGCCAGCCGCTCACCCTGGGCCTCAAGGAACTCCTGGAGGTCTACCTCGACCACCGCTTCAACGTCGTCCGCAGGCGTTCGGAGTTCCGCCGCGGCAAGCGGCGCGACCGCCTCCACCTGGTCGAGGGCCTGCTCACGGCCCTGGTGGACATCGACGAGGTCATCCGCCTCATCCGTTCCAGCGAGAACTCCGCGCAGGCCAAGCAGCGCCTGATGGAGCGGTTCTCCCTCAGCGACATCCAGACCCAGTACATCCTGGACACGCCGCTGCGCCGCCTGACCAAGTACGACCGGATCGAGCTGGAGGCCGAGAAGGACCGGCTGAACGCGGAGATCGAGGAGCTGACCCGGATCCTGGAGTCGGACGCGGAGCTGCGCAAGCTGGTCTCCACCGAACTGGCCGCGGTCGCCAAGAAGTTCGGCGACGACCGCCGTACGCTGCTGCTGGAGTCGGCCGGCACCCCGGCCGCCGCGGTACCGCTGCAGGTGGCGGACGACCCGTGCCGCGTGCTGCTGTCCTCCACGGGCCTGCTGGCCCGTACGGCGGACAACGAGCCGTTGGCGCGGGACGGCTCCGCCAAGCGGGTCAAGCACGACGTGATCGTCTCGGCGGTGCCGGCGACGGCCCGCGGCGAGATCGGCGTGGTCACCTCGGCCGGCCGGCTGCTCCGGCTGAACGTCGTCGACCTGCCGCAGCTCCCGGAGGCGATGCCGGTGCCGAACCTCTCGGGCGGGGCGCCCCTGGCCGAGTTCGTGTCCCTGGAGGACGACGAGCAGGTGGTGTGCCTGACCACGCTCGACGAGTCGTCGCCGGGCCTGGCGCTCGGCACGGAACAGGGTGTCGTCAAGCGCGTGGTGCCCGACTACCCCTCCAACAAGGAGGAGCTGGAGGTCATCACGCTCAAGGAGGGCGACCGGATCGTCGGCGCGGTCGAGCTGCGCACGGGCGAGGAGGACCTGGTCTTCATCAGCGACGACGCCCAGCTGCTGCGCTACCCCGCCGCGCAGGTCCGGCCGCAGGGCCGTCCCGCGGGCGGTATGGCGGGCATCAAGCTCACCGAGGGGGCGAAGGTCATCTCCTTCACGGCGGTCGATCCGGCCGCGGACGCGATGGTGTTCACGGTCGCGGGTTCACGGGGCACGCTGGACGACTCGGTCCAGACCACGGCCAAGCTGACTCCGTTCGACCAGTACCCGCGCAAGGGCCGGGCCACCGGCGGCGTGCGCTGCCAGCGGTTCCTGAAGGGCGAGGACTGCCTGGCCCTGGCCTGGGCGGGCCCGGTCCCGGCCCGGGCCGCGCAGAAGAACGGCACCGCGGTGAGCCTCCCGGAGCCCGACCCGCGCCGTGACGGCTCCGGCGTGTCCCTGCCGAAGACGGTGTCGGTGGTGGCGGGCCCGGTCTAGGCCGCCGGGTCCTCCGCCGCCCCCTGCACATAGCGGAGAACGCCCCACATGCCGTGATCGTCGGCGTGTGGGGCGCCGTCGCTCCCGCACGCCTCCAGCTCCCCGCCGAGGGCGGTGGCGTCGAGGTCCGTCCCGATGAGGACGAGCTGCGTGAGCCGCTCCTCGCCCGCGGGCCAGGGCTCGGGGTAGAACCGCAGGAACCGCCCCACGGCATGCACGGCGTACCGGTTGCCGACGTCGTGGGGACCGAAGTCGACGTACCCCTTGATCCGGTAGAGCCCTTCGGGCCGGCTGTCCAGGAACCGGATCAGCCGGCGTGGGTCCAGCGGGCGCTCGGACACGAAGGAGAGGCTGTCGTAGGCGGCGTGCAGATGCCCGGAGTGCTCCTCGGCGTCGTCGTGCCGGTGCAGGTCGTCGAACGACAGCTGCCCGACGCGCTCCTCGCCGGGCCTGCAGTCGAAGAGGAACTCGGGGTCGACACGGCCGTGCGTGGCGGGCACCACGGCCGCACGGTCGACGAGGGACCGGACCAGGGCCAGGACCCGCGCGACGTCCGGGGCCCGGTCCACCTTGTTGACGACCACGAGGTCCGCGAGGCCGAGGTGCCGGTCGATCTCCGGGTGCCTGGCGCGGGTGTCGTCGAACTCGGCGGCGTCCACGACCTCGACGAGTCCGCCGTACACGATGCCCGGATGCTCGCTGGCGAGCACCATCCGCACGAGTTCCTGCGGTTCGGCGAGGCCGCTGGCCTCGATGACGATGACGTCGATCCCGGCGGAGGGACGGGCGAGCCGCTCGAGGTACACGTCGAGCTCGCTGCCGTCCACGGCGCAGCACAGACACCCGTTGCCCAGGGACACGGTCGAGTCCCCGAGCGCCCCGGCGACGGCCATCGCGTCGATCTCGATGGCCCCGAAGTCGTTGACGACGGCACCGATGCGGCTGCCGCCGCTGCGGTGGAGAAGGTGGTTGAGCAGGGTCGTCTTCCCCGAGCCGAGAAATCCGGCCAGTACGACCACCGGAATCTGCCGCCCGCTGCTCCGCTCCGACACACGACCCCTCTCACACCTGTGCGCACACCGGCTCGCTCACGGCGCGCGCCCCGAAGACCGACTGACGGCCCAGGATACGAGTGCCCGCGACGACAGCGAAGTGAACGATTGTTAGCAGCGTCCGCGGGGCAGACGTTGGGCAAGGCGCCGGTTTGTGCGACCCTCGCTTCCCTCCGTGCGCCTCTTGGCCGCCTTCCCGCCGATCAGAGCCGCTCGGCACCCTGGAAGGCGGCAAGCGCCGCCCACCGCTCGCCGGTTCCCTACAGTCGACCCGCAACCCGACGACCGGCGGACGGCGGCCCGATCGGGGGTATTTGACATGGCCACACAGAACAGTGGGATACGGGGAATGGGCGCCGTCGCCCTGGCCGGTCTCGGCATGGCGGCGGGCGTCCTCGTCACCGTGGCGGCCCAGCGCCACACGTTCGAGTCGCTGCACGCGCGTCTCGAGATCCTGGAGAAGCAGTCCCGCACCCGGCGGAACGCCGATCTGGCGAGCCAGCAGCGCCAGCACTGGGAATTGCTGAGCAAGGCCATCGACGACCCCGAGCTCGCCGAGGTCCTGGACATCTTCGAGGTGCCCGCTTCTCCCGCGAGGCGTCGGCAGTACCTGTACGCCAACGCCTTGTACACCAACCTGCTGTTCTATTACCGCATCGGCAACCTGACCAAGGACGAGTTCTACAAACGCGCCCGGGGCACTTTCCAGAATCCGATCGTCAGGGAGTACTGGTACGCCACTCAGCAGCAGCGGGCGAGCATCGTGGACACCGAAGAGGCGGAAATGGGACTGCTCGTCGACGACCTGCTCAGGCAGTTGGAGGAGGCGGAGACCGACGAGTGGTGGGTGGTCGGCGAGCCTCCCGCCGGGGACTGACGGCAGGGGTCCGGGCGGCGCGCCGGAGCGTCCGGACCCAGGTCCGTCGGGAACGCGGTCACGCGTCGGGGATGTCGGCCTTCGCCCTGACCAAGGTCTCGCGCGTGATCACGACGATGCGCTCGTAGTCCGCACGGGCCGCGTCGGCGGGAAGGCCCGCGTCCAGGGAGTCAGTCATGTCCGTGCCGATGACGGCGAAATTCCCGTCGGCCAACTCGAAAATGTCGGGACACGTCCCACCATTCGTGCTGCCTCGGTAACGCGGAGCGACGCCGAGGCGGCGGATGATCTGACTCACTGTTCAATTTCCTTTGTCTCAAGGCGCAAACGCGCCTGCGCCCGCTGCCGCGCGATGCGCGAGGGCAGTCTCCCCCACACCCGAGCCCCTGGTGAGCGAGGCGCGCAGGCGACCGCCGCCGGGTCACACCTCACGGACGCAGCGCATGCGGCATTCCTACCACCCGGAGGAGTGAAAACACTCGGGCTCCGAGGAAACCTCCGGAAGAGTGACGAGTAAGCGAAGAATCGATGATCGGCCTCGTATAGGGCAATTGTCGCCATCGACGTCACGCCCGCCCGCGAACGCGGTCGGCCCGCGCCGCGCGGGCGACCCGCCGAGCCACTCGGAAAAAGTCAGGTTAGGCTTACCTCCGTGAGTAGCAGCACGTGCTCGAACGCCTCCCGCGAACTCGACGAGCCGGTCGCGGGGACCGCGGCCACCGCGCGGACCTGGCTGCTGCTGGAGCAGTCCGGCCCCTGGGGTGCCAAGGCGCTCACCTCCAGCCACCTCGACCCCGCGCTGGGCCGCGCCCTGGAGGCCGCGGCGGAGGGCAGCGGGGTGCGCATCGCCCTCATCCGGCGGCCCGGGCGGCACGCGGACCGCCGGGTGCCCGCCACGCGCCGGGTGTACGCGGCCCACACCGTTCCCGGAAACGCGTGGCTGCACACCGCCGACACCACGGATCCCGAACGCCTGCTCGGCCTCGACTTCGCCGCGCTCGGCAGGGGCGAGCCGGCCTCCTTCGCGACCGCGCTCGGCGGGCGGCCCCACGAGGGCGGCCCCCTCGCCCTCGTCTGCACCAACGGCAGGCGCGACCGCTGTTGCGCCCTCCTCGGGCGGCCCCTGGCGGCCGAACTCACCGCCTCCGGGGTCGAGGGCGTCTGGGAGGTCACCCACCTGGGCGGTCACCGCTTCTCCCCCACGGTCCTCTGTCTGCCGTACGGCTACGCGTACGGGCGGGCCGAGGCGCACACCGTCAAGGAGGTGCTGCACGGCGTGGAGGAGGGCCGGATCGTCGCCGAGGGGTGCCGGGGGTGTTCCGCCTGGGGGCGGCCCGGTCAGGCGGCCGAGCTGGCCGTCCGGCAGGCGGTGGGCGAGTACGCCGCGCAGGCCCTGAGCGTCGTGCGGACGGACGGCGCGGCGCCCCGCTGGGAGGTGACCGTCGCCCACACGGACGGGCGCCGGTGGCTGGTGGAGGTCGCCCAGGGCGCGTCACTGCCGCCCCGTCCGGAGAGCTGCGGGTCGGTGCTCGGCGCGCCCGCGCGGATGGACGTCGTGGGCGTCCGCGAAGTGGCCCTGACAGCGCTGGCGGGCTGATCACCCCTTTCACGGGCTCAGGAGATCCCCGCCACACCCCCGCGGCACCCCGCGCCCACCCACGTACCGTCATGGGTATGAGCTCCACTCCCCCCGCACGCCGCCTGCGCCTCGGCCTGCCGCGGCGGGTGTTCTCGCAGGTCCTGCTGATGCAGCTGGCGATCGCCGCGGGAGTCGCGGTGCTGGCCACCGGGCTGTTCCTCGCGCCGCTCGGCGACCAGCTGGACGACCAGGCGATGCGCCGCGCGCTCGCGATCGCGCAGACCACCGCCCAGCAGCCGCAGCTGGCGCGGGACCTGCGCGGGACGGCACCGTCCCCGGACGGGCCGGTGCAGCGGGAGGCCGAACGGATCCGGAGGGCCACCGGCGCCGAGTACGTCGTGGTGCTGGATCTGCGGGGCGTGCGCTGGTCGCACACCGATCCGGAGCGGATCGGCGGCCTGGTGTCGACCGACCCCGGTGAGGCGCTGGCCGGGCACGACGTCATGGAGATCGACGAGGGCACCCTGGGGCGCTCCGCGCGGGGCAAGGTGCCGCTGCGGGACGACGACGGCGAGATCGTCGGGGCGGTCTCGGTCGGCATCGCCTACGACAGCGTCCGGGCCCGGCTGATCCACGCCATCCCGGGACTGTTCGCGTACGCCGGCGGCGCCCTGGCCGTGGGCGCGCTCGCGGCCTGGTTCATCTCCCGGCGGGTGCAGCGACAGACCCGCGACCTGGCCTTCTCGGACATCGCGGCGCTGCTCGCGGAACGCGAGGCGATGCTGCACGGCATCCGGGAGGGCGTCGTCGCCCTGGACCGCACCGGCCGTGTCCGCCTGCTGAACGACGAGGCGCAGCGTCTGCTGGGGATCGGCGAGGAGGCCGTCGGCCGCTCCCCCGACCTGGCGCTCGGCGCGGGACGCACCGCCGATGTGCTGGCCGGACGGGTGATCGGCACCGATCTGCTCACCGTCCGGGGCCGGCGGGTGCTGGTCGCCAACCGGATGCCGACGGACGACGGCGGCGCCGTGGCCACCCTGCGCGACCGCACGGAGCTGGACCGGCTCGGCCGGGAGCTGGACTCCACGCGGGGCCTCATCGACGCGCTGCGTGCCCAGGACCACGAGCACGCCAACCGCATGCACACCCTGCTGGGGCTGCTGGAGCTCGAGATGTACGACGACGCGGTGGAGTTCGTCGGCGAGGTCGTCGGCGATCACCGGGCCACCTCGGAGCAGGTCACCGAGAGGATCCGGGATCCGCTGCTCGCGGCGCTGCTGGTGGGCAAGGCGACGGTCGCGGCCGAGCGCGGGGTGGCGCTGTGGGTGACGGACGGGACCCGGCTGCCGGACCGGCTGATCGATCCCCGGGGGCTCGTCACCGTCGTCGGCAATCTGGTGGACAACGCCCTGGACGCCGTCGCCGGCACGCCGCAGGCGCGCGTGGAGGTCGAACTGCGTGCCGAGGGGCGTACGGCGGTGCTCGTGGTGCGCGACACCGGTCCCGGAATTCCGCCGGAGCACCGCGAGTTGATCTTCACCGAGGGCTGGTCCACCAAGGAACCGCCGGCCCACCGCGAGCGGGGCATCGGGCTGCCGCTGGTGCGCCGGCTCGCCGAGCGGCAGGGGGGCAGCGCGCATGTGGGCGAGGCGCACGGCGGGGGCGCGGAGTTCACCGTCGTCCTGCCCGAGGCCCTGACCGAGCCGGGCGCGGAACCCGCTCCCACCGGGGCGTCCGTCCCGGTGACCGCCGAGGAGGAGTCGCGATGATCGAGGTCCTGGTCGTGGACGACGACGTCCGGGTCGCGCGGGTCAACGCCGCGTACGTCGAGAAGGTGCCCGGCTTCCATGTCGCCGGTCAGGCGCACAGCGCGGCCGAGGCGCTCGGCCGGCTGGAGGCACTGCCCCGGCCGGATCTCGTCCTCCTGGACCACTACCTGCCCGACGAGACGGGGCTCGAGGTGGTGCAGGAGATGCGCCGGCGCGGGCACCAGACCGACGTGATCATGGTGACGGCGGCCCGTGACGTCTCCACGGTGCAGGCGGCGATGCGCCAGGGCGCCCTGCAGTACCTGGTGAAACCGTTCGCCTTCGCCGGGCTGCGCGCCAAACTGGAGGCGTACGCGGAACTGCGCCGCACCCTCGACGGCGGTGGCGAGGCGGAGCAGGCGGAGGTGGACCGCATCTTCGGCGCGTTGTCGGCGTCGTCCGAGCCCCAGCTGCCCAAGGGGCACTCCCCCACCACCGCCGAACTCGTACGGCAGTCCCTGATGAACGCCGACGGTCCGCTGTCGGCCCAGGAGATCGCCGAACGCACGGGGGTGAGCCGCCAGACCGCCCAGCGCTACCTGAAGCTCCTGGAGCGCACAGGGCGGGCCACACTGACCCTGAAGTACGGCGACGCGGGCCGCCCGGAACACCGATACGCGTGGGCGACCCGCGCCTGAGGACACGGCCCGCGGGGGCGGGGGAGGAATGCGACCGTCATCCGCTTCAAGCGCGGAGACTCCACACGGCCCGCGGGGGCGGGGGAGGAATCGCGCCCTTCCCCCTCTCGGACGGCGGCGCCGGACGCCCTACACCGCCCCCGCGCCGGTCAGTGAGCGCACCTCGGTCTCCGCGTGCCTGGCCTCGTCGGGGACCTCGCGCGAGGTGAGCGTGCCGAGCCAGCCCGCGAGGAAGCCCAGCGGGATGGAGACCAGACCGGGGTTCTGCAGCGGGAAGAGCTGGAAGTCGGCGCCCGGGAAGAGGGACGCGGGGCTGCCCGACACCACGGGGGAGAGCAGCACCAGCACCACGGCCGGGACCAGACCCCCGTACACGGCCCACACGGCGCCGCGGGTGGTGAAGCCGCGCCAGAACAGCGAGTACAGCAGCACGGGCAGGTTCGCGGACGCGGCCACGGCGAAGGCGAGGCCCACCAGGAACGCGACGTTGAGGTCGCGGGCCAGCAGACCGAGGCCGATCGCGAGCAGACCGACGCCGACCGCTGCGACCCGGGCCACCGCCACCTCGCCGCGCGGCTTCCCGCGCCGGCGCCGCAGGGAGGCGTACAGGTCGTGCGCGACGGACGCCGAGGAGGCCAGTGTGATCCCGGCGACCACGGCGAGGATCGTGGCGAAGGCGACCGCGGCGACGATCGCGAACAGGATCGTTCCGCCGGTGGAGCCGGCGCCGCCGCCCAGGTCGAGCGCCAGCAGCGGCACCGCCGTGTTCCCGGACGCGTTCGAGGCGCGTACGGCGTCCGGGCCGACGAGGGCGGCGGCGCCGAAGCCGAGCACGATCGTCATCAGGTAGAAGCCGCCGATGAGCCCGATCGCCCACACCGCCGACCGCCGTGCCGCCCGCGCGGTGGGGACGGTGTAGAAGCGGGACAGGATGTGCGGCAGCCCCGCCGTGCCCAGCACCAGCGCGAGGCCCAGACTGATGAAGTCGAACCGCGCGGTCCAGTCCGCGCCGTAGGCGAGACCGGGCGCCAGGAACGCCTCTCCGTGACCGCTGCGTTCGGCCGCGGTGAGGAGCAGCCGGTTGAAGTCGCCGTGGAACCGCAGCAGGACGAGGACGGTCAGCGCGACGGTGCCGCCGAGCAGCAGGACCGCTTTGACGATCTGGATCCAGGTGGTGGCCCGCATCCCTCCCAGCGACACATAGATCACCATGAGCACGCCGACGCCGACGACGGTCCAGGCCCGGGCCGCCTCGCCCGTGCCGCCGAGCAGCAGCGCGACCAGGCTGCCCGCGCCCACCATCTGCGCCACCAGGTACAGGACGGACACGGTGACCGACGAGGTCCCCGCCGCGATCCGCACCGGCCGTTCCCGCATGCGCGCGGCCACCACGTCGGCGAGCGTGAACCGGCCGCAGTTGCGCACCAGTTCCGCGACCAGGAACAGGACGACCAGCCAGGCCACCAGGAAGCCCACCGAGTAGAGCATCCCGTCGTAGCCGACGAGTGCGATGAGTCCGGAGATGCCGAGGAAGGACGCGGCCGACATGTAGTCGCCCGCGAGGGCGAAACCGTTCTCCATCGGGGAGAAGAGCCGGCCGCCCGCGTAGAACTCCTCCGCGGAGCCCCGCCGGTGGCGGCTCACCCAGGTCGTGATGCCCAGGGTCACCGCGACGAACGCGCCGAACAGCAGCAGCGCCGGGATCCGGTGGTCGCCCGTCATGCCGCGCCGCCTCTCCCGCGCGCCAGTTCCTGGGCGTCCCAGCGCAGTTCCAGCGCCACCCGGTCCCGGCGCAGCCGCGCATGACGGACGTAGGCCCAGGTGAGCAGGAAGGTGGTCAGGAACTGGCCGAGGCCGGCGAGCATGCCCAGGTTCACGGCGCCCGCGACGGGCCGTGCCATCAGTCCCGGCGCGGTCGTGGCGGTCACGACGTACGCCACGTACCAGGTGAGGAAGGCGGCGACCGCCGGCACCACGAACCGCCGGTACCGGCTGCGCACCTCCTGGAAGGCCGCGCTGCGCTGTACTTCGAGGTAGACGTCGCCCCCGTCCGCACGGCGGGCGGGCGGCACCGCCTCCGCCGGGGCGGCGGACTCGCCCCAGCCCGAGGCGAGGGCGTCGTACCAGGGATCGTCGTACCTCACGTCCCCCGAGTTGCTTCGCTGCATGCCCAAGGATGGACAGAACGGGAAGATCCCCGACTCTTCTTCCCGTTCTGCTTCACTCCATCAGGTGACTGGGCCGTGCGTGCGCCCCGCGCAGTCGCTAGGCGTCGATGCGCGAGCGGTCCAGGGTCGCCGCGGAGCTGGAGATGAACTCCTTGCGCGGGGCGACGTCGTTGCCCATGAGGAGGTCGAAGACCTGCTCGGCGGCCTCCAGGTCGGTGAGGTTGATCCGGCGCAGGGTGCGGTGCCGCGGGTCCATGGTGGTCTCGGCCAGCTGGTCGGCGTCCATCTCGCCGAGGCCCTTGTAGCGCTGGATCGAGTCCTTGTAGCGGATGTTCTTGCTCTGGAACTCCATGAGCTTGTCGCGCAGTTCCCGGTCCGAGTACGTGTAGACGTACTTGTCCTGGCCCCTCTTGGGCTGGATCAGCTCGATGCGGTGCAGCGGCGGCACCGCGGCGAACACCCGGCCGGCCTCGACCATGGGCCGCATGTAGCGGTGGAACAGGGTCAGCAGCAGGGTGCGGATGTGGGAGCCGTCGACATCGGCGTCGGTCATCATGATGATCTTGCCGTAGCGGGCCGTGTCGATGTCGAAGGTCCGCCCCGACCCCGCCCCTATGACCTGGATGATCGCGCCGCACTCGGCGTTCTTCAGCATGTCCGTCACGGACGACTTCTGGACGTTGAGGATCTTGCCGCGGATCGGCAGGAGCGCCTGGAACTCGGAGTTCCTGGCGAGCTTGGCCGTGCCGAGCGCGGAGTCCCCCTCGACGATGAACAGCTCGCTGCGGTCGACGTCGTCGCTGCGGCAGTCGGCGAGCTTGGCGGGCAGCGAGGAGGACTCCAGGGCCGTCTTGCGACGCTGCGCGTCCTTGTGCTGACGGGCCGCGATGCGGGTCCGGGCCGCGGCGACGGCCTTCTCCATGACGACGCGGGCCTGCTGGGCGGCGTCGCGCTTGGTGGAGGTCAGGAACGCCTTGAGTTCCCTGGAGATCACGTTGTTCACGATGCGGCGGGCCGCCGAGGTGCCGAGGACCTCCTTGGTCTGTCCCTCGAACTGCGGCTCGGCCAGGCGGACCGTGACCACCGCGGTGAGGCCCTCGAGGGCGTCGTCCTTGACGATGTCGTCCTCGGCCACACGCAGCATCTTCTTGGCGCGCAGCACCTCGTTCATCGTCTTGGCGACGGCCTGTTCGAAGCCGGCGACGTGGGTGCCGCCCTTGGGGGTGGCGATGATGTTGACGAACGACCTGAGCGTGGTGTCGTAACCGGTCCCCCAGCGCATCGCGACATCGACGCCGAGCTCGCGGGTGACCTCGGTGGGCGTCATCTGGCCGTGCTCGTCGAGGACCGGGACGGTCTCCTTGAAGGTGCCCTGTCCGGTGAAGCGGAGGGTGTCGCAGACGGGCCGGTCGGAGGCCAGGAACTCGCAGAACTCGCTGATGCCGCCGTCGAAGCGGAACGACTCCTCGCCCTTGCTGCCGCCCTCGCCGAGCCCGTACTCGTCACGGACGACGATGGTCAGGCCGGGGACCAGGAACGCGGTCTGGCGGGCGCGCTGGTGCAGGGTGTCCAGGGCGAGCTTGGCGTCCTTGAGGAAGATCTGGCGGTCGGCCCAGTAGCGCACGCGGGTGCCGCTGCGGGTCTTCGGGATCTTCTTGGCCCTGCGCAGCCCGCTCCCGGCCTCGAACTTCGCGTCCGGCCCCAGGGCGGCGAAGGCGCCGGGGACACCGCGCCGGAAGCTGATCGCATGGGTGTGCCCGCCGCGGTCCACCTCGACGTCCAGCCGCGCGGACAGCGCGTTGACGACGGAGGCGCCGACGCCGTGCAGACCGCCGGAGGCGGCGTACGAGCCGCCGCCGAACTTGCCGCCGGCGTGCAGCTTGGTCATGACGACCTCGACGCCGGAGAGGCCGGTCTTGGGCTCGACGTCGACCGGGATGCCCCGGCCGTTGTCCCGGACCTCCACCGAGCCGTCGTCGTGGAGGATCACGTCGATGTGGTCGCAGTAGCCTCCGAGGGCCTCGTCCACGGAGTTGTCGATGATCTCCCAGAGGCAGTGCATCAGACCGCGGCTGTCGGTCGACCCGATGTACATTCCGGGGCGCTTCCGCACGGCCTCGAGCCCCTCGAGGACGAGCAGGTGCCGCGCGGTGTAGTTGGAACCGTCCCGGTCTGCTCCTGCCAGCAGCGCTGTGGACGGCACGGACGTCTCGGCGGTCACGCGGTTCGCTCCTCGCTGAATTTCAGATGCGGCCCTCTTGGGTAAGGGCGCGGCTTCAGTCACCGGTGAGAGGGTACCGAGGCCTGGTAGAGCCGTTGTAACGCCACCCTCGCTCACCCCCACCCTAGTCGAGGGTCGCATGCCTGTTCGATCCCTCGATGGAGTGAAGCACACATCACGTTCCCTTCGAGGCATGAACCATTTAGGCTCCGGGCACGTCCTCATGAACAACCGGCAAGCCAGCCGGGAGGACCGACCACCGATACGAACGCGAATCCGTACGACACATCAGACACGCACTACGGCACATTCGCCGCCAACCGGCAACAGCCACCCACCTCGGAAAATTTTTTCGAGGAAAAGCCACGAGCGGGAACGTTTTGGGGCTGGTTGGATGTTGACCCTGGTACGACAGCTCGTCGAGCTAGAGAAGAGGCGACGTGACTACTGTTCTGACCCCCGCGAGCCCGCTGACGGCCGCCGATCGCTGCGACCGCTGCGGCGCCCAGGCATACCTGCGCGTCGTCCTGCTGAGCGGCGGAGAACTGCTCTTCTGCGCCCACCACGGCCGCAAGTTCGAGCCGGAACTCAAGAAGATCGCCGCTGAGATACAGGACGAGACGGAGCGGCTGACCGCCCCTGCGGTGACCGCTCCCGACGAAGAGCGCTGACGGACACCTCGCATCCGACGACGAGCAGCCCGGCACAGGCCGGTGAGCGGGCGGCTGCCTCCACCCAGGAGGCAGCCGCCCGTCTCGTGCCCGCACCCGCCGGGGACCGCTCAGCGGCCCGCCTGTGACCTGTCGGCCGTTCTCGGCCCTGCGGGCCACCCGAGGGTCCGCAGAATGTCGGAGACGCGCGTGTACACCCCCGGACTGCCCGCCCGGCCGCACCCCGTCCCCCAGGACACGAGGCCTATCAGCCGTCCCTGAGCCACCAGCGGCCCTCCACTGTCCCCCTGACAGGCGTCCCGGCCGCCCCGCACCTCTCCCGCGCACAGCATCGTCCCGGCGCGGTAGGTGCCCTCGGAACCGCCCGGATACGCCTTCTCGCACAGCGCGTCGGGCTGCACCCGCACACGTGCCGCGTGCAGGCTGCCGGCGTAGGCCCCGGACCCCGTGGTGTCCCCCCACCCGTAAACGGTGGCCGCGGTGCCCGCCCGGTAGGCGGGATCACCGGCTCCGGCCATGGCTATCACCGAGCTCGAGGGCAGCGGCTCGGCCAGACTGAGCACGGCGTAGTCGCCGGAGTTGGTGACGCCGTCATAGCCCGGGTTTACCCAGATGTCACGTACGGCGATCTCCCGGCCCCGCTCCGAGAGCAGTTCCGTACGCCCCGTGATCACCCTGAGATCGCCCACGCGTTCCGAGGGCGCCCCCAGTACCTCCTCGTCCATGCAGTGGGCCGCGGTGAGCACGGTGGTCCGGCCGACCGCCACACCCCCGCAGAACTGCCCCGCTCGCGTACCTCCGAACCGGTCACGGCTGGACAGCGCCACCGTCCACGGCCCCTCCGAGACGTCGACGGGGAAGCCACCGACGACGATGCTGTCGGCGGCCGCCGGAACGGCCGAGGCCAGCGGCACGACGGACACGGCGGCCGCGAGGGCCAGCGGCCGGGCCAGGGCCCGGGCAAGACGACGTCGCATGTACGCTCCTCACACTGGGGTGATCCTGAGACACCCACAGTGAGGGACCCCCTCCGCGCCCGCACCCGCGCGGCAGCGCGAAGGCCCGGCTCCCGAGGACGGGAGCCGGGCCTTCGCGGACGTGGCGCACGACGGTGCGTCGTGGCGGACCGGCCTAGTCGAGGTAGTCGCGCAGCACCTGGGAGCGCGACGGGTGGCGCAGCTTCGACATGGTCTTGGACTCGATCTGGCGGATGCGCTCACGCGTCACGCCGTACACCTTGCCGATCTCGTCGAGGGTCTTCGGCTGACCGTCGGTGAGACCGAAGCGCATGGAGACGACGCCCGCCTCGCGCTCGGACAGGGTGTCCAGGACGGAGTGCAGCTGCTCCTGCAGCAGCGTGAAGCTGACGGCGTCGGCCGGGACGACGGCCTCGGAGTCCTCGATGAGGTCACCGAACTCGCTGTCCCCGTCCTCGCCCAGCGGGGTGTGCAGGGAGATGGGCTCACGGCCGTACTTCTGGACCTCGATGACCTTCTCCGGGGTCATGTCGAGCTCCTTGGCCAGCTCCTCCGGGGTGGGCTCGCGGCCCAGGTCCTGGAGCATCTGGCGCTGCACGCGCGCGAGCTTGTTGATGACCTCGACCATGTGCACCGGGATACGGATGGTGCGCGCCTGGTCGGCCATCGCGCGGGTGATCGCCTGGCGGATCCACCAGGTGGCATACGTGGAGAACTTGTAGCCCTTGGTGTAGTCGAACTTCTCCACCGCGCGGATCAGACCGAGGTTGCCCTCCTGGATGAGGTCCAGGAAGAGCATGCCGCGGCCGGTGTAACGCTTGGCCAGGGAGACCACCAGACGGAGGTTGGCCTCCAGCAGGTGGTTCTTGGCGCGGCGGCCGTCCTCGGCGATGATCTCCAGCTCGCGCTTGAGCTTGGGCGCCAGCTTGTCGGAGTTGGCCAGCTTGTCCTCGGCGAACAGGCCCGCCTCGATGCGCTTGGCGAGCTCGACCTCCTGCTCGGCGTTGAGCAGGGGGACCTTGCCGATCTGCTTGAGGTAGTCCTTGACCGGGTCGGCGGTGGCTCCGGCGGCGGCGACCTGCTGGGCGGGCGCGTCGTCCTCGTCCTCGTCGGAGAGCACGAAGCCGGCGTTCTCGGCGCCCTCGGGCTCGTCCGCGACCTTGGTGTCCTCGAGGACCTCCTCGTCGCCCAGCTCGGCGTCGTCCTTCTTGGCCGTGGCCTTCTTGGCGGTCGCCTTCTTGGCCGTGGTCTTCTTGACGGCCGCCTTCTTCGCGGTCGTCTTCTTGGCAGCCGCCTTCCTGGCGGGTGCCTCCTCCTCGACGGCGGGGTCGGCGGCGGGCGCCGCCGGAGTCGCGGTGGCCTTCCGGGCGGTCACCGTCTTGGCGGCGACCGTCTTGGTGGCGGTCCGCTTGGCGGGACTCTTCGCTGCGACGCTCTTGCGGGTGCGCTTGGGCTCTGCGGCACTGACCATCAGCGTCACACCCTCTTCCTCGAGGATCTGATTGAGGCTGCGCAGTACGTTCTTCCACTGAGTGGCCGGAATCTGGTCAGCTTCGAAGGCCCGACGCACGTCGTCGCCGGCGATCTGCCCCTCAGCCTTTCCCCGCTCAATGAGCGCCATGACAGAGACGGACTCGGCGATCTCCGGCGGGAGCGTACGGGATGTGCTGGCCGACACGAACAACCTCTCGGAACGTTGGAAAACGGCTTCCGGCCCCGCCCACGGGGGGCAGGAGCCGACCACCGGCTTGGGGATGGGCCGACGGCGCGGGCGCGGACCGGGGAGGATGCACAGCGCCATGAACGGCGTCCGTATTCCCTCCGCGGCTGTCACCTCTTAGGTCATCGCGTTCTTCCCAGGAGCGTTACGTCCAATCCGCGTGGCCCGAGTCACACCCCAGAAGCGCACGGAATCGTTCAAATGATCACGAAAGCGTTCACTCAGGGGCGAGGAGGTCACCTCTCCGAGTCTGCCACGCCGTTCCGGGCGTCGGACCCCGTGGGATCGTCGACGATCCCACGGGGTCCGACGGGGACGGCTCATCGGCGGGGCACTGCCATAGGAGGGGGATGGCATGCCGGACCGCGCCGTCCGCGGAACGCGGTCAGTGCTCGCGCGGGGCGGGCACCACGCGTTCCACCTCTGGGTGGACCGTGAGCAGTTGGCGCATGGCCGCCTCGGCCGCCGCGCCGTCGCCGTCGGCGAGGGCGTCGACGATCCGGCCGTGCTGCGCCAGGGACGCCTCGTTCGGCCGCTCACAGCCCGTGACCGGGCCGCCCGAGACCTGCAGCGCGGCGGACACGATCCCGGAGAGGTGCTCCAGCATCCGGTTGCCGGCGATCTGGATGAGCAGGGAGTGGAACTCGGCGTCGGCACGGGCGAAGGTCAAGGCGTCTCCCTGCCCCATGGCGTGGCCCATGATCTCGACCATGTCGGTCAGCCGCTGCTGGACGTCCTCCCGCCCGTGGCCGGCCGCCAGGCAGGCGGCGAGCGGCTCGATCGTCCAGCGCAGCTCGCTGAGCTCGCGGCGCTGGTCGTCGCGCTGCGGCCCGAAGGCCCGCCACTCGATGATGTCCGGGTCGAGGAGGTTCCAGTCGCTGACGGGGCGCACGCGCGTGCCGACGTTCGGCCGGGCGCTGACCAGGCCCTTGGCCTCCAGGACGCGGAGCGACTCGCGGACGACGGTGCGGGAGACCTCGAAGCGCTGGCCGATCTCCTCCGGCACCAGCGGGCGGTCGGCGCCCAGGTCCCCGGAAACGATCATCTGACCCAACTGCTGGACGAGTTGGCCGTGCAGCCCGCGGCCGCGGCTGCCCGCGGCCCGCCGGCCCACACGACCCAGCTCCGGATCCGCGCCGTCCCAGGCGGGGGCCCCGACGCGGTCGACGGCGGGCGCCTCGGCATAGGGGTAGCGTTCGCCCGGGCTCGCGAGGCCGGAGTCTGCGGAGCGGGCGGCGGTCATCATGGTGTGCGCAAGGGTACTCACGCATCCTTTGTCGGCTCCGCTTCCAACTCCCTTGAGGTCTTTGGTGAAAAGCACACGAAAGGGTGATCGCTCACCTCGTCGCAATTGACGCCTTATCGGAAAGAAATGGGCTTTTTGCGGGGAGTTGTGAGCAGCGACGGGCCGACATGTTCGCGGACGGTCACTATCGAACTCTGCTTCGCAGACCGGTGAGCACGTACGCGCACAGCAGCGCCGCCAGCGACAACCCCAGCGCGCCGCCGACGGGTTGGGCGATCAGACGCAGGACCGCGTCCAGCTGGTGTTCGCCCCCGAAGGGCCACCGGAGCGGCACGCCGTCCCGCAGCCGCGACGCGAGCGGGACGGGGGTGCGCGCCGCCGGGCCTTCCGTCACCTTGTGCACGAGCGGAACGACGAGAAGGGGGACGGCGACGACGACGGCGAGACCGGCGGTGGTGGACCGGAACACGCCGGCGGCCAGTACGCCGGCGCAGGCGCACCCGATCATGAGGCCGAGCCAACCCGTACTCAGCGGCAGCCAGTCGGCGGGAACCTCGACGACCTCCCGCCCGTAGACGAGGTGGAGCAGCTCGGCGTCGCACCCGACGGTCAGGACGGCCAGCACCACCGCGGTGGCCGAGGCCACGAGGAGTTTGGCGGTCAGCAGCCCCAGCCGCCGGGGCACGGTGCCGCGGTCCGCCGCCAGCGCGGGGTGGCGGAACTCGTCGCCGAAGGCCAGCGCGCCGAGCAGTCCCGCGCCGAGCGCCGCGGGCGGCAGCGGCAGCTCCCGCGGCCACGCGGCCAGCAGGCGCGGCTGCGGGGTGTGCCCGGCCCGCGCCAGCAGTACGGCGGTGAACGCGGAGACGACGAGCACGGCCGCCCCCACGAGGAACCCCGTGCCGACACCCGTGGCGCGGCGGATCTCGTAGCGCAGCGGGCGGAGGGGGCTCGGGGCGGGACGGACGGAGACGGGAGGCGGAAGCCCGGCACCGGCTTCGCGCGTGCGAGCGGCCCGGCGCGAGCGGGCTCCGGGGGCCGGCCGGGCGTCCTCGGCGGCGGTTCCGTCCGGGGCCGCCGGGGGCGGGGGCTCGGGGGAACCTTCCCCGTCCGGGGCACCGGGGCGGTGGCCGGGAGCGCGTGCCGTGTCGTCCGCGGGCGGGGGCACGCCGGGTTCCGGCCGCACGGGTTCCCCGGCGGCGCCGGCCGACGCCGCCTTCGTACCCTCCGCCGGTTCGCCCGTTCCGGCGCCGGGGCCCATGTCCCCCACCTCATCCGCGAGTTGGTGTACGACGATGCCGTGCCGGAACGCGATCTCGCCGACGTCCGCGCAGGTACTGCCGTAGACGCGGAGCCGGTTGCCGCCCTCGTGCACGGCCTCGACGGACCGCCGGGTGGCACGGGCCTCCTGTGCGAGCAGGGCGGCGAGGCGGGCGGCGTGCGGGCTGCGGACGGCGACGCGGGGACGCAGCCGGGTCCGCGAGAAGTCCGCCGCCTCCTGGTCCGCGACGACCCTTCCCCGCTCCAGGGTGACCACGTGGTCCGCGAACCGCGCGGCCTCCTTCGGGTCGGCCGTCGTGCACAGCACCGTGCCGCCCTGGGCCGCGTAAGCCCGGAGCGTGCTGTACAGCCAGCGGTTCTCGGCAGCCGACAGTCCTCGCGCGGGCTCGTCGAGCACGAGTGTGTGCGGGTCCGGCAGCAGTGCGCAGGCCAGTCCCAGGCGGCGGTCCATGCCGCGCGACAGGGTGCCCAGGCGTTCGTCGCGCAGGCCCACGAGCCCTGCCGCCTCGAGGACTTCGTCGGCCCGGCGGACCGGGACGCCCGCGGCGGCGCACAGCATGCGCAGGTGCCCGCGGACGGTGCGGGCGGGGTGGCCCGGCACATCGCCGAGCAGCACGCCGACTTCGCGGGAGGGATGGGGGATGCGGTGCAGCGGGCGGCCCCTGAAGTAGGTGATGCCACGGCCGCGTTGGAGTTCGAGCATGAGCCGGAGCGCCGTCGTCTTGCCGGCGCCCGGTGCTCCGAGCAGCGCGGTGACGCGGCCCGCGGGGGCCTCGAAGGAGACGTCGTCGACGGCGGGCGGAAGCTCTTTGCGAGGGCTGCTGGTCAGTCCGGTGGCCTGGATCACCCGATGCAAGATAGCGCGCCATATCGGGTTTTCCGGGCATCTCGCGGCCCGTCGGCACAGGGGAACGGCACCACCCCGCCGGGCCCGTCGGTCCGGTCCGGTCCGGTCCGGTGGTCCCGCGTCAGACCTCGGGGCGCAGCATCGGGGGGTTGAGCAGGGTTGCTCCGCCGGCCCGGAAGAGCTGGGCGGGACGACCGCCCTGCCGGGTGGTCGTGCCGCCGGTGGGCACCAGGAAGCCCGGCGTGCCCGTGACCTTGCGGTGGAAGTTGCGTGGGTCGAGCGCCACGCCCCAGACCGCCTCGTAGACCCGGCGCAGCTCGCCGACGGTGAACTCGGGCGGGCAGAAGGCCGTCGCCAGCGACGAGTACTCGATCTTCGAGCGGGCGCGTTCCACCCCGTCCGACAGGATCTGTGCGTGGTCGAAGGCGAGCGGCGCCACCGGCTCACCGTCCCGGCCGTGACCGCCCTGCTGGAGCAACTCCTCGACGGGCGCCCAGCGGGCGTTGCTGGCGTCACCGCCCGCCCGGGGCGCGGGCAGGTCGGGGGCGAGGGCGAGGTGGGCGACGCTGACGACCCGCATCCGGGGGTCGCGCCCGGGATCGCCGTACGTGGCGAGCTGTTCCAGGTGAGCGCCGTTGTCCTGGGCGGGGGCGGCGGGGTCGTGCACCCGCAGCCCCGTCTCCTCGGCCAGTTCCCGGGCCGCCGCCTGCGCCAGGTCCTCGTCGGCCCGCACAAAACCGCCGGGGAGTGCCCAGCGCCCCTGGAACGGCGCTTCGCCCCGGCGTACCGCCAGCGCACACAGGGCATGTTGGCGTACGGTCAACACGACCAGGTCCACGGTGACGGCGAAGGGCGGAAAGGCTGACGGGTCGTAGGGCATGCGGCGATCATAGTCGTCTGCCTGACGATAAACACTCCCTTCGCCGGCCGTGACGCCAACTGATCCACTTCGGTCCGGCGGATCCCTCGTCCTGCTCTCCCCGTCGCCCGATGAGGGCGTTTCCCACCGGGTCGGACTCCCGGCCGGAGTCCGTCGGCCGCCTCCTCGACCCGGACGGGACCGAGCCGGCCGATCCGTACGGCGAGGGGGCGCCCGTCCCGCGCGGCCTCGTCGGGCCGTCCCGGCCGGCGGGGCGCCGCGCACCGGTCGCAGCGTGACCGTCCGGGCCGGTGCGCCGGGGCGGATCCCACGAACGTGGTCGGCGACAGGACTCCGGTGGCCGCGGGTCCCGCGACGGCGGTGCGCGGGAAGGCCTTCTCCCTGCTCGGTGCGCCCCGCGCGGACCCGTCACCGGCGGGCTCCGGTCAGGCCGGTGGGACACGGCGGCACCCCCCGCTCGGGCGTCCCACCGCTCAGGTGGACGGAGCCGCCCGTCTCAGGGGCACACCCCGGGCGGGAGCCCTCACGGTGACGGCGGTCCGGGGTGAGCGGGGGACCGCACGGAAAGTGCCCCTGCCGCCTGTCCGCCACGCCTCCGCAAGGGCCGCGGGCCCGAGGGGCGCAGCTCCGCCCATGGCTCACTCCTCCCCGTCGCCGCCCCGGCGACCGGCCTGCGTGTCCGGCTGCGGAGTACTGCGGTGACGCCCCGCGCTCCGGCCCGCCGTACCGGGGCGCGCGCCACCGGGACGTGTTCCGCTCCCGTCCGCGCCGCCCGGGCGCGTGCCGCCGCCCGCCGCGGGGCGGGCGCTCGTCGCCACCGACGCCCGCGGATGCGGAACCCGCTGTCCCGGTCGGCCGCCCTGCGCGCGGACCCGGCGGGGAAGGGCGCCGCCGGTGCCGGACGCACGGGTGCGACGTCGGCGGGGCGGGAGAGCCGCTCCGGGGCCCGCACCCGCGGGTTCGGCGGTCGGCGGCTCGCAGCCACCCCGCTGCCGCGGTTCCGTGGCCACGACCGGGGGCTCGTCCGACGGCTCGTCCGACGTCGCCCGCCCACGGTCCTCACGCCCGGACCGCAGGCAGCGGCGGATCGACTCCGGGTCGAGTCCCTCGTTGCAGGCCTGGTGCAGGAGCCGGGCGAAGAGGTAGTCGGGGTCGGCGCCCAGGGCCATGGCGAGTGCCTCCCTGGCTTCCAGTTCGTCACCGGCGGACCAGGCGACCCACCCGGCGAGGGTGAGGGGTGCCGCGGCGTGTTCGCCGTACGCTCCGACGCAGCGGCGGGCCAGGGCGCGCCACAGGCGAAGGGCCGGGCCCGCCTCGTCGTCCTCCATCCACTCGGCCGCGCGGTCACGGGTCGTGCGGTCCTGCAGGCCGAGGATCAGCGACGCGGCCTCGTCGTGCCCGAGCAGTTCGTCGTCCCGCAGGTCCGCCGGGAGCGTGCCGGACACGGGCGGGGCGTCGGCGAGACGGGCCAGGATCCGCCCGGCCAGCCCCAGTGTCTCCTCGGCGACTTCGTGCCGGCCCTCCGCGTCGAGGATCCTGGGGACCAGCGCCGAGCCGGCGGCGTCCAGGGCGGCCTCCTGTTCCCGGGCGGCGGGGTGCTCCCACGGCTGGAGCCTGGCGCGCAGTTCGCGCAGGGTGCCGCGGACCTGGAGCCCGGCGTAGGTGGCGGCAGCGGCCAGCACCGAGGTGCCGGGCAGGCCCATCGGTGTCCCCTCGGGCGGGCAGCAGCCCTCGTCGTCGCAGCAGTACGACCAGAAGCGGCCGTCCGAGACGCACAGGGCCTCCACCACCGGGATGTCCAGGGCGCCGCACTCCAGGCGCAGGGTGCGGGCGAGCGGCCCCAGCCGCTCCTTGACCTGTCGGCCGGATTCGCCCCGGCCCGGTTCGTGGCAGAGGAAGACGACCATCTGCTCGGGCCGGGCGCCCCGGCGCTCGCTGCCCGTCACCAGGCCGTGGGCCAGCTGACGGGCGGCGGAGGGCCAGTCGTCGGGGTTGGCGGGGATACCGAGGCGGGCGCGGCCGCCGAACCGGCCCCGTCCGTCCTTGTCGTGCAGAGCGACCAGCACGATGCTCTCCTCGGGGCGGTAGCCGAGCAGATAGGGCAGGGCATCGGCGAGCTCGGCCGGTGAGCGCAGGGTGACCTGCTGTCCGTCGCCAGGGCTGTCGTACGCGGTGCAGGTGATGTCCGCCGGACGCGGTGCGCGGTCCTCGTCGCCGCCGGGTGTCCGGGAACCGGTGTCACGCCCGGAGATGTCACCGTTTTCGGGGGATCCAGTGGTTTCGCCGTGGTTCGTCATGCGAAGACGATCTCGCGGATTACAGTCTTCCGCTTCGCCCTGTGGATAAGTCCGGTCAGAGACATGTCACCGGCTTCGGACCACGGGGGTTGCCCCCGCGGTCCGCCCGCATGTCAGTGGCGTCCTGTTGTATGGACCCATGGAGCACACGAGCAACGCGGATCTCCGCACGGCCGCCGACGCGGTTCTCGCCCGTCTCGTCGGGGACGCCTCGGGCGAGGCCCGGCTGCGCGAGGACCAGTGGCGGGCGATCGAGGCACTGGTCGCCGACAAGCGCCGGGCCCTGGTCGTGCAGCGCACGGGCTGGGGCAAGTCCGCGGTCTACTTCGTGGCCACCTCGCTGCTGCGGGCCCGGGGCAGCGGTCCCACCGTGATCGTCTCCCCGCTGCTCGCGCTCATGCGGAACCAGGTGGAGGCCGCGGCCAGAGCCGGGATCCGCGCCCGGACCATCAACTCCTCCAACAGCGAGGAATGGGACTCCGTCCAGGCGGAGATCGCCGCGGGCGACGTCGATGTGCTGCTGGTGAGTCCCGAGCGGCTGAACAATCCGGACTTCCGCGACCAGGTGCTGCCCAGGCTCTCCGCCGCGACCGGGCTCCTGGTGGTCGACGAGGCGCACTGCATCTCCGACTGGGGGCACGACTTTCGCCCGGACTACCGCCGGCTGCGCACCATGCTCACCGACCTCCCGGACGGCGTGCCCGTCCTCGCCACCACCGCCACGGCCAACGCCCGTGTCACCGCCGACGTCGCGGAACAGCTGGGCACGGGAGGCTCGTCGGACGCGCTGGTGCTGCGGGGCCCGCTGGACCGGGAGAGCCTGAGCCTGAGCGTGCTGCGCCTGCCGGACGCCGCGCACCGGATGGCCTGGCTCGCCGACCACCTGGACGAACTCCCGGGCTCCGGGATCGTCTACACCCTCACCGTGGCCGCCGCCGAGGAGGTCGCCGCCTTCCTGCGGCAGCGCGGGCACGCCGTCGCCTCGTACACCGGCAGGACGGAGAACGCCGACCGGCAGCAGGCCGAGGAGGACCTGCTCGCCAACAAGGTGAAGGCCCTGGTCGCCACCTCCGCGCTCGGCATGGGCTTCGACAAGCCCGACCTGGGCTTCGTGGTGCACCTCGGCTCACCGTCCTCCCCCATCTCCTACTACCAGCAGGTCGGCCGCGCCGGGCGCGGTGTCCGGCACGCCGAGGTGCTGCTGCTGCCGGGGAAGGAGGACGAGGCGATCTGGGAGTACTTCGCGTCGCTCGCCTTCCCCTCGGAGGACCTGGTGCGCCGTACGCTCGACGTCCTCGCGCGCTCCGACCGGCCCGTGTCGCTGCCGGCCCTGGAGCCGCTGGTGGAACTGCGCCGCTCCCGCCTGGAGACCATGCTCAAGGTGCTCGACGTGGACGGGGCGGTGCAGCGGGTCAAGGGCGGCTGGATCGCGACCGGGCGGCCGTGGACGTACGACGCCGAGCGGTACGCGTGGGTGGCGCGCCAGCGCAAGGCCGAGCAGCAGGCGATGCGCGAGTACGCGGCGAGCACGGAGTGCCGGATGGAGTTCCTGCAGCGCCAGTTGGACGACGAGGGCGCCAAGCCCTGCGGACGCTGCGACAACTGCGCGGGCGCGCGGTACACCCCCGAGGCCTCCTCGACCGCCCTGGAAGCGGCCCGCGTGGATCTCGGCCGGGCGGGCGTCGAGGTGGAGCCCCGGCGGATGTGGCCCACCGGGCTTCCGTCGATCGGCATGGACCTCAAGGGGCGCATCCCGGCGGGGGAACAGGCCGCTCAGGGCATGGCGCTGGGGCGTCTGTCGGACATCGGCTGGGGCAACCGGCTGCGTCCGATGTTCGCGCCGCAGGCGCCGGACGGGCCGGTGCCGGACGATGTCGCCCGGGCCGTGGTGGGTGTGCTGGCCGACTGGGCCAAGGGACCCGGCGGTTGGGCCCCGGGGGTGGCGGACCCCCAGCCCCGGCCGGTGGGGGTGGTCACCCTCGCCTCCCGCAGCCGGCCCCGGCTGATCCAGTCGCTCGGGGCGCGCATCGCGGAGATCGGACGGCTGCCGCTGCTGGGGTCGGTGGCCTACACGGGCGAGGCGCACGCCGTCACCCGGAGCAACAGCGCCCAGCGCCTCAAGGCCCTCGACGGGGCGCTGGCCGTGCCCGCCGACCTCGCCGCCGCGCTGGCCGGGGCACGGGGCCCGGTCCTCCTCGTGGACGACTACACGGAGACGGGCTGGACCCTCGCGGTCGCGGCACGCCTGCTCCGGCGGGCCGGTGCACAGGGCGTACTGCCGCTGGTGCTGGCCGTACAGGGCTGATGGTTCGACCCACCCAACGGGTGGGGATATTAGCCGTGGAACACCCGATACCGGACCGCCGCCTCAATTGCTCGTTGCCGCATCCAAGTTCGACAGGAAGAATTGAAGGACGCACCCGCACGGCTCGCCCGCCGATCAGGTAGGGCTCTGTTGCGTGCGCGTTCCCCCGAATCCGACCCCGCCCGCAGTCCGGGCGTAGCCGAAGGGAGGACCGTGACCTTCGGATTCGCTCCGTCCTCGGCGGCATCGCTGTCGACGTCCGCCGCTTCCGCCAACCGTGTGCTCGAACCCGCGGAGTGGGCCGCCGCGGGAATCCCGCTGCTGGGCAGCCCGCGGGAGGTCGTCAGCGGACTGCACGCCCGGCACCGTCCCGGTCCGGCGACCGCGGTCGTCGCCGTGCTCGATCCGGACGAACGTGTGCGGGCGAGCGCGTCGTTCACCCGGCGCACCACCTCCGCGGACGGCTGGTTGCTCCGCAATGTGCTGCTGGACCAGTTGCGCCGGGTGATCCCGCACGACCTGCGCCGTCGTACCCCGGTGCGCACCGCCGTGCTGCTCTACTGCCGCGACGGCGACGCGCGCTGGACGGAGGAGGACGGCGCGTGGATGTGGGGGCTGCGGGACGCCTGCACCCTGCACGGGCTGCGCTGCGGGGCCTACATCACGCTGACCCGCGACGGGTGGCAGGTCCTCGGCGAGGGGCGCGGCGGCCGCCACCCCAGCGCCGGCTCGGCACCGGAACCGTTCGCCACGTCCGCGGCACCGCCCCGGATACCGCGCACGGGTGGCGCCGCGTCGGAGATTCTGCGCCGCGCGGCGGCACGCTGACACCACGGAGACACCGCCCGGACACCCGGGCGTCACCCGGTGACGGGGGCAGACCGCACCACGGCGCGTCCGCACGACGCCGGACTCGGCCCGGTGCCGAAGCGGCGACGGCGCAAGAGCACCGGCCCCTCCGGTACCGGGCGCACCAGGTCCCCGATCGTGGTGCGGACGCGGCGACCGCGGCGTCCGGCCGGACGCCGCGGCAGCGGCTCAGACTCCCGCGCCCAGCAGCGAGTTGACGCGCTGCGGGTCGCCGCAGACGATCAGCAGGGCGCCGGCCCGGGCGTGTGCCACCGACAGGGCGGAGGCGGCCACGGATTCCGGGCCTCCGTTGACGGCGACCACGACGACGGGCCGCGCACCGGCGCGCTCGGCGACCTTGGCGTCCGTGTAGAAGACGTCGTCGCCGGCGTCGTGCTGGGCCCAGTAGGAGGCTTCGCCGAAGGACAGTTCGTGGGTGGCCCACGGGTGCGGGTCACCGGTGGTGATCACCAGCACGTCGCCGGGGGCGCGGCCCGAGTCCAGCAGCAGGTCCACGGCCTCTTCGGCGGCGTCGAGCGCCCCCTGGGCCGAGGACGGGATCAGCTGGAGCTGCGGGGTGGCCGCCGCGGGCGGGCCCGGAGGAACGGGCTTGGCCGCCTCGCGCGACGCGCGCTGCACCGGCGGCGCGGGCCGCGGCGGGCCGGGACGGCCGGGACGTGACGGAGCCGCGGGGCGGGGACCGGGTACGGGGCGAGGGGTCGGCGCGATGCGGGGACCCTGGGCACTCTCGTGAATCTGAGGCTCCTCGGGAATGAGAGGCATGAGCTGATTTTTATCAAACGTTCGTACGGCTCGCGCCGCCGGGTGGCACATGAGTGCGAGCGGTCCGTCAGAAGTCGAAGCCGAGCTGACCCTCGATTTCCGGAACGCGCCCTTCTGTCCAGCTGCGGACCTTCTTGAGGTGCCGCCACTGGGGCAGCGCATCAAGATACGCCCACGACAACCGGTGGTACGGAGTGGGTCCCCGAACCTCCAGTGCGGCCTTGTGCACGGGCGACGGATACCCGGCGTTGTCCGCAAAACCGAAGTCTGCATGGTCGACGCCCAGTTCGGCCATCATTTTGTCGCGCTGAACCTTGGCGATCACCGAGGCCGCCGCGACGGCCACGCACGACCGGTCGCCCTTGATGACCGTACGGACCTTCCAGGGCGTGCCGAGATAGTCGTGCTTGCCGTCGAGGATCACCGCGTCCGGCCGGACCGGCAGCTCCCCCAGCGCACGCTCCGCCGCCAGCCGCAGCGCGGCCGTCATCCCCAAGGCGTCGATCTCCTCGGGGGAGGCGTGCCCCAGGGCGTACGAGGTCACCCAGCTCCGCAACGTCTCGGCGAGCTCGGTGCGCCGCCTGACGGTGAGGAGCTTGGAGTCGGTGAGGCCCTCCGGGGGCCGGCGCAGTCCGGTGACCGCCGCGCAGACGGTGACAGGGCCGGCCCACGCGCCGCGCCCCACCTCGTCGACACCTGCAACGATCTTCGCCCCGGTCGTGGCGCGCAGAGAGCGCTCGACGGTGTGAGTAGGTGGTTCGTACGGCATGGCGCCCTTAGCGTACGCCGCCCGCGACGGCCCACGACACCCCGGTCCCCGAGCGGCGCCGGCGGCTCGCGGAAACCCCGGTCAGGAGCCGGCCGGCCGCAGCAGCGGAACCATCAACTGGTCGATCATCTCCTCCAGATCGGCGTCCGACCATTCACTGCCGCACATCTTCGAGCGATACATCATCATCGCCGGAATGGCGTCGAAGACATATCCGTTCGCCGCGTCGGCCCGCACCTCCCCCCGCTCGATTCCACGCTCGATCACGGCACGCAGCATCGTGATGGTGGGCTCCACGACTCCGTCGAGGATGACGGCGTGGAAGCGTTCGGCCTGGAGCGTGTCACATTCGTGAATGACCGAGCGCAGAGCGCACCCCGGCTGGGAGAACATCGCGTCGCGCGCCCGCAGGCACAGGTGCAGCAGGTCCTCGCGGACGCTGCCCAGATCCGGTGCCGTGTCGAGACGCGGCAGCCCGGCCCGCAACGCGTCCGCGACCAGATCCTCCTTGGAAGGCCAGCGCCGGTAGACGGCGGCCTTCCCGGTCTGGGCGCCCGCGGCGACGCCCTCCATGGTCAGGCCGTTCCAGCCGACCGTACTGAGCTGCTCCAGGGCGGCATCGAGGATCGCACGTTCCAGCACGGCACCGCGGCGGCGGGACGCGGCCGTCCGGTCCTGGGCGGCCACCCAGCTCGAAGAAACCATCTGACTCTCCAGCGAGCAGAGGAAGCGGACATTCAGGGATGAAGCGCATGCCGCGCGGCGACTGAGGGGGACACGCCGAGCGACAACGCGTTAAGGAACGCTTGCGTTCACTGTCGGGGACTCATACCGTTGGCGCAACAGTGAACGCGAGCGTTCACTGACGCACTCGTGGGGGACCCATAGTGACAACCTCTCCTTTGATCCAGAACCAGAAGCCAGGTGCGGCCCGTCGGGACGGCCGTCCCGGCATCGCGCTCACCGTCATCGCGGCCTGCCAGCTCATGGTGGTACTCGACTCGACGATTGTGAACATCGCGCTGCCGCACATCCAGAACGCTCTCGAGTTCAGCACCACCGACCTCACCTGGGTGATCAGCGCCTACACCCTGACCTTCGGCGGCCTGCTGCTCCTCGGTGGCCGGGCCGGCGACATCCTCGGCCGCCGCCGTGTCTTCATGACCGGCATCCTGCTGTTCACCCTCGCCTCGCTGCTCGGCGGATTCGCCCAGGAACCGTGGCAACTGCTGGCCGCGCGCGTCCTGCAGGGTGTGGGCGGCGCCATCGCCTCGCCCACCTCGCTGGCGCTCATCACCACCACGTTCCCGGAGGGACCCGAGCGCAATCGCGCCTTCGGCATCTTCGCCGCGGTCTCCGCGGGCGGCGGCGCCATCGGCCTGCTCGCGGGCGGCATGCTCACCGAGTGGCTCGACTGGCGGTGGGTGCTCTTCGTCAACGTGCCGATCGGTCTGCTGATAGCCGTCCTCACACCGATGTACATCAACGAGTCCGAGCGGCACACCGGCCGTTTCGACATCGCGGGCGCGGTGACCTCGACGGCCGGTATGGCCTCGCTCGTCTACGGCTTCATCCGCGCGGCCGAGGAAGGCTGGCGGGACGGTCTGACCATCGGCTCCTTCGTGGCCGCCGCGGTCCTGCTGGTCGCCTTCGCGCTGATCGAGTCCCGGGCCAAGGAGCCGATCACCCCGCTGCGGATGTTCGCCGACCGCAACCGCTCGGGCACGTATGTGATCATGCTCAGCCTGGCCGCGGCGATGTTCGGCATGTTCTTCTACATCGTCCTCTTCGTGCAGAACGTACTCGGCTACAGCCCGATCGAGGCCGGCCTCGCCTTCCTGCCGGTGACGGTCGTGATCGCACTCGGGGCCGGTCTGTCGCAGCGGTTCCTTCCCGTGTTCGGCCCCAAGCCGTTCATGCTCGTCGGGTCGGCGCTCGCCGCGATCGGACTGGCCTGGCAGACGCTGATCAGCTCCGACAGCTCGTACGTCAGCGGCATCCTCGGCCCCATGCTGGTCTTCGGCTTCGGCATGGGCCTGAACTTCGTGACGCTGACGCTCACCGCGGTCTCCGGGGTGGCCCAGCACGAGGCCGGCGCCGCGTCCGGACTGCTCAACGCGACCCAGCAGGTGGGCGGGTCGGTGGGACTGGCCCTCCTGACGACGGTGTTCGGCACGGCCAGCAAGGACGAGGCGGAGAAGCAGATCCCGGGCTTCCTCGCCGAAGGGACGCCGGAGCAGAAGGCGGAGTTCGCCCAGACGCACCAGCTGCCCGCTCCCTGGGGCCACGAGGTGCTCACCGAGGGCATCTCCACGGCCTTCGTCCCCGCTGCCGCGATGGCCGTACTCGCGCTGGCCACCGCATGGTTCGTCATCCGGGTCCGCAAGAGCGACCTGGAGGCACTGTCCGGCTCGGCCGGACCGGGCATGGGCTGAGAACGGGACAGCGCGGGGCCGGCCCGGCGACCCGCCGGCCGACGTCTTCGGACTCGGCCGGCGAACGCCGGGCCGGCCCGTACCCATCCGGGCGAGCGGGACCCCGGACAACGCTCCCATGACCACCACGGCCCCTCCCCCACACCACTCCCGCACGACGGACACATCTACACGTGTCAGGCCCCATGCCTCACACAGCGGACGTCCCGACAACGGACGATCCGTCACGGAGAGTTCCCGGCACGCACGGAGAGTTCTGAACTCCGCCCCCGGGCCGGGCGGCATCCGGTCCCGCCCTCAGACCTCGGTCCGCATCCAGTCCGGCAGGGGCTCGACCCGATCGGCCCACTCGGCGGGCGGCGCCCCCGCCTTCTCGGCGGCGACCACGCCGCCCACGATCGCACAGGTCGTGTCGACGTCCCCGCCCACCTGCGCGGTCGTCCAGAACGCCCGCTCGTAGTCGCCCAGCGCCCGGGCCGCCGACCAGAGCGCGAAGGGGACGGTGTCATGCGCCGTCGTACGCCGTCCGCAGCCGAGCACGGCGGCGACGGTGGCCGCGTCGGCGTAGTCGAGCATGTCGCGGGCCCGGCGCAGCCCCGCGCCGACCGCGCTCCTCGCGGGCACCAGCGCGACGACCCCGTCGAGGAGGGCTTCCGGGCCGGGCGGCCCGCCGGGCGCGGCGACCAGCGCGGCCGCCGCCGCGACGGCCATGGCGCCGACCACGGCCTCGCGGTGCTGATGCGTGGGGTAGGCGGAGATCTCGGCCTGGTGGGTGGCCTGTTCCGGGTCGCCCGCGTACCAGGCGCCCAGCGGGGCGATCCGCATCGCGGCGCCGTTGCCCCACGACCCCTGCCCGTCGAAGAGCGCGGCGGCGAGTTCCCGCCAGTCACCGCCCTCTCGGACCAGCCGCAGCAGCCGGTTGACCGCCGGACCGTAGCCCCGGTCGAAGTCGTGGTGCGTGGCGAAGGACCGGGCGAGGGCGTCCTGGTCGATCCGGTGGTGCGTGGCCAGGACGGAGACGACGGAGCACGCCATCTCCGTGTCGTCCGTCCACTGCCAGGGGCCCGGCGGCAGTTCCCGGCGCTTGAGCAGCGGGTAGTTCACCGGCACGAAGAACTGGGAGCCGAGCGCGTCCCCCACGGACACACCGCGCAGGCTGGCCAGGGCGCGGTCCAGGCGCCCGGCGGGAGAGGAATCAGCGGTCATCGCCCTGCCACTCTATCCGGTGCCCCTCTCTCTACCCGGTGATCCCGTAGGGTTCCGGGTCCCGCCAGCGTCGGAAGGGCCGGTCGAGGGTGTACTTGCCGTTCTCCCCCAGAACGAGCATCCGCATCTCGGCGTTCCCCGGGTTCGACAGCGACTCGAACTCCGCCACGGTCCAGTGGAACCACCGCATGCAGAACAGCCGCATGGCCAGACCGTGGGTGACGATCAGGACGTTCGGGGGGTGGTCGGGGTCCTCGAAGCTGCGGAACAGGCTCTCCAGGAAGCCGCCGACCCGGTCGTAGACGTCGGCTCCGGACTCCCCCTGGGCGAACCGGTAGAAGAAGTGCCCGTAGGCGTCCCGGTAGGCCTTCTGCAGCCGCACGTCCTCACGGTCCTGCCAGTTGCCCCAGTCCTGCTCGCGCAGCCTCGGCTCCTCGCGCACGCGTATCCGCTCCGGGTCGAGCCGGAAGGCGCTCAGCGTCTGGTGCGTGCGGCGGTAGGGAGAGACGTAGACGCTGACGCGCTCACGGCCGAAGAGCTCCCGCAGCCGCTCGCCCGTCTCCTCCGCCTGCAGTCTGCCCCGCTCGGTCAGGGACAGGGCGTGATCGGGTTCGCGCTCATAGACGGAGTCGTCGACGTTGCCCGTTGACTCGCCGTGCCGGACAAGGACGATGCGCCGTGGTCGTGCCATGCCGAAACCCTAGATCGGGTGACGGCCGGACGAGCACTCGTGCGGGCCCCGTACGGCGTAGGTCACACACATCCCGCACCCCACGTCACGCCCGCGCGCACCGTTCCGCGTCCGAACGTCACACCGTCCAGGCCGATTCCATCTCCACGATGTCCCCCGCGAGGGCCGCGACGTCGGCCTCCGTCTGCGCCCTCAGCGCGAGGCGCTCCACCCGCTCGGTGCGGTACTTGCCGTGCTCGGCGGCCGACCGCCACATCGACAGCACCAGGAACTCGTGCCCGGGCGCCTCTCCGAACAGTCCCCGGACCATGCCGGGCGAGCCGGCCATGGCCGGGTTCCAGACCTTCTCCTGCATCAGCACGAAGTGCTCCGACCGCTCCTCGTGCACGCGGCACAGCGCCACCCTGAGCAGGTCGGCGTCCGTGAAACGCGGTTCGAATCCGGTCTTCACGTCGAAGCGGTGGTCGAAGAGCCTGACCTGGGCGTCCTTGAAGGTGCCCGACTGGGCCGAGGCGAGCCGGTCGTGGGAGCGGGCCATGAACGAGTCGTAGAAGGCGCGGCTCTCCCAGAAGGAGAAGACGTGCGCCACGTCCGGCCGCCCCCGGCTCCATCCCCCGCCCTGCCCGCGAAACCCCGGCTCCCCCAGAAGCCCCGCCCATTTCCGCTGCCCCCGCTCGAACCCGCGGCGGTCCACCACGGTGCAGCGAATCCACTTGACCAGCACCGCGCCATCGTAAGGCCAGGGAGCACGGCACCGGTCACTCCCGGAGTGACTGCTTACCGGCGTCCGCCACCACGCGCGTGGCAGGATGGACAACCTGTCGGGAGGATCCGGCAGTTGGGGTGAGCGGGCAGGACTGTCACGGGGAAGGGGAAGACTGGTGAACGGGCTCAACAAGGGCATCCGCAAGGTCGAGATCGCGCTGAGGTGGGACCCGAGTCCGTCGGGGCGGCCCTCCACCGACCTGGATCTCGTCGCCGCGCCCTATCCGGCGGGTGAACCGCACGGCGCTCCCGCCTACGTGGTGCACTTCGACAGTCGCTCCCCCGACGGCACCATCACGCTCAACCGGGACAGCCAGGACGGTCAGGGCTTCGGCTACGACGAGGTCATGACGCTGGAACTGGACCGGCTCGACCAGCGGTACGCGCGCGTGGTGGTCGGCGTCGTCATACAGCAGCACCAGGGGCGGCGGACGTTCTCCGGGGTGGGCAACCCCGGTCTGCGCATCCGCGAGGGGTACACCGTGCTGGCCGAGGACGACTTCGGCGGTGTCCTCGGGGCCACGGCGGCGACGGTCGCGGAGTTCGTCCGGGACGGGTCGGGGCCCTGGGAGTTCCGCGCCGGCGTCCAGGGGTTCGAGGGCGACCCGGCGACCTTCACCCGTGCGATGGGGGCGTCGCGCCGGGCCTGATCCACGGGAACGGCTGAGGGCGGTGGCGCCGGAACACCGGCACCACCGCCCTCAGCCGTTACTTCGCACCCGGGCAGTGCCCGAACGCGTCAGCTGCAGCCGCTGGTCGAGCCGCAGCCCTCGCAGATGTAGCAGGAACCGGCCCGCTGCATCTTCGTACCGCAGGAGAAGCACAGCGGGGCGTCGGCCTGGATGCCCAGCTGCATCTCGACCAGCTCGGCGCTGGTGTGCGCCTGCTTCGGGGCCGGCTTGGCCACCTCGGCCTCGGCCTTCGGCGTGGCGACCGCCTTCAGCTCTTGGGCCCGCGGCGCCGACTGGGCCAGGCCCTCGACGTCGACCTCGTCGTCGGACGGCTCGTACGAACCGGTCTCCAGGTGGCGCTGACGCTCCTCGGCGGAGTGGATGCCGAGCGCGGAGCGGGTCTCGAAGGGCAGGAAGTCCAGCGCCAGGCGGCGGAAGATGTAGTCGACGATCGACTGCGCCATCCGCACGTCCGGGTCGTCCGTCATACCGGCCGGCTCGAAGCGCATGTTGGTGAACTTCGAGACGTACGTCTCCAGCGGCACGCCGTACTGGAGGCCCACCGAGACGGCGATGGAGAAGGCGTCCATCATGCCCGCGAGCGTCGAACCCTGCTTCGACATCTTCAGGAAGACCTCGCCGAGACCGTCGTCCGGGTAGGAGTTGGCGGTCATGTAGCCCTCGGCGCCGCCGACCGTGAAGGAGGTGGTGATGCCGGGGCGGCCCTTCGGGAGGCGCTTGCGGACCGGGCGGTACTCGACCACCTTCTCGACCGCGGCACGGATCGTCTCCTCGGCCTTCTCGGTGACCTCGGCCTTCTCCTTCTCCTTGGTCTTCGCGGAGAGCGGCTGGCCGACCTTGCAGTTGTCGCGGTAGATGGCGAGCGCCTTGACGCCGAGCTTCCAGGCCTCGAAGTAGATCTCCTCGACCTCCTCGACGGTCGCCGTCTCCGGCATGTTGACCGTCTTGGAGATGGCGCCGGAGATCCAGGGCTGGATGGCGGCCATCATGCGGACGTGGCCCATCGGGGAGATGGCGCGCTCGCCCATGGCGCAGTCGAACACCTCGTAGTGCTCCTGCTTGAGGCCGGGGGCGTCGATCACATTGCCGTGGTCGGCGATGTGGGCGACGATCGCCTCGATCTGCTCCTCCTGGTAGCCCAGGCGGCGCAGGGCCTGCGGGACGGTGCCGTTGACGATCTGCATCGAGCCGCCGCCGACCAGCTTCTTGAACTTCACCAGCGCCAGGTCCGGTTCGACACCGGTGGTGTCGCAGGACATCGCCAGACCGATGGTGCCGGTCGGGGCGAGCACGGACGCCTGGGCGTTGCGGAAGCCGTTCTTCTCGCCGAGGTGGACCACGTCCTGCCAGGCCTCGGTGGCGGCGGCCCACACCGGGCCGTCCAGGTCGTCCATGCGTACGGCCGTGCCGTTGGCGTCGGCGTGCTGCTTCATGACGCGCTTGTGGGCGTCGGCGTTGCGGGCGTAGCCGTCGTACGGGCCGACGATCGCGGCGAGTTCGGCGGAGCGCCGGTACGCCGTGCCCGTCATCAGGGAGGTGATGGCGCCGGCGAGGGCGCGGCCGCCGTCGGAGTCGTAGGCGTGGCCGGTCGCCATCAGCAGGGCGCCGAGGTTGGCGTAGCCGATGCCGAGCTGGCGGAAGGCGCGGGTGTTCTCGCCGATCTTCTGGGTCGGGAAGTCCGCGAAGCAGATCGAGATGTCCATCGCGGTGATGACCAGCTCGACGACCTTCTGGAAGCGCTCGGTCTCGAACGACTGGTTGCCCTGGCCGTCGTCCTTGAGGAACTTCATCAGGTTCAGCGAGGCCAGGTTGCAGGACGTGTTGTCCAGGTGCATGTACTCGCTGCACGGGTTCGACGCGGTGATCCGGCCGGACTCGGGGCAGGTGTGCCAGTTGTTGATGACACCGTCGTACTGGATGCCCGGGTCGGCACAGGCCCACGCGGCCTCGGCGAGCTTGCGGAAGAGCGCCTTGGCGTCGACCTCCTCGATGACCTCGCCGGTCATCCGGGCACGCAGGCCGAACTTGCCGCCCTGCTCGACCGCCTGCATGAACTCGTCGTTGACGCGGACCGAGTTGTTGGCGTTCTGGTACTGGACGGACGTGATGTCGTCGCCGCCCAGGTCCATGTCGAAGCCCGCGTCGCGCAGGACGCGGATCTTCTCCTCTTCCTTGACCTTGGTCTCGATGAAGTCCTCGATGTCCGGGTGGTCCACGTCGAGGACGACCATCTTGGCCGCGCGGCGGGTGGCGCCACCGGACTTGATCGTTCCGGCGGAGGCGTCGGCTCCGCGCATGAAGGAGACCGGGCCGGAGGCGTTGCCGCCGGAGGACAGCAGCTCCTTGGAGGAGCGGATGCGGGAGAGGTTCAGGCCGGCGCCGGAACCGCCCTTGAAGATCATGCCCTCTTCCTTGTACCAGTCGAGGATCGACTCCATGGAGTCGTCGACGGACAGGATGAAGCAGGCGGAGACCTGCTGCGGCTGGGGCGTGCCCACGTTGAACCACACGGGGCTGTTGAAGCTGAAGATCTGGTGCAGGAGGGCGTACGCCAGCTCGTGCTCGAAGATCTCGGCGTCGGCGGGCGAGGCGAAGTACTTGTACTCCTCACCGGCCTTCCGGTACGTCTTCACGATGCGGTCGATCAGCTGCTTGAGGCCGGTCTCGCGCTGCGGGGTGCCCACGGCGCCCCGGAAGTACTTGCTGGTGACGATGTTGACCGCGTTCACCGACCAGAAGTCGGGGAACTCGACGCCGCGCTGCTCGAAGTTGACCGAGCCGTCGCGCCAGTTGGTCATGACGACGTCACGGCGCTCCCAGGCCACCTCGTCGTACGGGTGGACTCCGGGAGTGGTGTGGATGCGCTCGACACGCAGTCCCTTGCCGGCCTTGTTGCTCTTGGCTCGGGGACTCCGCGCCGGACCGCTCGCCGTCTCTGTCATGCCGCCTCCCTGTACGGGCGAAAACGCCCTGAAGTGCCCCGAATGTTCCCGTGGCACGGTGTTCTGTCTGGTGCTGCGGGCACCCACTCATCTGCCCGCAACAGGTCTTCTCATCGCCGCCGCCCGGCCGGTCCCCGCATCGGCGTGCCGGGCCGGCCCGCCGGTCAGTCGGCGGCGGAAGCGGGTTCGGGGACCTGGACGGCCCCGCCGGACCCGCTGTCGTCCTCCCGGCCCCCCGGGCCGGCACCCTCGCCGTCCCCGCCGCCGTCGCCCGCGGCGGGCCGCTCCGCCCGCCTGAGTTCCGCGATCGCGGCCTCGAAGTCCTCCAGCGAGCCGAACGCCCGGTAGACGGACGCGAACCGCAGATAGGCGACGAGGTCGAGTTCCTGCAACGGGCCGAGAATGGCCAGCCCCACGTCGTGGGTGGTCAGCTCGGCGCTCCCGGTGGCCCGCACCGCCTCCTCGACACGCTGCCCGAGCTGGGCGAGGGCGTCCTCGGTGACGGGCCGCCCCTGGCACGCCTTGCGCACGCCGTTGATGACCTTGGTGCGGCTGAAGGGCTCGGTGACTCCGGACCGCTTGACCACCATGAGCGAACACGTCTCCACGGTCGTGAAACGACGGGAGCAGTCCGGACACTGGCGGCGCCTGCGGATCGACGTGCCGTCGTCGGTCGTACGGCTGTCGACGACACGGCTGTCGGGGTGCCTGCAGAAGGGGCAGTGCATGAACTCCCAACCCTCCTCACAGCAGACTCAATGGCCTCACGAGATCTCTTGGGCCTCACGAAGCAGCACCAGCATAGGCGATCGCGGAAGGCCCGAAGACCGGGGGGACCACAACTTCTGGGCTGCTGCCGCAATCCAACCACTAGATGTGGGGATTGGCTCATACATCCATGACTGCACGCGTGTCGCACGCGTCAGGGCGGGCAGGGTACGCCGGACACCGCGGGACGGGGGAGGCCGCGCCGGAGACGGGGAGGGGATGTGCGACTCCCGGGGAGAGCGGGGGCCGCTCCACACCCCTGGAGGCACCCGATGGCAGACTGAGGTCCGCGGCCGCGAGGTCATCACCCCGGCGGTGAACAATACAACAATTGGCCCGTTTGTCCGGCAGGAAACGTGGCGACCAATACACCTCGGCGAGAGATTGCGTACGGCGATTCGCGTTTTTTCACTCGAACGTGTGTTTGGCGCAACCTTTCGAAAGCAACTACCGTTGTGCTGCAGGGAGACCATCGAGAGGGGCCGACGTGACCACCACCGCAGACAGTGCCGCCATCACTGCCCAGGACCGCCCCCAGGGCCGGATCGAGCCGGTGCACGCGATGAACGAAGCCACGAATCCCGAGGGGCACAAGCGCTCCCTGCCGGGCCGACCTCCCGGCATCCGGGCGGACAGCTCCGGACTCACCGACCGCCAGCGCCGGGTGATCGAGGTCATCAGGGACTCCGTGCAGCGCCGCGGCTACCCGCCGTCGATGCGCGAGATCGGCCAGGCGGTCGGCCTCTCCAGCACGTCCTCCGTGGCCCACCAGCTGATGGCCCTGGAGCGCAAGGGCTTCCTGCGCCGCGACCCGCACCGCCCGCGCGCCTACGAGGTGCGCGGCTCCGACCAGGCCGCCTCCGTGCAGCCCACGGACACCGCGGGCAAGCCGGCCGCGTCCTACGTGCCGCTGGTCGGCCGTATCGCCGCCGGTGGGCCGATCCTCGCCGAGGAGTCCGTCGAGGACGTCTTCCCGCTGCCCCGGCAGCTCGTCGGTGACGGTGAGCTGTTCGTGCTGAAGGTCGTGGGTGACTCCATGATCGAGGCGGCGATCTGTGACGGCGACTGGGTCACGGTCCGCCGCCAGCCGGTCGCCGAGAACGGGGACATCGTGGCGGCCATGCTCGACGGCGAGGCGACCGTCAAGCGCTTCAAGCGCGAGGACGGCCATGTCTGGCTGCTCCCGCACAACGCGGCCTACGAGCCGATCCCGGGCGACGACGCGACCATTCTGGGCAAGGTGGTGGCCGTTCTGCGACGCGTCTGAGCACGGCGCGGGCCGGCCCTGACGCCGCCCCGCCCCCTGACCGGGCCCCGGGACCTCTGCGCCGGTTCCGGGGTCCTGCGCTGTCCGGACGGACGGACCGACCCGACCGCAGTTTCCGCTTCGGTGAGTGGCGTGCCGCAACACGCCACTTCCCTCACTGCGCCGCCGACCCGGCCTCCGCCTCCTGCGCCGCCGCGTCGATGGCGGCCAGCGACTTCCTGACCTGGTTGCGGTCCGTGGTGTACCAGAAGTCGGGCAGTGAGGCCTTCAGATAGCTGCCGTACCGGGCAGTGGCCAGCCGCTGGTCCAGTACGGCCACCACGCCCCGGTCGCCCGAGGCGCGTACCAGACGGCCGGCGCCCTGCGCCATCAGCAGCGCCGCGTGGGTGGCGGCGACCGCCATGAAGCCGTTGCCGCCGGCTTCCTCCACGGCCTTCTGGCGGGCGCTCATCAAGGGGTCGTCCGGGCGCGGGAAGGGAATCTTGTCCATGACCACCAGCTGGCAGCTCGGACCCGGTACGTCGACCCCCTGCCACAGCGACAGCGTGCCGAAAAGGCAGGTCTTCGGGTCGGCCGCGAAGTTCTTGATCAGCTCGCCGAGCGTCTCCTCGCCCTGGAGCAGGATCGGGAACTCCGGGATGCGGGAGCGCAGCTCCTCGGCGGCGAGCTGGGCGGCCCGCATCGAGGAGAACAGCCCCAGGGTGCGGCCGCCCGCCGCCTGGATCAGCTCGGTGAGCTCGTCCAGCATGTCCCCGCGATCACCGTCACGGGCCGGGCGCGCCAGATGCTTGGCGACGTAGAGGATGCCCTGCCTGGGGTAGTCGAACGGCGAACCGACGTCGACGCCCTTCCACTGGGGGAGGTCATCGCCCTCGGCGCCCTCGGGACCGAGCCCCAGTGAGGCTCCCACACCGTTGAAGTCGCCGCCCAGCTTCAGCGTCGCCGAGGTCAGGATCACGGAACGGTCGGTGAAGAGCTTCTCCCGCAGCAGGCCCGAGACGGACATCGGGGCGACGCGCAGGGAGGCCCCGCTCCATCGATGAGCGGCTCCGCCGCGGGGCTCGTGGCGCTCGTACCAGACGACGTCCCACTCGGAGCCGTTCGTGATCCGCTCCGCCACGTCGTGGACGCTCTCCACGGAGGCCAGCGCCTGTTTGCGGACCGCGTCCTCGTCCTGGACGGACTTGTCGCGGGTGTTGCCGAGGGCGGAGATGACCGTGCGGCAGGCGTCGCGCAGCGCCATGAGCGCGTAGCCGAGATCCTCCGGGATCTCCTCCAGCCGGCCCGGAAGGGCCAGCTCCATCAGCCGTTCGAACCCTTCGGAGGCGGTCTGGAGCTGGTCGGCGGCCTTCTCGTCGACGAGCTTCGCGGCGCGCCGCACCGCGCGGTTGACCTGCCCGGGGGTGAGCTCCCCGGTGGCGACCCCGGTGACCCGGGAGACCAGCTCGTGGGCCTCGTCGACGATCAGCACCTCGTGCTGCGGAAGCACCGGCGCCCCCTCGATGGCGTCGATCGCGAGCAGGGCGTGGTTGGTGACGACCACCTCGGCCAGCTTGGCGCGCTCGCGGGCCGCCTCGGCGAAGCACTCGGCGCCGTAGGCGCACTTCGTGGCGCCCAGGCACTCCCGCGACGACACCGACACCTGGGACCAGGCCCGGTCGGACACCCCCGGCGTGAGGTCGTCCCGGTCGCCGGTCTCCGTCTCGTCGGACCAGTCGCGCAGGCGCAGCAGGTCCTGGCCCAGTCTGCTGGTGGGCGCGGCCGCCTCGAACTGGTCGAAGAGGCCCTCTTCCTCGTCCTGCGGCACGCCCTCGTGCAGCCGGTGCAGGCACAGGTAGTTGGAGCGGCCCTTGAGCATCGCGAACTCCGGGCGGCGGCGCAGCAGCGGGTGCAGTGACTCCACCGTGCGCGGCAGGTCCCGCTCCACCAGCTGGCGCTGCAGGGCCAGGGTGGCCGTCGCCACCACCACCCGCTCCCCCTGCGCGAGCGCGGGCACCAGGTAGCCCAGCGACTTTCCGGTGCCGGTGCCGGCCTGGACCAGCAGATGGGCTCCGTCGTCGATCGCCTCGGCGACGGCTTCGGCCATGGCCACCTGGCCGGGGCGCTCCGTGCCGCCGACGGCGGTGACGGCGGCGTGCAGGAGTTCGTGGAGTGAGGGCTTCGTCATAGCGCGACCACCCTACGGCCCGTCGCTGACATTCGTGCGATCACGGCGGGGGCGGGAGACAGGATCACGGCGGGGACTCCTGGCCGGGGCGGAGGGGGGTGGCGGACGGTGCGGGGACGGAGCGCTGCGTCAGATGGCGCAGGGAGCGGTCCCGGACCATGAGGGCGGCCCGTTTGGCGGGCAGCTCGACCTCGGCCGAGAAGCGGAAGCCGGCGTTGAGGAAGGCGGTGACGGAGGCGGTGTTGCGCAGGTCGGGTTCCGCGACGACGCGCGTCGAGGCGGGCCTTCGGGCAAGGGCGAGGTCGGCGACCGCTCCGAGCAGGACGCTGCCCAGGCCCCTCCCCCGGTCGCCGGCGGCGCCGATGAGGACGTGGATCCCGGTGTCGTGGGGCCGGGCCGGGTAGTGGCGGGCCAAGGGGTCGAGGTCCGCGCGGTAGACCTCCCAGTAGCTCATCGGCGTACCGTCCAGGACGCCGACGCACGGAACTCCGTGTCCGTCCCCGGCGAGCTGGGCCCGCAGGTGGCGGGCGGTCACGGCCGGCGGTCCGGAGAGTTCCCAGTACGCGGCGACGGCCGGGTCGTTCATCCACCGCGACAGGAGGGGCAGGTCCCGTTCGACCCGGACGGGGACGAGCCGGAACAGGCCCGCGGGAGTGCGGACCGGGCCCCAGTCGTCGATGTGGTCGGAGCTCACGCGTGCAGGGGGTTGGCGATGGTGACGTAGACGGACTGGGTGTCGACCGGGCCGACGAGCTCGTCGAGTCCGTGCAGCCGGGTCAGCAGGTTCGCCTTGCAGCGCAGGACGGGCGAGTCCAGCAGATGGGCGGGCAGCGTGCTGCGCGTCCGGGCCGGTCCGGCGGACACTTCGGTGAGGAACCGGCGGAGGGCGGCGAGCAGCAGCCGTTCGTCGGCCAGGCGCTGGGAGCCGAAGGCGCCGATGAGACCGAGGACGTTGTTGACGCCCACGTAGTAGGCGAAGCGTTCGTCGGTGACCTCGTCGGAGACGAAGGTGTCGCTGTGCTCGCCGATGCCGGGCAGCCGGGCGTCGAGTTCCGCGCGTCGCGACGCGCGGAAGTAGTAGCCCTGGTTGTCCCGGTGGCGTCCGCCCGCGGGCCATCCGTCGGCGTCCAGGAGCAGCAGGGTGTTCTGCTGGTGCGCCTCGAGGGCGATGCCGGCCTCTCCGTCCAGCCACAGCACGGGCCGCACCACGTGTTCCAGGTACCGCAGGAACCACTCGGCGGCGACGGCCCCGGGCGGCCGCCCCGTGCGGGCGGCGAGGCGGGTGACGATCTCGGCCAGCCGGGACGCCGTACGGCCACCGGGACGGGGCCGCGGCGAGAGCAGCCCGGCGACGCAGGCGACGTCGTCGTGCGGCCGGAACGGGTTGTGCCGGATCACCGCGTCGAGTCCGGGCACGGGGTCGCCGGCCGGTGTGTCCACGGCGATCCAGGCCGGGTCCCGGACGATGTCGAAGCCGGGGTGCGCGGCCCGCCACCGCTGGGACAGTCCGGTGCGCAGCAGACGGTGGACCTCGACCCCCCGGTGGAGTTCCTTGCGGAGGTTCTCCCGGCGGGAGTTGGTGATGCGCAGGCCCAGCGACAGCTTGAGCATGGCCGGGGCGCCGGTCCGGTGGACGGTGCGTACGGAGGAGGTGGGGTGCCAGGGGGCGCCGTGGCCGCCGAGGTCACGGAGCAGTCCGGCCTCCAGCAGGGCGCTGACGTCGGGGCGGTGGTGGACCTGGCGCAGTTGCCAGGGGTGCACGGGGAGGGCCGCGTAGCCGTCGGGCAGCGGCAGCCCGGGGCCCGCGAGACGCGCGGTGAGACGGGCCGCGGCGACGGGGCGTCCACGCTCGGTCCACGCGGAGTCGGTGGCGAGCAGGGACGGGGCGACAGCCATCCAGTGCAGCGGGAAGCAGCCGCGCACCTCGGGCGAGTACCGCTGGGCCTCGGCGTCGGAGAGGCCCTCGCGGCTCTTCGGGTCCGGGTGCAGCGGATGGCCGAGGACGAGGGACTGCTCGGCGGCGAGGAAGAGGTCGGGATGGTCGGCCGTGTTCGCCCGCCGGTCGCTGAGGAAGGCGGTGACACGCCGTACGGAGTCGGCGACGCGCGCGACCAGGTCGGTGCCGTCGCCCGCCGGCGGACGTGCCGGTTCCGGGAGGCCGGCGTCCTCCCTGCCGAGGAGGGCGGCGAGCAGGCCGGCGTCGGCCGGCGGGGCGGAGGCCGGGGCGTCGGCCAGGCGGGGAGGTCCGAAGCGGTGCCAGCCGGTCGGGGACCAGTGGAGAACGGGGACGAGCAGGGACGTGCCGCTGGCCGGCAGGGGGAGGCGCAGGGTGTCACCCTCCGGAGCGGACGGGCGGGTCTCGCGTACCCAGCAGCGCAGGAGGTTCTCCGTGGCCGCCGCCTGGGCCGCCCGGTGCGGGTCGGGGTGGTCCAGGGGGCTCGTGCCGGTGCTTCCGGACCACTCGGTGGGGGACGGGGTCCTCTCCTGGTGGGGAACCACGGGGTTCGTGCGGTCGGCCGGTGCGGGGGTCGTGTGCAAGGCGGGTCCTCGGGAAATGGTGCGGTGACGGGAGCGGGGTTGCGTGCCGTCAGCCCGTCCGTACGGGGCGGCGGCCGGAGGGCGGGGCTCCCCGCGGGCGGTCGCGGGCCGCCGTGTGTGGGGGGCGTCCGCGTGCGGGCGGCGGACCCCCACCGCTACCAACCGTGGACCACCCACCGGGTTACGGGTCGCTCCGGGATCCCCGGCCCCCCGGTCCGGCAACCCGGGGACCGCCGGCCTCGGAACGGGTCGCTCCGGGATCCCCGGCCCCCTGGTCCGGCAACCCGGTTCCCACCGCCCTCACATCGGCGTATCTCCGGACGATCGGCCAGGTCAGGCGGCTTGTAGCCGAACCGTTGCCGTTCCGTCGGACGTCCCCCGCAGCGAGCGCATAGTGTGTGGTGCCGTTCCCGAAGGCCGTGGGAGCGCCCCCGAACTCCGCGCGGGCCGGGGCGGGATCACGGCCGAAGCACCAAGTCCGTTCGTTCCAGGGGGAGTCAGATCATGCGATCCATACGGCCGTCGTCCACCGCTCGCCGAGGGGGGCGGGCACGCCGGACCTCCCCCGTCCTGGCCGCTGTCGCACTCGCCTCGGCGCTCGCCCTCACCGCCACCGCCTGCGGTTCGGGGGACACCGACGCCGACGCCGAGGGCTCCACGACGGCCGCTGCCGACGACGGCAAGCTCAAGATCCCGGACGACATCAAGGACCGGCTCAAGGAGCACGGGATCGACGTCGACAAGTGGAGGAACGGCGCCTGGAAGGACTGGAGCAAGGACGACTGGCTCCGCGAGGCCAACGACTTCATCAACCCGATCATCGAGGACCTGTGGGACCCGGACCGCATGCGGGACGCCGAGGAACCGGACCAGGAGGTCGACGAGAGCGACATCTCCGGTGACCAGGGCGTGACGGACCCGACTCCGGAGCCGGTGCGGGCGGAGGCCGTCGCGCCGTCGTACCACGCCAACGCCCCCACGGCGGGCAAGGTGTTCTTCGACTCGCCCGAGGGCACGATGGTCTGCTCGGCCACGGTGGTGCAGGACCCGGCCAACCCGGGCAAGTCCAACATGGTGTGGACGGCGGGCCATTGTGTGCACGCGGGCAAGAAGGGCGGCTGGTACCGCAACATCGCCTTCGTGCCGTCGTACAACGATGCGGGCAGGTCGGCGAAGGAGCTGGAGACCGCCACGAAGGAGGAGATCGCTCCGCACGGCGTCTGGTGGGGCGACTGGGCGCAGACCTCGGACCAGTGGATCGAGCAGGGCGGTTCCACGGGCGGGGACGGCGCCTCGTACGACTTCGCGGTCATCCATGTGACGCCGGAGAAGGGCAGTGGCGGCAAGTCGCTGGAGGAGACGGTCGGTTCGGCCCTCCCGGTGGACTTCGGCGCTCCCGCGGTGCCGGAGGTGGAGGAGATCACGGCGATCGGTTACCCGGCCGCCCCGCCGTACGACGGCCAGACGCTGTACCGCTGCCAGGACGAGCCCGGTCGGCTGTCGCTCAGCGCGTCGGACCCGACGATGTACCGCATCGGGTGCAGCATGACCGCCGGTTCGTCCGGCGGCGGCTGGGTCGCGACGGGTTCGGACGGGAAGCCGGCGCTGGTGTCCAACACCTCCATCGGCCCGGTGACGTCGGGCTGGCTGGCCGGTCCGCGGCTGGGCGACGAGGCCAGGGGCGTGTACGACGCGGTCAGCGAGAAGTTCGCCGGCCGGTGACCGGCACGTCCGGTCCCGCGTGCCGCCGCGCGCGGGACCGGACGGGTGACGGCACCCGGCGCCGGAGCCCGGGCCGAGCACGCACGCGCGGCGGCGCATCCGTTCGCTTTCACGGCGGTCGTCGCACCATGGGGTCCACACCTGCGTCCGCGCCGTTCGGGCGTGGCCGTCGCACCGTCCTCACCGCCGCCGGACTCGTCGCCGTCCCGGCGCTCACCGCGACCACCTGCGGCGGTTCCGGGAAGGGACGAGGCGGACGGCAAGCCCGGCGCCACCGCCTCCCGGGCCGCCGACGGCGACGGCGGCGAGGTGAAGATCCCGTCCGACACCTCGATCGGTCCGATGGACAACACCTGGCCGGCGGGCCCACGGCTCGGCGAGGACGCCGAGGCGCTGTACCGGAACATGAGCGAGACCTACGGCGGCCGGTGATCCGCGCATGACGAGGGCCCGCCCCCTGCCGTGAGCAGGGGGCGGGCCTTCACTCTGCCGTGAGCGGCTCAGCCGGCCGGGGCGGGAACGTACGGCGTGAGTTCCGCCGCCAGCTCCTCGTGCACCCGCACCTTGAGCAGGGTGCCCTCCGGGGTGTGCTCCTCGGAGATCACCTCACCCTCGTCATGGGCGCGGGCGACCAGCTTGCCGTGGGTGTAGGGCACGAGCGCCTCGATCTCCACGGACGGGCGGGGCAGCTCGCTGTCGATCAGCGCCAGCAGCTCCGGGATGCCCCGGCCGGTGCGGGCCGAGACCGCGATGGAGCGCTTCTCCACCCGCAGCAGCCGCTGGAGCGTCAGCGGATCGGCCGCGTCGGCCTTGTTGATCACCACGATCTCGGGTACGTCGGTGGCGCCGACGTCCCTGATCACCTCGCGCACGGCGGCCAGCTGCTCCTCCGGGACCGGGTGCGAACCGTCCACCACGTGCAGGATCAGGTCGGCGTCGCCGACCTCCTCCATCGTGGAGCGGAACGCCTCGACCAGGTGGTGCGGCAGGTGCCGGACGAAGCCGACCGTGTCGGCCAGTGTGTACAGCCGCCCGCTCGGGGTCTCGGCCCGGCGCACGGTCGGGTCGAGGGTCGCGAACAGGGCGTTCTCGACCAGCACGCCCGCGCCCGTGAGGCGGTTGAGCAGCGAGGACTTGCCGGCGTTGGTGTAGCCCGCGATGGCCACGGACGGCACCTTGTGGCGCTTGCGCTCCTGGCGCTTGATCTCGCGGCCGGTCTTCATCTCCGCGATCTCCCGGCGCATCTTCGCCATCTTCTCGCGGATCCGACGCCGGTCCGTCTCGATCTTGGTCTCACCGGGACCACGGGTGGCGAGGCCGCCGCCCTTGCCGCCGCCCATCTGACGGGACAGCGACTGACCCCAGCCGCGCAGCCGCGGCAGCATGTACTGCATCTGCGCGAGCGCGACCTGCGCCTTGCCCTCTCGGGACTTGGCGTGCTGGGCGAAGATGTCGAGGATCAGGGCCGTGCGGTCGATGACCTTGACCTTGACGACGTCCTCGAGGTGGATGAGCTGGCCGGGGCTGAGCTCACCGTCGCAGATGACGGTGTCCGCGCCCGTGTCGAGCACGATGTCGCGCAGTTCCTCGGCCTTGCCGGAGCCGATGTAGGTGGCGGCGTCGGGCTTGTCGCGGCGCTGGATCACGCCGTCGAGCACGAGGGCGCCCGCCGTCTCCGCGAGGGCGGCGAGCTCCGCCAGGGAGTTCTCCGCGTCCTGCACGGTTCCCGAGGTCCACACCCCGACGAGCACGACCCGCTCCAGGCGGAGCTGCCGGTACTCGACCTCGGTGACGTCCTCGAGCTCGGTGGAGAGGCCGGCGACACGGCGCAGGGCCGCGCGCTCGGAGCGGTCGAACTGGTCGCCGTCCCGCTCTCCGTCGATGTCGAGGCTCCAGGCGACGTCCTCTTCCATCAGGGCATCGGCCCGAAGACCCTCGGGATGGGTGTGCGCGAGGCGCTTGGTGTCCTGGGAAGGGGAAGAAGAGGAGGTCATTGGGTCCTTACGTCGTCGGTGAACCTTCTGCGGCGACGGAGCCGGTCCGCGGGACCCTCCGTCACTGTCCACAACGTCCGGGACGTCCGGGAGATTCCCGGCTCCCGTGCTGTGCGGACCTGACGATGGTCGCACGGTACGGCTCGTCTCGTCACCGTGTTATTCCCGGCTTCCGCCCGGTCGATGCGCGGGGGCGACCGGCCGCCGGGCGGGCGGCGCGGACCGGGCCGCGGACGTCCATTCCGGGTGGCCCGGCATCGGCGGGGTCGTGGCTCCGTACAGCCAGGGGCGCAGGAAGCCGGTCAGGTCGCGTCCGGCGACGTGGGACGCCAGCCGGACGAAGTCGGAGGTGGAGGCGGTTCCGTTGCGGTGGCGGGTGACCCAGTCGCGTTCCAGGCGCTCGAAGGCGGCGCGGCCGATCTCCTCGCGCAGGGCGTACAGGACGAGCGCGGCGCCGGAGTAGACGTTCGGCCGGAAGATGCCGATCTTCCGGCCCGGCTCCGGGGGCTTCGGCGCGGCGGGGGGTCCGCCGGCCGCTCGCCAGCCGTCGGACGCCTCGTAGGCGGCCTTCATCCGGGCCTCGAGGGTTCTGCCGCCCCGCTCCTCGGCGTACAGCGCCTCGTACCAGGTGGCGTGGCCCTCGTTGAGCCACAGGTCGGACCAGGTGCGGGGGCCGACGCTGTTGCCGAACCACTGGTGGGCCAGCTCGTGCACCATGATCGACTCGACGTACCAGGCGGGGAGGGCCGGATCGGTGAACAGGTCCCGTTCGAAGAGGGAGAGGGTCTGGGTCTCCAGCGCGAAGCCGGTGGACGCGTCGGCGAGGAGCAGGCCGTAGGTCTCGAACGGGTAGCGGCCCACCCGCTCCTCCATCCAGGAGATCTGGGCGGGGGTCTTCGCCGTCCACGGTTCGAGCTCCGCGCGGTGCGCGGTGGGCACGACGTCCCGCAGGGGCAGCCCGTGCGGGCCGGTGCGGCGCAGGACGGTGGAACGGCCGAGGGAGACCTGGGCGAGTTCGGTGGCCATGGGGTGGCGGGTCCGGTACGTCCAGGTGGCGGCCCCGCGCGTGCGGTCGACGCCGGCGGGCAGCCCGTTCGCGACGGCCGTGTGGCCGTCGGGGGCGGTGATCCGGAAGGTGAACAGCGCCTTGTCCGAGGGGTGGTCGTTGCACGGGAACACCAGGTGGGCGGCGTCGGCCTGGTTGGCCATGGCGAGGCCGTCCGCGGTGCGCACCCAGCCGCCCTCGCGGCCCTCGGCGGCCACGGGGTCGCTGGTGTGCCGGATGGTGATCCTGGTCCGCTCGCCCTCGTCCAGGCCGTCCTCGGGCGTGATCACCAGGTCCTCTCCGGCACCCGTGAAGCCGGCCGGACCGCCGTCGACCTCGACGGAGCGGACCGTGCCGTGCGCGAAGTCGAGGTTGATCCGGTCCAGGTCGGCGGTGAGACGGGCGTCGATCGTGGTGACGGCTTCGAGCGGCCGGTCGTTGCGGCCGGGGTAGTCGAGGGCGATGTCGTACGCCAGCACGTCGTATCCGGGGTTGCCGAGGTGCGGGAAGAGCCGGTCACCGATGCCGAGCGGGACGGCGGGGGCGCTCGCGGCGAGCAGGCAGACGGAGCCGGCGGAGGCGAGCAGCGCCGTGGCCGTCCGGCGGTGACGTGTGCGACCGGTCCCGGTGCGGAGGGTTCGTCTGTGGGGGATGAGCAGCATTCCCCACGGCTATCAGCGCGCGCGTGTGCCGCGGTGACGGCGCGCTTCCGGCCCACCCGATCGGGTAATCACACCGCCGCTCGGACGCTCCGCGCTCCGGTCAGGCGCCGGGGGCCTGCGGCTGGGCCCGGCTCACGTCGTACACGCCGGCCACCTCGCGCATCGCGCGCATGAGGGCGGGCAGGTGGGCGGCGTCCGGCAGCTGCACGGTGTAGGTGTGCCGCACCTGCTGCCGGTCCGGGGGTTCGACGGTCGCGGAGACGATCTCGGCGCCTTCGAGGGCCATGGCCTCGGTGAGGTCCGCGAGCAGATGCGGGCGGACGAAGGACTCCGCGACCAGCGTGACCCGGCACTCGGCGCCCTCCCCCCAGCGCACGCCGACCTCCGCGCGCCCCGCGCTCCTCATGCGCGCCACCACGGCGCACCCGGTCCGGTGCACGGTGACCGCTCCCCCGCGCACGGCGAAGCCGGTCACCTCGTCGGGCGGTACGGGCGTACAGCAGCCGGCGAGCCGTACGGTCGCGCCGGCCCGGTCGGCCAGGACCTGGGCGGCGGTGGGACGGCCGGGGGCCGGAGCGGCCGGGGCCGGTGACGGCGCGGGGTCGTCGGCGAGCGGCCGGGCGACCTCCTCCGGTTCGGTCCCGGGCGCCTCGTCCGGTGCGGGGTGGGCGGTCAGCCACCGCTGGATGGCGATCCGCGCGGCGGGGGTGTGGGCGTGCTCCAGCCACTCCCGGGAGGGCTCGGAGGCCGCGTCCTGGCCCATCAGCAACTGAACGGTGTCGCCGTCCTTGAGGACGGTGCTCAGGGTCGCCAGCCGGCCGTTGACCCGGGCCCCGATGCAGGCATGGGCGTCCTCGCCGTACTGCGCGTAGGCGGCGTCCACACAGGTCGCCCCCTCGGGCAGGCCCAGGGTGCCCCCGTCGGGGCGGAAGACGGTGATCTCACGGTCCTGGGCGAGGTCCTCGCGCAGGGTGGACCAGAAGGTGTCGGGGTCGGGCGCGGCCCGCTGCCATTCCAGCAGCCGGGAGAGCCAGCCGGGCCGGGTGGGGTCGACGCGTTCGCCGTCGCTCGCGGACTGCTCCTCCGGCGGTGCGGCGTAGGGGTTGCCGAGGGCGACGACCCCGGCCTCGGCGACCTTGTGCATCTGGTGGGTGCGGATGAGGACCTCGACGACCTGTCCGTCCGCACCGGCCACGGCGGTGTGCAGCGACTGGTACAGGTTGAACTTCGGTACGGCGATGAAGTCCTTGAACTCCGAGACCACGGGCGTCATGCAGGTGTGCAGCTCGCCCAGGACGCCGTAGCAGTCGGCGTCCTCGTTCACCAGCACCAGCAGCCGGCCGAAGTCGGCGCCGCGCAGTGCCCCGCGTCTGCGGGACACGCGGTGCACGGAGACGAAGTGGCGCGGACGGATGAGGACTTCGGCGGTGATGTCGGCCTCGCGGAGCACCTTGCGCACGTCGTCGGCGACGTCGGCGAGCGGGTCGTCCGCGCGGGCGGCGTTGCGGACGATCAGCTCGCGCGTGTGCTCGTACTCCTCGGGGTGGAGGATCGCGAAGACCAGGTCCTCCAGTTCCGTCTTGAGCGCCTGGACGCCGAGCCGTTCGGCGAGCGGGATCAGGACGTCACGTGTCACCTTGGCGATGCGTTCCTGTTTCTCGGGGCGCATCACGCCGAGGGTGCGCATGTTGTGCAGCCGGTCGGCGAGTTTGATCGACATCACACGGACGTCGTTGCCGGTGGCGACGAGCATCTTGCGGAAGGTCTCGGGCTCGGCGGCGGCGCCGTAGTCGACCTTCTCCAGCTTGGTGACGCCGTCGACGAGATAGCGGACCTCCTCGCCGAACTGCTCGCCCACCTGATCCAGCGTCACCTCCGTGTCCTCGACGGTGTCGTGGAGCAGGGAGGCGGTCAACGTCGTGGTCTCGGCGCCGAGTTCGGCGAGGATCAGGGTCACCGCGAGCGGGTGCGTGATGTACGGCTCACCGCTCTTGCGCATCTGGCCGCGGTGGGAGGACTCGGCCAGGAGGTAGGCGCGGCGCAGGGGTTCGAGGTCGGCGTCGGGGTGGTGGGCGCGGTGGGCGTCGACCACGTGTCCGATGGCGTCGGGGAGCCGGTCGCGGGCGGCGGGGCCGAGCAGCGCGGCACGGCCCAGTCGGCGCAGGTCGAGCCGGGGGCGGGCCTTCCTGCGCGACCCCGCGGGCGTGACGTGACCAGATGTCACAGGGCCTGGGGTCGCAGGATTCGCGGCCTCCGCGTTCATGGGCACCTCCGGCTGCGTGGACCGGCGGACGACGCGCCCCAGGGCGGACTCGGGCTCAGGGAACGGCGTTCGCCCCCCGTCCGGGCCGGTGCTTGATGCTACCGAGCCGGACCCCCTCGGACCGACCGCCTCCGGCCGAGCGTGAAACGGATCACCCCTTCGAGCGAAGGTCGACCAGGGGCTTTTTCACGCCACCGGGCCGGGGGTTCTCCATGATCTTGAAGGCGAGCACCCTTCCGGCCCTGCGGATGCGCCCGCCAGCCAGGCAGGAGGCTGTCATACCGAGCCGACGCCCCGGTCAGCGCAGGGCGTTCTCCAGCCACTCGGGCTCGATCACGCCCTCGGCGACGATCACCGCCGGACCGGTCATCTCGATCTCGCCGTCGGGCCGTTCGGTGATCACGAGGGTGCCGCCGGGCACGTCCACGGTGTACGTCACCGGGGTGCCGGTGACGCTCGGGTCGGCGCCGTCGCGGCGGGCGGCGGCCACGGCGACCGCGCACGCGCCCGTGCCGCAGGAGCGGGTCTCGCCGGATCCGCGTTCGTGCACCCGCAGCGCCACGTGCCGCGGGCCGCGGTCGGCGACGAACTCCACGTTCACGCCGTCCGGGTAGGCGGATGCCGGGCCGAACGGGGGCGGGGTGAGGAGATCGCCCGCGTGGGCGAGGTCGTCCACGAAGGCCACGGCGTGCGGGTTGCCCATGTTCACGTTCCGCGCCGGCCAGCTGCGCCCGCCGACGCTCACGGTGACGTCGCCCTCGGGGAGCAGCGCCCGGCCCATGCCGACGGTGATGTCACCGTCCTTGGCGATGTGCACGGTCTTCACGCCCCCGCGCGTGGCGACCGCGATGTCGCCCTCGGACACGTGCCCGGCGCGCTGGAGGTAGCGCGCGAACACCCGCACTCCGTTGCCGCACATCTCCGCGATCGAGCCGTCGCCGTTGCGGTAGTCCATGAACCACTCGGCCCGCGCCGCCATGGCCCGCGCCTCGGGGTGCGCCGCGGACCGCACCACGTGCAGCAGTCCGTCGCCGCCGATGCCCGCGCGGCGGTCGCACAGGGCGGCGACGGCGGCCGGGGCCAGGTCGATGGCGTTCTCGGGGTCCGGGACGATCACGAAGTCGTTCTCCGTGCCGTGCCCCTTGAGGAAGGCGATCCGCGTGCTCATCCCTCGATCGTAAGGGGTGCCCCTGACAGCACGCCGCCGCCGGTGGACCGGTACGCGCGGGGAGGCGTCAGCGGAGCCGCGCCACCCGCCAGACCGCCAGGGCCACCACCGCGGCGACCATCACGGCGTAGGCGGTCACGACCCGCCAGTCGGGTCTGCGCCCGGAGCCCCGGGGCGGCAGGCCCGGCCAGGTGGAGCCCACCCTGCGGGCGGCCATCATGCCCCAGCCGGCCGCGCAGGAGCAGATCAGCAGCCCCAGCATGGCGATCACTGCGCCGCTGTCGCCGAAGTCGAAGGCGAGCGGGAAGGCGAACATCAGGGAGCCGAGCGCGGCCAGCCCGACGATGGGCGCGAGCTGCCAGATGCGCAGCCGGCGCTGCGGGCGCAGCTCGACCTCGACCTCGTCACCGCCCGCGAACATCTCGTCCGGCTCGGGGCCGTCGTCGGTCACGCCGCCCTGCGTCTCGTCCGGTCCGTCCGGACTGAGGCGGTCGGTCGTCTCCTGCTCCGGTGCACCCCGCTCGGTGGTGAGGTGTTCGGTGCCGTGTGCGGTGTCACGAGGGCCGGCCTCCATCGCCACGCGCCCTCCCAACTAGGACTCCACTTGGTCGATCGAAGCTCGATGATGGCACGGCGTCACAGGCCCGGATGACGGCCTGGGCGTCCCGATGCCATGACGTGATCAGGCTGTAACCGGTCGTTCGACCAACGACAACGCGAGCCGCGGAAGTTCCGTCAGGTCCGCCGCGGCCCCACTCAACCAGTGCACCCGGGGATCGCGCCTGAACCATGAATCCTGACGGCGCGCGAAGCGCTTGGTGGCACGGACCGTCTCGGACCGCGCCTCCTCCAGGGTGCACTCCCCGGCGAGCGCCGCGAGCACCTGCTGGTAGCCGAGCGCGCGCGACGCCGTACGCCCCTGGCGCAACCCCTGCGCCTGGAGTGCGCGCACTTCCTCCACCAGGCCGGCATCCCACATCCGGTCGACCCGGCGGGCGATCCGCTCGTCCAGCTCGGGGCGGGCCACGTCGACGCCGATCTGGAGGGTGTCGTAGACCGAGTCGTGCCCCGGGAGGTTGGCCGTGAAAGGTCTTCCGGTGATCTCGATGACCTCGAGCGCGCGGACGATGCGGCGGCCGTTGCTCGGCAGGATCGCCCGCGCGGCCTCGGGGTCCGCCACGACGAGGCGGGCGTGCAGCGCCCCCGGGCCGCGCAGCGTGAGCTCCTCCTCCAGACGGGCCCTCACCCCGGGGTCGGTGCCCGGGAACTCCAGGTTGTCGACGGCGCCGCGGACGTAGAGGCCGGAACCGCCGACGAGGACGGGCCAGCGCCCCTCGGCGAGCAGCGCGTCGATCCGCTCCCGGGCCAGCCGCTGGTACTCGGCGACGGACGCGGTGACGGTGACGTCCCAGATGTCGAGCAGGTGGTGCGGGACGCCGCCGCGCTCCTCGGGCGTCAGCTTGGCGGTGCCGATGTCCATCCCCCGGTAGAGCTGCATGGAGTCGGCGTTGACGACTTCGCCGCCGAGCCGCTGGGCCAGGAATACCCCCAGATCGGACTTTCCGGCCGCAGTGGGGCCGACGACGGCGATGACGCGGGGGGCGAGGGGTGCGCTGCTCACCGATCCAGTCTCGCAAACCTTCCGTCCGGCTCTCGAACGGGTTACGTGACGCGACGGCCGCCGGTTCGTTGCCCGTTGCGAGGTTCCTGCCGCCGGATCACAGGGGCGGCGGCCCGGGTCACACGAACGGACGCACCGGGCAACGCGGGATTTCGCCCGCACGAGTAACGTATGGAGTGGATATGGGCGTTTTTGCACGGCTTTTTCGGAGGTCGAAGGCCACGGAGGAGACGCGGACCGCCGAGGCCCGGTCCGGCGAAGCGGCCGCCGGGGCCGACCCGGAGAGTGCGGCCGGGGCCGCGGAGCCGAAGGGGCCGGCCGAGGCGCCGGAGGCCGCCGGGCCGGCGGAGAAGGAGGCCGACGAGGTCACCGGCACCGACACCGTCGAGATCCCGAAGCAGCAGTCCGCCGAGGCGGCCGGCAGCGAGACCGGTGAGGGCGCCCGCACGTAGACGGCCGCGAGGGAAGGTGCATCATGGGGCTCCTGGACAATCTGAAGGCCAGGCTCGGCCCGGCCAAGGACAAGGTCTCCGACCTCGCGCACCAGCACGAGGACAGGATCCAGCACGGCCTGGACAGGGCCGCGCGAACCGTCGACGAGCGGACCAAGGGCAAGTACAGCGACCGGATCCAGACGGGTACGGGCAAGGCCAAGGGCGCCGTGGACCGACTCGCGCACCGGCACGACCCCGGCGCGGGCGGCACGACCACGCCGCCGGCCGGGTCGCCGCCCGCTTCCTGAGCGGCACGCCGGCGGACGGCCGCGGAGCACACCGAGGGCTCCCGGCCGTCCGCCGCGTTCTCCCGGCGGTGGCCGCCTACGCCCAGGTGGCCACGAGGTAGCCGACCCCGTAGGGGGCGTCCTCGTAGAGCAGCGTGCCCTCCAGGTCCGGGTTCCCGGCCGCCGCGCCGGCGAGTACCTGCCAGGGGGCCCGGCCGGACACCTTCAGCTCGCGCGCCAGTCCGGTGTCCAGCGCACGCAGGGCCCCGGTGTCGGCCGCGCCCAACGCGCGCGCGAGTTCCGCGTCGAAGGGGGCCGCGCGACCGTCGAGGTAGCCGGGCGCCTTGAGCGTGCGGCACGCGCTGGCGTCGCCCATCACCAGCAGCGCGACCCGCTCCGCCCGGCCGGCGACGGCCGCTCCCTCCTCGGCGCACCGCTCGGCCGCGAGGGAATCCCCCACGGCCAGGCCCTCCACGGGGGCGTCCGCCCATCCGGTGCGGCCCAGCAGCCAGGCGCCCACGGCCAGCCCGTACGGGAGTTCCCGCCCGGCCGGCACGCCCCTGTCCGGTCCCAGCCGTACGTCCAGGCCGACGCCGAAGCCCCGGAAGGATCCCGAGGCGCCCTCCGGGTAGGTCTCGGGCCCGGCACCGTTCCCCGGCCCGACGACCACGAGCAGATCGGGCCGGGCGGCGGCGAGCACGCCCAGCGCGTCCGTGCACGCGGCCCGCGCGGTGTCCAGCTCGGGGGCGGCCCCTGTGGCGATCTCCGGCACGAGCAGCGGCGGGCACGGGCAGACTGCGGCGGCGACAAGCATGATCGACAGCCTACTGCGGCGGCCCGCGGCGGTACCGCCGCCGCACGGACCGTCCGGAACCCGGACGGGCTCCGCGCGGCGGTACCGCCGCGGGCGGCACGGGACCGGTCCGGTCAGTCGACGGCGCAGCCCCCGGTGACCACCGGCAGCGGCTCGGGCACGCCCACCTTGGGCAGGCCGAGCAGCACGCCCGCGGGTCGCGCCGCCTTCTCGGCGTTCCGCTTCTCCCAGGCGTCCCCCGCTCGGGTGCGGCGCACGCCGAGCACCGCGCCCTCGGCGAGGAGGTGGTGCGGGGCGGCGTAGGTGATCCCGACGGTGACCACGTCGCCGGGACGCACCTCCTGCTCCGGCTTGGTGAAGTGCACCAGGCGGTTGTCGGGGGCGCGGCCGGAGAGGCGGTGGGTGGTGCCGTCCTTGCGGCCCTCGCCCTCGGCGACCATCAGCTCCAGGGTGCGGCCGACCTGCTTCTTGTTCTCCTCCCAGGAGATCTCCTCCTGGAGGGCGACCAGCCGCTCGTAGCGCTCCTGGACGACCTTCTTGGGGATCTGGCCGTCCATCTCGGCGGCCGGGGTGCCGGGACGCTTGGAGTACTGGAAGGTGAACGCCTGCGCGAAGCGGGCCTCGCGGACGACGTGCAGGGTCTGCTCGAAGTCCTCCTCGGTCTCCCCGGGGAAGCCCACGATGATGTCGGTGCTGATCGCCGCGTGCGGGATGGCGGCACGGACCTTCTCGATGATGCCGAGGTAGCGCTCCTGACGGTAGGAGCGGCGCATCGCCTTCAGCACCGGGTCGGAGCCGGACTGCAGGGGCATGTGCAGCTGCGGCATGACGTTCGGCGTCTCGGCCATGGCGGCGATGACGTCGTCGGTGAAGTCGCGCGGGTGCGGCGAGGTGAAGCGGACGCGCTCCAGGCCGTCGATGGTGCCGCAGGCGCGCAGCAGCTTGCTGAACGCCTCGCGGTCGCCGATGTCGGACCCGTACGCGTTGACGTTCTGGCCGAGCAGGGTGATCTCGGAGACGCCCTCGGCGACCAGGGCCTCGATCTCGGCGAGGATGTCGCCGGGGCGGCGGTCCTTCTCCTTGCCGCGCAGCGCGGGGACGATGCAGAAGGTACAGGTGTTGTTGCAGCCGACGGAGATCGAGACCCAGGCCGCGTAGGCGCTCTCGCGCCGGGTCGGCAGCGTGGAGGGGAACGCCTCCAGCGACTCGGCGATCTCGACCTGCGCCTCCTCCTGCACGCGGGCGCGCTCCAGGAGGACGGGCAGCTTGCCGATGTTGTGCGTGCCGAAGACGACGTCGACCCAGGGCGCCCGCTTCACGATGGTGTCGCGGTCCTTCTGCGCGAGGCAGCCGCCGACCGCGATCTGCATGCCGGGACGGCTCGCCTTCTTCGGGGCGAGGTGGCCGAGATTGCCGTACAGCTTGTTGTCGGCGTTCTCCCGGACGGCGCAGGTGTTGAAGACGACGACGTCCGCGTCGCCGTCGGAGCCCTCGGGGGCGCGGACGTAGCCCGCGTCCTCCAGCAGCCCGGACAATCGCTCGGAGTCGTGGACGTTCATCTGGCACCCGTAGGTGCGTACTTCATAGGTGCGCGTACCGCCCACTGACTGGCTCCGGTCGATGCTGCTCATGCCCATAAGGGTAGGCGGTGCCGCGGACAGCCTCCGTCGTGCGGACGACTTCCCGCCGGGCGACTTCCTGGCCTGGCCGGATGCGGAAGGGGGCCGGGAGCCGGAGCGGTTCGCGCTCCTGCGGGGCGGGGCCCCGGGCGGCACACACGCACGGGACGCCGCTCAGGATTCCCCCCGCGGCACCCACCCCTGCCGCCGCAGCACCGCCGGCACGTCCGGCGCCTCGTAGTGCTCCCCCTTGAGCACCTTGCCGTCGGCTCGACGACTGACCTGCCCGTCGGGCCCCAGCTTCGTCATGTTGGAACGGTGGATCTCGGCGATCACCGCGTCGAGGTCGATCCCGTGGACCAGCGCCGTCCCGTACGCGACGTACACCACGTCGGCCAGCTCGTGCGCCAGCCGGTCGAGCGGCCCCGTCACCGACACCTCGGCAACCTCCTGAGCCTCCTCGGCGAGCAGCTCACCGCGGTGCGCGGCGAGCTCCGGCGCGACCTCGGACGGTGTGTCCCGGACGTCCAGCCCGAAGGCACGGTGGAAGTCACGGACCAGATCGGCGGGCGAAGAACTCATGCCGCGACTGTAGCGGCCGCCGCCGGCGCACCCGCTGTGAGCTCCGCCCTGGTCAGCGGGCACCCCGGCTGGCAGGATCGCGCGCATGTCCCATGTGCTGTCCCGGATCGGCAGGCGACGGGCCCTGCGGGGCGCGACCGCCGGTGTCGTGGTGCTCGGACTCCTGCTGTGGTGGCTGGCGCCCTGGGAGGAGGAGCCGCCGGGCGGGGCGATCACGCTGAGCACGGGCACCCACGCGGGGGTCTACCAGAAGTACGGCGTGCTCCTGCGCAGCTCTCTCGGCAAGCACATGCCCGACCTCGACGTACACCTGAAGACGAGTGCCGGATCGCAGGAGAACGTGCGGCGCGTGGCCACCGGGGAGGCCGACTTCGCGATCGCCGCGGCCGACGCGGTGGAGACGTACCGGCTGAGCGGCCGGCCGGGCGCCGACCGGCTGCGCGGGGTGGCGCGCCTGTACGACGACTACGTGCAGCTCGCCGTCGCACCCGACTCGGGCATCCGCTCCGTCGCGGACCTGCGGGGCAAGCGGGTCGCCATAGGACCGCCCAAATCGGGCGTCCGGCTCATCGCCGACCGGCTGCTCCGGGCGGCCGGCATCGACCCGGAGACGGACATCAGGCCCTCCCCCGACGGCATCGACACCGGCCCGGAGCGGCTCGGACGCGGTCTGGACGCCTTCTTCTGGTCGGGCGGACTGCCCACGGACGGCCTGAAGACGCTCGCCGAGCAGTCCGCGCTGCGGTTCGTGCCGATCGGCGCCGACCTCGTCTCCGAGCTGCACGAGGAGGGCGGCGCCACGCGTTACTACCGCGCCACCAACATGCCGGAGTCGGCCTACCCGGGCAGCCAGCTCGGCTCGGCCGTCCCGACGATGGCGGTGTCCAACCTCCTGATCACCCGGGCGGACGCCGACCCCCGCCTCACCGAGTGGCTGACCCGCATCGTGCTCAAGAGCCGCGACGGCATCGGCGCGCACGTCCACTCCGCGCAGCTGGTCGACGTACGCACCGCGATCTACACCGACCCGCTGCGGCTGCACGAGGGCGCCCGCCGGTACTACCGGTCCGTCAAGCCCTGATCCGTCGCCCCGCCCGCGGGGGCGTTCCTCGGCACCGTCACGGTCACCCGCAGCCCGTGCGGCTCGTGACGCTCGTACGCGATCGAGCCGCCGCCCGCCGCGAGCAGCGCCCGGGAGATGGACAGGCCCAGGCCCGAGCCCTTGATGTTCTGGTGTCGGCCGCTGCGCCAGAAGCGGTCGCCGACGCGGGTCAGCTCCTCCTCGGTCAGACCCGGACCGTTGTCGGTGACGACGACGGTGGACATGTCGCCGTTGGAGGCGACGGTGACCTCGACGGTCTCGTCCTCGGGCGTGAACTTCACCGCGTTGTCGATGACCGCGTCCAGGGCGCTGGACAGCGCCACGGGGTCGGCCCACGCGGTGGTCGGCGGACAGGTGCCGGTGAGGCGGACCCCCTTGGCCTCGGCGGTGGGCGACCAGGCCGCCACGCGTTCGGCGGCCAGGGCTCCGATGTCGGCGACCTGGAGGTTGGCCTCGCTGTGCTCGGCGAGCGCCAGGTCGAGCAGGTCGTCCAGGACCTGCGCCAGGCGCTTGCCCTCGGCCTGCACGGAGGCGATCTCCTCGTTGTCCTCGGGCAGCTCCAGGGCGAGCAGCTCGATGCGCAGCAGCAGCGCCGAGAGCGGATTGCGCAGCTGGTGCGAGGCGTCGGCGACGAAGGCGCGCTGCTGCTCCAGCACGCTCTCGACGTTGTCGGCCATCTCGTTGAACGACCGGGCGAGCCGTCTGAGCTCCGGCGGTCCGCCGGCCGCCGCGACCCGGGACTTCAGCCGTCCGGTGGCGATGTCGTGGGTGGTGGCGTCCAGGATGCGCACGGGCTTGAGCACCCAGCCGGTCAGCCGCAGGGCCGCGCCGACCGCGAGCAGCATCGCGGCCCCCTCGCCCGCGGCGATGACCAGCCAGCCCCGGAGGATGCGGGAGCGCATCTGTCCGGTCGGCGAGTCGGTGACCACGACCGCGACGACGTCGCCGTCCCGGATGACCGGCGAGGCCACCACCAGGCTGCTCCGCTGCCACGGCCACACCTGCTCGGGGTCGTGGCTGCGGCGGCTGAGCAACGCCTCCTCGAAGGCGTCGCGCACCTCGCCCGTGCGGGGCAGGAACCAGTCGTCCGGCGCGTGCGCCATGGGCGAGTCGTTGCGGTAGAAGACGCCCGCGCGGATGCCGTAGACCGTGTGGTAGCTGCGGAGCTCGCTGCGGAGCGTCTCGCGGCGCTCGTTGATGTCCGTGCCGACCGGGTCGGTGGGTTCGGTGACGAACTGGGCGAGGGCCGCGAAGCGCGCGGTGTCGTCGATCCGGTCGACGACGACCCGCTGCTGCTCCGCGCCTGCCAGGCTGACGGCCAGCGGGATGCCGAGGGCGAGCAGGACGGCCGCCATCAGGACGATGAGCAGCGGAAGCAGACGCGTGTGCACCAGGCCCCGCTACGCGGCGGGCGCGACGAGCCGGTAGCCGACGCCGCGCACGGTCTCGATGAGGGCGGGCATGCGGAGCTTGGCGCGCAGGGAGGCGACGTGCACCTCCAGCGTGCGCCCGGTCCCCTCCCAGCTGGTGCGCCACACCTCGCTGATGATCTGTTCCCGGCGGAAGACGACTCCTGGCCGCTGGGCGAGCAGGGCGAGCAGATCGAACTCCTTGCGGGTCAGGGGGACGACCGCACCGTGGACGCTGACCTGGCGGGTCGGCAGCTCGATGCGGACCGGGCCGATCCGCAGCTCGGTCTCCGCGGCGCCCATGGCCTCCTCGTGGACGGTGCGCCGGCTGACCGCGTGGATCCGCGCGAGCAGCTCCCCCGTGTCGTACGGCTTGACCACGTAGTCGTCGGCGCCGAGATTGAGGCCGTGGATGCGCGAACGCACGTCGGACCGCGCGGTGACCATGATCACCGGCGTGCTGGTGCGCTTGCGGATCTTGCCGCAGACCTCGTAGCCGTCCTGGTCGGGCAGCCCCAGGTCGAGCAGGACGACACCGAAGCCGTTGCCCTCGGGGACGAGCGCCTGGAGCGCCTCCTCGCCGCTGCGCGCGTGGGTGACGTCGAACCCGTGCCGCGCCAGGACCGCCGACAGGGCGGCGGCGACGTGGTTGTCGTCCTCGACGAGAAGCAGTCTCACCAGGGCCCCCTTCGGTTCATCGGCCGTACGCTCTCCATGTGTACAAAAAACGCGCGCACGCGTGCGTGCACCTTGCAGTGACGCCGATGGACGAGGACGGCGTCAAGGGGGTTCCGGTTGCTCTTTCGTACCGTTACCCGGCTGAAATCACCCCTGCTCACAAGTGCTACGACAGGTGTCCGATTGCTATCGGATCGTGATGCTCAGATTCCCCTCAGATGTAATGACGCAGGTCTGACGGGTTACTACTGTCCTCCGAAACCGAGGAGGACGGAGCCTGAGAGCGATGACCGAAGTATCGGTGGCCAAGGAAGATGTGGCCGCGACCGGCGATCTGGTCGTCCTGAAGAGCGTCAACAAGCACTTCGGCGCGTTGCACGTACTCCAGGACATCGACCTGACGATCGCCCGCGGCGAAGTCGTCGTGGTCATCGGACCCTCCGGGTCCGGGAAGTCCACCCTGTGCCGCACCATCAACCGTCTGGAGACGATCGACTCCGGTTCGATCACCATCGACGGCAAGGCCCTGCCCCACGAGGGCAAGGAGCTCGCCCGGCTGCGGGCCGACGTGGGCATGGTCTTCCAGTCCTTCAACCTCTTCGCGCACAAGACCGTGCTCGAGAACGTGACGCTGGGCCAGGTCAAGGTCCGTAAGAAGGACAAGAAGGCGGCCGAGGAGCGGGCCCGTGCCCTGCTCGACCGGGTCGGTGTGGGCGCGCAGGCCGAGAAGTACCCCGCACAGCTCTCCGGTGGCCAGCAGCAGCGTGTCGCCATCGCCCGGGCCCTGGCGATGGAACCCAAGGTCATGCTCTTCGACGAGCCGACGTCGGCTCTCGACCCGGAGATGATCAACGAGGTGCTGGAGGTCATGCAGCAGCTCGCCCGGGACGGCATGACCATGATCGTCGTCACCCATGAGATGGGATTCGCCCGTTCGGCGGCCAATCGTGTGGTGTTCATGGCAGACGGTCGCATCGTCGAACAGGCTTCGCCGGACCAGTTCTTCAGCAACCCGCGCAGCGACCGCGCCAAGGACTTCCTGTCGAAGATCCTTCACCACTGAGGCGCAGCCCGCGCCCCGACGACCTGCGTCACCGGACACCGCCCGGGCCGCATCACTTCACCAGAGTCAAAGGATGTGCACCATGAAGCTCCGCAAGGTCACCGCCGCCTCGGCCGCCGTGTTCGCCCTCGCCCTGACCGCGACCGCCTGCGGTGGCGACGACAGCAACGACAACGGCGACTCCGGGTCCGGGGGCGGCGACAAGATCACCATCGGTATCAAGTTCGACCAGCCGGGTCTCGGCCAGAAGACCCCGCAGGGCTATGCGGGCTTCGACGTGGACGTCGCCACGTACGTCGCGAAGAAGCTCGGCTACAACGAGGACCAGATCGAGTGGAAGGAGTCGAAGAGCGCCGACCGCGAGACCATGCTGCAGCGAGGTGATGTCGACTTCATCACCGCCACCTACTCGATCACTCCGGAGCGCCAGGAGAAGGTCGACTTCGCCGGCCCCTACCTGCTCGCCCACCAGGACGTGTTGCTCCGCGCCGACGACGACAAGATCAAGTCGCCGGAGGACCTGAACGACGCGAAGCTCTGCTCGGTCACCGGATCCACCTCGGCGCAGAACGTCAAGGACAAGCTGGCCCCCAAGGCACAGCTGCAGAACTACCCGACGTACTCCGCCTGCCTGACCGGGCTCCAGAACGGCGCCATCGACGCGCTGACCACGGACGACTCGATCCTCGCCGGTTACGCCTCGCAGTCGCAGTTCAAGGGCAAGTTCAAGCTGGGCGGCTTCAAGATGACCAACGAGAACTACGGCATCGGCGTCAAGAAGGGCAGCGACCTCAAGGCCAAGATCAACGACGCCCTCGAAGCCATGGTTGCCGACGGCGCTTGGGACAAGGCGGTCAAGGACAACTTCGGTCCGGCCAACTACAAGAACGAGCCGGCGCCGAAGATCGGCGACATCAAGAGCTGAGGCTGGGCCTGACCGGGCGCGCCGCTCTCCGGAAGGGGCGGCGAGCCGGGGCGGGCATCCCTACACGCAGAAGCGCGGGAGATTGTGTTCGACTTTCTTCAGGATTACGACTTGGCGGGAGCCGTCTGGACGACAGTGCAGCTCGCTGTGCTCTCGGCCGTCGGCTCCCTGATTTGGGGCACCGCACTGGCGGCCATGCGCGTCGGCCCCGTCCCGTTGATGCGCGGCTTCGGAACCGCGTACGTGAACATCGTGCGGAACATCCCGCTGACCGTGATCATCCTCTTCGCGTCACTGGGCCTGAACCAGACCCTGCAGGTCACTCTCGGTGCCGAGGGCGACTTCGAGACGATTAACTTCCGGCTCGCTGTCCTCGGTCTGATCCTCTACACCTCGGCCTTCGTGTGCGAGGCGCTGCGGTCCGGTATCAACACGGTGCCCGTCGGTCAGGCCGAGGCTGCCCGGGCGATCGGTCTCAGCTTCGGCCAGGTGCTGAGCAACGTGGTGCTGCCCCAGGCGTTCCGGTCCTCCGTCGTTCCCCTGGCGAACGTACTGATCGCGCTGATCAAGAACACCACGGTGGCCGCTGCCATCGGTGTCGCGGAGACTGCGCTGCTGATGAAGGAGATGATCGAGAACGAGGCACAGCTGTTGCTGATCTCCGCAGTTGTCGCCTTGGTGTTCGTGGTCCTGACCCTGCCGACCGGACTGTTCCTCGGCTGGGTGGGCAAGAAGGTGGCGGTGAAGCGATGAGCTCCGTTCTGTACGACGCCCAGGGCCCCCGCGCCAAGCGGCGCAACGTCATCTTCACGGTTCTCTTCCTGGTCGCTCTGGCAGCCCTGCTGTGGTGGGTCATCGGCACGCTCGCCGACAAGGGCCAGCTCGAGTGGGCCAAGTGGGAAATGTTCTTCACCGGCACCGAGGCCTGGTCGACGTACATCTGGCCGGGCCTGGAGAACACCCTGAAGGCTGCGGCTCTCGCGGTGATCATTGCACTGCCGCTCGGTGCCGTCCTGGGCATCGCCCGGCTCTCGGACCACGCCTGGGTCCGTGTCCCGGCCTCGCTCGTGGTCGAGTTCTTCCGGTCCATCCCCGTGCTGGTCCTGATGATTTTCGGACTCGCCCTCTTCTCCGAGTACACCAACGTCAGCTCGGACGACCGTCCGCTGTACGCGGTCGTCACGGGACTGGTGCTGTACAACGCGTCGGTACTCGCGGAGATCGTGCGGGCCGGCATCCTGGCGCTGCCCAAGGGCCAGGCCGAGAGCGCGATGGCGATCGGCCTACGCAAGGGCCAGATCATGCGGCTGATCCTGCTGCCGCAGGCTGTCACCGCGATGCTGCCGGCCATCGTCAGCCAGCTCGTCGTGATCGTGAAGGACACCGCCCTCGGCGGCGCCGTCCTCACCTTCTCCGAGCTGCTCGCCTCCGCGAACACGATGAGCGCCTACTACGGCGCCAACACCATCGCCAGTTTCACCGTCGTGGCCGTGATCTTCATCGCGCTCAACTTCGTGCTGACCAGCTTTGCCAGCTGGCTGGAGGCACGACTCAGGCTCAGTAAGAAGAGCACAGGCGCGGTCGTGGGCGCAGAGGAAGTCACCGACCTCAACGCCGCGGAAGTCGGCGGCACCTACAAGACCGGCGCAGGCCAGTAACGCTCATCTGCCGTACGACGTGACCGTGGCCCGCCGGAGTTCCGGCGGGCCACGGTCACGTCGCGTCGCCGGCCGGTCCCGGGGGTGCGGAAGGACGGTGCTCGCCGGACTCCCGTGACGAACGGCCAAGCGATGTGACGGGTCCCGGAACGCTTCATGATCGCAACTGGCCTTCGGTCACTTGACGCAAGCACCGGCAATAGGTTGCATACGTTCTGTGATCGTGCACCCTGCTCCATCTTCCTGTTCCTCCATGTCCCTTCGGACGTCACTTCGAGCAGGGGGCGCCGCGCCGTGGACCCGGTGATCATCGTCGGAGCGGGGCCCGTCGGGCTCACGCTCGCGCTGGCGCTGGCACGCCAGGAAGTGCCGTGCGTGGTCCTCGACGAAGGACCGGGCAAGGACGAACCCCGTCCGGCGCGCACCGTCGTCCTGCGCGAGGAGACCACCGCGCTCATGGAGCGGCTGACCGGAATGCCGCTCGCGCAGGCCGGTGTCCGTTGGGCCGGATGGCGGTCCGTGCGGCGCAAGCAGGTGACGGCGGAGGTCGCCTTCGACGACACCGAGTCCGCCCCCCTGCACCTCGCCCAGCACGTCCTGACGGGTGCCCTGCGTGCGGCCCTCGCCGGCGAACGGCTCGTCAAGGTCGTCGTGAACAGCCGGCTGGACACCATGGAGCAGGAGCCCTCGGGCGTCACCGCCCACACCCGGGGCGCGACGGGCACCTGGTGGCGCGGCAGTTACCTGGTCGGCTGCGACGGTCCGCGCTCGACCGTGCGCAAGCTCCAGGACATCCGCTTCCCCGGCCGCACCGCGGTGGAACGTCACGCCGTGGCCGCCCTGCGCACCGAACTCCCCTGGCACGACGAGGCGCTGCTGCACCGGACACCGCCGTGGCGCACGTCCGGCCCCTCGGCCGGGGAGATCACCGCGCGTCCGCTGCCGGAGGGGGTGTGGCGCCTGGACTGGCTGCTGCCGCCGGGCAAGGACCTGGTCACGCCCGAACTGCTGCTGGACCGGATCCGGGAGACCCTGGCCGGCTGGACAGGCGGCCCGACCCCGCCGTACGAACTGCTGGACACCGGGGTGCACACCGTCCACCACCGGCTGGCCCGGCGCTGGCGGGCCGACCGGGTGTTCCTCGCCGGGGACGCGGCCCACCTGCTCGGCGCACTGGGCACGCACGGGCTGGAGGAAGGGCTCCGCGACGCCGACAACCTCGCCTGGAAGCTGGCGCTGGCCTGGCACCACGGTCCGCACGAGGCGCTGCTCGACAGCTACCAGACCGAGCGACGGGCGATCGTCGCCGCCCGGCTGCGCGCCGCCGACCAGGCGCTGCCGCTGGTGCGCGGCGGCGGCGGACTGCGCTCCTACGTCCCCGGGGCCGCGCGCGGGCACGACACACTGCTGATGGACGGTCACCTGGGGCGGGGCGCGCTGGGCGCGCCGGGGACGTACGCCGGCTCGCCGCTCGTTCCCGGCCGCCTCGAGGGCGAGGCGCCCGTCGGAACGGCTCCCGGTTCGGCGGTGACGGACGTACGGGTCACGGCGGAGGACGGCACCTTCGTCCGGCTGCGGGACCGGTTCGGGCGGGGCGCGCTGCTGGTGGTGCTGATCGCGCCCGGTACGGGGGTGTGGGAGCGCCGGCACTGGATGTCCGCCGGGATCATGCCCCGGCTGGCAGCGGCCGTCTCGGCGCTGCCGCACCGGGCCGAGCTGCTGGTCGCCGAGAGCTACCCGGGAGCGGCCGCCCACACCGTGCTCCTTGTACGCCCCGACGGTCACCTGGTGACGGCGCTGAGCGGAGTCCGCCCGGCGGATCTGTACGCGGCGGCGGAAGCGGCGGTCGGCGGGTCCGTCGCGGCGGAGTCGGGGGCCAGGGCCGATGCGGGGGCCGGGTCCCGCTGAGAGTCCCGGCCCAGTCGTCGTCATTCCGTGGTCCACAGGGTGACGACGAGTTGAACCGGTGTGCGGCCTCGTGGTGTACTCCGCTCGTGACCGACACCTGCGTGCGCCTGTGGCGGAGGGTCCACATGGACCTCGTCCGCTATGCGGGCTGCGTGTGTCGCCCGTCCTGCTGATTCGCGTCTCCCCCTTCCCCGCGCGCCGCCCGCCGTCCCGTACGCGTGGCCGCGCGCCTCCGCGAACCTTCTCCAGGACGGTGCACATGTCTGTCTCCTCCCCCGTTCCGGCTCCTGTCTCCGCACCCACGCAGGCGGACCTCCTCGACTTCGTACGGCGTATCGCCGCCGACACCGACCTCATCGCCTCCCTTCCGCTCGACCCCGAGGGCCGTACCTGGGTGCGGCTCGACGGGCCCGATGGCAGCGAGGCCTGGCTGATCGGCTGGCCCCCCGGCACCGGTACCGGCTGGCACGACCACGCCGACTCCGTCGGCGCCTTCATGACCGCGTCGGGCGAGCTGAAGGAGAACTCGCTCGCCGCGCGGCTGCCCACCGACGGCTGGAAGACCCTGGAACTGACGGACGACGTGGACCGGGAACGGCGGCTGGGGGCGGGGCAGGGGCGTGCCTTCGGGCGGCATCACGTCCATGAGGTGCTCAACGAGTCCCCGGACCGGCACGCGATCTCCGTGCACGCCTACCATCCGCCGTTGCCGCGGATCCGCCGCTACAGCCGCAGCGGCCCGGTTCTCCGCCTGGAGCAGGTCGAACGCCCGGAGGACTGGCAGTGAGCGGGACGAACGAACCGGCCGGCGGGACCGTGGGCATCGACGAGCTGCTGGAGCGGGTGCGCGCCGGTTACGAGCGCGTCGCTCCCCGGGACGCGTACGAGGCAGCACGGACCGGTGGGGCGGTGCTGGTGGACATCCGCTACGCCGCGCTGCGGGAACGGGACGGGCTCATTCCCGGGGCCCTGGTCGTCGAACGCAACGAACTGGAGTGGCGCCTGGACCCGCGGGGCAGCCACCGCCTCCCGGAAGCCACGAGCCACGACCTGCGTGTCGTGGTGGTCTGCAACGAGGGCTATGCCTCCAGCCTCGCCGCGGAGTCCCTCCACCGCCTGGGCCTCCACCGGGCCACGGATCTGGTGGGCGGCTTCCAGGCCTGGCGGACGGCGGGCCTGCCGGTGGTCCCCGCACCGCCCGCGTAGGTGTCGCGCGGGGAGCGGGCGGTGCCGCGCTCCGCGCCGTCTCAGAACTCCTCGTCACCGAGGAACTCGGTGTCCTCGCCCTCCTCCTCCAGCGCCTGCCGGACGACGCGCAGGGCGAGGCCCTCGGGGTAGCCCTTGCGGGCCAGCATGCCGGCGAGGCGGCGGAGCCGCTTGTCGCGGTCGAGTCCGCGGGTGGCCCGCAGCTTGCGGGCGACCAGCTCCCGGGCGGTGGCCTCCTCCTGCTCGGAGTCGAGCCGGGAGACGGCCTCGTCGATCAGTGTGGGGTCGACCCCCTTGGTGCGCAGCTCCCGGGCGAGCGCGCGGCGGGCGAGCCCCCGGCCGTGGTGCCGGGACTCCACCCAGGCGTCCGCGAAGGCGCTGTCGTCGATCAGTCCGACCTCTTCGAACCGGGACAGCACCTCCTCGGCGGCCTCGTCCGGGATCTCCCGCTTGCGGAGGGCGTCGGCGAGCTGTTTCCGGGTGCGCGGGGTGCCGGTGAGCAGGCGCAGACAGATCGCCCGCGCCCGCTCGACCGGGTCCGCCGGAGGTTCCTCCCGTTCGGCCCTCGACGAGGAGGAGGCGCCCCCGTCCTCCGCGGCCGCCTCGCCGAAGGTCCGGCGTCTGCGCCCGCGTCCACCGCGCGGCCCGCCGTCACGCGAGCCGCCCGCCCGTGCCCCACCCCCGTCGCGGGGGCCGCCCCCGTCGCTGGGGCCGCCTCCGCCGGTGGTGTCGTCGTACGCCGCGTCACCGTCCGCGGCTGAGCCGTCGCCACCCCCGGTGCCCCTCCCCCGTGGGGCACCGGAGGCGGCGAACTCGTACTCGGCCCAGTCGGTTCGTCGCGTCACGGGTCAGCTCTTGGCCGCCGCGGCCTTGGACTTGGTGGCCTTGGCAGCCGGGGCCGGTACCGCGGCCGGCTCGGCCGGAGCGGTGCCCGTGGCGTCCGCGCCCGGCTCGGCGGCGGCCTCCTCGGGCCGTACGCCGACGCCCAGCTTCGTCAGGATCTTCTTCTCGATCTCGTTGGCGAGGTCGGGGTTGTCCTTCAGGAAGTTGCGGGCGTTCTCCTTGCCCTGGCCGAGCTGGTCGCCCTCGTACGTGTACCAGGCGCCGGCCTTGCGGACGAAGCCGTGCTCCACGCCCATGTCGATCAGACCGCCCTCGCGGCTGATGCCCTGGCCGTAGAGGATGTCGAACTCGGCCTGCTTGAAGGGCGGCGCCACCTTGTTCTTGACGACCTTGCAGCGGGTGCGGTTGCCGACCGCCTCGGTGCCGTCCTTCAGGGTCTCGATGCGGCGGATGTCGATACGCACCGAGGCGTAGAACTTCAGCGCGCGGCCACCGGTCGTGGTCTCCGGGGAGCCGAACATCACGCCGATCTTCTCGCGGAGCTGGTTGATGAAGATCGCGGTGGTCTTGGACTGGTTGAGGGCGCTGGTGATCTTCCGCAGGGCCTGGCTCATCAGTCGGGCCTGCAGACCCACGTGGCTGTCGCCCATCTCGCCCTCGATCTCCGCACGCGGGACGAGCGCGGCGACGGAGTCGATGACGATGAGGTCGAGGGCGCCGGAGCGGACCAGCATGTCCACGATCTCCAGGGCCTGCTCGCCGTTGTCCGGCTGGGACAGGATCAGGTTGTCGATGTCGACGCCGAGCTTCTTCGCGTACTCGGGGTCGAGGGCGTGCTCCGCGTCCACGAAGGCGACCTGGCCGCCGGCCTTCTGCGCGTTCGCCACGGCGTGCAGGGTCAGGGTCGTCTTGCCGGAGGACTCCGGTCCGTAGATCTCCACCACACGGCCGCGCGGCAGGCCGCCGACGCCGAGGGCCACGTCGAGCGCGGTCGACCCGGTCGGGATGACCTCGATGGGCTCGTTCGTCCGGTCACCCATGCGCATGACCGCGCCCTTGCCGAATTGCCGTTCAATCTGTGCGAGCGCGGCGTCGAGCGCCTTCTCGCGGTCGGTTCCTGCCATGGGTTCCACCCGATTTGCTTGAGTCGTTCGCTTCACGTCAAAAACGCTAACGCCTGCCACTGACAACGCGCCCCGACGCATCTCCGGCCTGTGGATAACGCGGGTACATCCCTCGCCAAATCAGGACATAACACCTGTCGTTGAGCCTCACCGGCGCTTCCATGAGAATGGATGTTCGATTTTCATGTCAAGCGCACCACGCGGCACCGGCGCCCTGCGCGCCGCGCGGGGCGCCCGCCCTCAGGAGGCTCCGGCGTCCCCGCCGCGGGGCCGCGCCGCGTCCGGTCGGCGGGCCCACAGATGACGGACGCGGGCGAGGGCGCCCGGCCCGCCGGGGCCGCGGTGCCCGAGCACACGGGGGTCGTCCGTGACGTCGTACCGCCGCACGTACGCGCCCAGGAACGCCTGGAGGGTGGCGATGGCGGGGATGGCGATCAGCGCGCCCACGGCGCCGAGCAGGGCGGTGCCCGCGACGACCGAGCCGAAGGCGACCGCCGGGTGGATGTCGACGGTCTTGGAGGTCAGCTTGGGCTGCAGCACGTAGTTCTCGAACTGCTGGTAGATCACCACGAAGACGAGCACCCACAGCGCGTACCAGGGGTCGACCGTGAAGGCGATCAGCATGGGCAGGGCGCCCGCGAGATAGGTGCCGATGGTGGGGATGAACTGCGACACCAGGCCCACCCACACGGCGAGGACGGGCGCGTAGGGCACCTCGAGGAACTCCAGCAGGACGTAGTGGGCCAGGCCGGAGGCCAGTGCCATCAGTCCGCGCGAGTAGAGGTAGCCGCCCGTCTTGTTCACGGCGATCTCCCACGCGCGCAGCACCTCGGCCTGCCGGGCGGGCGGCAGCAGGGAGCAGACGGTGCGCCGCAGCCGCGGCCCGTCGGCGGCGAAGTAGAACGAGAACAGACCGACGGTCAGCAGCTGGAAGAGACCGCCGAGGACCTGCGCGGAGACGTCCAGGACACCGGTGGCGCTGTTCTGGACGTAGTTGCGCAGCCAGTCGGAGCGCAGCAGGCCCTCCTGGATGTCCACGCGCCGCAGCTCGGTGTGGAAGTGCGCGTTGATCCAGTTGATCACGGAGTCGAGGTAGTCCGGGAAGTCCTCGACGATCTTGATGATCTGCCCCGCCAGCATGGACCCGAGCAGTGTGACGAAGCCCGCCGCCGCGATCAGCACGCCCAGGAAGACGAGGAAGGTGCCCAGGCCCCGGCGCACCCCGCGCGCGGCCATCCAGCTCACCGCGGGCTCGACGGCGAGCGCCAGGAAGAACGCGATGAGGATGTTGATCAGCAGGCCGATGAGCTGGTGGAAGGCCCAGCTGCCCAGCTGGAACACGGCGAACAGCGCGAGGGCGAGCACCATGGCGCGCGGCAGCCAGCGCGGCATGCGGGCGCCCGGCCCGGATATGGGGGCCGCCGGAGGCCCGGCGGGCGGCGGCGCGCCGGGCGTGTTGGGGTGCCGGGCTGCCCGCCCGGTCTCGTCAGTGGATGCCACGGACCAAGTCTCGCCCACGCAGACGGCAGTCGTGCGCCCCCTGCGGTCTCTGTGACGATCAGCGCTTTTCCGCGGGGACGCCCATGACGGCGCAGACCACCTGCCAGACGTCCTTGGCGTTCCAGCCGGCCGCCAGCGCCTCGTGCACGGTGCGCCCGCCGAGCTCGGACATGACATGGTCGCGCGCGAAGGTGTCGGCGTAACCCGCACCGAAGTGCTCCGCCATCCGCTCCCAGAAAACCGTCAACCGCATGCGCCCAGTATCCCGCCCGCGGAGGTGGCCCCGAGCCGGGCCGCCCGCCGGCACCGCGCCCGCCGCCTCACCCGCCCAGAGCGCGCACCCCAGCCGTCACCACGACGGCCGCTCCGACGACGAGCAGGAACGGGGCGCGCAGGATCAGCGCCACGGCGGCGGCCGTCAGACCGGCCGCCCGTGCGTCGAAGACCAGGACCCGGCCGTCGGAGAAGGTCTGCTGGGCGGTCAGCGCGGCGAGCAGGGCGACCGGAAGGAGCGCGGCGAGACGCCGGACGAGGGGCCGTTCGAGAGCCCCGGCGGGCACCAGCAGCCCCGCGAGCTTGACGGCGTAGCAGCCGAGGGCGGTCACACCGATCGCGATCCAGATGTTCACCGGTCCCCCTCCGCCGCGTCACCGCGCGGGGCGCTCTTCCGGCCCTGCGCCCACAGGACGGCCGGTGCCGCCAGCGCGGCCACCAGGACCGGCACGCCGGCCGGCAGCACGGGCAGCAGGCCCAGCCCCAGCAGAACGGCGAGCCCGGCGACGGTCCGCTCGGCGCCGGTGCGCAGCATCGGCGCGAGGAGCGCCAGGAAAACCGCGGGACCGGCCGCGTCCAGCCCCCACGCGTCGGTGTCCCCGATGGCCTCGGCGCCCAGGGCGCCGAGCAGGGTGGTGAGGTTCCACAGGAGGTACAGGCTGAGCCCGGTCACCAGGAACCCGATGCGCGCGCCGCGCCGGCCGGGCTGGGCGAGCGAGACGGCGGCCGTCTCGTCGATCACCCACTGGGCGGCGAACGGCCGCACCGCGCGGGGCAGCGCGAGCAGCTGCGACAGCCGCAGCCCGTAGAAGGCGTTGCGCACCCCCAGGAAGAAGGCGCCCGCGGCGGCCGTGAACGGCCCTCCACCCGCCGCCAACGCCCCCACCAGCGCGAACTGGGAGGCGCCGGTGAACACCAGGAGGCTGAGCGCACAGGTCTGGAGCAGGGTGAGCCCGCTGCCCGCCGAGGTCACGCCGAAGGCGAACCCGGAGAGTCCGACGGCGATCCCGACGCCGAGGGCGTCCCGTACGACGGCACCGTCCGGCTTTCCTCCTCCGTCGTCCCGTATGTCTGCGAGCGCTTCTGTCTGTTCCACTGCCACGCCCCGGATGGTACGGGCGGACCGCCGCGCGCGTCTCGCCACGTCCTCGCGCCCGCGCCGGTACGCCCCCGGGAGGGGCACGCCGACGATCCGGCCGAAGCGCCGGTCCGGGTGCGGCCGGCCGGTGACCCCGGCCACGACAGCCGCCTCCGACGGCCCCGCCCCGTCCCCCGGCTCGGCCCGGTTGTCAGTGGCCGGGTGCACGATGGACGCATGGTCAGCGATCCGCACCGAGCCCTGGACGGCTTCTCCCCCGCGACCCGCGGCTGGTTCACGGGGGCGTTCCCCGCGCCCACCGCCGCCCAGGCCGGCGCGTGGCGGGCCATCGGGGAGGGCTCGGACGTGCTGGTGGTCGCCCCCACCGGTTCCGGGAAGACCCTGGCCGCCTTCCTCGCGGCCCTGGACCAGCTGGCCTCGGCGCCGCCGCCCGCCGATCCCGGGAAGCGCTGCCGCGTCCTGTACGTCTCGCCGCTGAAGGCCCTGGCCGTCGACGTCGAGCGCAACCTCCGCAGCCCGCTGACCGGAATCCGCCAGGAGTCCGTGCGCCTGGGGCTGCCCGAGCCCGAGGTGAAGGTGGGCATCCGCTCCGGCGACACCCCGCCCGCCGAGCGCCGCGCTCTGGCCACCCGGCCGCCGGACATCCTGATCACCACGCCCGAGTCCCTGTTCCTGATGCTGACGTCCGCCACGCGCGACGCGCTGACGGGCGTGGAGACGGTGATTCTGGACGAGGTGCACGCGGTCGCCGGCACCAAGCGCGGCGCGCATCTCGCGCTCTCCCTGGAGCGGCTGGACGAGCTGCTGCCCCGCCCGGCCCGCCGTATCGGCCTCTCGGCCACGGTGCGTCCGGTGGACGAGGTCGCCCGGTTCCTCTCCCCACGCCGGAAGGTGGAGATCGTCCAGCCGGAGTCGGGCAAGGAGTTCGACCTGTCCGTGGTGGTACCGGTCGAGGACCTGGGCGAGCTGGGCGGCTCCCCGGTCGCCGACGGCTCGGAGGGCGCCGAGCGCCCGTCGATCTGGCCGCACGTCGAGGAGCGGATCACCGACCTGGTGCAGGCGCACCGCTCGACGATCGTGTTCGCGAACTCCCGCCGCCTCGCGGAGCGGCTGTGCAACCGGCTCAACGAGATCGCCCACGAGCGGGCCACCGGCGAGCCCCTGGACGAGCACCACTCCCCCGCCGAGCTGATGGGCGGTTCCGGGGCCGCCCGGGGCGCGCCCGTGGTCATCGCGCGTGCCCACCACGGTTCGGTGTCCAAGGAGCAGCGCGCCCTGGTCGAGGAGGACCTCAAGGCGGGCCGGCTGCCCGCGGTGGTCGCCACCTCCAGCCTGGAGCTGGGCATCGACATGGGAGCCGTCGACCTGGTGGTCCAGGTCGAGTCGCCGCCGTCCGTCGCCTCCGGGCTCCAGCGCGTCGGCCGCGCGGGGCACCAGGTCGGCGCGGTCTCCACGGGCGTGGTGTTCCCAAAGTACCGGGGCGACCTGGTGCAGGCGGCCGTGGTCACCGAGCGGATGCGCACCGGGGCGATCGAGTCCCTGAAGGTCCCCGCCAACCCCCTCGACGTCCTGGCCCAGCAGCTCGTCGCCATGACGGCCATGGACACCTGGCGGCTCGACGACCTGCTCGCCGTGGTCCGCCGCGCGGCGCCCTTCGCCTCCCTGCCCGAGTCCGCCTTCACGGGCGTCCTGGACATGCTCGCCGGCCGCTATCCGTCCGACGCGTTCGCGGAGCTGCGCCCGCGCGTGGTGTGGGACCGGATCACGGGCGAGATCACCGGCCGCCCCGGCGCCCAGCGCCTGGCCGTCACCTCCGGGGGCACGATCCCCGACCGTGGCCTCTTCGGGGTGTTCCTGGCGGGCGCCGACCCCAAGAAGGGCGGCGGACGGGTCGGCGAGCTGGACGAGGAGATGGTCTACGAGTCCCGCGTGGGCGACGTCTTCACGCTCGGCACCAGTTCCTGGCGCATCGAGGACATCACGCGCGACCGGGTGCTGGTCTCCCCCGCGCCGGGCGTGCCGGGCCGGCTGCCGTTCTGGAAGGGCGACCAGCTGGGCCGCCCGCTGGAGCTCGGCCGCGCGGTGGGCGCCTTCCTGCGCGAAGTGGGCTCGCTCTCCGAGGACGACGCCCGGCTGCGGCTCCTTGCGGCGGGACTCGACGCGTGGGCCGCGGACAACGTCCTGTCCTACCTCCGCGAACAGCGCGAGGCCTGCGGCCACGTCCCCGACGACCGCACGATCGTCGTGGAGCGCTTCCGCGACGAACTGGGCGACTGGCGGATCGTGGTGCACTCCCCGTTCGGCGCCCAGGTGCACGCACCGTGGGCGCTCGCGCTCGGCGCCCGCCTCTCCGAGCGGTACGGCATGGACGCCCAGGTGATGCACGCCGACGACGGCATCGTGCTGCGCCTGCCGGACGCCGGTCTGATGGGCTTCGACCTCCTCGACCAGGAGCCGACGAGGGCCGACACGGAGTACGACGCGGACCGGGCGCCCGTGGGCGCGGCCGACGTCGTCTTCGACAAGGGCGAGGTCGACCAGGTCGTCACCGACCAGGTGGGCGGCTCGGCGCTGTTCGCGTCCCGGTTCCGCGAGTGCGCCGCCCGCGCGCTGCTGCTGCCGCGCCGCACCCCCGGCCGGCGCACGCCGCTGTGGCAGCAGCGTCAGCGCGCCTCGCAACTGCTCCAGGTGGCCGGCGAGTTCGGCTCGTTCCCGATCGTCCTCGAGGCCGTCCGCGAGTGCCTCCAGGACGTCTTCGACGTGCCCGGACTCGTCGAGCTGATGGGCGACCTGGAGGCCCGCAGGGTGCGCCTGGTCGAGGTCACCACCCCCGAGCCGTCCCCCTTCGCCCGCTCCCTCCTCTTCGGATACGTCGCCCAGTTCCTGTACGAGGGCGACTCCCCGCTCGCCGAGCGCCGCGCCGCCGCCCTGTCGCTGGACTCGCGGCTGCTGGCCGAGCTCCTCGGCCGGGCGGAGCTGCGCGAACTGCTCGACGCCGAGGTGCTGACCGAGCTGGAGCGCGAGCTGCAGTGGCTCACCGAGGACCGGCGGGTCAAGGACACGGAGGGCGTGGCCGACCTGCTGCGGCTGCTGGGCCCGCTCACCGACACCGAACTCGCCGAGCGGGGCGCCGAGCCGCAGTGGGCGCGGGAGCTCGCCTCCGCGCGGCGCGCCATCCGGGTACGGGTGGCCGGCGCCGACCACTGGGCGGCGATCGAGGACGCCGGCCGACTGCGCGACGCGCTGGGCACGGCCCTGCCGGTCGGCGTGCCGGAGGCGTTCACCGAACCCGTCAAGGACCCCCTCGGCGATCTCCTCGCGCGGTACGCGCGCACTCACGGCCCGTTCACGTCGGCGACGGCGGCGGCCCGCTTCGGTCTGGGGGTGGCGGTCACCGAGGGCGCCCTGCAGCGGCTCTCGGCGGCGGGCAGGGTCGTCCAGGGCGAGTTCCACCCGGCCGGGATCGGGCAGGAGTGGTGCGACGCGGCCGTACTGCGCCGGCTGCGCCGCCGCTCCTTGGCCGCGCTGCGGCACGAGCTGGAGCCGGTGCCGCCGCCCGCGCTCGCCCAGTTCCTCCCCCAGTGGCAGCACATCGGCAAGGGGCACTCCCTGCGGGGCATCGACGGCCTGGTGCGCGCCGTCGAGCAGTTGCAGGGCTCCTCGGTGCCCGCGTCCGCCCTGGAGAAGCTGGTCCTGCCGTCCCGGGTGACGGACTACGTCCCGGCGATGCTGGACGAGCTGACGGCCGCCGGGGAGGTGGTGTGGGCGGGCGCCGGTTCGCTGCCCGGGAAGGACGGCTGGGTCTCCCTCTACCTCGCGGACGCGGCCCCGATGCTGCTTCCGCCGCCGCACCCCCTGGAACCGACCGCCCTCCACCGGTCCGTCCTGGACGCACTCTCCGGCGGCTACGGCCTGTTCTTCCGCCAGATCGCCGACCGGGTCCGCGCCGCCGGCCATCCCGAGGCCACCGATCCCCAGCTGGCCGACGCCCTGTGGGACCTCGCCTGGTCGGGGCGGCTGACCAACGACACACTCGCCCCCATGCGCTCCCTGCTGGGCTCGGGCCGTACCGCGGGCGCCACGGCCCACCGCGCGAAGCGCTCCGTCCCGCGCGGGCGCTACGGCTCGCTCACGGCGGCCGCCCGCAGCGCCTCCCGCACCGGCCCGCCGACCGTCGCGGGCCGCTGGTCCCTGCTCCCGGACGCGGACGCCGATGCCACGGTCCGCGCCCACGCGCTGGCCCGCACCCTGCTCGACCGGCACGGTGTGGTGACCCGGGGCGCCGTCTCCGCGGAGGGCGTCGAGGGCGGTTTCTCGGCGGTGTACCGCGTTCTGTCCGCCTTCGAGGAGACGGGTCGGGCGCGTCGCGGCTATGTGGTGGAGGGGCTGGGCGCCGCCCAGTTCGCGATGGACGGGGCCGTGGACCGCCTCCGCGCGGCGGCCAACGCCCGTGAGCGCGACGACGGCCTCCCGGCGCCGGGCGCACCCGACCCCTTCGGCGGCGGACCCGGCCCCTTCGGGAGCGCGCCGGGTCACGACGGCCTCCCCGGCCCGGACGGCCCGCCGTACCCCCGTCCCGTCCCGGGCGACTACGTCTCCCCGCACGACCTGGCCCCGCGGTCCTCCCCGCCCCGGCAGAACGGCGGGCGTCCCGCGTACGACCCCTTCGCCGGCCGCCGTACCGGCGCGCAGCGCGCCGTGGTGCTGGCCGCCGCCGACCCGGCGAACGCCTACGGTGCCGCCCTGGGCTGGCCCGAGCCGCCGGCCGGTGCCGGGCACAAACCCGGCCGCAAGGCGGGCTCCCTGGTGGTGCTGGTGGACGGCGAGCTGACGCTCTACATGGAGCGCGGAGGCAAGACGCTGCTGGCCTGGCCCGCCGACCCCGGCGGCGAACCCGCCGACGACCCGCGTCTCCCGGCCGCCGCCGAGGCCCTCGCCGCGGCCGCCCGCGCGGGCTCCCTCGGCACGGTCACGGTGGAGCGCGTCAACGGCGCCTCGGCACTGACGTCCCCGCTGGGCGCCCTCCTGGAGACCGCCGGCTTCGTCGCCACGCCCAGGGGCCTGCGCCTGCGCGCCTGACCCGACTCCGGCCCACGCCCGCCCACGCCCGCCGAGTCCTCCGACATGCCACCCTTGACGCATGCCCGAAGGAGACACGGTCTGGCAGGCGGCGCGGCGCCTGCACGACGCCCTGGCCGGCAAGGTGCTGACCCGCAGCGACCTCCGGGTGCCGAGGTTCGCCACGGCCGACCTCACCGGCCGCACCGTGCTGGACGTCACCCCGCGCGGCAAGCACCTGCTGACCCGCGTCGAAGGCGGCCTGACGCTGCACTCGCACCTGAGGATGGACGGCTCCTGGCGGGTGTACGCGCCCGGGCAGCGCTGGAACGGCGGCCCCGCCCACCAGATCCGCGCCGTCCTCGGCAATGCCGACCGCACGGCCGTCGGCTACCGGCTCCCCGTCCTGGAACTGATGCGCACCACCGACGAGGACCGCGCGGTCGGCCATCTCGGCCCCGACCTCCTCGGCCCGGACTGGGACCCCGGCCTGGCGCTGGCCAACCTCCTGAAGGACCCGGCCCGCCCCCTCGGGGAGGCCCTGCTGGACCAGCGCAACCTCGCCGGCATCGGCAACGTCTTCAAGAGCGAGCTCTGTTTCCTGCTCGGTGTCACCCCCTGGCTCCCCGTGGGCGAGCTGCCCGCCGACCGGTCCGTGAAGCTGCCGGAGCTCGCCAGGAGACTGCTGGAGTCCAACCGCGAGCGCCCGGTCCGCAACACCACGGGCCGCCGCGGCCAGGACCTGTTCGTGTACGGCCGCGCCCGCCGCCCCTGCCTGCGCTGCCGCACCCCCGTCCGCCTCGCCGACCAGGGCGACGGCTCCCGTGAGCGCCCCACCTACTGGTGCCCCGTCTGCCAGCCGGGCCCGGCCCCCGCGCGGTCACCCGGCGGTCTCCCCCGAACCCCCCGCTGATCGCGCACGGCCCCGTCGGCCCGACCGCAGGACCCGCCGCCACCGCCCCGCCGCGAGCGCTCCCTCCGCCCGCGCCTTGGGCACGCAGTGCACCGGCAGCAGGCTGAGCCCCCACCCGCCGGCCGCGACCGCCCCTTCCACCACCCCGGCGTCGGGCACCAGCAGCAGTCGCGCCACCGCCCACCACCACAGCGCCCCGAACCCCAGAACGGCCCCCCGGCGCAGCGCCCGCCCCGTCGTCACGGCCCCCACCCCCGTGCCGACGCCATGAGACCGCTCGCCCCCGCGCGCAGGGCGCACCGAGGGCACACGGGCGCATGGCGGCCCTCGGGCCACTGCGCGACGGCGCGACGGCCCCCGGGGGCCACGTCATCCGTTCTCGGCCTGGAACATCCAGTGCTGCTTCTCCAGGTCCGCGGTGATCGTGATCAGGATGTCCTGGCTCACCGGGTCCGGTTCGTCGGTCGCCGTGACCCGCTCCCGCATGCGGGCGATCACCGCGCCCAGGGCCTCCACGAGCGCGCCCACCGCGGCCGTGTCGTCGACCCAGCCCTCGGGCGTCACCCCGATGCCGCTGCCGACGGCCACCGTCGCGGCACGCCCGTCGGGCGAGACCCCCAGGGCCGCGGCGCGCTCCGCCACGGTGTCGGAGTGCGTACGCGCCAGGGTCACGACCTCGTCGAGCTGGAGGTGCACGGAGCGGAAGCGCGGCCCGACCACGTTCCAGTGGATCTGTTTGGCCACCAGGGCGAGATCCACCAGGTCGACCAGGGCGCCCTGCAGCGCCTCGGACACGGTCTTCAGGTTCGCGTCGGACAACGGGCTCTTCACGACGTACATCCGCACCTCCGTGGCTGGCCCCCCGCCTCGTCCCTCCACGATGACCGCCATGCGCCGCACCGGCAAACGCACGGGGGAAGGGAAGGCCCCCACGCATGCGAAAACCCCGGCGGCACCCCTCCGGATCTCCCGGAAGGGCCCCCACCGGGGCCTCTCACACCTTCAGCACACCGCGCGTGCACGGAACACCACGCTCACGCGGCGACGACGTCCACCGCCTCGGCGGGCGCCTTGATGGTCACCCGTTCCGGTGGCACACCGGTCACCGAAACGGAACCCAGCATCGGACGAACCGGCGTGGGCACGGGCTCGCTGGGGGTCGCTGCAGCAGACTGGGCCAGTTCGGCGAGAGCGAGCTCGTCGCTCACTTCCCGCATGAGCTCGGACATCCGTACGTCCAGCGCGTCGCAGATGGCGGAGAGCAGCTCGGAGGAAGCCTCCTTCTGCCCCCGCTCCACCTCGGAGAGATAGCCGAGTGAGACTCGGGCGGACGAGGAGACTTCGCGCAGAGTACGGCCCTGGCGTTGGCGCTGCCGACGCAGCACGTCACCCAGCAGGCGACGGAGCAGAATCATCGGTGGCTCCCTCCTCGGACCGCGTAGCCGCATCCTTCTCGCCCCACCGTACCGCCTTGCGCCGCGGCCGTGCGGGGAGCGATGTCGTGTTCACTCAGGGCTGCAAACATCAAAACCCCCCGTTCCGTTCCGTATCCTGTGCCCGCTCATTCCCGGTCTGTTCGCCCGCAAGCTCCGTCAGAAGCAGTGCGAGTACGCTCCGTACACTCTCCATACGAATTTCCGCGCGGTCGCCGTTCAACCGCAGATGCCCCACTTTTCCGCCGCGGGCAGAACCCGTTCCCGTCCCCGAGGGGCCGTCCACGGCCACGAAGACCGTGCCGACGGCCTGGCCGTCCTGAGGCTCCGGACCGGCGACGCCGGTGGTGGCGATGCCCCAGTCGGCGCCGAGCGCCTTGCGGACACCGGCCGCCATCTGAGCCGCCACCTGCGGATCCACCGCTCCGCGCTGGGCCAGCAGGGTGGCGTCCACACCGAGCAGCCGCTGCTTGAGTTCGGTGGCGTACGCCGTCACCGAACCCCGGAAGACCTTGGACGCCCCGGGGACCGAGGTGATCTCCGCCGCCACCAGGCCACCGGTCAGCGACTCGGCGACGGCGAGCGTTCCGCCGTTCACGGTGAGTAGTCGCACCACTTCGGTGGCCTCGGAACTCACGCTTCCGTCTCCTCCAACGCCGCCTTGCGCTCGGCGATTCCCCGCCTGCGCAGCACAATGGCCTGTTTCACATAGTCGAGTCCGGTCGCCACGGTCAGCACGACCGCCGCAGCCATCACCCACCACCGCAGTGTGGCCAGCCACCCCGTCAGCGCCAGTACGTACATACCGACGGCGATGCCCTGGGTGAGGGTCTTGAGCTTGCCCCCTCGGCTGGCCGGGATCACGCCGTAGCGGATGACCAGGAAACGCAGCAGGGTAATGCCGAGTTCACGGCCGAGGATGACTCCGGTGACCCACCACGGCAGATCGCCCAACGAGGAGAGGCAGATCAGCGCCGCTCCCATGATCGCCTTGTCGGCGATGGGGTCGGCGATCTTCCCGAAGTCGGTGACGAGGTTGTACGTGCGCGCCAGATGGCCGTCGAACAGGTCGGTGATCATGGCAATGGCGAAGGCCGCCCAGGCGAACGACCGCCACGCCGGGTCGTAACCGCCGTCGGCGAGCATCAGCATGACGAACGCCGGCACCAGGAGCAGCCGGAGCATGGTCAGCAGGTTGGCGATGTTCCAGACGCTGGCCTGGTTGACGGCCGCCGCCGCGATCTTCGCGCCGCGCGCGGGCCTGGTGCCGTCCCCGGCGTCGACGCCGTCGCGGGGCGCGGTGGCCGGCGCCGCCTCGTCGCCGTGCCCCCGGGCGCCGCCCGGGCCACTGCCGGACGCGCCGCGCCGCGGTGCGCCGCCGGACGGTCCCGGAGCCGTGCCCCGCGCCTCCCGCGCGACCGCGCGGCCGGACGCCGGCATGCCTGCGGATGCGGCGCCCGCCGTCCTCCCCGCGCCGGAGGGGCCTCCCGCCGCCGGTGCCGGGACACCCGTCATCTGCCCGCCTCCTCACTGCACGCGGGCGAACCCTGGAACAGCGGCTCGGCCACCAGGTCGACACCCTCCGTGCCGACCACCTTCGCCTCGACCATACGGCCGACGTCCAGACCCTCGCCGCTCGTGAGCAGCACCTGCCCGTCCGTCTCGGGAGCCTGGTGCGCCGCCCGGCCGTACACGCCCTCGGCCTCGTCGACGGACTCCACCAGCACGTGCACGGTCTCGCCGACCCGCTCCTCGGCGCGCTGCGAGACCAGTTCCTCGGCCAGCCGGGAGACGCGGGCCAGCCGCTCGGCGACGACCTCCTCGTCCAGCTTGCGGTCGTACGTCGCCGCCTCGGTGCCCTCCTCGTCGGAGTAGCCGAAGACACCGATGGCGTCCAGCCGCGCGTGGTTCAGGAACCGCTCCAGTTCGGCGAGGTCGGCCTCGGACTCGCCGGGGAAGCCGACGATGAAGTTGGAACGCACACCGGCCTGGGGCGCCTTGCTCCGGATCGTGTCGAGCAGCTCCAGGAACCGGTCGGTGTCGCCGAAGCGGCGCATCGCGCGCAGCACGTCGGGCGCGGAGTGCTGGAAGGACAGGTCGAAGTAGGGGGCGACCTTCGGGGTGGAGGCCAGCACATCGATCAGGCCGGGCCGCATCTCGGCCGGCTGGAGGTAGCTGACGCGGACCCGCTCGAGGCCGTCGACCTCCGCCAGCTCGGGCAGCAGGGACTCCAGCAGGCGGATGTCGCCGAGGTCCTTGCCGTAGGAGGTGTTGTTCTCGGAGACCAGCATGACCTCCTTCACGCCCTGTTCGGCCAGCCACCGCGTCTCGTTCAGCACGTCGCTGGGGCGGCGGGAGATGAAGGAGCCGCGGAACGACGGGATGGCGCAGAAGGAGCAGCGCCGGTCGCAGCCGGAGGCGAGCTTCACCGAGGCGACCGGGGAGCCGTCCAGCCGGCGGCGCAGCGGCGCGCGGGGGCCGGACGCCGGGGCGAGGCCCTCCGGCAGGTCCACCGGGCCGTGTCCCGGTAGGGCGACGGCGGCGGCGGAGTCCTGCCGCTCGGCCGGGCTGATCGGCAGCAGCTTGCGCCGGTCGCGCGGGGTGTGGGAGGCGTGGATGCCACCGTTCAGGATGGTCTGGAGGCGGTCGGAGATGTCGGCGTAGTCGTCGAAGCCGAGCACGCCGTCGGCCTCGGGAAGGGCCTCGGCGAGTTCCTTCCCGTACCGCTCGGCCATGCAGCCCACCGCCACGACGGCCTGGGTTCTCCCGTGCCCCTTGAGGTCGTTGGCCTCCAGGAGGGCGTCGACGGAGTCCTTCTTGGCGGCCTCGACGAAGCCACAGGTGTTGACGACGGCGACGTCCGCTTCCTCGGCGTCCTCCACGAGCTGCCAGCCGTCCGCCTCCAAACGGCCTGCGAGCTCCTCCGAGTCCACCTCGTTACGGGCGCAGCCAAGGGTGACGAGTGCGACGGTACGGCGTTCAGGCATGGGCTCAAGACTACTTCGTCCCGCTGAGGCCCCACGTCGACGGGGTTGGCCGATCACGGCCAACCCCGTCGTCGAAGCGTCCCTTGCGCCGGCTCATCCCGCCTGCGGGTCGCCCTTGGTGTAGGTCAGGCGCTCGACGGCGCCCGGCTGCCAGTCGTCCTCGATCTTCTTGCCGTTCACGAACAGGTCGATCGCGCCGGCGTCACCGAGGACCAGGTTGACCTTGGTGCTGTCCTGGAAGGTCTTGGACTCGCCCTGCTTGAGCAGTCCGTCGAACAGCAGCCGGCCGTTGTGGTCCTTGGCGGAGATCCAGCTGCGTCCGTCGGGGGCGCTGACCTGGACCGTCACCTTGTCCTGCGGCGCGGCGGCGATGGCGCTGTCCGACGGTTCCGGCTCGGGTGCGGCGGGCTTCTCGGACGTGGGGGTGGGCGAGGCCGGCTCGGGGGGCTCGGTGCCCTCGGCGACGTTCGCCTTGCCGCCGTCGTCGCCCTTGACCATCGTGAAACCGACGAAGCCGATCACGACGACGATCGCGGCGACCATGGCCGCGGTCCAGTTGGGTCCGCGCCGCTCCGGGCGGATGCGTTCCGCCTCGAACAGCGGGGCGGCCGGCGTCGGGGCCGGACGGCCGCCGCCGTGCTCGGCCTCGTACTGGGCGATCAGCGGGGCCGGGTCGAGGTCCACGGCCTTGGCCAGGGTCCGGATGTGCCCGCGCGCGTAGACGTCGCCGCCGCAGGGGGCGAAGTCGTCCGCCTCGATGGCATGCACGATGGCGATACGGACCCGGGTGGCGGTACTGACGTCGTCGACGGTGAGCCCGGCGGCGATGCGCGCCTGCTGCAGCGCCCGGCCGACGGAGACGGAAGGGCGGACTTCCTCGGAAACGTCTTCGAACGGACGCTCGTCTTCAGGGGAGTTGCCGTTGGACACGGGGGCGCCTTTCGAGCGTGTAGCCGCCTGTGCTGGAGGTTCAGTCTAGGAGGGGTACGAGAGGGTGGGGCAACCGGGCGGTCGGTCTTTGTCCGCCATCGGAATGGCCCGACATCCCGATGGTGGGCCTGCAGTTTGTCGCTTCCCCCGGTGTGACGTACACCGAGGGGAAACGGTTGCCCAATGATCGCTCACGGGTGGGTCACGATCGACCACCCGGGTGCCCGGAGGCGACGACCGCCTCCCGTTCGCCTACCCTTCAGACTCCCCCCGGATCAGCGCGAGCACGCCATCCAGCTCATCAGGTTTCACAAGAACGTCACGCGCCTTCGAACCCTCGCTCGGTCCGACGATGTTCCTCGACTCCATGAGGTCCATCAGCCGGCCCGCCTTGGCGAAGCCGACGCGCAGCTTGCGCTGGAGCATGGACGTCGACCCGAACTGGGTGGAGACGACCAGCTCGGCGGCCTGGCACAGCAGGTCCAGGTCGTCGCCGATGTCCTCGTCGATCTCCTTCTTCTGCTTGCTCCCGACGGTGACGTCGTCCCGGAAGACGGGCGCCATCTGCTCCTTGCAGTGCCGGACGACGGCCGCGACCTCCTCCTCGGTCACGAACGCGCCCTGCAGACGGGTCGGTTTGTTCGCGCCCATCGGCAGGAACAGCCCGTCGCCCTTGCCGATCAGCTTCTCGGCGCCGGGCTGGTCGAGGATGACCCGCGAGTCCGCGAGCGAGGACGTGGCGAACGCCAGCCGGGACGGCACGTTCGCCTTGATCAGACCGGTGACCACGTCGACGGACGGCCGCTGCGTGGCGAGCACCAGGTGGATGCCGGCCGCCCGCGCGAGCTGCGTGATGCGCACGATGGCGTCCTCGACGTCGCGCGGGGCGACCATCATCAGATCGGCCAGCTCGTCGACGATCACCAGCAGGTACGGGTACGGCTGCAGCTCCCGCTCGCTGCCCTCGGGCGGCTTGGCCTTGCCCTCGCGCACCGCGCGGTTGAAGTCGTCGATGTGCCGGTAGCCGTAGGCCGCGAGGTCGTCGTAGCGCAGGTCCATCTCGCGCACGACCCACTGCAGCGCCTCGGCGGCCCGCTTGGGGTTGGTGATGATCGGCGTGATCAGGTGCGGGATGCCCTCGTACGCCGTCAGCTCCACGCGCTTGGGGTCGACCAGGATCATCCGGACGTCCTCCGGGGTCGCCCGCATCATGATCGAGGTGATCAGGCAGTTGATGCAGGACGACTTTCCGGAGCCGGTGGCGCCGGCGACCAGCATGTGCGGCATCTTCGCCAGCGAGTCCATGACGTAGCCGCCCTCGACGTCCTTGCCGAAGGCGACCAGCATCGGGTCGTCGTCCTCGGCGGACTCCGCGAGCCGCAGTACGTCACCGAGGTTGACCATCTCCCGGTCGGTGTTCGGGATCTCGATGCCCACCGCGGACTTGCCGGGGATCGGGCTGATGATCCGCACGTCCGGGCTGGCGACGGCGTACGCGATGTTCTTGGTCAGCGCGGTCACCCGCTCGACCTTCACGGCCGGGCCGAGTTCCACCACGTAGCGGGTGACCGTCGGGCCGCGGGTGAAGCCGGTGACGGCGGCGTCCACCTTGAACTCCGTGAAGACCTTCCGCAGCGCGTCGACGATGACGTCGTTGGCGGCGCTGCGCGCCTTGCCGGGGCCGCCGCGCTCGAGCAGGTCGAGGGAGGGCAGCGAGTAGGTGATGTCGCCGGAGAGCCGGAGCTGCTCCGCGCGGGCGGGCAGGTCACGGGGTTCGCGGGGCGGCTCCTTGGTCATGTCCAGGACGCCGGCCGGTGGCCTGTTCTGCTGCGGCCCGTCCTGGGGCCTGTCCGCCTTCGGCCTCTCCTGCTGCGGGCGGACGGCCGGGGACGGCACCGGTGCGGTCGGTTCACGGTCGCCGGTGCCGACGCCCTGGGTCAGGTCGGCGACGACCGGCGAGGGCGGCATCCCGTGCAGCACGGCGCCGTCCAGTGCGGCGGCAGCGGCGGCGGCCACGTCCACGGCGTCCAGGGGCCGGTCCACGGCGGGCCGCGGCACCGCGGGTCTGCGGGACCGGCCCCGGCGCCGGGACAACGCCTCCTGCTCCGCGCCGTCGGGGTCGTACTCCTCGGGCGCCGGCCGTCGGCCGCGGCGGCCCGCGGGCAGCGACTCGCGCCACTGCTGCTCGTAGCGCTCGTCGTCCGCGCCGAACTCCTCCGGCTCGGGTTCGCGGACGAGTCCGAGCCGCACGCCGAGCTGGCGCAGACGCTGCGGAACGGCGTTCACCGGGGTGGCGGTGACGACCAGCAGACCGAAGACGGTGAGCAGCACCAGCAGCGGCACGGCGAGGACGTCGGTCATGGTCGACGACAGCGGTGTGGCCGCGCCCCAGCCGATGAGACCGCCGGCGTCCCTTATGGCCTGCATGCCGTCGCTGCGCGCGGGCGAGCCGCAGCCGATGTGGATCTGCCCGAGCACGCCGATGACGAGCGCGGACAGTCCGATCACGATCCGTCCGTTGGCCTCCGGCTTCTCCGGGTGCCGGATGAACCGTACGGCGATGACCGTGACCAGGATCGGCACCAGCAGGTCGAGCCGGCCGAAGGCTCCGGTGACCAGGATCTCCACGAGGTCGCCGACGGGACCCTTCAGGTCCGCCCAGGTGCCGGCCGCGACGATCAGGGCGACGGCGAGCAGCAGCAGCGCCAGGCCGTCCTTGCGGTGCGCGGGGTCGAGGTTCTTGGCACCCTGCCCCACGCCGCGGAAGACGGCGCCGACGGCGTGCGCGAGGCCCAGCCACAGGGCGCGTACGAGCCGGTAGAGACCGCTGGTCGGATTCGGGGCGGCCGGTGCGGGCGCGGGCTTCTTCGCCGGGGCCCTCCTGGCGGGAGCCCTCTTCGCCGGGGCCTTCTTGGCAGCGGCCTTCCTCGCCGGGACCTTCGCGGAAGCGGGCGCCTTCTTCGCGGGCGGCTTCTTGGCAGCGGAGGGACGTGAGGCCATGGGTGTGAGGTTACCGGTGGAGACGGTTGGGGACACGCGTGGCGGACGCTTCACCCGTTCGTGTCGCTCTCGCCCAGGCGTGACATTGACGCGCAGTTGGCGCGGTCCCAGGCCGATGGCGCGTCGGGTGTCCGGCCAACGCCCCTGTCCTCGGCGTCAGTTCTGCGACGCCGCCGGCGACGCGCTGCCGGCTCCGGGCTCCAGGGCGTCCAGCGCCCGCCGCAACCCCGTGAGCTTGCGCTCCAGATGGGCGGCCGTGGCCACCGCGGCCGCGTCGGTCGACTCGTCGTTGAGCTGCTTGGTGAGCGCCTCGGCCTGCTCCTCGACGGCCGCGAGCCGCGCCGAGAGCTCGGCGAGCAGCCCCGTCGGCTCCTTGGACTCGGCCGTGTCCTTCTCGCCGCCCTCCAGCTGGAGCCGCAGCAGCGCCGCCTGCTCCCGCAGCTGGCAGTTCTTCATGTACAGCTCGACGAAGACCGAGACCTTCGCACGCAGCACCCACGGGTCGAACGGCTTGGAGATGTAGTCGACCGCGCCCGCCGCGTACCCGCGGAAGGTGTGGTGCGGGCCGTGGTTGATCGCGGTGAGGAAGATGATCGGGATGTCCCGGGTCCGCTCCCGCCGCTTGATGTGCGCGGCGGTCTCGAAACCGTCCATGCCCGGCATCTGGACGTCCAGCAGGATGACCGCGAAATCGTCCGTGAGCAGCGCTTTGAGCGCTTCCTCCCCGGACGATGCCCGCACCAGCGTCTGATCGAGCGCCGAGAGGATCGCCTCCAGCGCGAGCAGATTCTCCGGCCGGTCATCGACCAGGAGGATCTTGGCCTTCTGCACCATGGCCCGCCCTCCTCGCCCCGGCGTGGGGCCTCCCCTGTCCGCAGGACCTGGGGATGCACCTGTGGGTACCGCCCCAGGGGACGACTCCCTTGCGCCGCCCGTCCTTGTGCCGGTCATCGTAGCCGCACCCCGCCCGTCGCCACACCCTGTCACCGCGATGTCACTGTGTACGTAGCAGAAACGCGGCAGGAGACCAGAAGGTTCCCCGATTCCCGTACTTCTACACGACTTCGCGCGCACCGCGTCAGCGACAGCGCGTGAACGCCGGAGCTTTCCGCCGCCTTCGCGCCCCCTGCGTGCGCCGGTCTCACTCCCCCCGCATCCACTGCTCCATCACCGACAGCAGGTGATCGGGGTCGACCGGCTTGGTCACGTAGTCGGAGGCGCCCGACTCGATCGCCTTCTCGCGGTCGCCCTTCATCGCCTTCGCGGTGAGCGCGATGATCGGGAGCCCGGCGAACTGCGGCATCCGGCGGATCGCCGTGGTCGTGGCGTACCCGTCCATTTCGGGCATCATGATGTCCATCAGGACGACCGCCACGTCGTCGTGCTGCTCCAGCACCTCGATGCCCTCCCGGCCGTTCTCCGCGTACAGCACGGACAGGCCGTGCTGTTCCAGGACGCTGGTGAGCGCGAAGACGTTGCGGATGTCGTCGTCGACGATCAGCACCTTCTGCCCGCCGAAACGGATGCCGCGGCTCGACGGCCGGGGAGCCGGCTCCTGCTGCCCCGCGCCCGGCCACTGCTCGGGCTCCAGGGCGGGGCGCTGCTCGAGCGTGATCCTGCGGCGGCGCCGGAACAGCGCGGCCGGACCGTTCTGGGTGTCCCGGTACGACTTCACCTCCGCCGGCGTCTCGGCCGACGCCGCCAGGTCACCGGCCTCCAGCGCGGGCACGGGCTGCTGGTAGCCGTGCGGCGGCAGCTCGCTCGGGCGCAGCGGCAGGTACAGCGTGAACGTCGAGCCGCGGCCCGGTTCGCTCTGCGCGTGGATCTCGCCGCCGAGCAGCTGTGCGATCTCCCGCGAGATGGACAGCCCCAACCCCGTACCGCCGTACTTGCGGCTGGTGGTGCCGTCGGCCTGCTTGAACGCCTCGAAGATCACCCGCATCTTGCCGGCCGCGATGCCGATGCCCGTGTCGCTCACCGAGAACGCGATCAGATCCGCGTCCGGGTCGGTCAGCGAACCGGCCTCCAGCAACTGCTCCCGGATGGCCTGCGGAACGTCGTCGCGAGCGGGCCGGATGACCAGCTCGACCGATCCGGAGTCGGTGAACTTCACCGCGTTGGACAGCAGGTTGCGCAGCACCTGGAGCAGCCGCTGCTCGTCGGTGTGCAGCGTGGCCGGCAGCTCCGGCGACACCCGTACGGACAGGTCCAGGCCCTTCTCCGCGGTCAGCGGCCGGAAGGTGGCCTCCACGTAGTCCACGAGCTGGACCAGCGCGATGCGCGTCGGGGAGACGTCCATCTTGCCCGCCTCGACCTTGGACAGGTCGAGGATGTCGTTGATGAGCTGCAGCAGGTCGGACCCGGCGCCGTGGATGGTCTCGGCGAACTCGACCTGCTTCGGGGAGAGGTTCCCCTCCGCGTTGTCGGCGAGCAACTTGGCCAGGATCAGCAGCGAGTTGAGCGGCGTGCGCAGCTCGTGCGACATGTTGGCGAGGAACTCGCTCTTGTAGCGCATGGAGACCGCGAGCTGCTCGGCGCGCTCCTCCAGGACCTGCCGCGCCTCCTCGATCTCGGTGTTCTTCACCTCGATGTCGCGGTTCTGCCGGGCCAGCAGCTCGGCCTTCTCCTCCAGTTCGGCGTTGGACGCCTGAAGCGCCTTCTGCCGCTGCTCCAACTCCGCCGACCGCTCGCGCAGTTGCTCGGTCAGCTCCTGGGACTGCGAGAGCAGCCGCTCGGTCTTGGTGTTGACCGAGATGGTGTTGACACTGGTCGCGATCATCTCGGCGATCTGGTTGAGGAAGTCCTTCTGGATGTGCGTGAACGGCGTGAACGAGGCCAGCTCGATGACGCCGAGCACCTTCCCCTCGAACAGCACCGGCAGCACGATCACCTGCGCCGGCGGGGCCTCCCCGAGCCCGGAGGAGATCTTCAGATAGCCGCTGGGCGCGTCCTGCACGAGGATCGTGCGCTTCTCCACGGCGGCCGTCCCGATGAGACCCTCACCGGGCCGGAACGACGTCGGCATGGAGCCCATGGAGTAGCCGTACGAGCCGAGCATGCGCAGCTCGAACTGGTCGTCGCCCGCGGCGTTCAGGTCCTCGCCGTCGACCAGCGGCATCGCGAGGAAGAACGCGCCGTGCTGCGCGGACACCACCGGCGTCAGCTCACTCATGATCAGCGAGGCCACGTCCTCCAGGTCACGGCGCCCCTGCATCAGTGCCGAGATGCGGGCGAGATTGCCCTTGAGCCAGTCCTGCTCCTTGTTGGCGATCGTGGTGTCGCGCAGGTTGGCGATCATCTTGTTGATGTAGTCCTGGAGTTCCTGGATCTCCCCGGACGCGTCCACGTCGATCTTCAGGTTCAGGTCGCCGCGGGTCACCGCGGTCGCCACGCGCGCGATGGCGCGCACCTGCCGGGTCAGGTTCCCGGCCATCTCGTTCACGGACTCGGTCAGGTCCCGCCAGGTGCCGTCGACGTCACGCACGCGTGCCTGGCCGCCCAGGGCGCCCTCGGTGCCCACCTCGCGGGCCACCCGCGTGACCTCCTCGGCGAAGGAGGACAGCTGGTCGACCATCGTGTTGATGGTGGTCTTCAGCTCGAGGATCTCCCCGCGCGCGTCGATGTCGATCTTCTTCGTCAGGTCGCCCTTGGCGATGGCCGTCGTCACCATGGCGATGTTGCGGACCTGACCGGTCAGGTTGGACGCCATCTGGTTCACCGACTCGGTGAGGTCCTTCCACGTACCGGCCACGCCGGGCACCTGCGCCTGACCGCCCAGGATGCCGTCGGTGCCCACCTCGCGGGCCACCTTGGTGACCTGCTCGGCGAACGCGCTCAGCGTCTTCACCATGGTGTTGATGGTGTCGGCGAGCTGCGCCACCTCACCGCGCGCCTCGATGCTGACCTGCCGCGTCAGGTCGCCGTTGGCGACGGCGGCGGACACCTGGGAGATGTTCCGCACCTGAGTGGTCAGGTTCTTCGCCATCAGGTTGACGTTGTCGCTCAGGTCCTTCCAGATGCCCGTGACGCCGGGCACGTGCGCCTGACCGCCCAGGATGCCCTCGGTGCCCACCTCACGGGCCACCCGGGTCACCTGCTCGGCGAACGACGACAACTGGTCCACCATCGTGTTGACGGTGGTCACCAGCTCGAGGATCTCGCCCTTCGCGTCCACGGTGATCTTCTTCGACAGGTCGCCCTTGGCGACCGCGGTGGTGACCTCGGCGATGTTGCGGACCTGGAGGGTCAGGTTGTTCGCCATGCCGTTCACCGACTGCGTGAGGTCCTTCCAGGTGCCGGAGACCCCCTGCACCTCGGCCTGACCGCCGAGGATGCCCTCCGTGCCCACCTCACGGGCCACCCGCGTGACCTCCTGGGCGAACGACGACAGCTGGTCCACCATCGTGTTCAGCGTGTTCTTGAGCTCCAGGATCTCCCCGCGCGCGTCCACAGTGATCTTCTGCGACAGGTCACCGCGCGCCACCGCGGTCGCCACCTGGGCGATGTTGCGGACCTGCGCGGTGAGGTTGCCGGCCATGCCGTTCACGGAGTCCGTCAGGTCCCGCCACACACCGGCGACCCCGGGCACCTGCGCCTGACCTCCCAGCCGGCCCTCCGTGCCCACCTCGCGGGCCACCCGGGTCACCTGGTCGGCGAACGACGACAACTGGTCCACCATCGTGTTGATGGTGTTCTTCAGCTCGAGGATCTCCCCGCGCGCGTCGACGTCGATCTTCTGCGACAGGTCACCGCGCGCGACGGCCGTCGTGACCTGGGCGATGTTGCGCACCTGACCCGTCAGGTTGGACGCCATCGAGTTGACGGAGTCGGTGAGCTCCTTCCAGGTGCCCGACACGCCGTCCACGCGCGCCTGACCGCCCAGCCGGCCCTCCGTGCCCACGTCCCGGGCCATCCGCGTGACCTGGTCGGCGAAGCTCGACAGCTGGTCCACCATCGTGTTCACGGTGTTCTTCAGCTGGAGCATCTCGCCGGAGACGTCCACCGTGACCTTCTGCGAGAGGTCGCCGTTGGCGACCGCCGTCGTCACCTGGGCGATGTTCCGCACCTGTCCGGTGAGGTTGCGGAACGCCGTGTTGACGGAGTCCGTCAGGTCCTTCCACGTCCCCGCCGCCCCCGGCACCTGGGCCTGACCGCCCAGCTCGCCCTCGACACCGATCTCGCGCGCCACACGCGTGACCTCGGCACCGAAGGAGGACAGCTGGTCCACCATCGTGTTGACGGTGTTCTTCAGCTCCAGCATCTCGCCGGCCACGTCCACCGTGACCTTCTGCGAGAGGTCGCCGTTGGCGACCGCCGTCGTCACCGCCGCGATGTCCCGCACCTGTGTGGTCAGGTTCCGGAACACCGTGTTGACGGAGTCCGTCAGGTCCTTCCACGTCCCCGCCGCCCCCGGTACGTTCGCCTGACCGCCCAGCCGTCCCTCGGCCCCGACCTCGTTGGCGACCCGGGTGACCTCGTCCGCGAAGATCCGCAGCGTCTCGGTCATCTGGTTGATCGTCTCGGCCAGCTGCGCGACCTCGCCACGCGCCGGCACCGTCACCTTCCGCGACAGGTCGCCGTTGGCGACCGCGGTCGTCACCTCGGCGATCCCGCGCACCTGCGCGGTGAGGTTCCCGGCCATGGTGTTGACGGAGTCGGTGAGCTCCTTCCACACGCCGTCCACCCCGGGTACCTGCGCCTGGCCGCCCAGGGCTCCCTCGGTGCCCACCTCGCGCGCGACCCGCGTCACCTCGGAGGAGAACGCGGAGAGCTGGTCCACCATCGTGTTGACGGTGTTCTTCAGCTCCAGCATCTCGCCCTCGACGTGCACGGTGACCTTCCGGGACAGGTCGCCGCGTGCGACGGCCGTCGTCACCAGCGCGATGTCGCGCACCTGCGCCGTCAGCCGCTCCGCCATCGTGTTGACGGAGTCCGTCAGGTCCTTCCACGAACCGGACATGCCGCGCACCTGGGCCTGACCGCCCAGCTTGCCCTCGGTCCCCACCTCGCTGGCCACGCGCGTGACCTCGTCGGTGAACGTCGACAACTGGTCGACCAGGTTGTTCACCGTCCGCGCGACCTTCAGGAACTCGCCCCGCAGCGGATGCCCCGACCCGTCCGGCGCCTGCGTCCGCAGTTCCATACGCGGCGACAGGTCGCCCTCGGCCACCGCCGACAGCACCCGGCTCACCTCGGACACGGGCCGCACCAGGTCGTCCACCAGCGCGTTCGAGTGGGCGATCGCGGTCGCCCAGGACCCCTCGGAGGCCCCCGTCTCCAGCCGCTCCGCGAGTTTTCCCTCACGCCCGACCATGCGGCGCACCCGAGCCAGCTCACCCGTCAGGTGGAGGTTGCGGTCGGCCACCTCGTTGAAGACCGCCGCGATCTCCGCCATCACGCCGTCGCCGGACACCGTGAGCCGCTTGCGGAAGTTTCCGTCCCGCATCGCCACCAGCGCCGTCATCAACCGGTTCAGGGACGCCGTCTCCACGGTCGTGGTCCCGCCCCGCGTCCTTCCCGGCCTGCTCGGGGACTGTCCGCCTTTCGCGCGCGTCGTCTTCGTGCTCCGCGTCGCTGCGCCAGACTCCACTGTGTCCCTCCCGCAGGGGTCGACCGTTACCGCTGTGCCCGGGCACACCGCCGAGGGCGTTCCCGTTGCTCCTGTGCTCTTCCCGTACTGCTGCGATGTCCTGCCCGGCGTTCCGAGGCGTCACCAGAGGGCGGCTGCCCGCCCGGCGAGGGAGCCACACGGCCTGCCCGGACCTTCACCACAAGCCTGCCCAGTGTTTCACCCCCACCGAACCAGGCCATAACAGTTCGGCAGCTTCGCACATCGTCCGCACACCCGCCGGACAGGGAACACCTCCGGACGGAAACACAGCGGACCGGCATCCGCTCGGACCGCGAAGGTAAGTAACCTTGCATCCGGCTGTCCAGCCACGCCGGTCCGCCCGGCCTGGGCGGTGGCACGGGAACGAGCGGGCATCGGAGGGCGGCCGCACACATGACCACCGGACTGATCCCGGGGGAACAGCCCCCGGACCCGCGGCCGACTGACGGCCTGCCGCACCAGCGGCACGAGCCGGTCGGCCGGGGAGCCATGCCCGTCGAGAACCGGTCGAGGAGTTCTGTGATCACCGCGCGCGCGGCCGCCAGCTTCGAGCCCGTGGGGCGATCGGTCGCGAGCGCCCGCTCCTTCGTCCGCGACACCCTGCAGGGCTGGGGCTTCGGTGACGTCGTCGACGACGCCGTGGTCCTCACCAGCGAACTGGTGACCAACGCCGTGGTCCACGCCGGCACCTCCGCCGACCTCCTCTGCCTGCGCAGCGACGACGGCGTACGGATCGAGGTGGCCGACCGGTATCCGGAACGGGAGATCCCGCTCCAGGGCTCCGCCATCACCATGGGCAGCCCCGACCGCGAGGGCGGCCGCGGGCTCCAGCTCTGCGCGGCCCTGGCTGGCCACTGGGGCGTGGACTACACCCCCACCCACAAGACCGTCTGGTTCCGGCTCGACCTCCCCGAGCGCCCGGTCGGCACCCGCACCGCCGGCCCCTCCCTGCCGGCCCACCTCCTCCCGCTCGCCGACGCCCGGGTCCGCGTCGCCGTCGTCCAGATCGACCGGGCCGGCTCCGTCACCGCCTGGAACGAGGACGCCGAGGAACTCTTCGGCTACTCCGCCGAGCAGGTCACCGGCAAGCCGTTGACCGACTTCGCGGCCTGGCCGCACACCCCGGGCACCGGCACCGGCATCGCCGACGCGCTCCGGCTCTCCCGCTGGGAGGGCAGCTACGGCATCAGGGGCGCCCACGGCCGGGTGATCCCCGTGTACGCCTCCCACCTGCGGGTCCGGGACACCGACGGCGAGCCGTCAACGGTCTGCCTCCTGGTGCGGGACCACGAACGGGCGGTTCTGCAGACCCCGCTGCGCGGCCCCGCGTCCGACAAGTCCGGCACCTCCGAGGGCCAGAGCACCGACCCCTTCGAGGTGTTCATCGGCTCCCCGGCCCCGGACGACCTCGACGGGCTGCTCCAGCGCACGGTGGAACGCGCCCGCGACATGCTCGACGGCGACTCCGCCTTCCTGCTCCTCGCGACCGACGACGAGACGGAACTGGAGGTCCGCGCCTCCACCGGCCTGCCCTCGGCCCGCCAGCGCTTCGCCCGCGTCCCCGTCGAGGCGGGCCCCGGCCGCTACGGCTCCGCCCGGATGCCGGCCGTCCACGAGGACCTCACCGCCGTCCCCGGCGCGGTCCCCCTCCTCAACAGCACCGGCATGCGCTCGGTCGTCACCGTCCCGCTGAAGGTCGAGGGCCGCCTCACCGGCTCCCTCGGCGTCGCCGCCGAGGCACCCGGCAGGTACTCCAACGAGGAGGCGCTGCGCCTGCAGTTCGCGGCGGACCGCATCGCGCTCGCCGTCGAGTCGGCCCGCCTGGGTGAACTGGAGCGTCTGCGCCGCGGCTCGCTCAGCTTCCTCGTCGAGGCCTCCGACCTGCTGGCCGGCACCCTGGACCGGGACCAGACCCTGGCCCTGATGGCCCAGATGACCGTGCCGACCCTCGCCACCTGGTGCGCCGTCTACACGATCGCCGACCAGGCCTCAGAGCCGTACCTCTCCTACGTGCTGCACGAGGACGAGGAGCTGATCGACGGCATCAAGTCCCTGCTGTCGAAGATCCCCCCGCCGGACCCGGTCCCCACTCCCGGCGCCCGCGTCTGGTCGGCCCCGGCGGAGGTCGCCCACCGGGCGGCGCTGCGCACCTCCATGCGCAGTCTCGGCCTCAGCGGCGGCCTGACCGGCCAGGTCACCACGAGCATCGGTCCGACCCTCGCGACGGCTTCCGCGGTCGGCGGCGAGACGGTGGTGCTGCCCCTGGTCGCCCGTAACCGGGTCATCGGCATGCTGACGCTCGGCAAGCCGACCGACGAGCACTTCCGCCAGGAGATCCTGGAACTCGCCGAGGACCTCTCCCGGCGGGCCGCCCTGGCCCTGGACAACGCCCGCCTCTACTCGGAGCGCACGGCCATCAGCCAGTCCCTCCAGCGCAGCCTCCTGCCGCCGGAGCTGCCGACGATCGACGGCGTCGAGGTCGAGGTCATCTACCGCGCGGCCGGCGAGGGCAACGAGGTCGGCGGAGACTTCTACGACCTCTTCCCGATCAGCGACGGCGCGTACGGTTTCGCCATCGGCGACGTCTGCGGCACCGGCCCCAACGCGGCGGCCGTGACCGGCCTCGCCCGGCACGCGCTCCGGCTGCTGGCCCGCGAGGGTCTCAGCGGCCCGGCGGTCCTGGAGCGCCTCAACTCCGCGATCCTCGACGAGGGTGCCCGCAGCCGCTTCCTCACCCTCCTCTACGGCGAGATGCGCCCACAGGACGACGGCAGCGCGGAACTGAAGGTGGTCTGCGCCGGTCATCCCCTCCCGCTCCGTCTGCGCCAGGACGGCACGGTCGAACCGGCGGCGGAACCGCAGCCCCTCCTCGGCGTCATCGAGGACCTGGAGCTGTACGAGGAGACGGTCACCCTCGATCCCGGCGACGTCCTCCTCTGCGTCACCGACGGTGTCACCGAACGCCGCGAGGGTCCCCGCATGCTGGGCGACGACGGCCTCGCCGACGTCCTGACCACCTGCACCGGTCTGACGGCCGGCGCGGTCGCGGCCCGCATCATGCGCGCCGTGGAACGCTTCGCCTCCGAGCCCCCGTCCGACGACATGGCGATCCTCGCCATGCGCGTACCGGGCCTGCACACGGATTAGCGGGGGACCCTCCCGCAGGGCATGAGAAAGGCCCCGCCCGAATGGGCGGGGCCTTTCTGTCGGAGCCCCCAAACGGAATCGAACCGTTGACCTTCTCCTTACCATGGAGACGCTCTGCCGACTGAGCTATAGGGGCCTGTTGCCGTGTGCGGTATTTCCCGCTCGCCAACGGAATAGATCATACCCCGAACGGGCCCGTGCTCCCAACCGCCGCTCAGCCGGCCGGCTGGAGCAGCCCGCCCAGCGCGTTGCACGCCGCCGCGATCCGCTGCATGTCCCGTCTGGTCAGCGACGCGTCCACGGGAAGCGCGAGCGTCTCGTCTGCGGCCCGCTCGGTCTCGGGCAGGGACACACACCGCCGGAACTCGGGCATCCGGTGCACCGGGGTCTTCACCGGCACGCGGCACTCAACACCCCTGCCCCGTATGGCGCGGGCGAAGGCGTCCCGGTCGGGGCGGCCATTCCCCGGCACCCGCACGACGTACTGCTGATAGGTGTGCCCGGCTCCGCTCTCGGGCGTCCGCACGCCCCTCAACTTGGCGTCGAGGAACGCCGCCCGCTCCCGCCGCTGAGCCATCTCGTCGTACGGAGCCTCGGATTCCCCGTGCTCCAACACCAGCAGCCCGTGCCGACGGCCGAGCGCGTGCAACCGCCCGACGTCAGCGGGCCTTCCGAAGCGGTGTACGACAACGACAGCCGCCGTCCGCGGAGTTACGGCCGCCTCCACCGCGGCCGGCTCCAGGCAGTACGTCGCCGGATCTATGTCGGCGAACACCGGCAGCGCCCCTGCCATCGCCACGGCTTTGGCGACTTCCACGTTCCCGAAGGCCGGCACGACGACCTCGTCACCCACTCCGACACCGGCGGCCCTGAGCAGTGCAGCAGTACTCATGGAGTGGATGCTCGTTGCGCAACGTGAACGTCAAGTGACGCAGAACAAAAAAGGGTTGGACCCGGAACCGAAGTTCGGGGTCCAACCCTTTTGAAAGATTGTTCGGCGGCGTCCTACTCTCCCACAGGGTCCCCCCTGCAGTACCATCGGCGCTGTAAGGCTTAGCTTCCGGGTTCGGAATGTAACCGGGCG
>NZ_JBIAZD010000013.1:0-218419 GCF_042898795.1 Streptomyces sp. NPDC000348
TCGCGACCCGCGCGCAGCGCGGCGCCGCGCCGGTGCTGGCGCTCGCCCCCCGGGGGGGGGCGGGGGGGGGCGGGGGGGGGGGGCCGGGCGCCCGCCCCCCCCCCCCCCCACCACCCCGCCGTCGACAGGGCTACGGCTTCTCCCCGTCGCAGAGCGCGCTCACCTCCTCCGCGGTGAGCGCCTTGTCGTAGGCGTGGACCTGGTCCACCGCTCCGTCCCAGAAGTCGGTGTTCTCTCCGTTCCACTGGGCGCGGCCCACGGCGAGGGGGCCGGTGGCGACGTAGGCGGGGCCGGCGGTGGCCGTCGCCACCGGCTTGCCGTCGACGTAGAGCCTGATCCGGTCGGTCGCGTCGTCGCGGACACCGACGAGGTGGTACCAGCGGCCGGTCTCCGGCCGGGTCTCCAGCCGTGCGCGCTGCCCGTCGGGCGTGCTGAAGGCGAACGCGCCCTGGCCGTACTGCAGGTAGAAGGGGCTGGCCTGGCGCCGTCCGTCCTGGCTGACGGCGGTGGCGTAGTTGCCGGGGAGGGAGTCGAGCCTGACCCAGGCGGAGACCGTGTAGCTGCCGGTGGTGTCGAGCACCGGTCCGTCGGTCCGGGCGTACTGTCCCCGGCCGTCGAACTCCAGCGCGCTGCCGCTGACTCCGGTGGTCCAGCCGGTGCCCTCGCTCAGCGTGAGCGGCCTGTTGCCCGGGCCGTCGTCCTTCGCGGTGGTGCCGGTGCCCTCGTCGAGGGCCCAGGACCCGCCGCCCTTCAACTGCTCGCGGTCACCCGCCGCGGCGCCGGCCGCGATGACCTCGCGGTTGATCTCACGCACCCTGGCCGGGTCGACCTTGATCTCCCGGCGGTCGTAGGTGTAGAGGCCGTTGAGTTCGTTCTCCAGGTCGGTGATCTGGGTGTACACCGAGCCGGAGAGTTCGGCGCCGGCCTGGTCGAGGTAGAACTTCTCGGTGTTCTCGACGTACTTGCGGGTCAGTGCCTCCTTGTCGGTGACACCGCTGTAGATCACGGTCGGCGTGCCGGGCCACATGTGGCCCGGGGTGCGCAGCGTGAAGCCGCCGTGCTCACCGTCCATCGCCGCCCGGTGGTCCGGGAAGGGCGCGTCGTCGTTGTTGTAGTCGTGGTGGTCGATGATGTCGCCCTTGCCCGAGTCGCCCTTGGAGTTGCAGCAGTTGACACCACTGTGGGCGTTGACGATCCGGGACGGGTCGGCGGCCTTCACCGACTCGGCGATACGGCCGCTCTCCTCGCGGTTCCACTCGCCCCAGCCCTCGTTGAAGACGATCCAGCCGATGACGGAGGGCGAGCTGTGGTGCTGGCGCATCATCTCGCGGCCCTGGTCGACGAAGGCCCGCTGCCCGGTCTCGTTGGTGATGTTCCCGGAGACGAAGTCCTGCCAGACCAGCAGGCCGAGCCTGTCCGCGTGGTAGAACCAGCGGGGCGACTCCACCTTGATGTGCTTGCGGACGGCGTTGAAGCCGAGCTTCTTGTGCGCCTCGAGGTCGAAGGCGAGGGCGTCGTCGCTGGGCGCGGTGTAGAGGCCGTCGGGCCAGAAGCCCTGGTCGAGGGTGGCGAGGGAGAAGACCGGCTTCTTGTTGAGGACCAGCTTCGGGTAGCCGCCGACCTCTTCGATCCCGATCTCGCGCATGCCGAAGTAGCTGCCGACCCTGTCGGTGGACCTGCCGTCCTCGAGCCTGACGTCGAGGTCGTAGAGGTAGGGGTCGTCCGGGCTCCACAGGTGCTGCCCGGCCACGCGGAGGTCCAGCTCGCTGTTGGCCGGTCCGCCGACCCGGCCGACGACCTTGCCGCGGGCGTCGCGGGCCACGGCCTCGACGCGGGCGTGCTTCGAGGCGCCCTCGGACCGGACGGTCACCGCCAGGGTGCCGGTGTCGATGTCGGGCGTGGTGACGACGTCGTCGATGGAGGTGTCGGCGACGGGCTCCATCCAGACGGTCTGCCAGATGCCGGACGACTGGGTGTAGAAGATGCCGCCGGGGTGGGTGGACTGCTTGCCCGTCGGCTGGTCGGCGCCGCCGGTGTCGGTGACCGCGACGACGATCTCCTGCTTGCCCCGGCCCTTGATCGCGTCGGTGATGTCGGCACTGAAGGCGTTGTAGCCGCCGGTGTGTTCGGCGACCTTCCTGCCGTTGACCCAGACGGTGGCCCGGTAGTCCACGGCGCCGAAGTTGAGCTTCAGCCGGTTGGCGTCGCCGCTCTTGCCGACCTTCCAGCTCTTCGGCACGTCCACGAGCTTGCGGTAGAACATGTGGTCCTCGTGCCGCTCGAGCCCGGAGAGCTGCGACTCGACCGGGAACGGCACGATGATCTTCTCGTCCAGGTCCTTGCCGAAGACCGGCTGCTCACCGGCCTCGGCACCGCTGAACTGCCAGGGCCCGTTGAGGTTCTTCCACCGGGCGCGGACCTGCTGCGGCCGGGGGTACTCCGGCAGCGGGTCGTTCCTGTCGACCTTGTCGCCCCACGGGGTGGTGATGCGGTGGACGGACGTGTTCGTGGCGTAGCGGACGATCCGGGGCACGGTCCTGCCGCCGGCCGTGAGTCCGCCCTCGCCGTCGTAGGTGAACCGGACCTGCTGGTTCTTCTGGATCGGCGCGGAGAGCGTGATCAGAAGGGAGTCGGGGTCGCCGGGGGCGGCCGTCACCGACGTGACCGGCATGGCGGTCGTGTCGGCTTCGATCCTGAGGTGGCCGGCCACCTCGGCGAGGTCGCCCACCCGGTCCTCGAACCGGACGCGCAGCTGCCGGCCGTCCTCGGTGACGGCCGGTTCCACGGGGAAGACCTCGAAGCCGGCGGGCGGGGTGAACGCGGTCGTCGGCACCAGCTGCTTGGCCGTCGTCGGCGTCGACCAGCGCAGGAACATGTTGGCGCCGCCGACGTCCTGGAACATCTCCATACGGAAGTCGTGCTTCTCGCCGGCGGTCAGCTCGACCGGGGCGCTGGTCTGCTCCTTGTCCCAGTCGCCCACCCAGTGGTCGATGACCGGCTCGTCGTCGATGAAGAGCCGGAAACCGTTGTCGCCGACGGCGTGGAAGGTGTATTCACCGGTCTCCGGTGCCTCGATCTGCCCGGTCCAGCGGGCGGTCGTGTGCTCCGTCCGCCCGGTCAGCTCCTCGAAGGTTCCGGTCAGTCCGGAGAAGTTGATCTGCGGCTCCAGCAGGGTGCCGCCGAGTTCGGCGAAGTCCCGGGCGCCCGGTGCCGACATGCTGAAGTACTCGCCCTTCAGGCCGTGCACCACGGCGTCGGCGGCGGTCGAGCCGGCGGACACGTCGGCCATCGGCACGGCGGCCGACGCGGCGGGCGCCAGGGCGCCCATGGACAGGGCCAGGGCGGCCACGGTCAGCAGAGCCCACGATCTGGTTCTCGGGCGGGTGAGTTGTCTTGTCATCGAACCTTTCCTCGCGCAGGGGGCAGGGGACCAGGACGAAACAGGGGTGGCCGTCGGCTCGGCCGACCGTCATTCCAACGTTGGAAATCCGGTGTGCAGCGGAATGACAACACGCCGCCCGGCGACTGTCCAGGTCTCGCGCACAGCTGACGGACCGTCAATACGATTATCGGTACGGCGCGATGACGGGCTCCCGGGCGGCGGCCGGACTCCGCGGCTCTCTTGACACGCCCGCCACCGGTCACCATCCTGTGGGAACGTATTTCATCGATGTAAACCTCGGCGCGGAGGTGACGGGACGCGATGGCCGGACTTCCCGACAAGCCGATGGGGCTCCCTCGCCGGCCGGCCCGCGTCGTCGGCTTCGTGCTGTCCGGCGTCCTCGCCGCCGCGCTGACCCTGGCCTCCGCCGAGCCCGCCCGGGCCGACCGGACCGGTCTGCGCGCCGGAGATCGTGCGGGACGGCGGCCGCTACCACATCTACTTCACGGCCGGGCGCGGCGCGGCCCACCGGATGTACGTGATCAGCTCGACCAGCCCCGACAGCGGCTACTCCGCCGAGACGCGACTGGCCCTGCCCGACGACAAGTGGGCCATCGACGGGACCCTGTTCACCTTCAGCGGTCAGCGTTGGTTCGTCCGGTCCGGCTGGGCCGGGGACACCGACGTCGAGCAGAACCTGTACATCGCCCGGATGAGCAGCCCGACCACGCCGACCGGTGCGCGGTACGTCATCTCGCAGCCCCGGGAGAGCTGGGAGCGGGTGGTCGGCGACCCGTTCGTCGACGAGGGCCCGGAGCCCATCAAGGACCCCAACGGACAGGTGCACATCACGTACTCCGCCAACGGCAGCTGGAGCGACCGGTACTGCCTGGCCGACCTGCGGCTGCGGGCCGGCGGCGACCCGACGTACGTGTGGGACTGGTACGAGTCCAACGGCTGTCCGTTCGGCTCCGACCGGGCCACCATGATGGCCGGCTGGGACCCGACGCTGCACGTCGACGGCCCCGGCCACCACAGCTTCGTGCTGCTCGGCGGTGACATCGGCACCAGCCCGCCCGCCGGGCCGGGGTTCCCGCTGATGTTCCACGCGGTGCCGAAGGGCACGCCGTACGCGTGGGAGAACCGCTACTGGTACACGGGAACGTTCTGCTGGTGGGGCGACACCACCTACCGTCGCGCCAACGTGCCCGGGCCGAACACCGACACCGGCTGGAGCCTGAAGTTCTTCGAGTAGGTCAGCCCCTGCCGTCGGTGAACGGACCGCCGGCCGCGAAGGCGTGGGCGGCGAAGCGTTCGCCGATGCGGCGGTGCGCGGCCGCGTCGGGGTGGAGCCGGTCGGGCAGCGGCAGTTCGGAGTGGTCCGCCTCGCCGTAGAGGTCACGGCCGTCGAGGTGGTGCAGGTTCGGGTCGTCCGCCGCGCGCTGCGTCACGATGCGCCTCAGCTCGTCGCGGATGACGTTGAGCGTCAGCTTGCCCCCGGCCCGTTCCCCGGGGTCGCCCGCGGCGGTGAACAGGAGCCGGCCCTCATCGAGTCGGCTGAAGTCGTAGGCGGTGGGGCCGGGCGTGTCCTCGTGGATGGGGCACAGGATCGGTGAGACGACCAGCAGCGGCGTGGTGGGGTGGCCCTCGCGGACCGTGTCGAGGAAGCCGTGGACGGCGGGCGTGAAGGCGCGCAGCCGCATCAGGTCGGTGTTGACCAGGTTGATGCCGATCTTGACGCTGATCAGGTCGGCGGGCGTGTCGCGCAGGGTGCGCGCGACGAACGGGTCGAGCAGGGCACTGCCGGCGAAGCCCAGGTTGACCAGTTCCACACCGCCCGCGGCCGCGGCGAGCGCGGGCCAGGTCGCGGTGGGGCTCGCGGCGTCGGAGCCGTGACTGATGGAGCTGCCGTGGTGCAGCCATGTCCTGCGGCCGGAGGCGGGTGCGGGCTCGACGGGGGCGTCGGTGCGCAGGGCGACGAGTTCGGTGGTCTCGTTGTGCGGCAGCCAGATCTCGACGGTCTTGTCGCCCTCGGGCAGTCCGGCGAAGCGGAGGGTGGCGACGGGGCCGGTACCGCGTTCGGCGGTTCCGGTGCCCATGTCGATGGTCAGGGTGTTGCCCCCGGTCGCGCTCGCCCGGCCGGCCGGGCGTCCGTCGACCAGCAGGTCGTACAGGCCGTCCGGGCGGGGCGGGGCACCCACGTAGATCCGCTTGGTGGGCAGCGTGTCGAGCTCGACGGTGGTCGCCCGGGTGCGGAAGACCAGTCGTACGCCGGAGCCCTGGGACTCGGCCATGGCGAGCTGTCCGTCCGTGTTCTGGGCGCGGGCCCGGGCGGGCAGGCGGTGGGGCAGGACCCCGTTCGCCGTGGGCTCCAGGTCGAGGGCGCCGCGCACGAGGTCGGCGGTGATCGGTGCGGTGGTCCAGGTGTGCGGGGTGGAGGGCATGGTTTCCGTCCGTGGGTCGGGGCGGCTGGATGGTCCTGGGGCGGCGGTCAGGGCGCGGGCCAGTTGCGCAGGAGGGCGTCGAGCGCGTCGAGGACGCGTGACCAGGTGTCCTGCGTGTCGGGGGCGCTGTGGCTGAAGCCTCCGCCCATCTCGAGGCTGACGTAGCCGTGGAAGACGCTGCCCAGCAGGCGGACCGCGTGGGTCTGGTCCGGCTCCGTCAGGTCGTAGCCGCGCAGGAGGGCACGGGTCATCTGTGCGTGCCGCACCCCCGCGCTGCCCGCGGCCGCCTCCGGATCGAGCCGGAACTGGGCCGCCGCGTAACGTCCGGGATGCTCCCGCGCGTAGTCGCGGTAGACGTTCGCCAGCGCGGTCAGGGCGTCCTTGCCGGCCCGTCCGGCCAGGGCGTCGGCGGCCCGGTCGGCGAGTTCCTCCAGGGCGAGCAGCGCGATCCGCGTCTTGAGGTCCTGGGAGTTCTTCACATGGGAGTACAGGCTCGCCACCTTGACGTCGAAGCGCCGGGCGAGCTCCGAGACGGTCACCCGGTCGAAGCCGACCTCGTCGGCGAGCTCGGCTCCCGCACGGGTCAGGCGTTCGACGGTCAGTCCTACGCGTGCTGCCATAACCATCCTCGCAATCAACTGAAGTGATTGTGCACTTCCCTAATACTTTTAGGCAAGCGTGCCGCACGTGATCACCGGCGGGCCCCGTTGTCAGTGGTGGGCGGCAGGATGCGACGCATGACAACACCTGCAGCAGTGATCGTGGATGCCGCCGCCTACGCGCAGGCGGTCGAGGACTCCGTGCGGGCGGCCGCCGCCTATTACGGGGGCGGTACCTCGCCGCTGGACGACGACGCGTACGACCGGCTGGTGCGCGGGATCGCCGACTGGGAGGCGGAGCATCCCGACGGGATACTCCCCGACTCCCCCACCGGCAAGGTCGCCGGTGGCGCGGTGGAGGGCGACGTGCCGCACACGGTGCCGATGCTCAGCCTCGACAACGTGTTCTCCGCCGAGGAGTTCACCGCCTGGACGGCCTCCCTGTCCCGCCGTACCGGACGTGAGGCGACACGCTTCAGTGTGGGTCCGAAGCTGGACGGGCTCGCGATCGCCGCCCGGTACAGCGACGGCCGCCTCACCCGGTTGATCACCCGCGGGGACGGGACGGCCGGGGAGGACGTCTCGCACGCGATCGGCACCATCGAGGGGCTGCCCGAGAAGCTGGACGAACCGGTCACCGTCGAGGTGCGCGGGGAAGTCCTCATGACGGCGGCCCAGTTCGAGCACGCCAACGAGGTGCGCACCGGTCACGGCGGGCAGCCGTTCGCCAACCCGCGCAACGCGGCGGCGGGCACCCTGCGGGCGAAGGAGCGGCTCTACACGGTGCCGATGACGTTCTTCGGCTACGGACTGCTGCCGCTGCCCGGCACCGACTCCGCCCTCGCCGGGAAACTGAACGAGCTCGCGCACAGCGAGCTGATGGCGCTGGCCGCCGGCCTCGGCGTGCACACCAGTGCCCGGACCGCCGTCCCGGACGTCGTCGCCGAGACCGCCGAGGAGGTCCTGGACCGGGTGAAGGAGATCGCCGCGGTCCGCGCCGAGCTGCCGTTCGGCATCGACGGGATCGTCGTCAAGGCCGACCTCGCCGAGGACCGGCGGGCCGCGGGGTCCGGCTCCCGCGCGCCGCGATGGGCGATCGCCTACAAGCTGCCGGCCGTGGAGAAGATCACCCGGCTGCTGGAGGTGGAGTGGAACGTCGGCCGCACCGGCATCATCGCGCCGCGCGGCGTGCTCGAACCGGTCGTCATCGACGGCTCCACCATCACCTACGCCACCCTGCACAACCCGGCCGACATCACCCGCCGCGACCTGCGCCTGGGCGACCACGTCATGGTGCACCGCGCCGGCGACGTCATCCCCCGCATCGAGGCGCCGGTGGCCCATCTGCGGACCGGTGAGGAACGGCCCGTCGAGTTCCCGGCGCAGTGCCCGCGCTGCGGTTCGGACATCGACACCCGTGAGGAGCGCTGGCGGTGCGCGCAGGGCCGCAACTGCCACCTCGTCGCGTCCCTCGCCTACGCCGCGGGCCGCGACCAGCTCGACATCGAGGGTCTGGGCGCCACCCGCGTGGTGCAGCTCGTCGACGCCGGACTGGTCGCCGATCTCGCCGATCTGTTCACCCTGCGGCGCGAGCAGTTGCTCGCCCTGGAGCGGATGGGCGGGACCAGCACCGACAATCTGCTCGCCGCGCTCGCCAGGGCCAAGGAGCAGCCGCTGTCACGGGTGCTGTGCGCGCTGGGCGTGCGGGGCACGGGGAGGTCCATGTCGCGGCGCATCGCCCGCCACTTCGCCACCATGGACCACATCCGCGCGGCGGACGCCGACGCGATGCAGCGGGTCGAGGGCATCGGAGCGGAGAAGGCCCCCTCGATCGTCGCGGAGCTGGCCGAACTCGCGCCGCTCATCGACAAGCTCGCCGCCGCCGGCGTCAACATGACGGAACCCGGCGCCACTCCGCCACCGCCCGCGGGCGCCGAGGCCGACGCCCCCGCGGAGGGCGGCCCGCTGGCCGGGATGACGGTGGTGGTCACCGGCGCGATGACCGGGAAGCTGGAGAAGCTCTCCCGCAACGAGATGAACGAACTCGTCGAACGGGCCGGCGGCCGCTCCTCCTCCGGCGTCTCGAAGAAGACCGCCCTCGTGGTCGCGGGCGAGGGCGCCGGTGCCAAGCGCGTGAAGGCCGAACAGCTCGGCGTCCGCCTCGCCACCCCGGAGGAGTTCGCCGCCATGGTCGCCGAACTCCTCGGCTGAGCCGGGGCCGGCCCGCGCCCGGCCGTCAGGGCGCAGCGCACGCCTCGGCGATGGACAGGCTGTTCTCGTAGAGGTGGTGCCGGGTGATCCGGCCGCCCTCCACGGTGAGGCGCAGGGCGAACGGGCCCTGGAAGGACCGCCCCGTCGCCCGTACCGTCCCCGACAGGTGCCCCATCAGGACCGCGTCCTTCCCGTCGACGAGGAAGGTGTCGACGGAGGCCCGCGCGTCCTCGGGCACCGTGTGCTGCGCCAGCTCCGTCAGCTGGGCCGCGCATTCGGCGGCGGTGGAACGCGGGCGGATCCACGGGACGGCGGGGTTGTCGGCGAGCAGCCAGTCGACCTCGTCGGCGAAGACCGCGGCGAGCCGTCCGACGTCCCCGGCCGACCGGGCGGCGAGGAACTCCCCCACGACGGCCCGGGTGGCCTCGGCGTCGGAGTGCGCGGTGGTGACGGCGGAAGGGGTGGACATGACGTTCTCCTCGCGGCTGCGGCCGGGTCCCGGCGCGTGGTCTTCGTGGACGGACCCGATCCTGCCGGAGGAGGGAGGAGCCGGTCGATTACCTCGGACGTCATGCCCGGGCCGGGGCGGGGCACGGTCGCCGCCGGCGGGGCGGCTTCGTCCGTACCCGGCCCGTGCGGCGGGGTCACGCGGTGCCCGGGGTGCCCGTCGCCGTGAACGCGTCCGCGTGCTCCGTGGCCCACCGGGTGAAGGTGCGGGCCGGACGCCCGGTGACCTTCTCCACGGTGCCGACGACCGTGCGCCCCGCCTCCGGGGTGTTCCCGTACGCCTCGAGCAGGAAGCCGATCACCTCCTCGGAGTGTCCCGCCGCCCGCCACCGCGCGACCGCCTGCCCCTCGGTCAGCTCGACCAGGGCGATGTCCCGGCCGCGGGCGGCGGCGATCGCCGCCACCTTGTCGCCGACGGTCAGCAGCTCGGGGCCCGTGATCACGTACTCCTGGCCGGCGTGGCCCTCCTCGGTCAGCGCGACCGCGGCGACGGCGCCGATGTCGCCCTCGTGGACCATGGCGCTGAGCCGGGAGACGAACGGCTCGCGGACCTCGTCCGACGCGACGACCCCGTCGGCCCACTCCAGGGCGTTGGCCATGAACTCGACCGGCATCAGCACCGTCCAGTCCACGCCGTCGTCGGCCCGCACCGCGTCCTCCAGCGCGGACGGCCCGCCGCCGTGCAGCACGGTGACCCGGCGCACGCCGGCCGCGCGCGCCGACTCGAGGATCCGCGGGCCGGTCTCCAGCGGGGCGAGGCAGGGCCCGCCGAAGGTGATCAGATGCAGTCCGGTGACGCCTTCCAGGGCCGGGATCAGGCTGTCGGGTGCGGTCAGGTCCCCCTGGACGACCTCGACGCCGGCCGGGAATCGGGCCGCGGACGGGTTCCGGGTGAGCGCGCGGACCGCGTGGCCGCGGGCGAGGAGTTCGGCGACGACCTGACGGCCGACGGTTCCGGTGGCACCGGTGACGAGGATCTTCCGGGTCTGTGTCATGGGGCGACCGTACGAACCCTCGCGGTCGGATTCTGTCCGCCTGCCCGCAGGACGGGCGGGTTCGTCCGGAGTCCCCGCCCGACGGCCGATAATCGAGATCCGATCACTCTCTGCGAGGGGACGCCATGCCCGCCAACGGCCCGTACGAGATCCTGGACGACCGCTTCCGCACCGGACGCTGCGTGAACGGCGACAGCAGACTCGAGGTCCTGTACGACGGCTGCCGCTGGGCCGAGGGCCCGCTGTATCTGCCCGCCTGGCGCCAGCTGGTCTGGAGCGACATCCCGAACGACCGCATCCTGCGCTGGGACGAGGCCACCGGCGCGGTCGGCGTCTTCCGCACCCCGGCCGGTCACAGCAACGGCAACACCGTCGACCGGCAGGGCCGCCTGGTCACCTGCGAACAGGGCAACCGCCGGGTGACCCGCACCGAACCGGACGGGACCGTGACCGTCCTCGCCGACCGGTACGCCGGCAAGCGGCTCAACAGCCCGAACGACTCCGTCGTGCGCTCCGACGGCACGATCTGGTTCTCCGACCCGGACTTCGGCATCACCAGCGACTACGAGGGCCATCGCGCCGAGTCCGAGATCGGCGCGTGCAACGTGTACCGGATCGACCCGCTGTCGGGGCACGTCCACCTCGCCGCGGACGGGTTCGAGGGGCCCAACGGGGTCGTCCTCTCCCCCGACGAGAGCCGGCTGTACGTCTCCGACTCGCGGGCCGCCCGGATCCACGTGTACGGCATCCGCGAGGACGGCACCCTGTCCGACGGCGAGGTCTTCGCCGAGGGCCGGGACGACGTCCACTTCGACAACATCCGCTTCGACGACGAGGGCCGCCTGTGGGCCGCCGCCCTCGACGACGGCGTGCACTGCTACGACCCCGACGGCACCCTCATCGGGAGGCTGCGGGTGCCCGAGCCCGTCTCCAACATCGCCTTCGGCGGACCGAGGAACAACCGCCTGTTCATCACCGCCACCACCACCCTGTACTCCCTGGTGATGTCGGTGACCGGGGCTCCGCGCCTCTGAACGGGCCGCGCGAGGTCTCCGGCCACCGGGGTCCGCGCCCTTCGTCCGAAACGCCTGTTCCCGACCACGCTCCCCGTCCCGCCGGGTTCCGTGCGTCGCCTTCACGCCGTCGGCCGGGCGGGGAGAAGCGCCGTCGGCTCACCGGCCCGCCCTCTCCCCGCCGTGACATCCGCGGGTGAGTGGCGGGGCGATGACGGTTACCCGGCTCGGGTGGCCGAGGAAGGGAGCGAGCCGTGCGATTCCGAAGCCGTGCGCATGCCGGACAGGAGCTGGCCGTCAGGATGCTGGAGTGGGCGAGCAGCGGTGATCTCGCGAACGTGACCGTGCTGGCGCTGCCGCGCGGTGGTGTCCCGGTCGGGGCGGAGATCGCCCGGGCGATGCAGGTGCCCCTGGACGTCCTCGTGGTCCGTAAAATCGGGGCTCCCGGGTCCCCCGGGGTGGATGTCGGGGCGATCGCCGGGGACGACCCCCCGGTGTTCGACCGTACGGGGCTCAGGGCCCTGGACCTCTCGGAGGACAGGCTCGGCGCCGAGGTGGCCCGGGCACGGGTCGAGCTGCACCGGCGGGAGTGGGTCTACCGCGGCGGGCGGCCCGCCCCGGACATCGGCGGTCACAGCATCGTGGTCGTGGACGACGGGCTGGTCACGGGGATCACCGCCCGCGCGGCGCTGCGGCACCTCGGGCGCGGCGGTCCGCTGCGTCTGACGCTGGCCGTGCCGGTGTGCGGTCACGGGACCGCCGCGGCGCTGCGGGACGAGGCCGATGACGTGGTCTCCCTGTACCAGCCGCAGCGGCTGCGGTCCGTCGGCGAGTGGTACGACGATTTCCGCCCGGTCACCGACCAGGAGGTACTGGACGCCCTGCGGGAACTGCACCCGGCTTAGGCACCTCCCGGCCGACGGTCGCCAGCAGGTTCGCGACCAGTGGGTTCGGGTCGTTCCTCCGCCAGGCGACGGCGACACGGGTGCGGGCGGTGCCGGGTGCGACGGCGCGGAAGGCGACGCCCTTGAGGCGGATGCGCCGGATGCTCGCCGGGGCCAGGGAGACGCCGAGACCGGTTTCGACCAGGGCGCACACGGTCTGCCATTCCACCGCGTGCTGGGCGATCCGGGGCGTGAAGCCGGCCTCGGCGCACAGAGCGGTGATCCGGTCGTGGAGCAGCGGGCCGGCTTCGCGGGGCAGGAGCACGAACGGCGAGTCCGCCAGCCGGGCGAGTTCCACCGTCCGTCGGGCGGCGAGCGGGTGCGCCGCCGGCAGGACGGCGACGAACGGCTCGGTCAGGACGGTCCGCAGGCCGATCTCCGGCTCCCCGGTGGGGGGTTCGCGCAGCAGGCCGATGTCGATGGTCCTCCCGTGCAGGGCGGCGATCTGGGGCGCGGTGGTCATCTCGTGGATGTCCAGGTGCACGTCGGGGAACCGCTGCCGGAAGGCGCGCAGCAGTCCGGGCAGGACGGTCAGCGCGAGGGAGGCGGCGAAGCCGATCCGCAGACGGCCGGTCCGGCCGCTTCCGGCGGCGCGGGCGGCGGACAGGCCGTCCGTGAGGCCGGTCAGGGCCCGTCGTACGGCCGGAAGCAGTTCGCGGCCGGCCGGGGTGAGGGTGACGCTCCCCGGTTCCCGGTGGAACAACGGATGCCCGACCTTCTCCTCCAGGCGGCGGATCTGCTGGCTCAGCGGCGGCTGGGCGATGCCCAGCCGGGTGGCCGCGCGGCCGAAGTGCAGTTCCTCGGCGAGTACGGCGAAGGCGTGCAGTTGCGGCAGCGGGAGCTCGGGGCGGGCCTCGGGACGCGTCATACGTCCAGAGATATCAGGTGATGCCTCTCACGGTATTAGACGTATCAGTGCTGGTCACCTAGCGTCCCGCGTATGACAGAGCGACGCGCGATCCTCAGCGGCTCGACGTTCGAGGAGCAGATCGGTTACGCCCGCGCCGTGGTGCACGGCGACTGGGTGCACGTGTCCGGCACGACCGGCTTCGACTACACCACCATGACGATCTCCGACGACGTGGTGGAGCAGGCCGAGCAGTGTCTGCGCACCATCGGGGCCGCGCTGGCCGAGGCGGGGTGCACCTTCGCCGATGTGGTGCGGGTGCGCTATCTGCTGCCCGACCGGGCCGACTTCGAGCCCTGCTGGCCGGTCCTGCGCCGCTGTTTCGGCGAGGTCCGGCCGGCCGCCACCATGCTGGTGTGCGGCCTCGCCGATCCCCGGATGAAGATCGAGATCGAGGTGTACGCGCAGCGGCCGGCCCGGTGACGGCGGGGCCGGCCGTCCCGGCCCTCAGCTCCCGGCCGGGGTGAGCACCACGAAGTCCGCGTCGAAGGGGTCGAGGCAGACGGCCATGCGGCCGACGCCCTCCGCGTCCACCGGCCCCGTCTGCACGCGCCCGCCGTTCCCGGTGACCTCGGCCACCGCCGCGTCGCAGTCGGTGACGTGGAAGACCGGATGCCAGTACGGCCGTCCGTTCGCCAGGGCGAGGTCCTCCTTGCGGACCTCCATCAGGCCGCCGTGCATCCGCTCCTCGGGCAGCCCGGCCGGGGTGATCAGGGTGTACGTGCCCCCGCCGCCCGGCATCTCCGTGTCGCCGAACCGCCAGCCGAGGACACCGCCGTAGAACTCCTTCGCGGCCGCCGCGTCGCTCGTGTACAGCTCGGTCCAGAACAGCGAGCCCGGCTCGTCCACCAGGTCGACGCCCTTGCTCTCCCCCGGCTGCCAGACGGCGAACTGGCCGCCCAGCGGGTCGCTGTACTGCGCCATCCGGCCCCATTGCTCGAGGTCCGTCGGCGGCACCCGCACGGTGCCGCCGGCCTGCTCCACCGCCCGGGTCGTGGCGTCCGCGTCGGCGACGGTGTAGTAGATCATCCAGGCCGGACGCGCGCCCTCCTCGGTGAGCTTGCCGAGCCCGGCGACCATCCTGCCGTCCTTGCGGAACATCCCGCCTTCCACGTCCTCCCCGTCGCCCATGGGCTCGTAGTCCCAGCCGAGGACCGCGCCGTAGAAGGCGGCGGCGGCCCGGACGTCGGGGGCGCCGAGGTCGAGCATGCAGGGCGAGCCGGGGGCGAAGTCAGTGGTGATCACCGCGGTGTCCTTTCGCTGGTTCCCTTTGGCCTCAGCCTGCCACCGGGCACCGGCACCCGCCCTCCGGATTCGCCGTCCGGGCGTTGCGGGCCGGCTGCTCCCCGTTCGCCGCCCCACGCTTCGTGAACGGCAGCACGAGCCGCGAGGGGTGGGCCTGAACGGCGGCCGGGCCGCGGCGGCCCGTGAGATCGCCTCCGCCGGCGGCCCGATCGCCGTGAACAGCCTGCCGCCCGGCACCCCGGGCTCGGCGGCGCACGGCGTCGCCCCGGAGGCCCTGGGCAGCGGCTTCGGCACCGCGTACCTGGTGTGCGGTGCGGCGGCCGCCGTCGCCGCCGCCCTGACCGCGTTCGGCATGACGGGTCTGCGCGGCCCGGGCACGGCCGAGGACGAGGAGCCCGGCGCCCTGCCCTCCGCTGCGGACGGCACGACGCCGGACCCGGTGCCCGCGCGCTAACCGAGCGGTTCGATACGGATGTTGCGGTAGCGCACCGCGTTCCCGTGGTCCTGCAGCCGGATCGCCCCGGCCGCGGGACCTTCGGGCGCCCCGCCTCCGGTCGGACCGTCGATCGCGACGTCGTCGTGGATCCTCTTGCCGTTCCACACCACGGTGACCCGCGCGTCGGCCGTCTTGTTGCCCTCGGCGTCGTGGCGTGCCGCGCGGAAGACGATGTCGTACGACTGCCAGGTCTCGGGTGCCCTGGCGGCATTCACATCAGGGGCCTTCTTCAGGTAGATCGCTCCCGCTTCGTTGGTGTCGAGTGTGGTGTCGCCGTAGGAGTCCAGGATCTGGAGCTCATAGCGGTCCTGGAGGTAGACGCCGCTGTTGGCGCGGTCCTGGCCCGTCACGTCCGGGGGCAGCTTCGGCAGCCGGTACTCCACGTGCAGCTTGAAGTCGTCGTAGCTGTTCTTGGTGCGGATGTCCCCGCAGCAGACCTCCGTCGCGCCGTCGGTGACGGGCCACTGCACCGGGCGCCCGTCGGTGTGCTGCCACCGGTCGAGTCCGTCGCCGTCGAACAGGTCGACCGGTCTGCCGTGCCGGTCGACGGTGAGGAGGTCGAGGTTGACGTGGCCGGTGTCGCCCTCGTCGTACCGGTAGGCGACGGTGTTGTGCCCGGCGCGCAGGCGCAGGGCCTCGGTCTGCGTCGACCAGGTGTCCCAGTCGCCGGTGCTGCGGAACTCGGTCTGCTTCACCTTCCGGCCGTTGACGTACAGGGAGAGGGACTTGGTGCCCTGGAAGGGGTTCGGGCCGTTGGAGTAGCGCAGCCCCAGGTCGTACGTTCCGCTGCGGTCCACCTCGACGTCGAAGGTCGTGGTGACGCCCGGGGTGCCGTACCGGTCGACGAATCCGCTGCCGGAGTAGCCCCGGTGGTCCGTGTTGATGCCGGCCGCGCCGGTGAGGGCCGCCTCCTCGGCCTCGTACAGCGGACCCGGTGCGGGCTGCCGGCCCGGCATGGCGTTGAGGGTGTACCAGGCCTCCGTGCTCCACAGGGTCTCGCCCGACGCCGAGCCGAACGGGCGCGGGGAGCGCAGGTGCACGACGCGGCCCTCCTTGAGTCCCTCGACGGCCAGGGTCACCTTCCTGCGGTCGCCCGACAGCTTCGCCGAGGTCACCTCCAGGGTCTCCTCGGCGATCTTGGGGCCGCCGTAGTCACGGGTCGGGGTGTAGCGCCACTGCTCGGCCTCGTAGTGGCTGACAAGGTTGTCAGCGGTCTCCTGCGACAGGGGCTGGGTGTACTCCAGCTCGAAGCCGCCCTTCTTGACCCGCATGGCCTGGATGTCGAAGGTGTTGCCGCCGTTCGGCGTCAGCTTCTGGAGGCCGTACCTGAGCTTGCCCTCCTGGCCCCAGTTGCCGTCCGCCCCCAGACCGCCCGCGTAGATCGCGCCGTCGGGACCCATGGTGATCCGGTTGACGCCGGCTTCGAGGCCCTGGGTGAAGCGGAAGACCGCGCCCTGGTACTGGCCCTCGACCTTCTCCAGGTAGGCGCGCTGGAGACCGCCGTAGGTGACGTCACCGATCAGCATCTGCCCCTTGAACCTGCCCTTGGTCAGGTGGAGCGGCGTGCTGGGCGAGTTGGCGATCTCGTTCTGCGGGAGCCAGAGCACCGGCTGGGTCACCGGCTCGGAGTCGAAGGGGCCCGCGGGATTGGTGTAGTGGTTGAAGAAGCGGTCCTGCTTGATGTGGACCAGCTTCGACGAGGGCAGCCAGCCGCCCTGGTTGTCGGTGGCGAAGATGTCGCCGCCGGGGCCCCAGCCGATGCCGTTCGGGGTGCGCAGGCCCCCGGCGAGGTAACTGACCTCACCGGTCTTCCTGTTGACCTTGACGGTCGTGCCGCGGCCGGGTGCGGGCTGCGGATCCGTGGTGGCGCCGCCGTAGTTGATGGCGACGGAGAGGTTCAGATAGAAGTAGCCCTTGCGGTACAGCAGTCCGAAGGCGAACTCGTGGAAGTTGCCGCCGTGGGGCCAGGTGGCGATCGTCTTGAACTCGTCCATGACGCCGTCGCCGTCGCTGTCGCCCAGCTCCGTCAGTTCGTGCTTCTGGGAGACGAAGACGGTGCCGTCGACGACCTTTAGGCCCATCGGCTCCTTGAGGCCCTCGGCGATCCTCGTGGCCCTCACCTTGTCCGGGCCGGTGGTGCCGGTGACCTCGTCCATGACGTAGACCTCGCCGGCCGTGTTGTCGGTGCCGCCCCAGGTGCTCACCACCAGACGGCCGTCGGGCAGCCAGTCCATGCCGGTGACCTGCGGCTCGAAGCCCTCGGGGCGCAGGTCGGTCAGGGTGTGGTCGGGGCGTACCGAGTTGAGCGGGAGGCCGTCGCCCGGCGAGTCCCTGACGCCCTCGCACTCCTTGCGGCCCGGGGCGGTGACCCGGACCACGCCGGCGTCGGTGCTCAGCGCCGTGTTCGGCACGGTCGCGAAGCCGTCGGCGCCCGGCGGCCGCCAGGCGAGGGTGAGCTGCTCCCCGCCGCCGCGCTCGAAGTGGTCGATGCGCAACGCGTGCATGCCCTCGGTGAGCTGGACGGTGCCGTCCTTGGGCTCGGCGCCGTGCAGCCCGTCGTGGTCGATGACCGGTTGGTCGTCGATCAGCAGCCGTGAGCCGTCGTCGCTGGTCAGCCGGAAGGTGTACGAACCGTCGGCCGGTACATGGATGTTGCCGGTGACCTGGGTGACGAAGTTGTCGGCGAACCCGCCGAAGTCGCCGGTCGTGCTCCAGTCGACGGTCGGCATCAGCTTGTCGACGTTGGGGGTCTGTCCGGGCTTGAGCGTGCAGATCCTCTCGAGCGGGACCTGGACGTCGAAGACGCGCAGGGTGACGCCGGGCTCCTGCGGCGGCACGTCGGCCCGCGGTGCGGAGCCCGGCCGGGCCGATGCCAGGGGGGCGCCCCAGAGCCCGCCCGCGACGAACGCGCCGACGAGCAGTCCTGTCAGGGATCTTCGGGCGTGCCGGTACAGCCGTGCGTCCATGCTTCCTCCTGCTGGGTCGACCGGAGGGCCGGATGACTCCGGTACCGAATGGGCGAAACGCCAACGGTTGCGGCGACACGCTAGGAGACTTCCGCTCAACCCGTCCAGACTTTGTACTCGATGAGTTCAAAGTCGGTTCGGTGGGCAGTCTTCATCGATGTAAGGGGCGGCGCCGGGACGGCGTGGTGATTACGGCGAGACCGGGAGGCGGTAGACGGAGACGTGGGAGCGCGACTCGGCGGTGAATTCGGCGCCGTCCCAGTCGGCGTGCCTGGATTCCAGCTCGAAACCGGCCAGTCGGGCCATGAGGTCGAGTTCGGCCGGCCAGATGTAGCGGTGCGGGGTGCAGAACAGTTCGGCCTGCTTGGTGCCGTCGAAATGGAAGTGGTGCGAGACGACCCGCTGTTCGAGGGTGTCGTAGGTGTCGAGGACGATGTATCCGGGCTCCGACAGGCCGACCGTGGCCGGCGCGCCCGGTGGCAGCTTGCGAAGTTCGGGCACCCACAGTTCGATCACGAACCGTCCGCCGGGGCCGAGATGACGGGCGACGTTGCGGAAGCACTCGACCTGCTCGGCCTGGGTGAGCAGATTGGCGATGGTGTTGAAGACGAGGTACACCAGGGTGTATTCGCCCGGCGCGGCGGTGGTCGCCATGTCACCCATGAGCACGGGGATGGTGGTCTCGTCGGCCTTGGCGCGCAGCTGCTCGACCATCGGCCGGGACAACTCGATCCCGGTGACGGGGACTCCGCGTGCGGCGAGCGGGAGGGCGACCCGGCCCGTGCCGATGGCGAACTCGAGCGCCGCCCCGCCCCGGGCGAGCAGGGCGAGGCGGTCCACGGTCGGTCCCAGTACCTCGGGGGCGAACATTCCGGTGCCGGGGGTGTCATAGCGCCGCGCGGCGTCGGCGTTCCAGATCTCTTCTTGGCCCATTGCGTCAACGCTGGCCGCCCACACCGGTGTTGTCCACCGAATAACCTACGGCTTGCGGGCGAGTCCCCCGTGCTCGGCGACGACCTCCGGCGTGGGCGTGTCGCCGTCCGGACGCCAGAGCGGGACCGGGACGACGCCGGGCTCGAGCAGCTCCAGACCCTCGAAGTACGCCGTGATCTGGTCGACGGTGCGCAGGTTGTAGGGCACGGCGCCGCTCTCGTTGTAGGCGTCCTGGGCCCGCTCGAAGACGGGGTCGACGCCCCGTGAGCCGTCGTTGACGGAGAGGTGGCTGCCGGACGGCAGTGCGGCCATCAGCCGGGTGACGACGGAGCGCGCCCGGTCGTGGTCGGCGATGTGGCCCAGGATGTTGCTGAGGATGAGGGCGGTGGGACGCCTGAGGTCCAGCGTCCGCGCGGCGATCTCCAGGATGCGGTCCGGGTCCAGGATGTCGGCGTCCACGTACGCGGTCGCCCCCTCCTGGGTGGAGTAGAGCAGGGCGCGGGCGTGGGCCAGGACCATCGGGTCGTTGTCGACGTAGACGATCCGGGACTCGGGGGCGATCCGCTGGGCGACCTGGTGGGTGTTGTCGGCCGTCGGCAGTCCGGTCCCGATGTCCAGGAACTGCCGGATGCCCGCCTCGCCGGCCAGGTAGGTGATGGTGCGGCGCAGGAAGGCACGGCTGCTGCGGGCGATGGTGACGATTCCGGGGAATACGGCGGTGTAGGCGTCGCCGGCCTCCTCGTCGACGGGGTAGTTGTCCTTCCCGCCCAGCCAGTAGTTCCAGATCCGGGCCGAGTGCGGCACCGAGGTGTCGATCTTCTGTTGCGCTGATCCGGGCGCCGCGGCAGGGTCGGTCATGAGTACCGTCCGTAGTCATTCGAAGGCTGTTCTGGCCAACGCACAATCTACGGTCCCACAGCTCACCGGCGCGGGCTTGTTCGCGGGACACGGGGCCGCTCCCGGCACGGATCAGCCGGGTCGCGTCGACGTCCGGATCCGCCCGGCGGGGCGGAGCCGGCTCGTCGAGGGGGCGGCCGGGGTGCGGCGGACGGTCCCTGCCGTCACTCCCGGTCGCCGGGCCGGCCGGGGGCCGGCCCCCGGCTCAGGCGAGTACCACGACGAGGTCACCGCCCTCCACCTGCTGGACACGGTTGATGGCCAGCCGGGTGACCGTGCCGGACTTCGGGGCGGTGATCGCGGCCTCCATCTTCATCGCCTCGATCGTGGCGACCGTGGCACCGGCCGCCACCTCGTCGCCCTCGGCGACCGCGAGGGACACCACACCGGCGAAGGGGGCCGCCACATGGCCGGGGTCGGCCCGGTCGGCCTTCTCGGTGACCGGGACGTCGGAGGCCGCCGCCCGGTCGCGGACCTGGATCGGCCGCAGCTGACCGTTCAGGGTGGACATCACGGTGCGCATGCCCCGCTCGTCGGCGTCGCCCACCGCCTGCAACTCGATGAGCAGCCGCACACCGGGATCGAGGTCGACGCCGTACTCCGTGCCGGGGCGCAGCCCGTAGAAGAAGTCCTTGCTGTCCAGGACGCTGGTGTCGCCGAAGGACTGGCGGTGCGTCTCGAACTCCCTTGTGGGGCCGGGGAAGAGGAGCCGGTTGAGGGTCGGCCTGCGGTCCTTCGCCAGGCCGGCGCGGTCGTCGGCGGTCAGCTCCCGGACCGGCTTGGGCCCGGCGCGGCCCCGCAGGGCCCTGCTGCGGAACGGCTCGGGCCAGCCGCCGGGCGGGGTGCCCAGCTCGCCGCGCAGGAAGCCGATCACGGAGTCCGGGATGTCGAACCGGTCCGGCTCCTTCTCGAAGTCCTCCGGGGAGACGCCCGCGCCCACCAGGTGCAGCGCCAGGTCGCCCACCACCTTCGACGAGGGGGTGACCTTCACCAGGCGGCCGAGCATCCGGTCGGCGGCGGCGTACATCGCCTCGATGTCCTCGAAGCGGTCGCCCAGGCCCAGCGCGATCGCCTGGGTGCGCAGGTTGGACAGCTGCCCGCCGGGGATCTCGTGGTGGTAGACACGGCCGGTCGGCGCGGCCAGGCCGGCCTCGAAGGGGGCGTAGACCTTGCGGACGCTCTCCCAGTAGGGCTCCAGGTCGCCGACGGCCTGAAGGTCCAGTCCGGTGGGGCGCCCGGAGTGGTCGGTCGCGGCGACGATCGCCGACAGGGAGGGCTGGGAGGTGGTGCCCGCCATCGAGGCCACCGCTCCGTCGACCGCGTCCGCGCCGGCCTGGACCGCGGCGAGGTAGGTGGCGAGCTGGCCGCCGGCGGTGTCGTGGGTGTGCAGGTGGACCGGCAGGTCGAACTCCCGGCGCAGGGCCGACACCAGCGTCGCCGCCGCGGGGGCCCGCAGCAGTCCGGCCATGTCCTTGACGGCCAGGACGTGTGCGCCCGCCTCCACGATCCGCTCGGCCAGGCGCAGGTAGTAGTCCAGGGTGTAGAGCCGCTCGGACGGGTCGGACAGGTCGGCGGTGTAGCACAGGGCCACCTCGGCGACGGCCGTGCCGGTCTCGCGCACGGCGTCGATGGCGGGCCGCATCCGGGAGACGTCGTTCAGCGCGTCGAAGATGCGGAAGATGTCGATTCCGGTGGCCGCCGCCTCCTGGACGAAGGCGTCGGTCACCTCGGTCGGGTACGGGGTGTAGCCCACGGTGTTGCGGCCGCGCAGCAGCATTTGGAGGCAGATGTTGGGCACGGTCTCCCGCAGGGCGGCCAGGCGCTCCCACGGGTCCTCGGCGAGGAAGCGCAGGGCGACGTCGTAGGTGGCGCCGCCCCAGCACTCCAGCGAGAGCAGCCCGGGCAGGGTGCGCGCCACCAGGGGGGCGACGGCGAGCAGGTCCTTGGTGCGGACCCGGGTGGCGAGCAGCGACTGGTGGGCGTCGCGGAACGTGGTGTCGGTGACGCCGATGGTCGGCGAGTCGCGCAGCCGGCGGGCGAAGCCGTCGGGGCCGAGTTCGGCGAGCCGCTGCCGCGAGCCGGCCGGCGGCTCACCCGCGGGCAGCGGCGGCAGCTTGGTGAGCGGGTCGATCAGCTGGGGCCGCTCGCCGTGCGGCTTGTTCACCGTGACGTCGGCGAGGTACGTCAGCAGCTTGGTGCCGCGGTCGGCGGAGTGGCGGGCGGTGAGCAGTTCGGGACGCCGCTCGATGAACGACGTCGTGACGCGTCCGGCCTGGAAGTCCGGATCGTCCAGGACCGCCTGCAGGAAGGGGATGTTGGTGGCGACGCCGCGGATGCGGAACTCGGCCACCGCTCGCCGGGCCCGGCCCACCGCGGCGCCGAAATCCCGGCCCCGGCAGGTGAGTTTCACCAGCATCGAGTCGAAGTGGGCGCTGATCTCCGTGCCGGCGTGGGTGGTTCCGCCGTCCAGGCGGATGCCGGAGCCGCCGGGCGAGCGGTAGGCGCTGATCCGGCCGGTGTCCGGACGGAAGCCGTTGGCGGGGTCCTCGGTGGTGATGCGGCACTGCAGCGCGGCGCCGCGCAGGGTGACGGTCTCCTGCGAGAGACCGAGGTCGGCGAGCGTCTCGCCGGCGGCGATGCGCAGCTGCGCCTGCACGAGGTCGACGTCGGTGACCTCCTCGGTCACCGTGTGCTCGACCTGGATGCGCGGGTTCATCTCGATGAAGACGTGGTTGCCGTCCCGGTCGAGGAGGAACTCCACGGTGCCGGCGTTGCGGTAGCCGATCCGCCGGGCGAAGTTCACGGCGTCGGCGCAGATGCGGTCGCGCAGCCCGGGGTCGAGGTCGGGCGCGGGCGCGAGTTCGATCACCTTCTGGTGGCGGCGCTGCACCGAGCAGTCCCGTTCGAACAGGTGGATGACGTCGCCCTGCCCGTCGGCGAGGATCTGCACCTCGATGTGGCGGGGTTCGACGACGGCCTTCTCCAGGAACACCGTGGGGTCACCGAACGCGGACGCCGCCTCCCGGGACGCCGCCTCGACGGCCTCCCTCAGCCGGGCGGGGTCCTCGACGCGGCGCATGCCGCGGCCGCCGCCGCCGGCGACCGCCTTGACGAACACGGGGAAGCCGATGCCGTCGGCGGCGCCGACGAGTTCGTCGACGTCGGTGGAGGGCGCCGAGGAGCCGAGCACGGGCACCCCGGCCTCGCGGGCGGCGGCCACCGCACGGGCCTTGTTCCCGGTCAGTTCCAGGATCCGGGCGTCGGGTCCGACGAAGGTGATGCCGGCCTCCTCGCAGGCCTTGGCCAGCTCGGGGTTCTCCGACAGGAATCCGTAGCCCGGGTAGACGGCGTCGGCGTCCGCGCGGCGTGCGGCGCGGACGATCTCCTCCACCGAGAGGTAGGCCCGCACCGGATGTCCCGGTTCGCCGATCTCGTACGCCTCGTCCGCCTTCAGGCGGTGCAGCGAGTTGCGGTCCTCGTGCGGGAAGACGGCGACGGTTCGGGCACCCAGTTCGTAGCCCGCGCGGAACGCCCGAATCGCGATCTCGCCGCGGTTGGCGACCAGCACCTTGCGGAACATTCTCGATCCCTTCAGCCTGCCGGTGACGAGGACCATCGTGTCGGTGGCGGGTCCGGTACGCCATGTGAACCGGACCACTCGTCCCGGCCCGCCGACGGGGTGAGGGGCCGCGGAGAAGAAGCGTTTCTTCCCAGCGGCCCCCACGCGTGCCGGTGGAGCACCGCTCCGGGATCCCGAACAGCTCGTCCGGTGGGCCGGTGCCGGGGCCGCCGATCCCGTCCGCGGTGGCCGCGCCCGTCGGCGCCGTCGCCACGGCCGCCGGGGCGACGGCGTCGGGCCGGTGCCAGGACGGCGCCAGGGCGGCCGGGCGGGCGGCCGCCGCGCCGGCCACGTGGGGGGCGGGCCACGGCCGGCCCGGGCGGGGAGGTCCGGGTCCGGGTCAGGCCTCACCGGTCTCGAAGCGGGAGATGCGGCCGTCGTCGTCGACGGTGAAGGACCACCGGGTGCGCATCTCGCCCCAGGTGTCGTTGCTGTAGCGGGCGAGGAGGCGGCGGCCGCCGCCGGATTCGTTGTCGACCTCCAGGTGCCCGTGGGAGGAGAAGATCTCCCGGTCGATCCACTCGGTGAGGTCACGCTCGAAGCCGTCGTCCGCCATGGTGGCACCGGGCGCCAGCAGAGCCAGGAAACCGTCCCGGTCGTGGTGGTTGACGGCCCTGACGAAGGCGCGGACGGCGGGGTCGCTGAGACGCGTGCTCTGAATCGCCATGTCCGCCAGCGTCGTACCGGCCGCCGGGCCCCGCCACCCGCGTCACCCGAACGGCGACCGGTGGCGCGCCGTGCCGGTGGTGGGGATGAGACGGTGGGCGGGCCAAGCCACTGCTCCGGGAGACGACGTGACCTGTTACGACCGACGTGATCTGGGCCTGCTGCTGCTCCGGCTGGGAACGGGCGGGGTGCTCGCGGCGCACGGCGCGCAGAAGCTGTTCGGCTGGTTCGGCGGCGGCGGCCTCGAGGGCACCGGCCAGTTCATGGAGTCCATCGGCTACGCGCCCGGCAGGGCGAGCGCCACGGCGGCGGGCCTCGCCGAGGCCGGCGGGGGCGTGCTGCTCGCGCTCGGTCTCGCCACCCCGGCGGCGGGCGCCGCGGCGGCCGGCGCGATGGCGGGCGCGTCCGCCGTGCACGCGCCCAACGGCTTCTTCAACCAGGAGGGCGGCTTCGAGTACGCCGCGTCCCTGGGCCTGACGGCCGCCGGACTCGCCGTCACGGGCCCCGGCCGGCTCTCCCTGGACCACGCGCTCGGCCACGCGGTCAACCGGAGCTGGATGATCCCGGCGGCCTTCGCGGTGACCGCGGCGGCCACGACGATGACGGTGGGGGCGCGCGTCCGGCGGCTGCGGAAGGCCGAGGAGGGCGAGAAGGGCGAGCAGGAGGCGTTGTTCGAGGAGTAGTCCGACGCCCCGGCGGCCTCAGCGGCCCGTCGGCTCCGTGCACGGCCCGCCCTCGGGCAGATGCGCCTCGGCCCACTTGCCGAGTTCCCTGAGCGCGGGCCCCAGCGCCGCGCCCGACTCCGTCAGACGGTAGGCGACCCGCAGCGGCGGTCCCTCGTCGACCTCGCGGACCACGAGTCCCGCGGCGCCCAGTTCGGTCAGCCGGTCGGAGAGCATGCGCTCACTGATGCCGGGGACGGCCCGGCGCAGATCGGCGAAGTACGCCGGCTGTTCCACCAGCACGGCCACGATCGGGCCGGTCCAGCGCTTTCCGAGCAGCTGGAAGACGCGGCTGATGCCGCCGTCCACCTTCTTGCACGCCTCTGACCCATGCGCCTGCTCGACCGCCATGCCCCCAGGGTACTACCCCTCCACAAGGGGGTGAAAAAAAGTAAGCCCCTGTGTTATTCATAGTCGAGTACGAATTCTCAGCGATGGCGTCCCTGCGTCACCGCCCCTGCGTTCATGGGAGAAGACCCCCGATGGCCACCCTTCTGCACATCGACTCCTCCGTACTCCCGGCGTCCCTCTCCGCGTCCCGCGCCGTGGCGGAGACCTTCCGCACGGCATGGGAGGAGCAGCACCCCGAGGGCACGGTGATCCACCGCGACCTCGCCACCGACCCCGTTCCGCACCTCAGCGCCGACGCCCACACGGCGGGCTTCGCGGATCCCTCCACGCACACTCCCGGGCAGGCCGCCGCCTTCGCCGCGCGCCTGAAGCTGATCGAGGAGTTCGAGCGGGCGGACGCGCTGCTGATCGGCGCCCCTATGTACAACTTCACGATCCCCTCCACGCTCAAGGCGTGGCTGGACAACGTGGCCCTGATGGGCCGCACCGCGGGCGAGAACCCCTCCGCCAAGGGCACCCCGGTCACCGTGATCGCCAGTCGCGGCGGCTCCTACGCGCCGGGCACCCCGCGCGAGGGCTACGAGTACGTGCAGAACTACCTGCGGGCGGTGCTGGTCGACTTCCTCGGCCTCGACCTGGACTTCATCGTCCCGGAGCTGACCATGGCCCCGCAGAACCCGGCGATGGCCGAACTGGTCCCGCTCTACGAGAGCTCCCGCGAGCGCGCCCACCAGGACGCGACCCTCAGGGCCAAGACCCTCGCCGAGCGGCTGGCCGCGTAGCGGCGACGGCTCCACGGTCACCGCGGACGGGGCCCGCACGGGCGAGGAGGACCGGTCGCCGGTCCGGGGGCCCGGCCACCCGGACCGGGCGGGCCGGCCGGCGAACGTCCGCCGCCCCCCTCGCGCCCGTCGTCGACATCCCGGGTCCGCCGCCGGAAGCGGGCCGCCCCGGAGTCCCCGGCGACCCCGGACGGACCGGCCGCGCGAGGGCGCCGCCCACCGGACCGTGCCGGTCTCCGGCGCCCCCGCGGACACCGGAGCGGCCCCGGCCCATTGACTCATCCTTACGCACAGGTAAGTTTACTCCGGAGTAAGTACGGCAGCACCAGCACGAGAGCACCAGCCGCGACCGGGAGCCGTCATGGGCGTACGCAAGGATCTGGAACGGGCGAAACGACGCACGGATCTGTCGAGCAGGGCCGGGGTCGAGACCGTCAGGGACGAACACGGTGTCGTGCGTGAGGCCCGTACGGCGGCCCTGGCCCCGCGGCGGACCACCGGCAGCACGGCCGACATCCCGTTCACCAACGCGGCCGAGGCCCCCGACGCGGTGGTGCTGCGGCGCGAGGAGCACGGCGCCTGGCGCCCGGTGACGGCGGCGGCCTTCGCCGACGAGGTCACCGCCGTGGCCAAGGGGTTGATCGCCGCCGGCCTGGAACCGGGCGACCGGGTCGCCGTGATGTCCCGCACCCGCTACGAGTGGACGGTCCTGGACTTCGCGGTCTGGTCCGCCGGCGGCCGGACCGTGCCGGTCTACCCCACCTCCTCCGCGGAGCAGGTGGGGTGGATCGTCCGTGACTCCGGCGCCAGGCACGTCGTCACGGAGACCGCGCGGAACACGGCCGCCGTCCTCACCGGCACCGCCGCCGGAAGCGGGCCCCCGCGCGTGTGGGAACTGGACGCGGACGCCCTCGCCGAGCTCACCGCACTCGGCCGGGACGTCCCCGACGAGGAGGTCACCAAGCGCCGTACGGCCCTGACCCCCGGCACCGTCGCGACCGTCTGCTACACCTCCGGCACCACCGGACGCCCCAAGGGCTGCGTCCTCACCCACGCCAACCTGTACGCCGAGGCCGTCAACACGGTCGAACTGCTGCACCCCGTCTTCAAGGAGGTCACGGGCCAGACCGCCTCGACCCTGCTCTTCCTCCCGCTCGCCCACGTCCTCGGCCGCACCATCCAGATCGCCTGCCTGCTCGCCCGCATCGAGATCGGCCACTTTCCCAGCATCAAGCCCGACGAACTCCGTCCCGCCCTCAAGGCGTTCCGCCCGACGTTCCTGGTCGGCGTGCCCTACCTCTTCGAGAAGATCCACGACACCGGCCGGGCCACCGCCGAGAAGATCGGCCGCGGCGCCTCCTTCGAACGCGCCCACCGTGTCGCCGTCCGCTTCGGCGAGGCCCACCTCAACCGGTTCCTGGGCCGCGGCAGGGGGCCCGGCCCCGGTCTGTACGCCGCCTGGGCCCTGTACGACCTGCTGGTCTACCGCCGGGTCCGCAAGGAACTCGGCGGCCGGACGCGCTACGCCATCAGCGGCGGCTCCCCGCTGGAGCGCGACCTCAACCTCTTCTTCTACGCCGCCGGGATCATGGTCTACGAGGGCTACGGCCTGACCGAGACCACCGCCGCCGCCACCCTCGTCCCGCCGCTGGGCCCCCGCCCCGGCACGGTCGGGGTCCCGGTCCCCGGCACCGCGGTCCGCATCGCCGACGACGGCGAGGTGCGGATCAAGGGCGGCATCGTCTTCGGGTCGTACTGGAACGACCCGGCCGCCACCGACGAGGTGCTCACCGACGGCTGGTTCGCCACCGGCGACCTCGGTTCCCTGGACGGGGACGGCTATCTGACCATCACCGGCCGCAAGAAGGACATCCTCGTCACCTCCGGCGGCAAAAACGTCTCCCCGGCCGTGCTGGAGGACCGGCTGCGCAGCCGCCCGCCCGTCGGCCAGTGCCTCGTCGTCGGCGACAACCGCCCCTTCGTGGCCGCGCTGATCACCCTCGACCCCGAGACGGTCGCCCACTGGCTGGCGGTCCGCGGGCTGCCCGCCGGCACGCCGATGTCCGAGGTCGTCCGCGACCCGCGGATGCGCGCCGAGGTGCAGAAGGCCGTGGACTACGCCAACGAGGCCGTCTCCCGCGCGGAGTCCATCCGCGCCTTCACCCTGATCGAGGGCGAGTTCACCGAGGAGAACGGACTCCTGACGCCGTCGCTCAAGGTCAGGCGGCGGGCGGCGCAGGAGGCCTACGCGGACGAGATCACGGCCCTGTACTCCTGACCCCCACGTCCCGCAGGGCGCGGAGGTAGCGCCCGCGCACAAGGAGCTGGGCCGACAGGAGAACGGGGAAGAGCGGGCGCCAGGGGCCCGCCGGCGCCGCCCGGGTCAGGGAACGCAGGGTCAGCAGGACCCGGCCGTCGCCGTCCCGGTGCACGACGAAGGCCTCTTCCCCGCTGACCGGGTGGCCCCGGCGGGTGCCGTAGGCGAAACCGCACCGGTCCCCGGTCTCCACCACGGCGACGACCTCGACCGGTTCCCGCACGACGCACCGGCCGAGGCCGGCCGTGACGGTGTACCGCCCGCGCTCACGCGCGCCGATGCCGCCCCCGTCGGCCGGCGCGACGGCGAAGCCGCTGCGCCGTTTGACCTCCCACCGCAGCACCGCCTCGCCGGCGGCGGTCCAGACGTCCTCTCCCCGTCCGATCGTCACGGTCGTCTCGAACCGGCGGAACCCGGGCGGGGACGCGGACCAGACCGGGGCCTGCGGGGCGGTGACGGCGCGGGGGCCGTAGGTGAGACCGCCGTCCTCACCCATGCGCGTCCGTCCTCCGCCCCAGGAAGGCGGACAGGCCCGTCAGCAGCCGGTCGACGTCCTCACCGCTGGTGTAGGGGGCCAGTCCGACGCGCAGGCCGCCGGTGTCGCCGAGGCCGAGGCGACGGGACGCCTCCAGCGCGTAGAAGCTGCCGGAGGGCGCGTGGACGCCGCGTTCGGCGAGGAAACGGTAGGCGTCCTCGGTGCGGTGGCCGTCGAGGGTGAGCAGCAGGGTCGGGGTGCGCCGGGCCGCCCGGGAGTGGACGGTGACCTGCGGCAGGGCCGCCAGCCCCTGCTCCAGCCGGTCGCGCAGGACGCCCTCGTGTTCCTCGATCGCCTCGAACGCCGCGGCGAGCCGTTCGCGGCGGCTGCCGCCCAGCCCGGGGGCCAGCCCGGCCAGGAAGTCGACCGCCGCACGGGTGCCCGCGAGGAACTCGTAGGGCAGCGTGCCGAGTTCGAAGCGCTCGGGCACCACGTCCGTGGAGGGCAGCAGTTTGTCCGGGCGCAGTGTCTCCAGGAGTTCGGGGCGGGCGGCCAGGACGCCGTGATGGGGGCCGAGGAACTTGTACGGGGAGCAGACGAAGAAGTCCGCGCCGAGCGCCTCGACGTCGACCGGGGCGTGTGCCGTGTAGTGCACGCCGTCGACGTACAGCAGGGCGCCCGCCTCGTGCGTGATCCGGGCGATCTCGGCGATCGGGGGCATCGTGCCGATCAGGTTGGAGGCCGCGGTGACGGCCACCAGCCGGGTGCGCCCGGAGAGCTGGGCGCGGATGTCGTCGGCGGTCAGTTCGCCGGTGGCCGGGTCGAAGTCCGCCCGGCGGACGGTGCAGCCGGTCCGCTCGGCCGCCTGGACCCAGGGGCGGATGTTGGCGTCGTGGTCCAGCCGGGTGACGACCACCTCGTCGCCCGGTGCCCAGGTCGCGGCGAGGGTGCGGGAGAAGTCGTAGGTGAGCTGGGTGGCGCTGCGGCCGAAGACGACGCCCGCCGGGTCGGCGCCCAGGAGGTCGGCCATGGCGCGCCGGGCCTCGACGACCACGGTCTCGGCGTTGCGCTCGCCGGGCAGGCCGTCGCCGCGGATCGAGAGCGGCCGGGACAGCGCGGCGGCGATCGCCTCGATGACGGGCAGCGGCGTCTGGGTGCCGCCGGGGCCGTCGAAGTGCGCGGTGCCGGCGGCCAGCGCGGGCACCCGGGCACGCAGTGCGGTGAGGTCGTACGTCATGGAGGGCCTCCTGTCGGTGCGGTGGGTGAGGGTGCCGGTCAGACGGACGAGCCGTCGGCCCGCGGTGCGGGCGGCGGGTCGGAGAGCTGCTCGCGCAGATAGTTCCAGACGACCGCGATCAGCGCGGCCACCGGTACGGCGAGCAGGCTGCCGACGATGCCGGAGAGACCGCCGCCGAGCGTCACCGCCAGCAGGACGACCGCCGCGTGCAGTCCGAGACCGCGGCTCTGGATCATGGGCTGGAGCACATTGCCCTCGAGCTGCTGCACCGCGACGATGATGGCCAGCACGATCAGCGCGTCCGTCAGACCGTTGGACACCAGCGCGATCAGTACCGCGACGAAGCCGGCGAACAGGGCGCCCACGATGGGCACGAACGCGGACACGAAGGTCAGCACGGCCAGCGGCAGCACCAGGGGGACGTCGAGGATCCACAGGCCCAGGCCGATCAGCACGGCGTCGATCAGGCCGACGAGCGCCTGGGAACGCACGAACGAGCCCAGGGTGAGCCAGCACCGCTCGGCCACGGCCGGGACGTCGGCGGCCAGCCGGCCGGGGAGCTGCCGGCCGAGCCACGGCAGGAAGCGCGGACCGTCCTTGAGGAAGAAGAACATCAGGAAGAGCGCCAGTACGGCCGTGACCACGCCGCTGAAGACGGTGCTCACCCCCGTGACGGCGGTGGTGGCGATGGTGCCGGCGCTGTCCTGGATGCGAGCGGTCGCGCTGTCGAAGGCACCGGCGATCTGGGCGTCGTCGATGTTCAGCGGCGGCCCTGCGGCCCATTCGCGCAGCCTCTCGACGCCCTCGACGACCCCGTCGGCCAGCTCGCCGGACTCCGACGCCACGGGCACCGCGATCAGCGCCACGGTACCCGCGGCCAGCAGCAGGAACAGCACGGTCACCAGGGACGCGGCGAGCGCGGGGGCCAGCCCGCGCCGACGCAGGAAACGGGTCGGGGGCCAGGTGAGCGTGGTGAGGAGGAGGCCGATTATCAGGGGCCAGATCACCGACCACATCCGGCCCAGCAACCACAGCACCACCGCCGCCGCGACCAGGACCAGCAGCAGCTCACCGGAGACACGCGCCGACGTACGCAGCGCGGCGCGGGTTCTCCCCGCGTTCAACGTGGCAGACATGGAGGCACCTTATGGGGCCCGCCGGTCACGGTGATCACCCGGGATCCGCCCGGGAGGACGTCCGGCGGGGTTCCGCCGTGTCGGCCGGGGAGCGGCCGGGGCCGGTGAGGCAGACTGAGGTCATGGGCGACCTCTGTGCCCGCGGGACACCGTCGCGTCGGTTCCCTCCGGCGCCGAAGAGCGTGGCGGAGGCCCGGCGGTTCGTGCGGGCCGCCCTCGGCGACGCCGCGCCGGACCTGGTGGACACGGCTCAGCTGCTGGTCAGTGAACTGGTGACCAACGTCGTCCTGCACGCCCGCACCGAGGTCGAGGTGACCGCTCGCGTCGACGACGGCACGGTCCGCGTGCGGGTCGGCGACCGCCGGCCGGACCACGGGCTCGTGCCGCACGGATTCCCGCCCTGCGCCGGTACGGGACAGGGTCTGCCGCTGGTCGCCGGGCTGTCGTCCCGGCGGGGCGTCGAGACCGGTGACCGGGGCAAGACGGTCTGGTTCGAGCTGCGGCCCGAGGGACCGCCCCGGTACCCGGAGGAGTGGGAGCCCGCCGCGGACCCCTCCGGCCCTGGAGCCACGGTGACGCTGCTCGACGTGCCTGCGGCGCTCTACGCGGCGGCCCAGCAGCACCGGCACGCCCTGTTGCGGGAGGTGACCCTGGCCGTCGGCGCCGGCCACGACCTCGGTGTCCCCCCGGAGGACCTCGTCGTCGCGCTGGACATGAGCCGGCTGATCACCGCGTCCGTGACGGCCGCGCTGCGGCGGCAGCCCTCCGGGCAGGCGATCCGCTCGCTGCCCCTGTCGGTGCCGCCGGACGCCGAGCCGTCGGTGCAGACCCTGCGCGCGGTGCTCGACCTGGCCGAGGAGGGCGCCCGCGCGGAGCGCCTGCTGACGCTCCCCGCGCTGCCGCGGCAGCGACTCTTCCACCAGTGGCTGTTCGACCAGATCGTCGGACAGCTGGCCGGGGCGCACCCCACGGCGTGGACGGTGGTGCCCGGGGAGCCGGGCACCAGTCCCTCGGAACCGGTGGCGTGGGACGCCGGGCAGGTGCAGGGGAGCAGGGCTCCGACGATCGCCGCCGACGAGCGGAACCGGATCATCGCGGTGAACGGGCCGGTGGCGGACCTGCTCGGCTGGCACGCGGACGACCTCGTCGGGCGGCCGCTCACCACACTCGTCCCGGAGCACCTGCGCAGACGGCACGTCGCGGCCTTCACGTCCCTGCTGCTCAGCGGGCAGCCCCGGATCCTGGGCCGCTCGGTGCCGCTGCCCGCGCTGCACCGGGACGGCCGGCTGATCCCCGTGCGGCTGTTCGTCCAGCCGCAGGAGACGGCCGACGGGCGCACCGTCTTCGTCGCCCAGCTCGCCCCGCGGGCGGCGGATCCCGGTCCCCCCGCGGACCCTGCCGGCCGCGTCCGGTCCCTGGCACAGGAGGAACCGGAGCGGCTGCCGCCGCCGGCCACCGGCGACCCCGGCCGGGACGCGGACCGGTCCGCGCTGGAGCGGCTGTCGCTGCTGGCCGACACCGCGGCCGCGCTGAGCAACGCCCCGTATCTGGGCGAGGGTCTGGAACGGGTGGGCCGGATCCTCACCCGGCGGCTGGCCGACTGGTGCGCGGTGGACCTGTTCACGGAGAGCGGCCAGGTCGAACGGGTCTGCCTCACCCACCGTTCGCCCCGCGGTCACCGGCCCGCGGAGTACGAGGGCCGGCTTCCGCCGGTGTCCGACTCCGCCCGCGGTCCCCTGGCCCGTGCGCTGCGCGGGGCGGGCCCGCTGCTGCTCACCGGGCCGCCGTCGCCCAGCCAGGTCGCGAGTCCCCTGGACGCCCACTACCTGGGGCTGTTCCGGACCATGGGCGCGGACAGCGCGGTCGTCGCCCCGCTCCGGGCCCGCCGGCAGATCATCGGTGTCCTCACCGTGGCCCGCCGCGGACGGGACAGGCCGTTCACGGAAGAGGACCTGCCGCTGGTCCACGACCTGGTGCGCGGCCTCGCCCTGGGCGTGGACAACCTCCGTCTCCACCAGGAGACGCGCAACATCGCCGAACGTCTCCAGCGCTCGCTGCTGCCGAGGCTGCCGGAGGTCGAGAACCTGCGGCTGGCCGCCCGCTACGCGGCCTCCTCCGCCACCGCCCAGGTCGGCGGTGACTGGTACGACGGCTTCGTCCTGCCCGACGGGGACACGGCACTGGTCATCGGTGACGTCACCGGGCACAACCTGGACGCGGCCATCGCCATGAGCCAGCTGCGCAGCATGCTGCGGGGCATCGCGGTGGACCGTCAGGAGCCGCCCGAGACCGTGCTGAACCGCCTCGACATGGCGAACCACAGCCTGTACCGCGAGTCCACCGCCACCTGTGTCTACGCCCTGGTCAAGGGCCGCGGGGACGGTCCCTGGGAGCTGGTGCACTCCTCCGCCGGGCATCCGCCGCCGCTGCTCATCGAACCGGACGGCCGCACCCGCTATCTGGAGGGCGGCTCGGGGCTGATGCTCGGGGTGGACCCGCGGGCGCTCCGTCCCCGGGCCCGGGACGCGATCCCGGCGCACGCGACGGTGCTGCTGTACACCGACGGGCTGATCGAACGCCGGGGAGAGCACCTGGACGACGCCTTGGAGCGGCTCCGCCGGCACGCCGCCGCCCTGGCCCGGGAGCCGCTCGACGTGCTCTGCGACGAGTTGCTCATCGGGCTGGGCACCGACGGCGACGACGACATCGCCGTCCTGGCCGTGCGGCCGGTGCCGCCGCGCTGACCGTCGTTCCCCCGTCCGGTGGCGGCGCCCGGTCCGCGCGCCGCCGCCGGCACGGTGTCCTCCGTACGGGAGCGGTCAGTCGAACGGGTCGAGGGTGAGGGAGGCCTGGCTCGGGTTGCCGTCGTGGACGAGCGACTCGTGGTTGCCCACGTCGTCGAAGGCGAAGGCGTACGCCTTGCCGTCGGCCATCTGCGCGTGGACGGCGCGGGCGTAGTGGTTGGTGACGGAGTCCTGGTAGAAGCCGCCGGAGCCGGAGTCGGGCTGGCTGGGGTTGGTCAGGAGCGTGGAGCGGTTGAATCCGGCGCACAGGGTGCGGGAGATCGGGCCGCGCACCTGGTCGTTGGGGGCGTCGAGCCTCCTGTGGCAGCCGAAGACGGAGGAGGCGTCCGGCTTCTGGAAACTGGTGACGACGGCTCCCGCGCTGTCGGTGAAGTTCATGACGTCGCCCGAGACCCGGCCGTGGTACTTGACGCCCGGCCGGTCGGCGAAGGGCGCGACGGTCAGGGCGGAGCCGGTGTACTTCTGCCAGACCCGGTTGACGTAGTCGTCCATGACCGACGCGGGCAGGGCGCCCGTCTCCAGTCCGTACAGCGGGGACAGGGCGCGCAGCACGGTGCCGTCGGAGCGGGTCTGGATCAGGCCGGCCCAGCCTCCGGACTGTCCCCTGAGCGCATTGAGGACCGCGCGGTAGCCGCCGGGCCTGAGCCTGCCGGTGCTCGCGGTGCTGCCGTCGGCGCGCTGCACTCCCACCGAGTAGGGCGCGGAGAACATGTCGACCTGGGTGCTGTTGAGCCACAGGCCCGAGTCGTTGAGCGTGTACTCCGACCAGTTGAACAGGATGGCGCGGTTGGGGTCCGACGGGTTCTGCACGGCGGGCTGCACCAGGCCGCCGGTGGTCAGCTTGAACACGAGCTTCTGGCCGTAGGAGAAGTAGATGCGGCCGGAGAACCTGGGGACGCGGATGGTCGTGGACCGTCCTGCCGCCGGGCCCGCGATGGAGGCGTCGGGCGCGGGGGTGGGCGGGTTGCCGCCGGCGGGCCAGGGGTGGAAGGTGCCGCTCGCGTCGGCCCAGCCCTGTCTGCCGGTCGACAGCTGGGTGCCGAGGTTGTAGACGTACACCTGCTCGCCGCGGCCCGAGTTGTTGGTGATCTTCAAGGGGATGGTGTCCGGGACCGCGGCGGCGTGGGCGGGGGACGGCGCTCCGGTGGCGAGCAGTGAGCCGCCGAGCACCGTGACGATGCTCAACCCCACCGCCATGGCCCGGCGTCCGAGTGTGCGCAGCATGCTCCCTCTCCGTTCGACTGTGGGGGGAATGGTTCTGAGAGCGCTCTCAGCGTCTCGCCCTGGTATGAACCTGTCAACGGTTGGGGGTCACCGGGTCCGCCGCGCGCCGAGACGGCGGTCAGCCGCCGCTCTGCACCACGCCCCGGGTCGAGAAGGTGACGGGAGCGCCGGGGGCGAAGTCGCCCGGCGGGAAGCCCGGATGGTGCCCCTCGGGCGGCTTCGGCCGCGCGGGGACCGGGCCGAGCGCGAGGCGGGAGACGATGCGGTAGCGGTCGCCCCGGTAGAGGGAGCGGACGTACTCGACGGGGCGGTCGCCGGTGTCGGTGGTGAGGCGTTCGAACAGCAGGGCCGGCGACAGCTCGGGCACCTCGAGCAGGTCCGCCTCCGCGCGGGTCACGACCGTGGGCTCGATGGACTGCACCGCCTCGCCGACCCGCACGCCGTGCCGGTCGCGGAAGTGCTCGTACAGGTCGCCCCGTTCCAGTTCCTCACCGGTCAGGTCCGGTACGAGGTCGGCCGGGATGTGCAGGTGCTCGATGGCCATGGGTGAGCCGTCGACCAGCCGCAGGCGGGCCACGTAACGGATGCGCGCCGCGGGCGACATGCGCAGTCTGCGCCCCACCCGGGCACCGGCCGGCAGGGTGCGGAGCTCCAGGACCCGGCCGGTCCACACACCGCCGGCCCGGGGCACGGCGAGGGAGCCCCGCCCGGAGACCAGTTCCTGGGTGATCTTCTCCGCGGCGACGAACACGCCGCGGCCGTGCTCGCGCACCAGCAGCCCCGCGACCACGAGTTCGTCCACGGCGGCGCGCAACGTGGGCCGGGACACGCCGAGTCGGGCGCACAGACTGCGTTCGGAGGGGATGGCGTCGCCGGGGCGCCGGGCCTCGATCAGCTCGAGGACCGCGTCGCGGACCCGTTCACGCTTGAGCACGGCGCCCGAGGCGGCGCGGTCGATCTCCATACGGGACTCCCGTTCGTCGTCGGGCGGCGTGGCAGACCGTGCGGCCGTCGGGGCACTGGTACGGCTTCGACCCTAACTGGTCCGCTCCGCAAGGGAGTCCGTCCCGGAACGCCTGCGGGAAGGGTTGACGTCCACATTGGTCCATGCCACCTTCTCTCGACATCGACTGGTAAAGCCCCGGCGGCAACTGGTCAACCCGACGACGGGCCGGGCCGCCACCGTGAGCCCCCGGCTCACCGCGCAGACGATCCGCCGTGCGCCACCCCCACAGCGAAAGGACACGGATGAGCATTCGTCCCACCGGCCGCCGCACCCGTGCGGCACTCGCGCTGACCGCGCTGCTCGGCAGCGCCGCCCTGGCCGGTCTCCCCGCCACCACCGCCGCCGCCGCCGCGGACGGCGCCCTCACCGTGCAGTACCGCACCGGCTCGGGCGGGGCCACTGCCGACCAGAGCGAGCCCTGGCTGAAGGTCCGCAACACCGGTTCCTCACCGGTGCAGTTGAACCAGGTGAAGGTCCGCTACTACTTCAAGGCCGACGCCCCGGACACCACGTACCGCTTCGCCTGTTCCTGGGCGGTCAGGGGCTGCTCCGCCATCACCGGCACGTTCGGGACGCTCGCCCGCCCCACCGCGACGGCCGACCGCTATCTGGAGATCGGGTTCACCCCGTCCGCCGGATCACTGGCTCCCGGCGCCGACACCGGGGACATGCAACTGCGCTTCCACCGGTCCGACTGGCAGACGCTCGGGCAGAGCGACGACTACTCCTTCGACGGCGCCCGGACCTCGTACGCGGACTGGAACAAGGTCACCGCCCGGCTCGCCGGCGCCACGGTGTGGGGCACCGCCCCCGAGGGCGACGACCCCACCGATCCGACCGGTCCCACGGACCCGACCGACCCGCCGGGCGGCGGCCAGACCCTGTTCGACGACTTCGACTACACCTCGCACACCGACCCGGCGCTCTCCGCGCACGGCTGGAGCGTACGGTCCGACTCCGGCGGCCCCGGCGTGCCCGGCGCGACCTGGGACCCGTCCAAGGTCACGTTCGGCTCCTCGGGCGGCGACTCGGTGATGAACCTGGAGACCTCCACCGCCGGCACCGGCGCCTCCACCGTCCACACCGAAGTCCTCACGAAGAGCACGAAGTTCAGGAACGGCACCTACGCGGCCCGCGTGCGGTTCTCCGACGCCCCGAAGCACGGTCCGGACGGCGACCGCGTCGTCCAGACCTTCTTCACCATCAACGACCTCAAGGCCCCGATGGCCGACGACTACGCCGAGTACGACTTCGAGTACCTGCCCAACGGAGGCTGGGGCGAGCCGGCCAACATCCTCTACACGACCTCCTGGGAGACCTATGCCCCGGATCCGTGGCAGGCCGTCAACCAGCACAGCGAGAGCCGACGGAGCTTCGCCGGCTGGCACGACCTGGTGGTGACCATCGACGACCACGCCATCACCTACTACGTCGACGGTCGGCACTTCGGCACGCACGACGCCGCGTACCTGCCGGAGCGCCCGATGTCGATCAACTTCAACCAGTGGCTGATCGACCTGGACGGCCGGACGTCGACCACCCCCCGCGCCTACGACCAGCAGGTCGACTACGTACTGCACGTCAAGGACCAGGTACTCACCCCGGCCCAGGTGACCGCGAGGATCGACGCGTACCGGGACACCGGCACGTCCTTCGTGGACGGGATCCCGACCCCCTGAGGCACTGGGCCGGCCGGTGGGAACCGTCCGGTGGGGCGGGCCCCCCTTGCCTGCGGCGGGCGGTCGGCGCAGGCTGGTCCCATGGGTGCGGGCCCCACGCTCATCACCTCCGTACAGCGAGCCTTCCGGCTGCTGGAGGCGGCGAGCGCCCACCGGAACGGCGCACCGGCGAAACAGCTGGCGCGTGAGACGGGGCTGCCCCTGGCCACGGCCTACCACCTGCTGCGCACCCTGGTGCACGACGGGTATCTGCGCAAGCTGGACGACGGCGGATTCGTCCTGGGCGACCGGTTCCAGACCCTGCACACGGCGGGCGGCGGCCAGGCGCTGCTCAGCCGGGTCCGGCCGGCGCTCGCGGCGTTGCGGGACGAGCTGTCCACCGCCGCCTACCTCACCTTCTACGAGGACGGCGAGATCCGCGTCGCCGAGATCGTCGACAGCCCCCGTACCCCGCGGGCCGAGCTGTGGGTGGGGTTCGAGGACGCCGGGCACGCCACCGCGCTGGGCAAGTCGGTGCTCCGGGAACTGGACGACGAGGCGCGCAGGGAGTACCTCTCCCGGCACCCCCTCAACGGCCTCACCCCACGGACGATCACCACGGCTCCGGAGCTGATCCGCCGGCTCGAGTCCAGCGACCTGGCGCCGGCCGTCGCCGACGTGGAGGAGTACTCCCTGGGCACCGTCTGCGTCGCCGTGCCGGTCTACAGCGGGCACACCCTGGGCTCGCTCGGGGTGTCCATGCCCAAGGACCGGCTGCACCGGCTCGACGAGGTCCGCCGGCGCCTCCTGCCGACCGCCGGACGGGTGACCCGGGGACTGTCGCTCACTATCTGAAAAGCACACCCTTGTGACGTCCGACACGATCCTATTTTCTTTTTAAGTCAGACATTTGAGGACGCGCGCACGCCGCGCAAAGGTGAGGACTGCGGACGACACATGAGTCACGCCCGTCAGCATGGACGCGACCACTGGCCGATGCGGCAGTACAAGCGGGGGGCGCGCCGCACATGGTCGCCCCGGGCCCGGGCCGTCGCGCACTGGGCCGCCGGCACACCCGCCCTCCCCGTACTGATCGTCTTCCCCGTCGTGCTCGTCGACCTCGTCGGCGGAACGGGCAAGGTCTGGCTGCCGCTGCTCGCCGCCGGGCCGGCGCTGGCCGCGGCCACCAGCCGGCCGGTGGGGGTTCTCGGGGTGGGTCTCCTCGCCTTCCTCCTCGGCGCGGTGATCGGCGCCCGGCACGGAATGGCGGCCTCGGAGCTGGCCGTCGTACTCGCCGCGCTGGTGACCGTCACCCTGGCCGGCACGCTCGCCAGCGCCCTGCGCGGACGCCGGGAGCGGGTGCTCGCCGCCGTCCGCTCCGTCGCGGAGACCGCGCAGCACGCCCTGCTCAAACCGGTCCCGGAGACCGTCGGCCCGTTCCAGGCGGCGGTCCGCTACAGCGCCGCCGCGGCGGAGGCCCGGATCGGCGGTGACCTCTACGCCCTCATCCCCACGCCGTACGGGGTCAGGGTGATCGTCGGCGATGTGCGCGGCAAGGGGCTGCCGGCCGTGGGGACGGCCGCCCTGGTGCTCGGTGTCTTCCGGGAGGCCGCCCACGACGAGCCGGACCTGCTGGACGTCGTCTGCCGGATCGAGCGGAGTCTGGCCCGCAACCTCGGCCACGACGACTTCGTCACCGCCGTGGTCGCCGGCTGCCCGGAGCCGGGGCGGCTGGAGATGGTCAACTGCGGACACGCTCCCCCGCTGCTGGTCCGCGGCGCCGAGGTGGTGCCGGTGGACCCGGTCCGCCCGGCGCCGCCCCTGGGGCTGCGTGCCCTGTCGGGCGAGTCCCCCGGCCTTCAGGTGGTGTCCTTCACCGAGGGCGACCAGCTGCTGTTCTACACCGACGGGGTCACGGAGGCCCGGGACGCCGGCCGTGCGTTCTACCCGCTGGCCGAGGGCCTGGCCCGGCATCTGTGCGACGAGCCGGCCCGCACGCTCGCCGCGCTCCACCGGGAACTGCTGGACCATGTGGGCGGCCGGCTGCACGACGACGCGGCCCTGCTCCTGCTGCGCAAGCCCGTCCCCGCCGCCGGGGCGGCGGACGCCGGCGGCCTTGCGCCCACCGGCTCCCCCGTCGTCCGGCCGCTCACGGCGCAGCCGGAGCCGGGCACCGGCGGCGCCTCCGAGGACCGTGAGGGCGCCGCCTAGGGGCGGCCCGTCAGGGCCGCTGGGCGGCGATCATGCGCCGGTACCAGTGGTAGCTGTCCTTCGGGGTGCGCTTCTGCGTGTCGTAGTCGACCCGGACGATGCCGAAGCGCTTGTCGTAGCCGAAGGCCCACTCGAAGTTGTCGAGCAGGGACCACACGTAGTAGCCGCGCACGTCCACACCGGCGTCGATCGCGGCCCGCAGCGCGGTGAGGTGGTCGCGCAGATAGGCGACGCGGTCGGTGTCGTGCACGGCGCCGTCGGGGCTCACCCCGTCGTCCTCGGCGGAGCCGTTCTCGGTGATGTGGATCGGCGGCAGGGCGTCGCCGTACTGCTCCCGCAGGTCCACCAGGAGATCGGTGAAGGTGTCCGGGGCCACCGGCCAGCCCATCGCGGTGTGCCGGACGCCGGGCATCGGCGTCTCGGTGCAGCGGTTGTCGGTCGCCACGCGCAGGGCGGGGTCGCCCTCGCGGTACGGGGCGTCGGCGACGACGATCGGGCGGTAGTAGTTGATGCCGAGGAAGTCCAGCGGCCGGCTGATCAGCTCCAGGTCTCCGTCGCGGCGGAAGTCCTGTCCGGTGATCAGTTCGCCCCAGGTCTCCTCCTCGGTGTCCGGGTAGCGCCCGGCGAGGATCGGCTCGGTCCACACCAGGTTGTGCAGGGTGTCGGCGCGCACGACGGCTTCCCGGTCGGCGGCGGAGCCGGTGGCGGGCAGGTGGTGGTCGAGGTTGAGGGTGATGCCGACCTCGCGGACCCCGGCGGACCGCAGTGCCCGCACGGCGAGTCCGTGGCCGACCAGGAGGTGGTGGGCGGCGGCCAGGGCGCCCCGGCCCTCGCGGGCGCCGGGCGCGTGGCGGCCGACGGAGTAGCCGAGGAAGGCGCTGCACCACGGCTCGTTGAGGGTGATCCAGCGGGGCACCCGGTCGCCCAGGTGCCCGGCGACGACGGCCGCGTACTCGGCGAACCGCTCGGCGGTCTCCCGCACCCGCCAGCCGCCCCGGTCCTCCAGGGCCTGCGGGAGGTCCCAGTGGTAGAGGGTGGCGGCGGGCTCGATGCCGGCGGCGAGGAGCTCGTCGACCAGGCGGGAGTAGAAGTCCAGGCCCTTGGGATTCACCGGGCCGGTGCCGTCCGGCACGATGCGCGGCCAGGCGATCGAGAAGCGGTACGAGCCGACGCCGAGGTCGCGCAGCAGGGCCACGTCCTCGGGATAGCGGTGGTAGTGGTCGCAGGCGACGTCACCGGTGTCGCCGTTCGCGACCAGGCCGGGGGTGTGGCTGTAGGTGTCCCAGATCGACGGGCCGCGGCCGTCCTCGTGCGCCGCGCCCTCGATCTGGTACGAGGCGGTCGCGGCGCCGAAGACGAAGCCGGGCGGGAAACGGGGGAAGTCGCTCATGTGGTGCGAGTCCATCTCGGTGTGTGCGGTGATCACTTGACGGAGCCCCCGGTGATGCCGGCGGCGATGTACTTCTGGGCGAGGACGAGCAGGATCGCGGCCGGGACGGCGGAGAGCACGGACGCCGCCATCACCGAGCCCCAGTCGCCGACGTGGGCGCCGATGTACTGGTAGATGCCGAGCGTGATCGGCTTGACGTCGTCGGTGGTGTTCAGGGTGAGCGCGAACATGAAGTCGCTCCACGAGAACAGGAACGCGAACAGGCCGGAGGTGATCAGCGAGTTGCGGCTCATCGGGATCACCACCCGCAGGAAGACCCGTACCGGGCCGGCGCCGTCGATCTCGGCGGCCTCGATGACCTCGCCCGGAATGGACACCATGAAGGAGCGCATGAGGACGATGGAGAAGGGGATGCCGAGCGAGGCGTCCGCGAGCATCAGGCCGAAGTAGGAGTTCACCAGGCCCAGGTCGACGTACGAGTTGTAGAGGGCGTTGGCGATGACGATGCCCGGCACCATCTGGGTGATCAGGGTGCCGAAGACGATGGTGCGCGAGCCGCGCAGGCCGAACCGGGCCAGGCCGTAGGCCGCCGGGGCGGAGATCGCCAGGCAGATGGCGACGGCGCCGAACGAGACCAGCAGGGAGGTCAGCAGGTGACCGCCCTGGTCGGTGACGGCCTTGGAGAATCCGGAGAGGTCCAGGCTGCCCGGCACCGGGTCGACCTGGAGCAGGCCGGACTCGGGCTGGAGTGCCGTGTTGAGCATCCAGTACAGCGGGAAGAGCATCACGCCCAGGACGAGCACACCGGCGACGGTGGAGCCCCAGCGGCGCCGGGACGCGGCGGGAGTGTGGGCGGCCATGTCGGTCACTTCCCCTCGGTGCGGTTGGCCCGCAGGTAGAACACCGCGAACACCGCGGAGATGAGGATGAGCACGTTGCCAACGACCGCGCCGGCGCCGAAGTCCAGTTCCACGAAGGAGTTCTGGTAGGTGAGCGTGCCCAGGGTCTGGGTGGCGTCGGCGGGTCCGCCGTCGGTGAGGGCGAGGATCAGGTCGAGGATCTTGACCGTCGACATGAAGCCGAGCACCAGGACGACCGTGATCACCGGCTTGAGCATCGGCAGGGTGACGGAACGGAAGGTCCGCCAGCCCGAGGCGCCGTCCAGGGCGGACGCCTCGTACAGCTCCTTCGGGATCTCCTGGAGGCCGCCGTAGAGGATGACCATGTTGAACGGGATGCCGATCCAGATGTTGACCAGGATCACCGAGAGCAGCGCCATGTCGGGGCTGGTCAGCCACGGGGTCTGACCGCCCAGGCCCAGGGTGTCCAGGAACGTGTTCAGTACGCCGGTGTCCTGGTCGAGGATGCGGCGCCACACGATGCCGGAGACCACCATGGGCACCAGCCAGGGCAGCAGGATCAGCGACCGCAGGACGCCGTTCAGGGGGAACCTGCGGTTGAAGAAGACGGCGAGGGCGAGGCCGATGCAGAACTGGCCGAGCAGGGAGCCGGCGGTGAAGACGAGGGTGTGCCACAGCGCCTTGCCGAAGAGGACGTCCTGGAAGACGGACGACCAGTTGTCGGCGCCGTTGAAGGGGGCCTCGCCGGTGAAGAACGTCTTCGGTGTGTAGTGCTGGAAGCTCATCACGATGTTGCGGACGAGCGGGTAGCCGAAGAACAGCAGCATGAAGACGACGGCGGGGGCGACGAAGCCCCACTGGGCGAGTCTGCGGCGCAGGCGCTGCCGGTCCGGGTCCGGCGCGGCGGTCTTCCCGGAGGTCTTCGCGGACACCGGGGCGGTGACGGTGGACGTGGTCATGGGCGCGTACCTCAGTTCCCGCTCGTGGCGCGCTGCTGGGCGCGCTGCAGGGCGGTTTCGCTGGACTGGCCGGTCAGGGCGGACTGGAAGGCGCTCTGCAGGGCGAGCGAGACGCCCGACCAGCCGGCGCCGAGCTTGGCGGTGCGGGACCGGGCGGCGGCGACCTGGTCGGCCAGCGCGTCCAGCTCGGGCACCTCCTCGCGCCACTTCGCGGCGGCCTTCTCGTTGGCCGGGACCATCCAGCTGTTGAGGGCGTAGGTGAGCTGTTCCTCCTCGCTCGCCAGACAGGCGACGATCCGGCCGGCCGTCTTCTCGCGCTCCGTGTCACCGGTACGGGGCACGGTGAGCACCGCGCCGCCGAGCGGTCCCACCGAGTCGGCGCCCTCCTCGGGGACGGGGATCTGCGCGATCTCCCAGTGCAGCGACTTCTTGGTGTTGAGGGTCTCGACCTGCCACGGGCCGTTGATCATCATCGCGGCGTTCCCGGCCATGAACTGGTCGTTCACGTCGGCCTGCGTCCAGTTGACCGTGGACTTGGAGAGCGACCCGTCCTGGAGCAGCGCCTTCCAGTAGTCGAGCGCCCCGACGACCTGAGGGCTGTCGAGGTCCGTCTCGTCGCCGCCGTTGGACCACATGAACGGCGTGAACTGGAAGACGCCGTCCTCGGCGCCGCCCGCGCTGAGCGCCAGGCCGTACCGGTCGCCCTCGGTGAGCTCCTTCGCCGTCTCCCTCAGCTCGTCCCAGGTGGTGGGCACCTTCACGCCCGCCTCGTCCAGGACGTCCTTGTTGTAGAAGAGCGCGAGGGTGTTCACGGAGCGGGCCGCGCCGTAGTACGTGTCCTTGTAGGAGCCGAAGTCGACGATGCCCTCGGGGACGTCGTCGGTGGCGAGACCCAGGGTGCGCAGGTCGACGAGCCCGCCGGCGTCGGCGAAGGTCGGCATCTCGGAGGCGTCGAACTGCACGATGTCCGGCAGCGACTTCGACGAGGCCATGCGCAGGGCCTTCGTCATCACCTGCGAGGCGGGGACGCTCTGCTGTTCGACGCGCACGCCCAGCCGCTTGCCGCAGCGGGCCATCGCCTCGGCGTCCCAGCGGTGGTAGGTCTCGTCGGTCGAGGAGTTCATCACGGTGTACACGTCGCTGTCGCGCTGCTGTGCGCAGCCGCTCAGCGCCGCTCCGGCGACGAGGACGGAGACGGCGGCGAACGACGTGACGGCTCCGCGCGAACGTCCGCGCGCGCGGTGTGCGGCAACCGGAGGATGTGCTGTCACGGTGGGTGCCCTTGCGTGGGGACCGGCTCAGCGTGCGCTGAGCCGGTGGCTCTTTCGGGAGGCTGGTGAAGCGCTTCGACTCGCGGCGGCTCCTGCCGAGGTGTTGCCTGGCGCTGCACCGGGTGTAATTTGTTTTGCCTGATTACTAATACGCCAGCGGAAGCCGGTCGCGCTAGACCCCCAGCGATACGATCTGCTTGTGCCAAGGCGTGACAGGCTCTGCGTCTCCTGTCATAGTTCCTGGTCAGAGGCTTTCTCCCGGGCCTCTGCCGCCCTCCCCCTCCGAGGAAGACCATGAAATTCACTGACGGCTTCTGGCGCATCCGCGACGGCGTCCAGATCGCGTACGCCACCGAAGTGCGCGATGTGCGCCCGGAATCGAAGCGCTTCACCGGCTATGCCGCCGTGAAGAAGGTGACACGCAGGGGCGACACCCTGAACGCGCCGCTGATCACCGTCGAGTGCTTCTCCCCCGCCGAGGGTGTGATCGGTGTCCGGGTCACCCACCACGCGGGCAAGTACCGGCCGGGCCCCGACTTCGTCCTCGCCGGGGACGCGGACGGCGCGGGGACGGTACGACAGGACGGCACCGTCACCGAGCTGACCAGCGGTCCCCTGACCCTGCGCCTGGACGGGAGCGGTCCCTTCGCGCTCACCTTCCACGACGCGGACGGACGCGAGCTGACCCGCGCCGGCGCCAAGAGCACCGCCTTCGCCACCACCGGCGAGGGAGCCCACCACGTGCTGAGCCGGCTGTCGCTCGGCGTCGGCGAGCAGGTCTACGGCCTGGGCGAGCGCTTCACCCCGTTCGTCAAGAACGGCCAGACCGTCGACGTCTGGCAGGCCGACGGCGGCACGAGCAGCGAGCAGGCCTACAAGAACGTCCCGTTCTACCTCTCCTCCCGCGGCTACGGCGTCTTCGTCAACCACCCCGGCGCCGTCTCCTTCGAGGTCGGCTCGGAGTCCGTCGGGCAGGTCCAGTTCAGCGTCGAGGACCAGGCGCTGGAGTACTACGTCGTCGCCGGCCCGACCCCGAAGGACGTCCTCGGCCGCTACACGGCCCTCACCGGGCGCCCGGCCCTGCCGCCGGCCTGGTCTTTCGGCCTGTGGCTCAGCACCTCCTTCACCACGTCGTACGACGAGGCGACGGTGACCTCGTTCGTCGACGGCATGGCCGAGCGCGGCATCCCGCTGTCCGTGTTCCACTTCGACTGCTTCTGGATGCGCGAGTACCAGTGGTGCGATTTCCAGTGGGACCCGGACGTCTTCCCCGACCCGGAGGGCATGCTGACCAGGCTCAAGGAGAAGGGCCTGCGGATCAGCGTCTGGATCAACCCGTACATCGCCCAGAAGTCCCCGCTCTTCGACGAGGCCGCGGCCCTCGGGCACCTGGTGCGCCGCCCGAACGGCGACGTGTGGCAGTGGGACCTGTGGCAGGCCGGCATGGGCCTGGTCGACTTCACCAGTCCCGACGCCCGCGCCTGGTTCCAGTCGAAGCTCAAGCCGCTGCTCGACCAGGGGGTGGACAGCTTCAAGACGGACTTCGGCGAGCGCATCCCCACCGATGTCGTCTGGCACGACGGCTCCGACCCCGAGCGGATGCACAACTACTACACGCACCTGTACAACCGGACGGTGTTCGAGCTCCTGGAGAAGGAGCGCGGGCAGGGCGAGGCGGTGGTCTTCGCCCGGTCCGCGACCGCCGGCGGCCAGCAGTACCCGGTGCACTGGGGCGGCGACTGCTGGTCGTCCTTCGAGGCGATGGCCGAGTCGCTGCGGGGCGGCCTGTCCCTGTCACTGAGCGGGTTCGGCTTCTGGAGCCACGACATCGGCGGCTTCGAGGGCACGCCCGTCCCCGAGGTCTTCAAGCGCTGGCTCGCCTTCGGCCTGCTCTCCTCGCACAGCCGGCTGCACGGCTCCACGTCGTACCGGGTGCCGTGGGAGTTCGGCGACGAGGCGGTCGACGTCGCCCGGCGGTTCACCCTGCTCAAGCACCGCCTGATGCCGTATCTGTACGGCGCCGCCGCCGAGGCCCACCGCACGGGCGTCCCGATGATGCGGCCCATGGTGCTGGAGTTCCCGCAGGACCCGGCGTGCCGCCCGCTCGACCGCCAGTACATGCTGGGCCCCGACCTGCTGGTCGCACCGGTGTTCAGCGAGGACGGCGAGGTGGAGGTCTACCTGCCCGGGGGCACCTGGACCCACCTGCTGAGCGGCGAGCGGGTCACCGGCCCGTGCTGGCGCACCGAACGGCACGGCTACGACAGCCTTCCGCTCTACGTCCGCGAGGGCGCCGTGCTGCCGCTGAGCGGCGACGAGTCCCGGCCCGACGGCGACTGGCTGGACGCCCCGGTCCTGCTCGTGCACCCCACGGCCGCGGCCGACTACGCGGCCGAGGTCACCGTGCCGGACACGGCGGGGCTCGCGGCCGCGACGTTCCGGGTCCGGCGGGACGGCGACGTGCTGCGGGTCGCCGCGTCCGGGACCGACCGCCCGTTCACGGTGCGCGTGGCCGGCGGGGCGCAGGCACAGGGCGCGGGTGAGGTGACGCTGCCCCTGGGGTGACCGGGTCACGTGTCCGGGTGACTGCCCGGGCCGTGGCCGGGACCCGCGAGGGGGGTCGGTGAGAGGGCCGAGGGTTCCTCACCGGCCTCCAGCAGGGTGTCCGCCGCGCCCACGATCAGCGGGTCCGGCTTGCCCAGGGCCTCGTGGTCCTTGGCCGGATAGTCGCAGCGGTCGAGGAGACTGCGCATGGCCTCGAGCCGGCCCCGCCGCTTGTCGTTGTTCTTCACGACCGTCCACGGCGCGTGGGAGGTGTCCGTCGCCCGGAACATCTCGACCTTGGCCTCGGTGTAGTCGTCCCAGTGGTCGAGCGAGGCGAGGTCCATCGGCGAGAGCTTCCAGCGGCGCAGCGGATCGACCTGGCGGATCGCGAACCGGGTCCGCTGCTCGGCCCGGGACACGGAGAACCAGAACTTCACCAGCATGATGCCGTCGTCGGTGAGCAGCCGCTCGAACAGGGGCGCCTGTGCGAGGAACTGGTGGTACTCCTCGTCCGTGCAGAAGCCCATGACCCGCTCGACGCCCGCGCGGTTGTACCAGGAGCGGTCGAAGAAGACGATCTCGCCGCAGGCCGGCAGGTGGGCCACATAGCGCTGGAAGTACCACTGGCCCGCCTCCCGCTCGGTCGGCTTCTCCAGGGCGACCACACGGGCGCCGCGGGGGTTCAGGCGTTCCATGAACCGCTGGATGGTGCCGCCCTTGCCGGCCGCGTCCCGTCCCTCGCAGAGCACGACGATGCGCTGACCGGTGTCCTTGATCCACCGCTGCATCTTCAGCAGTTCGATCTGCAGGATGCGCTTGGTCCTGTCGTACTCCGCCCGGCGCATCCGGCGGTCGTAGGGGTAGTTCTCCCGCCAGGTCTCGATCGGGGTGCCGTCGGCGTCGAGCAGCACGGGCCGCTCCGGGCGCCGGTCGTCCACCTCGAGACCGTGGAGCAGATCGTCGCCGATCCCGCCGGTCTCCGTCCGGCCGTCCGGCGCGTCCGTGTGTTCGGCCGTCACGTCGTCTCCCGCCTCTTCACGCGTGCGCTACGAGAAGCGTATGCCCACCGGGCGCTATGTGATGATTCGGCCGCGGGGGCGGGAAGGGAGCGGCGGCGCCTTCCGTCCGTGTTCGGGGATCTCATGCAGGCACGGGTACCCAGGCGAAGGGGACGCACGACGTGCGGATCGGCCCGAGGGGCCGTACGGCGCCGCTCGCCGTGGGCCGCGGGTCCGCCGGGCGGGCCGGGAGCACGGGAGTCACGGTGAATCCGGCCGTCGCGGGACCGGCCCGCGCCGGCGGTGCGGCGGGCTTCGTCCACGGGCCGGTGGACCGCGGGCCGGCGGTGGTCAGCGGAGCAGCTGGACGAGGGCGACGGTGCCGATCGTGACGATGAGGCCGCGCAGCACCGCGGGGCTGAACCTGCGGCCGGTCCTCGCTCCGAGTTGGCCGCCGAGGGCGGATCCGGCCGCGATGAGCGCGACGGCCGTCCAGTCGAAGTCGGCGACGAAGAGGAAGAAGGCCGCGGCGACCGTGTTGACGATCGCCGCGAGCACGTTCTTGACGGCGTTGAGGCGTTGCAGCGGCTCGTCGATGAGCAGGCCCATCAGGGACATGTAGATGATGCCCTGGGCGGCGGAGAAGTAGCCGCCGTAGACGCTGGCCAGGGTCAGGCCGGCGGACAGCGGCCAGCCGCCGTCACGGTGCGGGGAGTCTCCCCTCGCGCGGCGGTTCCGTATCCTCCTGCCGATCAGGGGCTGGAACGCGACGAGGACGAGGGCGAGCCCCACCAGGGTCGGCACGATGGTCTCGAACGCCTCGGCGGGCAGGGCCAGCAGGAGCGTCGCGCCGCAGAGCCCGCCCAGCGCGGCGCCGATGCCGAGCTTGCGCACGCGGCGGCCCTGGCCGGCGAGTTCCCTGCGGTAGCCGACGGCGCCGCTGACGGAGCCGGGTATCAGTCCGAGCGCGTTGGAGACCGTGGCGGTGACGGGGGACAGCCCGGTGGCGAGCAGCACGGGAAAGGTGACCAGCGTCCCCGAGCCGACGACCGCGTTCATGGCTCCGGCGCCGACGCCCGCCGCGAAGACGCCGAGCATTTCCAGCGGCGTCATGCCGTGCCCCCGCTCGCCCGGTCGCCGCCCGGGGATGTCCGCTGTCGGCCGAGGCCCGAGGAAACGTTCATGGGAGGACGCTAGCCTCCGCGCCCTTCGGCGATCACCGAAGGGTCCGGGACGGCCCCGGGGCGCGCGACGCCCGCGGCCTCGCCGCCGTCCTCGGGGGGCGGCGCGGCCGCCCGGAGGCACGGGGTGGCGCCCTGCCCGGCGAGCCGGGCGGCCGTCCGCCGCGCGAACCGGCGGTTCGGCCGGGCGGCGGCCCGCGCCCGGTGCGGCTTCCCCCCTCCCCCCGACGGCCCCGTCGGCCGGGTGGCCGTCCCCGCCGCCGAGGAGCCGGTCGTGGGCCCGCGCCGGGTGTGCCGTGCCGGTGTCGGTGCGCGGAGGGCCGGCGGGGGTGCGCGGAGGGCCGGCGGGGGTGCCGGCCGGCACGGCCGAGTACGTCCCGGGAGCGGCCCGGAAGTGCCTGACGGTCACCGGGTCCCGCACGCCGGCCAGCGCACGGGGAGAGGGAGACGAACCGTCAGCCGGCCCCCGGCGGCGGTGCCGTGCTGGCGCGCCGCACCAGCCGGGTCGGGACGAGGGTGGTGCCCCGCTCGGGGCCGACCTGGCGCATCTTGCTCAGCACCGCCTGCACGCAGAGCCGTCCCACCTCGGCGAAGTCCTGGTGGACGGTGGTCAGCGGAGGCAGGAAGGAGGACGCCTCGGGGATGTCGTCGAAGCCGATGACGCTGACGTCCTCGGGGACGCGCCGGCCGTGTTCGTGCAGGGCGCGCAACAGACCGAGCGCCATCTGGTCGTTGGCGGCGAAGACCGCCGTGCACTCCTGGCGGGCGGCGAGTTCGAGGCCGGCCCGGTAGCCCGAGTCCGCCGACCAGTCCCCCCGGACGAGAGGCGGCGGCACCCGTCCGGCCTCGGTGAGGGCGGCGTGCCAGGCCGCCGTACGGCGTTGCGCGGCGAACGAGTCCTCGGGGCCGCCGAGATGCCACACCGTGCGGTGGCCGAGGCGGAGCAGGTGCCGGACGGCGGCGCGGGTGCCGCCCGCCTGGTCGGTGTCGACGACCGTGTAGCGGTCGCCGGCGTCGGAGTCGACCACCACGACCTGGACGTGCGGGGGCAGGGTGACCGTCGCCGCGTCCAGCAGATGGACCTCCATGATGACGATCACGGCGTCGACGGCGAGTTCCTCCAGCCGGGAGAACGCCCCGCGCACCTCGTCCTGGGTGGGCACGGCGACCGGCAGCAGCGTCACCGCGTAGCCCTCGTGCGCGGCGGAGGTGGCGATCGCCTCCAGGGTGCGCACGTTGCCGGTGGTGGACAGGGTGAAGGTGATGACACCGATGGTGCGGAACTCGCCGCGTTTCAGGGCGCGGGCCGCGCTGTTGGGCCGGTAGCCGAGTTCCTTCATCGCGGCCAGCACCTGGCGGCGGGTCTCCTCGGTCACCCCCGCGTAGCCGTTGGAGACGCGGGAGACGGTCTGGGACGAGACCCCCGCCAGGCGGGCCACGTCGGCCATGGAGGCCGTGTTCCGGGCACCGCCCCGGGTGCGGCGCGCGCCGCCGGCCGCGGGGGCCGCCCCGATGGCGGGGCCGGGTGCCTTCGCCGGCGTTCTCTCGGCCGTGTCCACTCGCCGTCAGCCGCCTTCCTGTCACTGCTCGCGCCACGGTTTCCCCGGGGAGCCCTTGACCGTTCTCAGGAGGGCAGTGTAAACATTCCGCCATCCGATGTTTACGTAAACATAACAGCTCGGCGGCGCTTCGCGGCAGCGGATGTTTACGCAAACATCACGTGCAGGGGGCATGCCGTCCGGTTCACGCGCCGGGCGGCGGCCGGTCCGCAACGGTGACGAGCGAGGAACGACATGACGACGCTGCAACCACCGGTGGCCGCCGAGGCGCGGCCGGCCCCGCCCCCGGCGAGACGGGACCGCCGCTCATGGACGGGGTGGGGCTTCATCGGCCCCTTCGTGGCGGTGTTCGCCCTGGTCTTCCTGGCGCCGATCGCGTACTCGCTCTACCTGAGCCTCTTCCGCGACCAGCTCATCGGCGGGACCACCTTCGTCGGCCTCGACAACTACGAACAGGCGCTGCGGGACGACCGGTTCTGGGCGGCCCTCGGCCGGGTCTCGCTCTTCCTGTGCGTCCAGGTGCCGATCATGCTCGGCATCGCGCTGCTGGTGGCGCTGGCCCTGGACAGCGGCCGGCTCTACGGCAAGAGCTTCTTCCGCATCACGATCTTCCTGCCGTACGCGGTGCCCGCCGTGGTCGCCACCCTCATGTGGGGCTTCATGTACGGCACGAAGTACGGCCTGGTCGGCGACATCAACGGGGCGTTCGACGTCTCGCTCCCCGACCCGCTCTCCCCCGACCTGGTGCTGGCCTCCATCGGCAACATCGTCACCTGGGAGTTCGTCGGCTACAACATGCTGATCTTCTACTCGGCGCTGCGCGTCATCCCGAACTCCCTGTACGAGGCGGCGGAGATCGACGGCGCCGGACAGATCCGCGTGATCACCGCGATCAAGCTGCCCGCGATCCGGGGCGCCCTGGTCATCGCGACGATCTTCTCCATCATCGGCAGCTTCCAGCTGTTCAACGAGCCGAACATCCTGCGTCCGCTCGCCCGCAACGCCATCACCACCGACTACACGCCGAACTTCTACACGTACTCGCTGTCCTTCAACGGCCAGCAGCACAACTACTCCGCGACGGTGGCCATCATCATGGGCCTGATCACGATGGTGATCGCCTACGTCGTGCAGCTGCGCGGCATGCGCAAGGGAGCGTGACCCGATGAGCAGCCCTCTCACCACCGCCTCCCCGGCCGTACCCGCCAAGGCCTCCGGTCCCGGCCGCAGCGCGCCACGGCTGCGCGGGACCCGCAGGCACTCCGCCGACAAGCCCCGGCGCAGCGTGCTGCTGACCGTGCTGACCTCCCTGGTCGTCGTCTACACCGTCGTGCCGCTGGTCTGGCTGGTCATCAACGCCACCAAGACGCAGGCGGGTCTGGCCGACTCGTCGGGGATGTGGTTCGCCGACGACTTCGCGCTGTGGGACAACATCCGCGACACGTTCACCTACCAGGACGGCGTGTTCACGCGCTGGCTGCTGAACACCCTGCTGTACGTGGTGCTGGGCGCCGGCGGGGCCACCCTCCTCGCGGTCCTGGGCGGTTACGCGCTGGCGAAGTTCGACTTCCCCGGCAAGCGCGGCGTCTTCGCCACGGTCATCGGCGCGGTGGCGGTCCCCGGCACGGCCCTCGCGGTGCCCACCTTCCTGATGTTCAGCAAGATGGGCCTGACGGACACCCCGTGGGCGGTGATCATCCCCTCACTGGTCTCGCCGTTCGGCCTGTACCTGATGTGGGTGTTCGCCACCGAGGCCATCCCCACCGAACTCCTCGAGGCCGCCCGCATCGACGGGGCCGGCGAGGCACGCACCTTCTTCACCGTCGCCCTCCCGCTGCTCGCCCCGGGCATCGTGACCGTGCTGCTGTTCACCACGGTCGCCACCTGGAACAACTACTTCCTGCCGCTGATCATGCTGAAGGACTCGGAGTGGTACCCGCTGACGCTCGGGCTGAACGCGTGGAACTCCCAGGCCGAGACCGTCGGCGGCGAGGTCATCTTCAACCTGGTGATCACCGGTTCGCTGCTCACCATCCTGCCGCTCATCGCCGCGTTCCTGCTGCTCCAGAAGTACTGGCAGTCGGGTCTCGCCGCGGGCAGCGTCAAGGAGTGACCGCGCGGCTCCCCGGCCGCCCCCTCGACCCCACAGCCCGGCACCCCCGCACCACCCTCCTCACCCCGTCCCACCCACGAAGAAGTGGAAGCACCCTCATGCGCAGAAACACCAGCCGCCTGCTGCGCGGCATCGCCCTCCTGTCCGCCGTGACCCTGGGCGCCACCGCCTGCGGCGGCTCCGGGGAGGACTCCGCCGACAAGGCGGTCTCCGCCTCGGACATCCAGGCGGCCCTGAAGAAGGGCGGCACGGTGACGGTGTGGTCCTGGGAGCCCACGCTGAAGACGGTCGCCGCCGACTTCGAGAAGAAGTACCCGAAGGTCAAGATCAACCTCGTCAGCGAGCGGTCGGGCGACAAGCACTACACCGCGCTGTCGAACGCGATCTCGGCCGAGAAGGGCGTCCCGGACGTCGCGCAGGTCGAGTACTTCGCGGTGAACCAGTACGCCCTCGGCAAGGGCCTCACCGACCTGGCCCCCTTCGGCGCCGACAAGCTGGCCTCCGCGTACACGCCCGGCCCGTGGAACGCGGTGAGCGAGGACGAGGCGGTCTACGGCCTGCCGATGGACTCCGGCCCGATGGCGATGTTCTACAACAAGAAGGTCTTCGACAAGTACAAGATCGCCGTCCCGACCACCTGGGACGAGTACGTCGACGCCGCGCGCAAGCTGCACAAGGCCGACCCCAAGGTCTACATCGCCAACGACGCCGGCGACGCCGGCTTCACCACCAGCCTGCTGTGGCAGGCCGGTTCGCGGCCGTACAAGGTCGACGGCACCAACGTGAAGATCGACTTCAGCGACGCGAAGGCCAAGAAGTACACGGACACCTGGCAGAAGCTCATCGACGAGAAGCTCCTCGCCCCGGTCAACGGCTGGACCGACGAGTGGTACAAGGGCCTGGGCGACGGCAGCATAGCCACCCTGACCACCGGTGCCTGGATGCCCGCCAACTTCGTCAGCGGCGTGCCGAACGCGGCCGGCGACTGGCGCGCGGCCCCGATGCCGGCCTGGACCAAGGGCGACAAGGCCAGCGCGGAGAACGGCGGCAGCTCGCTGACCCTGCCCTCGCTCGGCAAGAACAAGGAACTCGCCTACGCCTTCGTGGAGTACGCGAACTCCGGTGACGGCGTCCGGACCCGCGTCGAGCAGGGCGCCTTCCCGGCCACCAAGGCGGAACTGCAGTCCGCCGACTTCCAGAGCACCAAGTTCGACTACCTCGGCGGCCAGGAGGCGAACAAGATCTTCGCCGAGTCCGCCGCGAACGTCGCCAGCGACTGGTCGTACCTGCCGTTCCAGCAGTACGCCCACTCGATCTTCAACGACACGGTCGGCAAGGCCTACGTCTCGAACACCACGCTCGCGGACGGTCTGAAGGCCTGGCAGGACGCCTCGGTGAAGTACGCCGAGGAGCAGGGCTTCACCGTCGAGAAGTAGCACACGCCGGGCGGCGCGGACCTCCCGCGCCGCCCGACGCCCCCACCCGGAAGGACCACCATGATCTCCACCCTCCTGTCCCGCACCGGCGGGGCGGACGGTGCCCCCGTCCCCCGTCTCGTCTACGGCGCCGACTACAACCCCGAGCAGTGGCCCCGCACCGTGTGGGAGGAGGACGTCCGGCTGATGCGCGAGGCCGGCGTGAACCTCGTGTCCGTGGGGATCTTCTCCTGGGCCCAACTGCAACCGGCCGAGGACAGCTGGGACTTCGCCTGGCTCGACGAGGTGATGGACCTGCTGCACCGGGGCGGCGTCGGAGTCGACCTGGCCACCGCCACCGCCTCCCCGCCGCCCTGGCTCACCACCGCCCACCCGGAGGTCCTCCCGGTCACGGCCACCGGCGAGACCCTCTGGCCGGGGGCGCGCCAGCACTGGCGGCCCACCTCGCCCGTCTTCCGCCGGTACGCGTTGCGCCTGGTGCGGGAGCTGGCGACCCGCTACGCCGGTCATCCGGCACTCGTCGCCTGGCACGTCAACAACGAGCTGGGCTGCCACAACGTCTACGACTACTCCGACGACGCGGCCCGCGCCTTCCGCGACTGGCTGCGCGCCCGCTACACCACGCTGGAGGCGCTCAACAGCGCCTGGGGCACGGCGTTCTGGTCGCAGCGGTACACCGACTGGGAGCAGATCCTGCCGCCGCGGCTGGCCGCCTCCCACCCCAACCCCACCCAGCAGCTGGACTTCAAGCGCTTCTCCTCGGACGTGCTCAAGGAGCATCTGCGCGCCGAGCGGGAGATCCTGCGGGAGCTCACGCCGGACGTCCCCGTCACCACCAACTTCATGCTGACGGGCGGCATCAAGGGCATGAACTACCCGGACTGGGCGGGCGAGGTCGACTTCGTCTCCAACGACCACTACGTCCACCCCGGCCCGCAGGACCGCGACGAGCTGTCCTTCTCCGCCAACCTCACCAGCGGCATCTCCGGCGGGCGGCCCTGGTTCCTGATGGAGCACTCCACCAGCGCCGTCAACTGGCAGCCCGTCAACGTCGCCAAGCGCCCCGGTGACCTGGCCCGCGACTCGCTGCTGCACGTCGCCCACGGCGCCGACGCGGTCTGCTTCTTCCAGTGGCGGCAGTCGGCGGCGGGCGCCGAGAAGTACCACTCGGCGATGGTCCCGCACGCCGGCGCGGACAGCGAGCTGTTCCGCGCGGTGGCCGCGCTCGGCGCCACCCTCAAGACCCTCGCCCCGATCGCCGGGTCCGAGCGGGAGCCCGCCCGGGTCGGCATCCTCTACGACTGGGAGTCGTGGTGGGCGAGCGAGCAGGACTCCCACCCCACCTCCCTGCTCGACTACCGGCAGGAGGCGCTCGACTGGTACTCGGCGCTCCTCGCCCTCGGCGTCCGCGCCGACCTCGTCACCACCCGGGCCGACCTGCACCGCCACCAGGTGCTGATCGCCCCCGTGCTGCACATGGTCCCGGCCGAACTGGCGAAGACCCTCACCCGGTACGCCGAACAGGGCGGCCATCTGATCACCACGTACTTCTCCGGTGTCGTCGACGAGCACGACCACGTCTGGCTCGGCGGCTATCCGGGTGCCCTGCGGGACCTGCTCGGCATCCGCATCGAGGAGTTCGGCCCGCTGCTCGCCGGTGACGACGTGGAGCTCGACGACGGCACGACCGGTTCCCTGTGGACCGACCGGATCACCGTGACCGACGCCGGGACCGAGGTGCTGGCCCGCTACCGCACCGGTGAACAGTCGGGCAGGCCCGCCGTCACCCGGCGGCCGGCCGGCGGGGGTTCCGCCGCGTACGTCTCCACCCGGCTCGGTGTCGAGGGCCTCACCTCGCTGCTGCCCCGGCTGCTGGAGCCGGCCGGCGTGGAGAGCGAACTGCCCGCCGAGGTACGGGGGCTGATCGAGCCGGTCGTACGCCGGAGCGCCGAGGGCCGGTTCCTGTTCCTGGTGAACCGGACCGACGACACCGTCGTGGCGCGCGGCCTCGACGGGGAGGTGCTCGTCGGCACCACCGGCACCGACGGCGCCCTCACGCTCGGGCCCCGCGCGGTCGCCGTACTGCGGCAGCCGTCCGTCTGACACCCCCTCACTCCCCGGAACGGCACGCACCCGTTCCGGGGGCCGTCCCCTCCCGCCGGCCGCCGGTGCGGCAGGAGGGTCCACGAGCGCGACCACACACCTCATGTTGGGAGCACACGATGGCACGCCGCACCCGCAACAGACGGCTCCTCACGGCCGCCGGGCTCACCGCCGCCCTGGCCACCGGGGCCGCCCTGATCCCCGGGCCGACGTCCGCCGCCCAGGCCGCGGACCTCCCCTCCGTCACCGTCCGGCCGGACCCCTCCTACCAGCAGGAGGAGTTCGAGGGCTGGGGCACCAGCCTGGTCTGGTTCGCCAACGCCACCGGCGACTACCCGCCGGAGATCCGCGAGAAGCTCGCACGGCTCCTGTTCGGCGACGACGGCCTCGCCCTGAACATCGCCCGGTACAACGTCGGCGGCGGCAACGCCCCCGACGTCAAGGACTACCTCCGTGCGGGCGGAGCCGTGGAGGGCTGGTGGAAGGCGCCCGCGGGCACCACCCGCGAGGACACCGACTGGTGGGACGCCGAGGACCCCGCCGACTGGAACGAGGACGCCGACGCCACCCAGCGGTGGTGGGTGGACCGCATCAAGAAGGACATCACCCACTGGGAGACCTTCAGCAACTCCCCGCCCTGGTTCATGACCGTCAGCGGTTACGTGTCCGGCGGGTTCGACGCCACCGCCGACCAGCTGAAGACCGGGTCGGTCGACGACTTCGCCGCCTACCTGGCGGGCGCCACCAAGCGGCTGGAGAAGGCGCACGGCATCGAGGTCGACACCGTCGACCCCTTCAACGAGCCGAACACCAACTACTGGAGCACCCGCCTCGGCGCGGACGGCGAACCCGTCGGCGGACGCCAGGAGGGCGCCCACATCGGCCCCGGGCTCCAGGAGAAGGTGCTGCACGCGCTCGCCCCGGCGCTGAGGAAGGCGAGGACCAAGGCGGAGATCTCCGCGATGGACGAGACCAACCCCTCCCTCTTCGCGCAGAACTGGAACGCCTACTCGCCCGAGGCGCGTGACCTCGTCGGCCGGATGAACGTCCACACCTACGGCACCGGTCAGCGCACCACCGTGCGCGACATAGCCAAGGCCGAGGACAAGCCGCTGTGGATGAGCGAGGTCGAGGGCGACTGGGGCGACGGGCAGAGCTTCACGGACATGCGCCCCGGTCTCGGCCTCGCCCAGCGCATCGTCGACGACCTGCGTGAACTGGAGCCGCGTGCCTGGGTGTTCTGGCAGCCGGTCGAGGACCACGACAACATGAAGCCGGGCGGGGAGTCCGCCAAGGGCGGCAACTGGGGCGAGATCCAGCTCCCCTTCGGCTGCACCGCCGAGGACACCCTCGAGACCTGCCCGATCCGCACGAACACCAAGTTCGACACGGCCCGCAACTTCACCCACTTCATCAAGCCCGGCGACCGGCTGATCAAGGTGGACGACACCTCCAGCGCGGCGGCGGTGACGCAGAACGGCAAGGGCGCCTCACTCGTCCACGTCAACAGCACCACCGGGGCGCGCGACGTCACCGTCGACCTGTCCAAGTTCCGCCACATCAGCCGGAACGCGACCGTCACGCCCGTCGTGACCAGCGCCGACGGCAAGCTGGAGCGGCACGGGGCCATCAGGGTCACCGGCCGCGCGGCCACCTTCACCGTGCCCGCCCAGTCGGTGACGTCCTTCGTCGTCAAGGGCGTCTCCGGCGTCGCGGAGGACGCCCCGCTGCTGCGCAAGGGCCGCACCTACACACTCACCGGCGTGCAGAGCGGCAAGGCGGTCACCGTCGCGGACGACGGCACGAAGCTCGTGATCGGTGCCGGCGACGGCTCCGCCTCCCAGCGGTGGCGGCTGAGCGCGGTGCGTCCCGACGGCGGCGTGCGCGAGCGCTACGAGTTCACCAGCCCGGTGGACGGCCACCGGCTCGCCGTACGGGACGACGTGCCGGTGGCGGAGCCCCACACCGGCGAGCGGGACCCGGCCGCCGAGTGGATCATGTCGACCACGGGCGACGGCACCTGGACCCTGGTCAACGCGGCCACCGGACGCCTCCTCGAGGTCGGCGGGCAGGCCACGCACGAGGGCGCCGCGGTCACGACGTGGCAGCCCAACTCCGGTTCCAACCAGCGCTGGACGGTCACGGACGTCACGGACTGACCGATCCGCCCGGCCCGGCCGCACCACCCGCCCGGTGGTGCGGCCGGGCCGCTTCCACGACACCCGGGGAGAACCAGTGGCACAGGACGACGGCGCCGAGCGCGAGGTACGCCGCCGCATGGCGGCCCACGAGCTGTACACCGACTCGGCACCCGGTCTCGAGCGCCTCGAGGAGGAGCGACTGCGCGGCAAGGAGCTCGCCGCCGAGTACAACGCCACCGGACCGCGCGACGAGGAGGCCCGCCGCGCCCTGCTGGGCGAACTGCTCGGCTCGGTGGGCCGGGGCGTGTGGATCGAACCGCCGTTGTACGTCGCCTACGGCCGGCACGTGCACCTCGGCGACGACGTGTACGTCAACTTCGGCCTCACCCTGGTCGACGACGTCGAGGTCTTCGTCGGCGACCGCGTGATGTTCGCGCCCCATGTGACCGTCAGCACCACCGGTCATCCCGTCCACCCCGAACTGCGCCGGGACGGCGGCCAGTTCTCGGCGCCGGTGCGCATCGAGGGCGACGTGTGGGTCGGGGCCGGCGCGGTGATCCTGCCCGGGGTGACCGTCGGGCGGGGCTCGGTCGTCGGCGCGGGCAGTGCGGTGACCTCCGACGTGCCGCCGATGACGGTCGTCGCCGGAACCCCGGCCCGTGTACTGCGGCCGATCACCGACGCGGACCGGGAATGGACGTACCGGCCGCCCCGTACCGCGCGGAGCTGAGCGCGCGTCCCGGCGCCGCGGCGACAAGGCCGCGGGCGCGTCCAGCGCGGGCAGGGCACGGCTCGGCAGTGCCTCCCACGAGGACCCCGAGCGCGTCCGCAACGGCTGCGGCGGCGCCCCAAAGACCGCCTGCGACAGCACCCCGTGGACGTGCCGCCAGGCCGTCGAGGCCTTCGGCCGGGCCCGCCGCCGGCCGTCCCGACGGGCCGGCGGCGGGCCGCCGGCCCGCGCGGACTACCGGCGGCTGCGCACCAGCACGTACAGGAAGTACGGCGTTCCGATCACGGCCGTCATCAGGCCGGCACCCAGCTGGGCGGGGGCGATCACGGTGCGGCCCAGCAGGTCGGCCGTGCACACCAGTACGGCGCCGAGGAGCAGCGCGACCGGCAGGACGCGGGTGTGCCGCCGTCCGACGAGGGCGCGCGCCGCGTGCGGGGCGACCAGGCCGACGAAGCCGACGGTTCCCGCGGCGGCGACGGCGGTGGCGCTGAGCAGCACGCCTAGGACGAGGAATCCCAGTCTCCCGCGCGCCAGGTCGAGGCCGAGCAGCCGGGGGGTGTCCTCGTCGAGGGAGACCAGGTCGAGTTCCCTGTGCCGTACGCCGGCCACCGCGACGCCGACCGCGAGGACGGCCGCGAGGGGCAGGACGTCGGGCATGGTCCGGCCGTACGTGGAGCCCGACAGCCAGGTGAGGGCCTTGGTCGCGTTGAACGGGTCGGTGAGCACGATCAGCAGACTGATCAGGGCAGTCGTCGCGGTCGCGGTGCCGATGCCGACGAGCACCAGCCGGTTCTGCTGGTACCCCCCGCGGGCGGCGAGGCCGAACACGACGACCGCGGTGGCCGCGGATCCCGCGAAGGCCGCCCCGGCGACGCCCCACCCCCCGGCGGCGGGGACCGTCGTCACGAGGACCACCGCGCCGAGCGCGCCGCCGCCGGAGACGCCCAGGACGGCGGGTTCCGCCAGTGGGTTGCGGGTGACGGCCTGCACCAGGGTGCCGGCCAGCGCGAGGGCCGCTCCGGCGAGGAGCGCGGCGGACACCCGGGGCATACGGGTGTCCAGCACGAAGGAGACGGTCCTGCCCGCCCTGCCCTGCGCCCAGTTGACCACGTCGCCCAGGAGCAGCTTGCTGTCGCCCAGCAGGACGGCGGCGACGGCGACGCCGACCAGGACGACCGACAGCGCGGTGAGCGTGGTGAGGAAGACGGCGCGGCTGCGGATGCGCAGTCCGTCCGGCGCGGCGGCACCGGCGGTGTCGCGGAGCCGGGCCGCCATCACCACCAGGAACGCCGCACCGACGAGGCTGGTGACCACGCCGGTGGGAACGGCGACCGCGGTGTCCGCGTCGACGAACGCGCGCAGCAGCACGTCCGCGCCGAGCACCAGCGCGGCGCCGACGAGGCCCGCGACCGGCACGCCCGCCCGCAGCCTCCGCAGCCCCCGGGCCCGGCGGGCGAGCGGGCGGGCGAGGGCCGGGGCGCACAGGCCGACGAAGCCGATCGGGCCGGCCAGGGTGACGGCCGCCGCGGAGAGCAGGGTCGCCAGGACGACGGCCGTGACGCGGGTGGCCCGTACCGGGACGCCGAGTCCGCGGGCCGCGTCGTCGCCGAGGGCGAGGGCGTCGACCCGGCGGGCGATGAGCAGCAGGCCGGCGAGTCCGACGACGGCGACGGGCAGCATCTGGAGGACACCGTCGAAGCCGTTCTGGCCGATGTTGCCCTGGTTCCACTGGTAGAGGCCCTCGGTCTGCTGCGGGAACAGCAGGAGCAGCCCTTCGGTGACGGCGGTGAGCCCGAGGGCGAGCGCGGTGCCGGCGAGCACCAGCCGTACGGTGCCGGCGCCGAGCCCCGACAGTCCGAGGACGACGGCCGCCGCCGCGAGCCCGCCGGCGAAGGCGATGCCCGAGGAGGCGAGCAGCGGCAGGGACACGCCGGTGACGGCGGCGATGCCGAGGGCGAAGTAGGAGCCCGCGTTGACGGCGAGGGTGTCCGGGGAGGCCAGGACGTTGCGGCTGACGGCCTGCAGGGCGACGCCGGCCATGCCGAGGGCCGCGCCCACGAGGAGCCCGGCGGTCATCCGGGGCAGCCGTGAGGCGATGACGACGGACGCGTCGGCCGGGTCGGCTCGGCCGGTGAGGGCCTTGAGGACCTCGGCCGGGCCGACCGCGGCGGTGCCCTGGGTGATGTCGACGACGGCGAGGGCCGCGACCAGGAGCACGAGCGCGGTCGTCACCGCGGCCGCGCCCGTCCGGGACGACACCGTCGCCGGACGGACGGTGGGAGTGGTGGCGGTGACGGCCATCGCGCTACTTCGTCAGCGAGGCGACGAGGGAGTCGGCGTACGCCTCCATCGAGCCGGTGCCGCCGAACATCCAGATGCCGTCGTCCAGCCGGTGGACGTCACCGGACTTCACGAACGGCAGGGACTTCCACACCGAGTTGTCGGCGAGCTCCTTGCCGAAGGGGTCGCTGGCGGCGTCGCCGTCGTTGCCGATGTAGGCGAAGTGCACCTTGCCCAGGCCGGTCAGTCCCTCGACGTCGGTGGCGGCCAGGCCGTAGGCCTCGTCGCCCTTCTGCTTCCAGGCGTTCTTCAGTCCGAGCCGCTCGTTGACGGCGCCGATCAGCGAACCGGAGGTGTAGGGGCGTACGGAGACCTGGTTGGAGGCGACGTAGCCGTCGGCGAAGGCGATCTCCGCGCCGTCCAGACCGGCGTCGGCGAGGGCCTTCTGCCCCTCGGCGAGCTTGGCGTCGAAGTCCTTCTTCAGCGTGGCCGCGCGCTCGGTGGTGCCGGTGGCCTCGGCGATGAGGTCGACGTTCTTCAGCATCTGCCCGATCGGGTCGGCGGCGTCGGCGGGCTTCACCTCCAGGACCGGGGCGACCTTGCGCAACTGCTTGACGGCGTCGGGCTGCAGGTCGGTGGTGGCGACGATGAGGTCGGGCTTGAGCGAGGCGATGGTGTCCATGCTGGGCTCGCCGCGGGTGCCGATGTCCGTGGGCTCGTTCTTGAGCGGGACGGCGGCGTCCCAGGCCGTGTAGCCCTTGACGTCGGCGACGCCCACCGGGTCGACGCCGAGGGAGACCAGGTGCTCGACGACGTTCCACTCGGTGCCGACGACCTTCTCGGCGGGGCCGTCGAGTTCCACCTTCGCGCCGGTGGCGTCGGTGAGGGTGATGGCCTGCGCGGACTCCTTGGCGCCGGCGTCGTCGGCGGCGGGTTCGGTGGTGCCGCAGGCCGCCAGCAGGAGGGCGGCGGCGGTGGCCAGGGGCGCGGTGAGCAGGAGGCGTCTCATGAGGTGGTGCCGAGCCTTTCGCTTCGGGTGTGGTGACGGCCGACGGCGCGGGTGCGCAGCAGGCCGGTGAGGGGGTCGGTGTCGACCTCGATCCGGATGCCGTAGACCTCGGTCAGGCGCTCCGGGGTGAGGACGTCCTCGGGCAGGCCCTCGGCGACGACGCGTCCGGCCGCGAGGAGCACGATCCGGTCGGCGACGGCCGCCGCCTGGTCGAGGTCGTGCAGGACGACGCCGACGGCGATGCCGTGCTCGTCGGCCAGGTCGCGCATGAGGTCGAGGAGTTCGACCTGGTAGCGCAGGTCCAGGTAGGTGGTCGGTTCGTCGAGGAGGAGGACGCCGGTCTCCTGGGCGAGACAGCCGGCCAGCCACACGCGCTGGAGCTGTCCTCCGGAGAGGTGTTCGGCTCCGCGCCCGGCGAGTTCGGCGACGCCGGTGAGGGCGAGGGCGCGGTCCACGGCGGCGCGGCCGCCGGGGTCCGTGCCGCCCCACCGGCCGCGGTGCGGGTAGCGGCCGAACTCGACGACGTCCCGCACGCTGAGACCGCTGGGGGTGGGGCGCCCCTGGAGCAGCAGGGCGACGCGGCGGGAGAACTCCCGGGGGCCGAGGGCCAGCGCGTCGGTGCCGGCGTCGATCGTGAGCGTGGCGCTCCGCGGCCGTTGCAGCCGGGCCACGGTGCGCAGCAGGGTCGACTTGCCGCTGCCGTTCGGGCCCACCAGGGCGGTCACTTCGCCGGGGCGCAGGGTCAGCGCCGCGTCGTGCACGACGTCGGCGCCGTCGTACGCCACGGTCACATCGGTGGCCGACAGTTGATGGCCGCGCGGGCCCGGGGCCGCCTCTTCAGCAGGGATCACGAGGCAAGGTTAGCCTACCCTTAACTCTCGTTATCAGGGGGTGACCTGCGAGAAGGCCGGAACGGGCTCTGGCGGTCCGTCAGAAGGCGTAGCGGATATCCAGCCACGGTGTGTGCCGGGTGACCAGTTCCCGCAGGTCCGCGAGGGCGCGGCGCTTGATGTCGGCCCGGTAGCGGAGGTTGAGGGCGCCGTTCTGGGAGCGCTTGGTCTCCTGCGCGGCGGGCTGCCACAGCACGTCCTCGCCGCGCGGATGCCAGCGGAGGTTGACCTCGTGCAGGTCCGCGTTGTGGGTGAGCATGATGACCTCGGCGCGGGCCTGCCGCTTCACGCGCTGCGGCAGTACGTCGTCCATGTGCCGCAGCAGCCCGGCCCAGGCGTCCTGCCAGCCGGGGCGGACGACGACGGGTGAGAGGTTGAAGTGCACCTCGTACCCGGCGTCGAGGAAGTCCGCGGCGGCGGCGATCCGCCGGTCGACCGGGCTGGTGCGCAGGTCCAGCAGGCGTGAGTCGTCGGGCGGCATCACCGAGAACCGGATGCGGGTGCGGCCGCGCGGGTCGAGCCCCAGCAGGTCGGGGTTGACGAACTTGGTCGCGAAGGAGGCCTTCGCGGTGGGCCAGTCGCGGAAGGCGCGCACCAGGTCGGCGGTGTTGTCGCAGACGAGGGCGTCGACGGAGCAGTCGCCGTTCTCCCCGATGTCGTACACCCATGCCTCGGGGTCGCACTGGTTGGGCTCCGGTTTGGGGCCCTGGGCGGCGACGTGGCGGCCGAGGTGGCCGATGATCCGGTCGATGTTGGTGAAGAGGGTGATCGGATTGGCGAAGCCCTTGCGGCGGGGTACGTAGCAGTACACGCAGGACAGGGCGCAGCCGTTGGACGGGCCGGGGGCGATCCAGTCGGCGGAGCGGCCGTTGGGGCGGGTGGTGAGCGTCTTCTTCACGCCCAGCACGAGGGTCTCGCGCTTGATCCGCATCCAGCGGTCGGCGCTGCCCTCGTTGCCGTGCAGTTCGGGGACGCGCCAGTGGGAGTCGGTCTCGATCAGCCGGGCCCCGGGGAACCGGGCGAGGATCTGCCGCCCGCGGGACGAGGCGGCGGCGGCCGGTTCGGCGTGGATCTCCCGGATCGCGAGAAGCCGACGCGCCTGCGCGGAGTCCCGGAAGGCGGGAGCGGACGGCGCGGGTTCGGCCGCCGGTGCCACCGGCAGCGCGTCGAGACCGAAGAGCGGCTCCTGCGGGCCGTGGGACGGGGGAAGGTGGTGGCGCATGTCCTGACCGGATTCCGGGGCGGGGATGCGGTACGAGTGCCCGCCGACCGGTTCCGTCGGAAACCGGCCGTCCTCCCACTGTACGGCGACCGGACGGCACACCGCGGCCGACCGGACCGCGGGTCACCGGCTCCCGCCCGAGCGGCGGACGGCACGTGCTCCCGCCACGGACGGCGCCGAACCGGCCGCCCGTACGCCCGGCCGCGCTCCCGCACGGCCGCACGGGCGCCGGCAGCACGTCGTCCGGTGCGACCGCGGGGTATCCGCCCGCGTCCTCCCCCTCCCTCGTGCGGGACCCCGTACGAGGGAGGGGGGACATGCTCCCCGGCTGCCGGTGCCGGGTATCAGGCCTGGGCCGTGAAGCGTTCCCAGACGCGGTGCGAGGCCAGCAGCTCGCGGACCCGGCCGAGGACGGCGGAGCCGGAGTCGGCGACCACGATGCCGGGGGCGTCGGTGGGGACGCCGGCCGCTTCGAGGGCCGCCTCGCCGCCCGCCCACGCGCCGATCGCCTTGCCGTGCCGGAACGCCTCGGTCAGCAGCAGCCCGATCCGCGGGTCGGCCGCCGTCCGCCGTGCGGCGGAGGGCGCGCCCTTGCCGTCGCGCGCGCCGGGCATGTCGTCGCCCATGGCCGGCACCCCGGCCAGCAGTACGGCGTCGAACTCGACGGAACGCGCGGTGACGTAGGTGCGCTGGACCGTCAGGGCCGAGCCCTCCGGGCCGAGCGTGCCGCCGGTCGGCGCCACGACCAGGGGGACCATGCCCGCTTCGAGCACCGCGTCGCGCACCGCGCGGACGCCGTCGAGGTCGCCGTCCGGGCCGGCCACGATGCCGATGACGCGCCCGTCCACCGGCCAGGTCCGCCCGATCTGCGAGAGGGCCGGGCTCGGTTCGACGTCGGCGAGCGGCACGGTGGGCTTCGGCGCGGGCAGGCCGAGCCCTTCGGCGACACCGGCGCACAGCTCGGGGTCGATGTTGGCCAGGACCTGGAGGGTCCGTTCCTTGACGGCCTGTTCGTAGCACTTGCCCAGCTCGAAGGTGTAGGCGCCGATGATGTGCTCGCGCTCCACCGGGCTCATGCTCAGCCAGAACCGGCGGGGCTGGCTGAAGTGGTCCGCGAACGACTCCGGCGCCTCGCGCACCTTCGACGCCTCCGGGATGCGCACCGGCGCCTCGACGAACGCGCTCATGTCCGCGCCCGCGGTGAACGGGCAGCCGCCGTCGAGGGAGTTGGGCCGGTAGGGGGCCACACCCCGGTGCACGGCCGTCTGGTGCATGCCGTCGCGCAGCATGTCGTTGACCGGCGCGTGCGGCCGGTTGATCGGCAGCTGCGGGAAGTTGGGGCCGCCCAGACGCGTGATCTGCGTGTCCAGGTACGAGAACAGCCGTCCCGCGAGCAGCGGGTCGTCGGTGACGTCGATGCCGGGCACGAGGTGACCGACGTGGAAGGCGACCTGCTCCGTCTCGGCGAAGAAGTTGGACGGGTTCCGGTTGAGGGTCATCAGCCCGATCGGCTGCACCGGGGCGAGTTCCTCGGGCACGATGTTCGTCGGGTCCAGCAGGTCGATGCCCTCGAAGGTCTGCTCCGGGGTGTCGGGGAAGGTCTGGATGCCCAGCTCCCACTGCGGGTAGGCGCCCGCCTCGATGGCGTCGGCGAGGTCCCGCCGGTGGAAGTCCGGGTCGACGCCGTTGATCGTCTGCGCCTCGTCCCACACCAGGGAGTGCACCCCCAGCTTGGGCTTCCAGTGGAACTTCACCAGCGTCGTGCCGCCCTCGGCGTCGACCAGCCGGAAGGTGTGGACGCCGAAGCCCTCCATCATCCGGTAGGAGCGCGGGATGCCGCGGTCGCCCATGAAGAAGAGGGTGTGGTGGGTCGCCTCGGTGTGCAGGGAGACGAAGTCCCAGAAGGTGTCGTGCGCGCTCTGCGCCTGCGGGATCTCCCTGTCGGGGTGCGGCTTCGCGGCGTGGACGACGTCGGGGAACTTGATGGCGTCCTGGATGAAGAAGACCGGGATGTTGTTGCCGACCAGGTCGAAGACGCCCTCGCTGGTGTAGAACTTCGTGGCGAAACCGCGGGTGTCGCGCACGGTGTCGGCGGATCCGCGCGAGCCGACCACGGTGGAGAACCGTACGAACACCGGCGTCTCGACGTCCGGGGCGAGGAACCCCGCCTTGGTCACGGACGACGCCGTGCCGTAGCTCTGGAAGACCCCGTGCGCGCCCGCGCCGCGGGCGTGGACCACGCGCTCCGGGATGCGCTCGTGGTCGAAGTGCATGATCTTCTCGCGCAGGTGGTGGTCCTGGAGCAGTACGGGGCCGCGCGGACCCGCCTTGAGCGAGTGGTCGGTGTCGTACAGCCGGGTGCCCTGCGCGTTGGTCAGATAGCTCCCGGACTGCGCCACCCTGGCCTGGTCCGCGCCGGTGGGCTGGCCGGTGGGCGACACGGTGGCCGGGCCGCTCTGGTCCGGCTTCGGCGGCAGCGGCTCGCGGGGCTCGGTCGGCTCGGCCAGGGACGGCGGCTGGGGGCCCGGCCGTCCGGGGATGCCGTCGGCCGGGGCCGATCCGTCGTCCTGCAGCTTTTCGGTGATCTTCTTCGCTGCCCGCTTGACGGGGTTGGCCTCGCTCATGAAGTGATACTCCTCCGCTTCAGGACCGGCCACGGACGGGTGGCCGTGCGTTCGGTTGCCGACTGCGGGCGACCCGGGAAAGGCGAAACGCTCGAAAAGGGCATCGGGTGCCGCCAACGTCTCACGGCGGGCACGCCCCCGCAGCGGGCACCCGCCGATGGGGTGACATCCCCGCCCCGGAGCACCGCGCCCCGTGCCTTGGCACACCCGCACTTCCCTCCCCGCTCCGCCCTCCGGATCCGGCCGCCCCGCCCGCGTACCCCCGGCCCGGCGGTCAAGGCATGCGGATTCGGCCCGGCCCGCGCGCATGTCCGTCGTACCGGCGGAAGGCCGGCGCACGGGACGCACGAAGCGATCGGGCCGTCCGGGACGCGGAGTCCCGGGTGCGGCGTCCGCGACCCGAGCCGTCCCGGACCGGGAGGCCGCCCGCGGCGGGGGCGAACGGACACGGGGCGTGGGCGCTCGGCGGCCACCGCGACGGCGCGTCCGACGGCACGGGCCCGCCCGCCCCGGGGACGGACACCGTCCCGTCCGAGGTCACGCGGTCCCCCCGAGCGCGACGGCGCCCCGCGCCGGGTTCAGAACAGCTGTCCCTGCCTGTCGTCGGGGGCGGTCCGGCGCGGGGTACGGCGCGGTCCGGGGCCCCGGGCCGGGGCCTCCTCCCCGAACAGCGGCGCCGTGCCGTACTCGTCCGGCTCGGCCGGCACCACGACGGGGCCGGTTCCCACGTTGAGGCACAGCGGGGCGTCGAGGTCGAAGTCCCCGGGCGTCATGTCCGTCCAGTCGCGTTCCCGACGCTCACTCACCGACGCTCCGCTCCCCGTCCATCCGGCCAGGCTATCGGTCGTCCGGTGCCCCGGGAGCGGCACGCTGCGCGACGCCGCCCGACAGAGAGACGTAGGTCACACTCCCGTCCGGTCACACCGGGCGGAGCCCGTCCGTCAGTGCGGTGTCATCACGAGAACGGACCAGGAGGACATCATGGAAGCGCGTCTCGACTTCTTCGCCCACCCCCTAGCGGCCAAGGTGCTCAAGCACATCAACTCGGCGGGCGGGGCGGTGACGGACTCCGGACTGCCGCACGCCACCCAGGAGCTGGTGAAGATCCGCGCCAGCCAGATCAACGGCTGCGGCTTCTGCACCGACATGCACACCAAGGACGCCGCCGCGGCCGGGGAGACGCCGGTCCGGCTCCACCTGGTCGCCGCCTGGCGGGAGGCCACGGTCTTCACGGAGGCGGAGCGCGCCGCCCTGGAGCTCACCGAGCAGGGCACCCGGCTCGCCGACGCGGCCGGTGGCGTCGGCGACGAGGCCTGGGCGAACGCCGCCGAGCACTACGACGAGGACCAGCTCGTGGCCCTCGTCTCGCTGATCGCCGTCATCAACGCCTACAACCGCATCAACGTCATCAACCGGCAGCCCGCCGGCGACTACCGGCCCGGCCAGTTCGGCTGACCGGCCCCGCCCGCCCCGGCCCCCTGCGGGCCGGGGCGGGCGTCCGGTCAGGCCTGCGCGCGCTTCGGCAGGCGCCAGCCGGGCCGCGGGAAGTGGCAGGTGTAGCCGTCCGGGTAACGCTGGAGGTAGTCCTGGTGCTCCGGCTCGGCCTCCCAGAACGGACCGGCCGGCACGACCTCGGTCACCACGGGGCCCGGCCACAGCCCCGAGGCGTTCACATCGGCGATCGTCTCCTCGGCGACGCGCTTCTGCTCGTCGTCGAGGTAGAAGATGGCGGAGCGGTAGCTCGTGCCGATGTCGTTGCCCTGCCGGTTCTTCGTGCTCGGGTCGTGGATCTGGAAGAAGTACTCCAGGACCGTGCGGTAGTCGGTGACGGCGGGGTCGTAGGTGATCTCGATCGACTCGGCGTGGGTGCCGTGGTCGCGGTACGTCGCGTTCGGCACGTCGCCGCCGCTGTAGCCCACCCGGGTGGTCAGCACACCCGGGAACGTGCGGATCAGCTCCTGCATGCCCCAGAAGCAGCCGCCCGCGAGCAGCGCCCTCTCCTCGTTCGTCGTCATCTTCGTCTCGCCCTTCTCCCACGTGTCCTGCGTCGTCCACCGGTGAGAACCGCACCGGCGACCCCATTGTTCCGGCCGTGCCGCCGCCTTCGGACAGCGGGCCCGGCAGCGGCGCGGCGACGCGTCCGCCTCCGGTGGTCACCCGGACGCTGGCCGGCTGGGGTCTGGAGGAGGAGTCCTTCGTCACGGAGCTGATCGTCAGCGAGCCGGTCACCAACGCCGTCCGCCACGCCTCGCCGCCCGTCCGGGTGCGGCTCATCCGCGACCGCGCCCTCATCTGCGAGGTGTCCGACGGCAGCAGCACCTCCCCGCACCTGCGCCGGGCGACCGCCACGGACGAGGGCGGACGCGGACTGTTCCTGGTCGCCCGGTTCGCCGAACGCCGGGGCACGCGGTACACGGCGAACGGCAAGGTCATCCGGACCGAACAGCCCCTGCCGGCCCGGGACGGCGGGTGAGCCGCGCGGCCCGGCGGGCTCAGGCGAGGAGCGAGATGCGGGCCGTGATGCTCTTGCCGGTCGGCTCCTGCCGTACGTCCAGGGCCAGGGCGACGGCCATCACGATCTCCAGTCCGTGCTGGCCCACCCGGCCGGGGTCCGCGTCCCGGGCCACCGGCGGCGCGGGGTTGCCGTCCCGGACGATCACCTCGACGATGTCGCCGGCGACCCGCAGGTCGAGGCCGACCTGGCCCGGCGCGTACTTGCGGGCGTTGGTGACCAGTTCGCTGACCACGAGCTGGGTGACCTCCACCGCGCGGGTCGACACCGGCAGGCCGTCCTCCGCCCGCGCCCGGGTCAGGAACGCGGCGGCGAGATGACGCGCCTGGGCTATCCAGGTGCCGTCCTCGTCCAGGGTGTACGAAGCCCGCAGCCGGGATGCCCCCGGCACCGTGTCCCCCTCGTCGACTGGAACTGGTTCCATCCGGTCCGCCCTCACTCACCGATCACACCGCGCGACTACCCTCATCGCTCCCCCGCACGCCACTGAAGTGTGACAGGTGGCTCGGACGTCTCAGTCCGCCAGGTGCCGTTCCAGCCAGTCGGCGGCCCTCCGACGGAACAGGCGGCGGTTGTCGAGGCGGCGGAAGTCGTGGCCCTCGTGGCGCAGCAGCAGGCATTCCGCTTCCAGCCCGCGCTCCCTGGCGGCCCGGACGAACTGCTCCGACTCACCCGGAGGCACGTTGGTGTCGTGCTCGCCGTGCACGGCGAGCACCGGGGCCCGCAGGGCATCGACGCGGCTCATCGGCGACAGCGCGCGCAGGAGTTCCCGGTCGTGTTCCGGATGTCCGTACTTGTGGGCGGCGGACTGGGCGATCCAGGGTTCGGTCCCGGCGAAGAAGGTGGTGAGGTCCGACATGCCGCAGACCGCCACACCCGTGCGGAACAGGTCCGGGTGCCACACCAGGGACGCCATCACCAGGTAGCCGCCGTACGACCGGCCCATCACGGCCATCCGCCGGGGGTCCGCGAGGCCCTGCACCATCACGTGCGCCGCGCAGTCCGCGACGTCGTTGATCGCGTCGAAGCGCCCGGCGCCCAGGTCCGCGTCGACGAAGGAGCGGCCGTGGCCGGACGAGCCGCGGACGTCGGGCGCGAACACGTCCAGTCCCCTGCCGAGCAGTTCGAGGTAGAGCGGTTCGAGCACCGGGCGTTCCTGTTCCTCCGGTCCGCCGTGCAGGTGCAGGACGCACGGCGCCGGTTCGCCGGGCGAGCGGCCCGGGGCGCGGTAGTACCAGCCGCCCAGGACGAGGCCGTCGCGGGCCACGGGACTCATGGGCATCGGCCGCACGGGCGTGCGGCCTTCGGGGAACGCGTCCTCCTCGCGCGAGGACCATGGGGTGCGCAGGGGCTGTCCGTGCGGCAGCCACCACACTCCGGGGTGGCGCCGGGACCCGGACAGCGCGACGACGGGGGCGTCGGGGTCGGCGGTGGGCGCGATGCGGGTGACCACCTCGTGGGGCAGGGCGACGGTCCGCGCGGCACCGGCCGAGGCGGGCCGTGACGGCGGGGCGCCGTCCGGTCCGCCGTCCGCCGGCACGGCCGCGGTCAGCTCGGTCACCTCCAGTTCGCTCACTCCGCGCACGTTCCAGGCCAGCACCGCGCGCCGCCCGTCCCGGCCCAGGGCGAGCAGCTCCAGGTCGCAGTCGGGGCGCTCGGCGGCCACCGTCGTACCGAGCAGACGCCCCCGCGGATCGAGGTGCGCGGCGACGAGGGCGGCGCGCTCCCGGCCGCCGTCGCTGCGCAGCCACAGCGTGCCGGCGTCGGGCGAGAAGCCGCCGACCCACGGGTCGCCGTCGGCGACCGGCAGCGCGCAGGTCACCGCGCCGTCGCCGGTGCGGACGACGAGGGCCTCCCGGCGTCCTCGAGGACCCCGGTACACCAGGGCGAGCCCGCCGTCCCGGCTGAGGTCGCACACGCGCTGGTTGGCCGCACCGCGTTCGCTCACCAGCAGCACGGGCGCGGCCACGCCCTCGGGGTCGACGAGATACGCGGACAGGCTCCTCGGTTCCAGCTCCTCGGCCGACGGCGACCGCCCGGCCCGGACGGCCTCTTCGGGCGCGCGCCGTACGTCGCCGGGGTCCAGCAGTACGGCCCGGCCGTCGCGGCCGGCCCGGCGGGCGGCGCCCGCCGGGCCGGGGTGCGCGGGCGCCCGCCCGGGCGGGGCGGATTCGGTGACGGTCACCGCGACCGCCGAACCGTCGTGCTGCCAGCAGCCGAGGCGCGCGGAGGTGCCCGGTTCGCCACCGGCCAGCAGGTGCCGCCCGCTGCCGTCGGGGCGTACGCACAGGACGCGGGTGAGTTCGCCGCCGTCCGGAGCCGCGGTGTAGGCGATCCAGCGTCCGTCCGGGGACCAGGACACCTCCGTGACCGGATGGGGGTCGGCGTCGAGCAGGCGCACCTCCTCGCCGTCCACCGGGCCGGTCCACAGCTGCGGCACCCCGGCGCGGTCGCAGATGAAGGCGACGTACCGCCCGCCGGGGTCCACCGAGGGGTACCAGCAGCCGTGGACGGCCGGGGGCGGCACGTCGTACGGCGTCGAGGTGTCGGCGAGCGGCACCGCCTCCGGTGCGGGGAGGGCGCGTGGTGCGGCCGGGGTGCCCGCCCCCATGGCGGTCAGCGGATCCCGTGCGTCTGCAGCCATGTCTCCAGCAGCGCCAGCTGCCACAGTGTGTTCGCCCCTCGCCTGGTCCGGTGCGCGTTGGGTGCGGCGAGCAGCTCGGCGACGTACTCCTCGCGGAAGACGCCGCGGGCCCTGGCCTCGGGGGCGGTGAGGGTCTCGCGGACCCGCTGGAGGACGGGCCCGGCCATGTGCTTGATCGCCGGGACGGGGAAGTAGCCCTTGGGCCGGTCGACGACCTGGCGCGGCAGGACCCTGCGGCCGACGGCCTTCAGGACGCCCTTGCCGCCGTCCGCGAGCTTCAGCTCGGGCGGGCAGGCGGCGGCCAGTTCGACCAGTTCGTGGTCGAGGAACGGCACCCTGGCCTCCAGGCCCCAGTCCATCGTCATGTTGTCGACGCGCTTGACCGGGTCGTCGACCATCATCACGAGCGTGTCGAGACGGAGATCGGCGTCGAGCGCCGTCTCGGCGCCCTCGGCCGCCATGTGCGCGCGCACGAACTCGGCGGAGACGTCGTGGTCGGGCAGCAGGTCGGGGTGGACGACGGCCGCGAGCTCGGCGTGCGAGCGGTCGAAGTAGGTGTCGATGTAGGCCTCGGCGGCGCGCGGGCGCGGCACGTCCGCCATCCGCGCGTACCAGTCGTAACCGGCGAACACCTCGTCGGCGCCCTGGCCGCTCTGCACGACCTTGACCTCCTTGGCCACCTGCTCGGACAGCAGGTGGAAGGCCACCACGTCATGGCTCATCATGGGCTCGCTCATGGCGCGGACCGCCCCGTCCAGGGCGCCGGCGACCCGGTCGGAGGGAACCATCAGCTGGTGGTGGCGGGTGTCGAAGTGCCGGGCCACGAGGTCGGAGTAGTGGAACTCGTCGCCCTCCTCGTCGCCCTCGGACTCGAAGCCGACGCTGAAGGTCGCGAGGTCCTCCTGGCCCTCGCCGGCCAGCAGGGCCACGATCAGGCTGGAGTCCAGGCCGCCCGAGAGCAGCACTCCGACCGGCACGTCGGCGACCATGCGGCGGCGTACGGCGGTGCGCAGGGCGTCCAGTACGGCGTCGGTCCAGTCGTCGGCGCCGAGGCCGGCGTACTCGGGGCGGCGGGTGTGGACGGGATGCCAGTAGCGGTGATCGTGGTGGGTGCCGTCGGGCTCGACGACCCGCACCGTGGCCGGGGGCAGCTTGCGCACGCCCTTGAGTACGGTGTGGGGCGCGGCTACGGTGGCGTGCCAGCTGAGGTACTGGTGCAGTGCGACGGGATCCAGCGAGGTGTCCACGCCGCCGGCCGCGAGCAGCGCGGGCAGGGAGGAGGCGAACCGCAGGCGTTCTCCCGTGCCGGAGAGGTAGAGGGGCTTGATGCCCAGCCGGTCGCGGGCCAGGACGACGCGCCCGGTGTCCTGCTCGACGATCACGAAGGCGAACATGCCGTGGAAGCGCTCGACGCAGCCGGTGCCCCACTGCCGGTAGGCCTTGAGCACCACCTCGGTGTCGGACTGCGAGTGGAAGCGGTGGCCGAGCGCGTGCAGTTCGTCCCGCAGCTCGCGGTAGTTGTACACGCAGCCGTTGAAGACGCCGGTGAGACGGGCGCGCGGGTCGGTCATGGGCTGGGCGCCGCTGTCCGACAGGTCGATGATCTTCAGCCGGCGGTGCCCGAGGGCCACGGGCCCCTGGGACCACAGGCCGCGTCCGTCGGGGCCGCGCGGTGCGAGCCGGTCGGTCATGCGTTCCAGCGCCGCGATGTCCGGCTGCCCGCCGTCGAATCGGATCTCCCCGCAGAGCCCGCACATCAGTGGGTCCTCCTTTCCCTCGGGTGCCGGTCCTGGGGCGGGCGCGAAGGGGCCTGCGTGCTGCTGGGCATGGCGGTGTGACACTCTCCTCGGTCAGGGGGTACGGATGTGCACGGGGCGGCCGGGGGCCGGCGGTCCGTCCGGGTCAGCCGGGCGTGCCCGGTGTCGTCGCCGAGCGGACGCGGGCCGGGGTCCGGCCGGCGCCGCGCGGGGTGTCCGGACGCCGGTGGCGGCGGCCGGAGGCGCTGGGCGCGAGACGGTCGCCGCGGGTCTCGGCGACCAGCATGTCGATGCCGGCGAGCAGGTCCTCGTCCTGGGCCGCCCGCCGCATCCGGTGTGCCGCGCTGCCCGTCGCGAGGGCCTCTTCGAGCAGGGTGCGCACGGTGGCGAAGTCGCCGGAGGCCTCCAGTGCCGGGCGCAGCCGGTGCAGCATCCCGCGCAGCACCATGGGGGCCGGGGTTCCGCGGCGGGTCTCCGGATGGACGAGCGGGCCCTCCAGTCCCGAGCGCGCGGCGCGCCAGGTGGCGGCGCGCAGCCACTCGTGGTGCCCGTCGCACCCGCGGTCCGGCTCGCGCTCCAGACGGTCGCAGGCGTCGCGCACCAGCGCGCGGAACAGCCCGGCGACCAGCACCACGGTCTCGGCACGCGGGCAGGCGTCGCAGACGCGCAGTTCCAGCGTGCGCTGGTGCGCCGACGGCCGTACGTCGTGGTAGAGCATCCCGGTGTCGCTGATGACGCCCGAACCGATCAGCTCCGCCATGGCGGCGTCGTAGTCGGCGGCGCTCTCGTAGCACCCCACCGGGCCCGCGGTCGGCCACCGCTGCCACACCATGGTGCGCCAGCTGGCGTATCCGGTGTCGGAGCCGAGCCAGAACGGTGAACTGGCCGACAGGGCCAGCAGGGGCGGCAGCCAGGGCGAGACCAGGCACATGGCGCGTACCGCGGTGTCCCGGTCCGGTACGTCGACGTGCACCTGGGCGCTGCAGATGAGCTGTTCGTCGGCGACCCGGCGGTAGTCGTCGGCCATGCGCCGGTACCGGGGGTCCGCGGTGACGTCGTGGGGGGTGACGCGGGCCAGCGGAACGGTGCCCGCGGCCACGGCGGCCAGCCCCAGGGAGGAGGCCGCCGCGTCCAGCCGGCGCCGGCTGTCGGACAGGTCCGCGAAGAGACCGTCCAGCGTGTCGTGGACCCGGCTGTTGCTCTCCACGGCCGACCGCTGCAGCTCACTGCCGAACCCGGATCTGCCGAGCCGGCCGAGCAGTGCGTCGGCACGTGGCGCGAGCCGGCCGCTCTCCACGTCCAGGACGTGGAACTCTTCCTCTGCTCCGATGCGTACCGTCACCGCTGATCCCCTTGCTCTGGTTCCGTGCCGTCACCGCTCGGCCCCTGAGGTCACCGGCGGTGAATTCGGCGCGTTCCGGGTGCCCCGGATGCGGCGGGCGCAATCGGATCACGTTCCGGCACCGGGACGGCACGGCTGCGGACGGCGGTCGGCGCGGTGCCGCCGCTCGGGTCGCGAAACGCCGGCCCGCCCGGGTCCGCCGCCGGGAGCCGGCCGGCAGAGCCGCTTCCCGCGCGGCGTGACGCGGTCGCCGCGCGCCGGTACGGCCGGGGCCGCCGGTGGCTTCGAGGAGAGGGCCGGCGGGGGCGGGCGACCCGGTGGTCGCCGGATGCTTCACCCCGGGGTTCCGTGTCCGCTGCCGGTACGGGCGGGGAGGCCGAGGGCGAGCAGGGCGGTGTCGTCGTCCACTCCTTCGCCGAAACCCTTCAGCAGGTCCGTCAGGGCGTCGACCACGCGGCGGGGGCCCGAGGGGGCGAGTCCGGCCGCGAAGGACTCCAGGGCCTCGTGACCGTACAGCTCCCGGCCGGGGCCGGTGCGGGCCTCGGTGAGGCCGTCGGTGTACAGCAGCAGCGTGTCGCCCGGGTGCAGGGTGGTGGCGACCGGGACGAACCGTGCCCCGGGAAGGGCTCCGACGAGCATGCCGCCCCGGGTGTGCAGGCATTCCACCCGGCCGTCCGCGCGCAGGACCAGCGCGGGAGGATGGCCGCCGGAGGCGAGGCGGACCTCCATCGTGTCCCCCACACGTTCCAGGACGCCGAATACGGCGGTGCAGTACCGCGGATCGTCACCGGTGTACCGCTCCCGCAGGACCGTGTCGAGCACCCGCAGGTTGGCGACGGGGTCGGCGTCGTGGAGCGCGGTGGCGCGCAGGGTGTAGCGGATCAGCGAGGTCAGCGCGGCGGCCTGCGGCCCCTTGCCGCACACGTCGCCGAGGAAGAACGCCGACCGGGTGCCGTCGAGTGCGAACAGGTCGTAGAAGTCGCCGCCCAGCTCCATCGGGGAGGCCGTGTGGTAGTGGCAGGCGGCCTCCACGCCGGGGATGTCGGGCAGGGCCGCGGGCAGCAGGCTCCGCTGGAGCACGGCCAGCGTCTCGCGCAGCGCCTCGCGGCCGGCCTCGGCCTGCCGGCGGGCCTCGTCGGCCGCGCGGCGGGCGCGCAGCAGTTCCTTCTCGTAGGCGCGCCGGTCCGCGGCGTCGAAGACGGTGGTCCGGATCAGCAGCGGCTCGCCGTCGTCGCTCTTCTTGACGGTCGAGGTGATCAGCACCGGCAGCCGGGGGCCGGTGGTGGTCCTCATCTCCAGGGCGATGCCGCCGAGGTGTCCCTGCATGCGCAGCAGGGGGGCGAAGTGCGTCTCGTGATAGAGCCTGCCGCCGACGGTGAGCAGGTCGCTGAAGCGCATCCGGCCCACCACCTCTTCGCGGGACAGACCGAGCCAGCCCAGCAGGGTCGCGTTGATCTTGGCGATGGTGCCGTCCATCAGGGTGGACAGGTAGCCGCACGGCGCCGACTCGTACAGCTCCTCGGCGGAGTCCTCCAGCAGCGCGCTGAACGCCGCGCGGGTGCCGGGCACGTCCGCGCCCGGTTCCTCCGGACCGTCCGCCCCCGGGCTCATCGGCCGAGGGCCGACACGAACGCACGGATCGCCGCGGTGGTGGCCTCCGGGGCGCTCAGCTGGGGGCAGTGGCCGGTGGCGTCCAGAGTGACCAGCTCGCTGCCGGGTATCGCGGCGTGGACGTACGCGCCGACCTCCGGAGGCGCGATGACGTCCTGCTCGCACTGCAGGATCAGCGTGGGCACGGTCACGCCCGCGAGGTCCTTGCGGCTGTCGGACAGGAACGTCGTGCGCGCGAAGGCCCGGGCGATGTCCGGGTCGGTGGCGCAGAAGCTGTTGGTGAGCTCCTCGCCCAGCTCGGGCCGGTCCGGGTTGCCCATGATCACGGGAGCCATGGCCGCCGACCAGCCCAGGTAGTTGGACTCCAGCGACTCCAGGAGCTCGTCGATGTCCTCCGCGCCGAAGCCGCCGCGGTAGCCGTCCTCGTCGATGTAGCGCGGCGACGGACACACCATGACCAGGGAGCCGATCCGGTCCGGGGCCGCGGCCCGGGCCAGCACGCCGGCCATCGCGCTCACGGAGTGGCCGACCACGACCGCGTCCCGGAGACCGAGTTCCTCGCAGACCTCCACCACGTCACGGGCGTAACCGTCGAGGGAGGAGTAGCGCTCCTCCCGCCAGGCCGACAGGTCGGAGCGGCCCGCGCCCACGTAGTCGAAGAGCACCACGCGGAAGTCCCGGGCCAGTGCGGGCCAGGCCAGCCGCCACATGTTCTGGTCGCAGCCGAACCCGTGCGCCAGGACCACCGTGCGACCGGAGGTGCGCCCGGTCACCCGGATGTTGTTCCTGCGCTGGATGCCCATCCGCCCATGCTCGCACGCCGGGCGGAAAAGCCACGGGCGAGCCTCAGGGGCGGTCGTCCGCAGGAGCGTCCGGGGGCGCGGCGCCGGTCCTCGCCTCCAGGGCGCGCAGTACGGCCACCATGTCCTCACCCCCGTGGCCGCCGGCCACTGTCTCGTCGAAGAGGGCGTGGCAGACGTCGAGGAGCGGGGAGGCCAGACCCGCCCTGCGGGCGGCCTGTGCGATCAGGCGGTTGTTCTTCAGTACGTCCGCGGCGGCCGCCTGGACCGCGAAGTCACGGGCGAGCAGCTTGGGCGCCTTCATGCGGGAGATGGCGCTGGCCATCGGGCCCGCGTCCAGGACGTCGAGGAAACGGCGGCGGTCGAGCCCGTGCCGGTCGGCGAAGTGGAACGCCTCGGCCAGCCCGGTGACCTGGGTGATCAGGAACAGGTTCACCGAGAGCTTCATCAGCAGCGCGGCCGGCACCGCACCGCAGTCGAACGTCTCGTGGCACATCGGGGCGAGCAGGGGCCGTACGGCCGCCGCGGCGGGGGCGTCGCCCGCCAGCATCGCGACCAGCCGCCCCTGTTCCGCCGGGACCCGGGAGCCGGAGACCGGGGCCTCGACGTAGGCACCGCCCGCCGCACGGACGTCCTCCTCCAGGGCGGCCGAGTACTCCGGCGAGGTCGTGCCCATGTGGACGACGGTGTGCCCGGCGACGCGGGCGGCGAAGTCCGGGGTGCCGCGTCCCAGCACCGTGTCGACGGCCGTCCCGTCGGCCAGCATGAGGAACACGGTGCCGGCCCGCTCGAACACCTCGCCGGCGCTCCCGGCCACCTCGGCACCGGCCTCGCGCAGGGGGGCGCACCGGCCGGGGGTGCGGTTCCAGACGACGAGGGGCGTTTCGGCGCGGGCGAGGTTGAGGGCCATGGGCCGGCCCATGACTCCGAGTCCGATGAAACCCACGCGCACGACGCACCGCCGTTCCCGGGCCGCGCCGGGGCGGCGCCGCTGTCCATGACGGCTGTCATAATATCCGTCGCCATGACGGCGGTCATGGGGTGGGCGCGGGAGAACCGCGACGTGGCGGGAGGTCGCGATGACGGTGTCCGGACGGGGACCGCGGGAGCGGATGGTCTTCAGCGCGGCCCAGCTCATCCGGCGCGACGGGGTCGCCTCGACGGGGATGCGCGAGGTGGCCGCCCACGCGCGGGCGCCGCGCGGATCGCTCCAGCACTACTTCCCGGGCGGCAAGGAGCAGCTCGTCAACGAGGCGGTGGGGTGGGCGGGCCGGTACGCGGCCGGGCGCGTCGCCCGGTTCCTCGCCGCGCTGCCCGAGCCGACGCCCGGCGGGCTGTTCGCGCAGATGGTCCGCCAGTGGACCGACGAGTACGCGGACACCGGCTTCGGGGGCGGCTGTCCGGTCGCCGCCGCCACGGTGGACCGCGCCGGGTCCACCGCGTCGACCCGCGAGGCCGTGTCGGCCGCCTTCGCCGAGTGGGCCGGTGCCCTGGCCCTGGCCCTGTCGGACATGGGCGTCCCCGCCGAACGCGCCCGTCCCCTCGCCACCCTGATGATCAGCTCCCTGGAGGGGGCGATCCTCATGGCCCGCGCCGAGCAGGACGTCCGCCCCCTGACGACGGTGGCCCGCGAACTCGGGCCCCTCCTGGACTCGGCGGCGAACACGACCGGCTGACGCCGTCATTTACTACAGTGATCACGCCAGTATCCGGTGATCCGTGGATCAGTGAGGTAATCGCGCATCATGTCGACCGAAACGTTTGAGTTCCAGGTAGAGGCCCGTCAGCTGCTCCAGCTGATGATCCACTCGGTCTACTCGAACAAGGACGTCTTCCTCCGGGAACTCGTCTCCAACGCCTCCGACGCGCTCGACAAGCTGCGTCTGGCCAAGCTGCGGGACGACTCGCTCGACGCCGACGTCTCCGACCTGCACATCGAGCTCGAGATCGACAAGGACGCCCGCACCCTCACCGTGCGGGACAACGGCGTCGGCATGTCGTACGACGAGGTCGGGCAGCTCATCGGCACGATCGCCAACTCGGGCACCGCCCAGTTCCTGCGCGAGCTGCGGGAGGCGCAGGACGGGGCCGGGGCGGAGGGACTGATCGGCCAGTTCGGCGTCGGCTTCTACTCGGGGTTCATGGTCGCGGACGAGGTCACCCTGCTCACCCGGCGCGCGGGCGAGGGGCAGGGCACCCGGTGGACGTCGCGCGGCGAGGGCACGTACACCCTGGAGCGGGTCGACGACGCGCCGCAGGGCACCTCGGTCACGCTGCACCTCAAGCCGGCCGACCCCGATAACCAGCTGCACGACTACACCTCGGTGTGGAAGATCAAGGAGATCGTCAAGCGCTACTCGGACTTCATCACCTGGCCGGTCAGGCTCGTCGGGGAGACGGGCGGGGACGGCGGGGCGGCCGGTCCGGAGACGCTGAACTCGATGAAGGCGCTGTGGGCGCGCTCGCGCGAGGAGGTGTCCGAGGAGGAGTACCACGAGCTGTACAAGCACATCGGCCACGACTGGCGCGAGCCGCTGGAGACCATCCAGCTGCGGGCCGAGGGCACCTTCGAGTACCAGGCCCTGCTGTTCGTGCCGTCGCACGCCCCGCACGACCTGTTCACCCAGAACTTCAGGCACGGGCTGCAGCTGTACGTCAAGCGCGTCTTCATCATGGACGACTGCGAGGCGCTGCTGCCGCCGTACCTGCGCTTCGTCAAGGGTGTGGTCGACGCGCAGGACCTCTCGCTGAACGTGTCCCGCGAGATCCTCCAGCAGGACCGGCACATCCGGATGATGCAGCGTCGCCTCACCAAGAAGGTGCTGGCGTCGGTCAGGAGCATGATGACCGACGACGCCGAGCGGTACGCCACGTTCTGGCGGGAGTTCGGCGCCGTGCTGAAGGAGGGGCTGGTCACCGACCCCGACAACCGCGACGCCCTCCTCGCGGTGACCTCGTTCGCGACCACGCACGGGGACGGCGGCACGACCACGCTGAAGCAGTACGTGGAGCGGATGCCGGACGGGCAGGACACCATCTGGTTCGTCACCGGCGAGTCCCGGGAGAACATCGACGGCTCCCCGCACATGGAGGCGTTCCGGGAGCGCGGCATCGAGGTGCTGCTGCTCACCGACCCGGTCGACGAGATGTGGGTCGACGCCGTGGGCGAGTACGAGGGCAAGCGGCTGCGGTCGATCGCCAAGGGCGAGGTCGACCTCGGCGCGCGGGAGGACGACGGGAGCGAGGGCGATCGGGAGCAGCAGGCCGAGCAGTACGCGGGTCTGCTCGGCTGGATGCGGGAACGGCTGGACGAGGACGTCAAGGAAGTGCGGCTGTCCACGCGGCTGACGGTGTCCCCGGCCTGTCTCGTCGCCGACGCGAGCGATCTCACGCCGGCGCTGGAGAACATGTACCGGGCGATGGGCCAGGAGGTGCCGCGCACGAAGCGCATCCTGGAACTCAACCCGGACCACGCGCTGGTGAAGGGCCTGAACGAGGCGTACGGGGAGCGCGAGGACCGTTCGGACCTCACCGACACGGCCGAACTCCTGTATGCGCTGGCCGTGCTGGCGGAGGGCGGCCGGCCGAAGGACCCGGCGCGCTTCGTGCGGCTGATGGCGGACCGGCTGGAGCGCACCCTGTGACGCGCACGTGATCACAGGCGTGCCGGTTCGGCCGTCCCCGGCCTCCGGGCGGCCGCCCGGAGGCGCCGGCCGCGGCGGGTCGGCCCCCACGGTCCGAGGACCGGGATCACCGCCATGAGGACGCGGGCGGTCGGGGAGACGGCCGGCCCCTCCGCGGCCGAGTGCGCCGGGCCGCGCCGGCCGGCCGGGCGGCCGCGCACGGGGCGGCGGGCCGCGCCCGTCCGCCCTTGCGGACGGCCTCCCGCCGCCGGGGCGATTTTTCGGCCGGAGCAGCGGCGTGCCCCCGGCCGCTCCGGGCACCTGTGACCGGTGACCTCCCCTGACTACCTCTTCACCCTGCTCGGGGCCGGCGCCCTCGGCGCGGCCGTGCTGCCCCGGCTGGTGGCCGGCAGACCGCTGTCGTTGCCGCTGGTGTTCCTGCTCTGCGGTGTCGCCCTCCAGGCGCTGCCCCTGCCCATGCCCGACATCGACCCGGTGGCGGGCCGGACGTGGGTGGAGCACATCACCGAGATCTGCGTGATCATCTCCCTCATGGGCGCCGGTCTCGCCCTGAACCGGCCGTTCGGCCGCCGGCTCTGGCAGGGCACCTGGCGGCAGCTGGGCGTCACCATGCCGTTGACCATCGCGGCCGTGGGCCTCCTGGCGTGGGGCCTGCTCGACTGGCCGCCGGTCGCCGCGCTGCTGCTGGCGGCCGTGCTGGCGCCGACCGATCCGGTGCTCGCCTCGGAGGTGCGGGTGGGCGCGCCCACCGACTCCGAGCACGACGAGGACGAGGTGCGTTTCACCCTGACCAGCGAGGCCGGGCTGAACGACGGTCTCGCCTTCCCCTTCGTCCTGGCGGCCGTCGCGCTCGCCGCCGCGGGCGGACACCCCACCGGCGACGGGATCGCCCGCTGGGCGCTGGTCGACGTGCTGTACAAGTGCGTGGTGGGCGTGGCCGCGGGACTCGCCGTCGGCGCGCTGCTCGGGTGGCTGTTCTTCCGGGCGGGCCGGCAGGCGATGCGGCTGTCCGAGCACCGGGAGGGGTTCGTCGCCGTCGGCGCCACGTTCCTCGCCTACGGGGTGACGGAGCTGCTGCACGGCTACGGCTTCCTGGCCGTGTTCGTCACCGCCTGCCGGATCCGCGGGGCGGAGCGCGCCCACGGCTACCACATGGTGCTGCACGATTTCGTGGAGCAGGTGGAACGGCTGCTGACCGCCGCGCTGCTGTTCCTGCTCGGTGTGTTCGTCGCGCAGGGCGGGCTGGCGTCGCTGACCTGGCAGGGGGCGCTCGTGGGTCTGCTGCTGCTGTTGGCGGTCCGGCCGCTGACCGGGTGGGCCGCCCAGTTCGGTACGTCCGCCGGCCCCCGGGAGCGTGCGGTGATCGCCCTCTTCGGGATCCGCGGCATCGGTTCGCTGTTCTACCTGGCCCACGCGCTCGGCTCCGGCGGTTTCGGCGTCCCGGCCGAGCGGCTGTGGGCGGTGGTGACCTTCACCGTGCTGGCGTCCGTCGTACTGCACGGGGTGAGCGCCACCCCCGTCATCTCGCGCCTCGACCGGCTGCGGCTCCACCGGGCCCGGGCGGGCGGGGCGGGACCGGAGCCGGACGAGGACCGGGTGGCGGGCGAACGGCTCTGACCGCTCCCCTCCTTTCCTTCCAGGAGGGTTTCCCGGCTCGGGCGGCCTCCCGGAGCGGCGCTCCGGGAGGCCGTGCGACCCCGGATCCGGACGTGACGCCCACGGCGCACGGGAATTGGGCCCCGCATTGGCATAGACCTGACACCAGTCGGCTCGCTAAGCTCTGCTCGACTCAGGCTGAGAGCGCTCTCACACTGCGGTTGTTCCATCCCCACCTTGCTGGAACGACGAAGGACGCCTTCCATGAGACGCACCAGACTCACGCACGCCGGCGTGGCCGCCCTGCTCATGATCGGGAGCTGGACCGCGGCCGGCACCCTGCCGGCCTCGGCGCAGGACGCCCCCGACTCCCCCGCCGCCCGCGCCGCCGACTCCGCCCCCGCCTCCGCCGGTCTGCTGGAGGCGATGCAGCGGGACTTCGGACTGACCCGTGCCGGGGCGGAGGACCGGCTGACCGCCGAACGCGAGGCCGCCGACCTCGCGCCCAAGGCCCGCAAGGCCGCCGGATCCGCCTACGGCGGCGCCTGGTTCGACGCGAAGAGCGAGAAGCTGACCGTGGCCGTCACCCCGGACGCCGACGCCTCGACCGTACGGTCCCTGCGCGCGTCCGGCGCGGCCGTCCGCACCGTCGAGCACAGCGCACGGCAGCTCGACGCGGCCAAGTCGCGCATCGACCGCCTCGACGCGCCCCCGGGCGTCAGCAGCTGGGCCGTCGACCCGGCGGCCAACACGGTCGTCGTGAACGTGGTCGCCGGCAAGCGTGCTGACAACGATGTCCGCTCCTTCGTGGACGAGGCCCGCGAGACCGGCCCGGTCACCGTGCGGACCGTGGCGGCCCCGGCGGAGACCTTCGCCGCCGGGACGGTGGGCGGCGATCCGTACTACACCGGCAACGTCCGCTGTTCCATAGGCTTCTCGGTGCACGGCGGCTTCGTCACCGCCGGGCACTGCGGCGGCGTCGGCGGCCAGGTCAGGGGCTGGGACGGCTCGTACATCGGCACCTTCCAGGGCTCCTCGTTCCCGGGCAACGACTACGCCTGGGTGAACGTGGGCAGCGGCTGGTGGACGGTGCCGGTGGTGCTCGGCTGGGGCACGGTGCCGGACCGGCTGGTGCGCGGCTCGGCGGAGGCGTCGGTCGGCGCCTCGATCTGCCGCTCGGGCTCCACGACCCACTGGCACTGCGGCAGCGTGCTGGCCAAGAACGAGACGGTCAACTACAGCCAGGGCGCGGTGTACCAGATGACGAAGACGAGCGTCTGCGCCGAACCGGGCGACTCGGGCGGCTCCTTCATCAGCGGCGACCAGGCGCAGGGCGTCACCTCCGGCGGCTGGGGCAACTGCTCCGGCGGGGGCGAGACCTGGTTCCAGCCGGTCAACGAGATCCTCAGCCGCTACGGGCTGACCCTGCACACGGCCTGACCGGCCACGCGCGGCAGCGGGCCCCGCCGGTCGCCCGGCGGGGCCCGCTGCCGCGCGCTCCGGCGGACCGCATCCCGCGCAAGAGTTACCGCGCCGTAACTTACTCACGGGTTACCGACGGTAAGTGAGCGCTGCTAGTTTCCGGTTCACCTTCCCGGAGCAGAGCGAGGAGTGAGCCGTGAGCCGTATCAGCAGCGTGCTGACCACCGTGGTCGCCACGACCGCCTGTGTCTGCGTGTCCGCGCCGCCCGCCGCCGCGAGCGGTCCCGTGGTGTCGCGGGGCGTCACCGTCCCCGCCTTCTACACCCCGCCCGCCGAACTGCCCGCGGGCGACGGCGTGCTGGTCCGCCACGAGCCGCTGCGCCTCGGGCTGAGCCTGCCCGGTCTGGACGGCCGCCCCCTGCCCGGCACGGCGACCCGGCTGATGTACACCTCCACCGACTCGGGCGGGCAACGGGTCGCCGTCACCGGCGCCTACATCGAGCCGTCCGCCGGCTGGAAGGGCGACGGGCCCCGCCCCCTGGTGGTCGTCGGCTCGGGAACCATGGGGCAGGGCGACCGGTGCGCGCCCTCGCTCGCCCTGCAGAACCCGCTGACCCTGACCGGGGGGACGCTGTCCGTCGGATACGACAACCTGGCCGTCTACCGGCTCCTCGCCACCGGCGCCGCCGTCGTGGTGACCGACTACGTCGGGCTCGGGACGACCGACCGTCTGCACACCTACGTCAACCGGCTCGACCAGGGGCACGCCATGCTGGACGCGGCCCGCGCGGCCCGCTCCGTGCCGGGCGCGTCGGTCACCGCCGACTCGCGCGTGGGCATGTACGGCTACAGCCAGGGGGGCGGGGCCAGCGCGTCCGCCGCCGAACTGCACTCCACCTACGCGCCCGAGGTGAAGCTCGTCGGCACCTACGCCGGAGCGCCGCCCGCCGACCTGACGGCGGTCATGAAGGGAATCGACGGCAGCGCCCTGGCGGCCGCCCTGGGCTGGTCGATCAACGGTTTCGCCCAGGCGGAGCCCGCGCTGAAGGAGGTCGTCGACCAGCACATCAACGCCACCGGCCGGGCCGCCCTCGACGACATCGGCACTAGCTGCGTGGGGGACGCGATCCTCAGCCACGGCTTCACCAGGAGCACCGGGTGGACGAAGGACGGCAGCTCGCTCGCCGACGTCATCGCCGACGAGCCGGACGCCCGGGCCGTCCTCGACGAGCAGCGCATCGGCAGGCTCGAGCCCACCGGTCCGGTCCGCCTGACCAGCGGCGTCCAGGACGACATCGTGCCGCACGCGCAGTCCCGGCAACTGGCCCTGGACTGGTGCGGCAAGGGAGCCGACGTCACCTACAAGCCGGTCGTGCTGCCCGACCTCGGCGACAAGCTCCTCACCAACCACCTCGCACCGCTCCTCACCGACCAGGGTGACGCCGTGCGGTGGCTGACCGACCGGCTCGAGGGCGAGGCGGCTCGCTCCAACTGCCGGAGCGTGCCGCTCCAGCCCTGAACCGCCGGCAACATGACGAGCCCCGCACCGGAATTCCGGTGCGGGGCTCGTACTGGAGCGCCGGGCAGGCCTTGCACCTGCATCTCCCCGCAGGAAGCGGGGCGTCTTTCCTTGGACCACCAACGCACGGGCGAGCTCCGGAGGTTTCCGTCGCCTCGACCTGGGACAACCATAGCGGTGATCGCCCCAGGAGTCACATCGGTTCACATCCGTCACAGGAGCGCCCCGGCGGGAGCCCCCTCGAAGTTCCGCTCGACCTGCGCCTTCTCCGCCGCGCTCGGGTAGGGGTTGGTGCACGAGGTCCCGGCGCTGGCGCCCGACATCAGGCTGGAGCAGGGGCCGGGCTTGCGGTCCGGCAGGCCCAGCATGTGGCCGAGTTCGTGGGCCGCGATGCGGACCGTGGAGTGGCCCTGGTCCACGGCCTGGCGCCCGAAGTAGACGGTGCCGTCGCCCACCGAGGCGGGGACGGAGCGGGGCCAGCCGTCGTCCGCCACGATCCGGACGTCGGCGCGCTGCCCGGACGCGGCCGGACGCAGCTCGACGGCCTCCACGCTCTCGTTCCAGATCGCCGCTCCCCGGTCGACCGCGGCCCTGAACTCCGCGGCGCCGCTCGCGTCGTAGGTGACCACGTCGTCGGCCGCCCGGCGCTGGGCCGCGTCGGCGGACGGGACGGCCTCGGCGGGACCGTTCAGCAGGGGGCCGGACAACACGAGGACCGCGGCCAGGCCGCCGGTCAGCGTACGGACGCGCATGGTCGATCTCCTTGCGGGGGGCGTGCTCGCGCTGCTTCCGCTTCGCCTGCCCCCCGGCGCGGACTCCAATCCGTCGTCCCGGCCGCCCGCCGATTCAGAAGCCGTACTGCTGAATCCCATGGAAGGGATCGGTTGGACTTCCGGATCCGCCGGGGGCACTGTGGCAGGGACCGGCGCCGCCCCACGGGACACCCCACTCGCACCACCGGAGAACAGCCGATGAACCACCTCGCCCGCCCCGAGCGTTACGACGGCCCCATGCGCTACCGGCGCACCGGCCGCTCGGGACTCGACCTCCCCCTGCTGTCCCTGGGCTACTGGCACAACTTCGGCGACGACAAGCCCTTCGAGACGCAGCGCGAGATCGCCCTGCGCGCCTTCGACCTGGGCATCACCCATCACGACCTGGCGAACAACTACGGCCCGCCCTACGGCTCCGCCGAGATCAACTTCGGTCGGCTGATGAAGCGGGACCTCGCGCCGTACCGGGACGAGCTGGTGGTCTCCACCAAGGCCGGCTGGGACATGTGGCCCGGCCCGTACGGCCAGGGCGGCGGCTCCCGCAAGTACCTGCTGGCCTCGCTGGACCAGTCGCTGCGGCGGACGGGCCTGGAGTACGTGGACATCTTCTACTCGCACCGGCTGGACGCCACCACCCCGATCGAGGAGACGATGGGCGCCCTCGACACGGCGGTCCGCCAGGGCAAGGCGCTCTACGTCGGCATCTCCTCGTACGACGCCGAGCGCACCCGCGAGGCCGTGGCCGTCCTCCGGGACCTCGGGACTCCGCTGCTGATCCACCAGCCGTCGTACAGCATGCTGAACCGCTGGATCGAGACGGACGGCCTGCTGGACGTGGCCCAGGAGGAGGGCTTCGGGATCATCGGCTTCACCGCGCTCGCCCAGGGGCTGCTGACCGGGCGCTATCTCGACGGCGTGCCGCAGGACTCGCGGGCGGCGGCCGGCAAGTCGTTCGACACGGCGTGGCTGACCGACGACATGCTGCACCGGCTGCGCGCCCTGAACGACATCGCGGCCCGGCGCGGGCAGACCCTCGCCCAGATGGCGCTCGCCTGGGCCCTGCGGGACCCGCGGGTCACCTCGCTGGTCATCGGCGCGTCCCGCACCGAGCAGCTGGAGCAGAACGTCGCCGCGCTGGAGAACCTCGACTTCAGCGGCGAGGAGCTGGCCGAGATCGACGGGTACGCCACCGACGGCGGCGTCGACCTGTGGCGCGAGGCCCGGCTCGGCACGCTGGGCTGAGCCTTCGGGGCCGCCGTGAGGTGTGCGCCGCCGCCGGAGGGGAACTGCGGTGCGGTGAGCCGCGTGACCCCCACCGTTCGGACGGCCCCATGCAGACCTTCCTGCCGTACCCCGGCTTCTGCGAGTCGGCGCTGGTGCTCGACCGGCGCCGGCTCGGCAAACAGCGGGTCGAAGCGCTCCAGGTGCTGCGCGGCCTGATCGTTCCCGGCTACGGGTGGCGCCGCCATCCCGCAGTCCGCATGTGGACCGGCTACGAGGAGGCGCTGGTGCGGTACGGCCTGGAGATCTGCCGGGTCTGGCGGGACCGGGGCCACCAGGACAGCTGCGCCGCCACCCTCGTCTCCGACCTCGCCGGCGTGCGGCCCGGAGCCCCGGTGCGCGGTCAGCGGGAGCTGGCCGAGGCCGGTGAGCTGCCGCCCTGGCTGGGGGACGACGCCGTGCACCGCAGCCATCGCTCGGCGCTGGTCCGCAAGGACCCTGCCGTCTACGCGGACCTCTTCCCCGGGGAACCGGACGACCTGCCGTACGTCTGGCCGTCCTCCGACCGCGATCCGGAGGCGGTCGCCGACTGACCCGCCCGCGCCGGGCGGGGGCCCGCCCGCCTGTCCGTCACCTTCCGGGCGGGCGCGGCCGCACCGCGCGCGGAGGGGTTCGGGCAGTGCCCGGGCCGGACGGCGGCCGGCCCGGACGACCCGGGTGGGGGCCGGCCCGGCCCGGGCGCACGACGCCCCGGCGCCCCTCCTCTCCCCCCGGGGGCCGCCGGGGCATCGGGGATGCCGTCGGCCGTCAGCGCGAGGACAGGTACTCCTCGGCTCCCGGCACCGCGTGCGCGTCCTCCGCGTTCACCACGCCGCCGACCGCCCCGGCGTCGGGCTTGAGCACGTACGCCTCGACGCTCGCGGGGCGGTCGACGTCGGAGAAGTTCTGCGGGGTGCCGAGGCCGGTGTCGGCGTTCGTCTGGGAACGGTGCGCCTTGACGACGTCCTCACGGGTGAGGCCGCCCGCCTCGCAGGCCTTCTTCAGGTCGGCGCCCATGAGCTGCGCGGCGTTGTACCCGGACAGCACCCCGGAGTCGACCGGCGAGTCCGGGTACTTCTTCCGGTACGCCGCCACCATGTTCTTCACCCCCGGCAGATCGGAGCTGACCGCGGGCGCCGCGCTGACCACGTTGAGCATCGCCGCCAGCGCCGGCGCGGCGGGCGTCTTCATCAGCTGGGGCGCGAAGCCGGGGGCGCTGCTGACGACGGGGACCTTCAGGCCCCGGGAGGCCGCGACGCCGACCAGGGAGGCCGTCTGCGCGGGTCCGGCACTGATCAGGACGGCCTTCACGCCCTCCTTGCGCAGGGCCGACACCTGGGCGGACAGGTCGGTGTCCGTGGCCTTGATCTTCTGCCCGGTCACCTTCAGTCCGGCCTTCCCGGCCGCCCAGGTGGAGCCTTCCAGCGCGTTGGCGCCGTAGTCGCCCTCGAAGTAGACGTGGCCGATCGTGTCGCCCTTCTTCAGGCCCTTGGCGCGGGTGAGGAAGTCGACGGCGGCGATCATGTCGATGTCGTAGGTGGTGCCGAGGACCTGGATGGCGTCCTTGCCGAGCAGGGAGGCCGCCCAGGCCTGCGGGAAGGTGAGCACCTCGTCCCGCTCGATGTCGTCGAGCAGCGCGGCGACCACCGGGGAGCCGATGACCTGGGGCAGCGCCACGACGTCCGGGGCGATGTCGGCGTAGGCGGTGACCGCCTTCTGCACGTCGTAGCCGTGGTCCTTGACGACGATCTCCACCGTGCGGTCGCAGATGCCGCCCTTGGCGTTGGTCTCGTCGGCCCACATCTGCTGGGCCTGCACGATGCTCTTGCCGAGGGTGGCGTAGGGCCCGGTCAGGTCGGTGAGGGCGCCCAGCCTGATGGTGTCGGCGCCGACGCCGGGTCCGGTGCGGAGGCCGTCGGCGGCCTCGCCGCCCTTGTCGCCGTCGTCCGCCTTGGAGCTGCATCCGGTGGCCGCGAGCAGCAGGGCGAGGGCGCCGGCGAGGACGGTCCCGGTGGTGCGGTGCCGGTCGCGGCGGGTGCGGTGCGTGGTGTTCACGGGGTGTGCTCCTTGGGTCGTGCGGCGGCGGTCGGTTGCGGAGGCGGGGGGACGGCGGTGTCCGGGGCGGGGGTACGGGACCGGCGGCGCCGTACGCGGCCTTGGACCCGGCGCGCCAGGCCGTGCAGCCCGTCGGGGGCGTACAGCAGGACCAGGACGATCGCCGCGCCGTAGAGGTAGCGGGCCGCCTCGGTGGGGCCCACGGCGCCCTCGGCGGAGCCGGGGGCGGCCACCAGCGGGAGCTGGTCGGCGTACCGGGTCATCAGCAGGGGCAGGGCGGTGACGAAGACGGCGCCGGCGGTGGCTCCGGCGACGGAACCGAGGCCGCCGATGACGATCATGGCGAGGTAGTCGACGGAGAGCGCGAGGGAGAAGTAGTCCGGGACGACGCGGCGGAAGGCGAGCGCCAGGAGCACTCCCGCGAGGCCCGCGTACATCGACGACACCACGAAGGCCGCCGACCGGTGCCGGGCGACGTCGACGCCCATCACGGCGGCCGCGGTCTCGCTGTCGCGCAGGGCGGCCAGCGCCCGGCCGGGACGTGAGCGCAGCAGGCCGCGGGCGGTGAACCAGGTGAACGCGGACAGTGCCAGGCCCAGGAACCACAGCCGTTCCTCTGCGCCGAACGGGACGCCGAGGACGGTCAGTCCGGGGTCGCTCTGCGCGAAGGTGAACCCGCCCAGGCTCAGCGGGGGCACGGAGCGGCCGTTGAAGCCGCCGGTGACGGAGTCCGCGGTCAGCAGGACGTGGTGGCCGAGGAAGACCAGCGCGAGGGTGGCGATGCCCAGGTAGATGCCCTTGACCCGGGCGGCGACGGGGCTGAACAGTCCGCCGGCCGCTCCGGCGAGCAGTACCGCGAGGAGCGCGGCGAGGGCCGGGGGCAGCCCCGGGCCGGGTTCGCCGGCCAGCCAGGTGTAGCCGTAGGCGCCGACGGCGAGGAAGAAGGCGTGGCCCAGGGAGAGCTGTCCGGCGGTGCCGCTGAGCAGGGCGAGGCCGGTGGCGCCGATGGCGGCCGCCATGGAGAACAGGCCGATGCGCAGCCAGAAGGCGTCCAGGTAGAACGGCGGCAGGCACAGGAGGACGGCGAGCAGCAGGAGCGGGGCCCGGCGGCGGGTGAGGGCGGCGAGGAGTCGGTCAGACACGGGCCGCTCCCTTCGCGCCGAACAGCCCGGTGGGCCGTACGAGCAGGACGAGCAGCATCACGGCGTACGGGGCGACGTCGCCGAACCCCTCGCCGAGGACGTGCAGTTCGGACTGGTAGCCGACGACGAGTGCCTCGGTCAGGCCGATGATCAGGCTGCCCGCGAGGGCGCCGGCCGGGGAGGCGAGGCCGCCCAGGATCGCCGCCGGGAAGGCGTTGAGGGCGATCTGCCCGGTGGTGCGCTCCAGTCCGGGCGCGGGGAACGCGGCGAGGAACACGGCCGCCAGCGCGGCGAGCGCGCCCGCCAGGCACCAGGCGCCGGCGCGCACCCGGCCGAGCCGTACGCCCATGAGCGCGGCGGCCTCCAGGTCCTCGGCCGCCGCCCGCAGGGACAGTCCCCAGGGGGTGAACCGGAAGAGCGCGAACACCCCGCCGATGACCACGGCCGACACCACGATCGCGGCGAGCCGGCTGTCGGCGACGGTCACCGGGCCCAGCTCGGTCACCGCATCGCCCCACGGGTCGCCCAGGGACAGCAGGTCGCCGCCGATGCGCCGGGCCAGATCGGTGAGCAGGACGATGTCGATGCCGATGGTGACGATGGTCTGCACATGGGCGGAGTGGGCGTCCTGGCCGCCGCGTTGCAGCAGGAACCGGTCGAGTGCGCCCGCGAGGGCTGCCGTGGCGAGGATCGCCAGCGCGAGCGCCCCGGCGAAGCCGAGGTCGTCGTGCAGGACGGCGGTGAGGTAGCCGCCGAGCAGGAGCAGCGAGCCGTGGGCGAAGTTGAGGACGCCGGATGCCCTGAAGATGACGACGAAGCCGAGGGCGACCAGCGCGTAGACCGCACCGAGTGCCAGTCCGCCGAGGATGTTGTCGAGGAATGTCGTCATGCCGCGTCCTCCCCGGTCGCGTCGGTGCCGAGGTAGGCGCGCAGCACCTCGGGGTCCTGCCGGACCTCGTCGGGGGTGCCGTGGGCGATGGGCCTGCCGAAGTCGAGCACGGTGACGTCGTCGGCGAGGCGCATGACGAGGCCCATGTCGTGCTCGACGAGGACGACGGACAGGCCGAGTTCGGCGCGCAGTTCGCCCACCACCTCGGCGGTGCGGGCGCGTTCGGCGGCGTTCATGCCGGCCACGGGCTCGTCGAGGAGCAGCACACGGGGCTCCAGGCAGAGGGCGCGGGCGAGTTCGACGCGCTTGCGGTCGCCGTACGACAGCAGGGCGACGGGGCTGCCGAAGTGGTCCCCGAGGCCGGTGAGTTCGGCGATCTCGCGCGCTCTGGCGAGGTGTTCGCGCTGCTCCCGCACGGCGCCCGGCAGGCGCAGCGCGCTCGCGGCGAACCCGGCGCGGGACAGGGCGTGACGGCCGAGCATCAGGTTGTCGGCGACGGTGCCGTGGGTGGTGACGATGTTCTGGAAGGTGCGGGCCACGCCGAGCGCGGCGATGCGGTGCGGGGCGAGGCGGGTGAGCTCGGTGCCGCCGAGCGCCACCGTGCCGGCGGCCGGGCGGCACAGCCCCGAGAGCACGTTGAAGCAGGTCGACTTGCCGGCGCCGTTGGGTCCGATGAGCGCGTGCACCGACCCCGGGGCGACGGTGAAGGAGACGCCGTCGAGGGCGGTGAGTCCGGCGAAGCGCACGGTGACGTCCCGCACGTCGAGCACGGGCGGTGCGGTAGTGGTGCGGTCGGTCACGCCGCCCCCTGGTCCTCTGCCGGCTCGCCCAGGTAGAGGCGGCGCACGGCGTCGGTGCGGGCGAGTTCGTCGGCGGGGCCGGACAGCCGGGTCTCGCCCACCTCCAGGACGTGCGCCCGGTCGGCGAGGGAGAGCGCCATGCCGGCGTTCTGCTCGACGAGGAGTACGGCGGTGCCCTGGGCGTTGATCTCACGGACCACCTCGGCGATCCGGTACACCATCTGCGGGGCGAGGCCGAGGGAGGGTTCGTCGAGGAGCAGCAGGCGCGGGGCGGCCATCAGGGCCCGGCCGATGGCGAGCATCTGCTGCTCACCGCCGGAGAGCAGGCCGGCGGCCTGGTGGGTGCGTTCGGCGAGCCGGGGGAAGAGCGTGAAGACCCGGTCGCGGGCCTCCCGGACCTGGGCGCGCCCGCGCCGGCCGAGCCCGAGGCCGCCGGAGCGCAGGTTCTCGTCGACCGAGAGCCCGGCGAACACCCGCCGCCCCTCGGGGACCTGGACGACTCCGGCGCGTACCGCCGCGACGGGGTCCTTGCCGTCGAGCACCGTCTCGCCGTAGCGGATACGGCCGGCCGTGATCGCGCCGCGGTGCAGGCGCAGCGTGCCGGACACGGCCCGCAGCAGGGTCGTCTTGCCGGCGCCGTTGGCGCCGAGCAGGGCGACGACGGCGCCGTGCGGAACGGTCAGGGACACGGAGCGGAGAGCGGACAGCGCGCGCCCGTACGTCACGTCGACGTTCTCGACGTGCAGGGCGGGCAGGTCGTCCGGTGGTGCTTCGGGCATCACGACTCCTCGGGGCCGTGCCGCGCGGGGCGGTCACGGCTTCGGGGGAAGGGGTGCTCACGACAGCACGGGGGCTCAGGGGCGGTACAGCTCTCGACGCCCGTACGCTGCGGCGTACCAACGCGGGCGGGCGGGGGTTGTGCGGGTGCCCAGGCCCGGGGCCGGGGCGACGGCACCGGAGCCGCGGCGCCGGGCCCGGGTGTCACCCGCCGCTTCCGGCGGGGTGCCTCCCCCAGAGGGGGTACCCCCGGCGCCCGCCCTCCCAGGCCTTCAAGGCACTGGGGGAGGCACGACTGTCCGCAGCCGCGTGGGGCCCGGCGCCGTCTGCCCGTAGCCGCGTGGGGCGGTGCGGCTGCCCGCGGCTGTGTGTGGGGGTGCGGCTGGTTGCGGAGGGGGCGGGGTGCCCGGGGAGGTCAGCGGTGGAGGAGGGTGCGGGCCGTCAGGGCCAGGCTGACCTCGATCAGGTCGGAGGGGCGGGAGAGGGAGCGGCCGGTGAGCTGTTCGTAGCGGCGGAGGCGGTTGAGGACGGTGTTGCGGTGGCAGTACAGGCGCCGGCCGGCCCGCTGGGCCGAGCCGTCGCAGGCCAGCCAGGTGACCAGGGTGTCCAGCAGCACCTCCGCGTCGGCGGGTTCGAGGTGGGCCAGCGGGCCGAGCAGCCGCTCGGCCAGCGCGGCGCCGAGTTCGGGACTCGACACCACCAGCGCCGCCGGCAGGTGCTCGGTCAGATGGACCGTGCCGCCCTGCTCGGGGCACAGGCTCAGCGCGGTGTCCGCCAGCCGTCGTGCCTCCCCCACGGCGGACAGCCCGTCGACCGCGCTGCTGACGCCCACCCGAGCCCCGGCCGCCTGCTCCCGGGGCACGACGGGCTCCGTGCCGTCCTCGACCAGGACGATGCCGTAATCGGCGTCCACGCCCGTGTGCCAGTGCGCGCGCACACCCGGAGCGGGGTCCGCCTGGGCACCGGGACAGCCGGTGGGGCGGCCGCCGGCGACCGCGACGACCACGTACCGCCCGTCCTCGGGCAGGTTCAGCGCCTGCGCGGCCTCGGGGAGGTCGGCGATCCTGCTCGTGCCGTCCAGCAGGGCCGCGGCCAGCAGACGCACCCTGTTCTCCCTCCGCCAGGCCAGCTGTCGCTCGGTCTGCCGGTAGGCGTCCGCGACGAGGGTGCAGTGCTCGTCGACGAAGTCCCACACGTCGGACGCCACGTGCACCAGCAGCCGTACGTCCTCGGGCGCCCTCCGGGACGTCTCGTCGACCAGGCCCTGCCACACCAGCGAGCCGCCCAGCCGGAAGGCGTGCAGCAGGGCGTCCAGCGGCAACCCCTGCTCGGCGCGCGTGGCGCCGATCCTCCAGGTGCAGCGCCGCGCCGCGTCACGGGCGCCCCGCGGGTCGAGCAGGGAGGAGACGCTGTGCCGCAGCGAACGGTGCGCCTCCTGCCAGGTCTCGGTGGCGTCACCCTCCACCGCGGCCCGGTAGGCGGGCTCCTGTTCCTGCAGTGCGGCGACCAGCCGGTCGGTGAGCTGGGGCAGGTCGTCCAGCAGGACGCGGGCGGCCCGGTGCAGCACGCGCAGCGCGTCGGCGTCGATCAGCGACCGCACGCGCGGTGTCCGGGGCCGCGGAGCGGGCACGGGTCCAGGGCGCGGCAGGGTACGTGGCCGTACGGCGTGTCGCATCGCGCATCTCCCCCAGGGTCGGCTTCCCGGCGGTGCCCGTGCGGCGGTCCCCGTATCGGCGCACGGCCGGTACGGGGGAGCCCGTGGGCCGGCCGCCATCGGACTCGTCCTGTCCCGAAGGATGACATACCGTCCGGTCGGTCCCTAGGGTTGTGCACCGGTCTTTTCCGCCTGTTCGACGAGGCGGACCAGCTCGACCCGGGAACGGACACCCAGGACGGCGAAGATGTTCCGCAGGTGGTAGTCGACGGTGCGGGTGCTGACGGACAGGCTCAGGGCCACCTCCCGGTTGGTGGCGCCCTCGGCGACGCGCCGTGCGATACGCAGCTGCTGCGGGGTCAGCCGGGACACCTCCCCGGCCCCCGGCCGGCCGGGGGCCGCACCGCCCGCCCGCGACTCGGCGGCGGCCTGCTGCGCCCACAGGTGCGCGCCGCAGCGCTCGAAGCCCATCAGCGCCTCCCCGAGACGGTCGCGCGCCTCGCGCAGCCGGCGTCTGCGCCGCAGCCACTTGCCGTAGAGCAGTGCCGTGCGTGCCCGTTCGAAGTCTCCGGCCGTCTCCTCGTGGCGGTCCAGGGCACGCAGGTACAGGGTGTCGGCCGCGTCCGGGGTGGCCAGGAGGGCGCGGCAGCGCAGGAGCTGGGCGGGGGCCTGCGGGTCGGCCCCGCAGGCGGCCCACAGGGCGAACTCCTCGACGGCCGTGACCGCGTGCTCGGGGTGTCCGGCGAGTGCGGTGGCCTCCACGAAGCAGGGGACGGCGAGCATCCACACCGCGAAGTGGCCGCGGCGGGCACCGGGTCGGACCAGGGGGCCCAGCCGGTCCGCGGCCTCGCGGGGACGGCCGGCGCCGAGGTCGGCGCGGGCCGCGGCCCACTGGGCGAGCGTCGCGGCCTGCGCGAGTCCGTGCCGGCCGGCGGTGCACAGGGCCGCGGCGACGTGCTCGGCGACGATCTCCCGCTCCCCCTCGATGGACGCGGCGAGCGCCAGTGCCGCGTGGTGGTGGGCGGCCGTGTTCCGCTGCCCGGTCCGCGACGCGGTGCGCAGCCCCTCCTCGGCATGGGTCCGGGCGAGCTGGTGGCGGCCGGCCCGCAGTTCGGCGTAGGCCAGGTACTCCAGCGCCCTCGGTTCGAGGGCGGCGCGGCCGAGGGTGCGGGCCGCGGCGCGTGCCCGTGCGCCGGCGCGGCGGGCGGCGGTCACGTCACCGAGCATGAGCGCGGCGGAGGCGGACCGCAGGAGCGGCTCGGGCTCGTCGCCGGACAGCCCCCGCTCGACCACCCGCCGCAGCGGGCCGGCGGCACGGTCGAACCGCCCCAGGAGCACGGCCCGCATCCCGTCCCGGTGATCCCGGTGCAGCCCGGAACGCGGCGCGGCACCAGCCGCGTCACCACCGGCGGCTCCCGCACCGCCCGCGGAGCCGGCCCCCGGCGTCCCCCCGCCGAGGACAGCCCGGCCGGCCCTCACCGCCGCACCGGGGGCCCCGCCGACGGCCGCCCGCCCGGCACCGCCCACGACGGGGGCCCCGCCGGCCGGGCCCTGCGCCCCGGGACCGGCGTGCGCGGGCGTCCGGGACCCGGCGCCGGCCCCCACGGCCGTCCCGGCGCCGACGGATCGCGCGCCGGAGCCGGTGGCCCGGATCCCGGCGGTCGGTGTGTGCGTGGCGGGGGCCGCGAGGATCTGGAGGCAGGAGTCCGGGTCGCCCGCCGCCCATGCGGCGTCCGCCGCTCCCAGGATCGCCTCCCCGGCGGCCTCGTGGTCGGCCCGGGCGAGCAGACCCGCGGCCAGCAGGAAGGACTCACGGGCGTCGTCCACCGGCCCGTCGGCGAGGAGCACCGCGCCCCGCAGGAGTTCCGCGCCGCCGCGTACGGACGCGGGGGCCGGGCGGCTCCGGGCGGTGTCGAGCAGGCGCAGGGCCTCGGGAGAGTGCCCGGCCAGCAGGGCCTGTGCCGCGGCGGCGGTGTAGCGGTGTGCCCGCTCCGCCTCGTCCGGCGTCAGCTCGGCGGCGCGAGTGAGCGCCCTGCTGCGCAGGTCCGGCGGCGCGGAGCCCGCCGCCGCCGCGAGTTCGGCCGCGAGGCCGGGGGCGGGGCCCGTGACGGCCCGGGAGCGGTGCAGCAGCGCGCGGACGCCGTCCGTACCGGTGCCCGCCAGGCACGCGGCCAGTGCGCGGTGCGCGGCACGGCGCCGCTCGGGCGGTGCGCCGGCGTACACCGCCCGGCCCAGCAGCGCGCTGCGGAACCGCAGGCGCCCCTCGGCCAGGACCAGTACCTCGGGCAACGGCCGTGCCGCGCCGGTCCCGGCCGCCCGCCGTACGAGGTCCGCGTCGGCGTCCGGTTCCCCCGTCGCGCGCACGGCGGCCGCCGTCGTCAGCAGCAGACCGGCTCCGTCCGGCGGTCCGTCGGTCAGGCACCCGCCGACCACCCCGGTGAGGACCTCCCCGTCGGCCAGCGGCCGGGGCAGCGCCCGGCGCCCGCCGAGCTGGGCGGGCGACAGCCGGTGGACCAGCGCCAGCAGCAGCGCGGGATTGCCCTCGGCCGCCGTCACCAGCTCCTCGCGCACGCCGGGGTCGACGGCGCCGCCGGTCGCCTCGTCGACCACACGGGCCGCGTCCCCGGGTGCCAGCGGGCCCAGCCGCAGCACGGGCAGTGCCGCCAGCTCCCGGTCGACGGGCCGGTGTCCGGGAACCGTGAGAAGCAGCCCCGCCCGGACCCCCGCCGCACGCACCCGCGCGGCGGCGTGCCCCAGCGCGGCGCGGGACGCGGCGTCCCACAGGTGCGCGTCGTCCACGCACACCAGGAGCGGCGACGCGCCGGCCGCCGCCCGCAGGACGTCGAACAGCGTCTCCCCCGCCGTGCCGTCCCCGGCGGCCCGCACGGTACGGCCGGCGGCACGCAGCAAGGTGTGCAGGCCGCTCAGCGGAGGTGCGGTACGGCCGGACCCGGCGCGTACGTGCCACACCGGTCCGGCGCGGAAGGAGGCGGCGGCGTACTCGAGGAACGCCGTGCGGCCGCAGCCGGGTTCACCGGTCACGACGCGGACGCCGCCGTCGGTGCGCAGCCCGTCCAGCAGCCGGTGGACCGCCTGCCGCCGCGGAGTCGTCTGTCGGGTCACCCACTCGATGTTACTTACGCGTAAGGTGGGGTGGAAGCGGCGCGTCCACATATGTGCCGGGCCACAGGACGCCCGGCGCCCGGCGGTGCACGCGCACAACTCCGGTGGCGGCCCGCGTCGGACGCGGGCCGCCACCGGGTGGCCGTCCGGCGGGAGCCGGGGATCTCAGGAGGTGTGCGGGCAGTTGCCCCGGGACTCCTCGATCGTCAGGCTCGGCCGGGGCAGCGGGCACAGGAACTGCTCGTAGCGGGTGTCGTTGTCGATGAACCGCTTCAGCCAGGAGACGCTGTACTTCGCGATCGTCGTGTTCGACGTGTTGGGCGTGAAGTGGGTGGCGCCGTTCAGCTCGATGTAGGCCCGGTCCAGGGAGGACGGCAGGCCGGTGTAGAGGGGCTCGGCGTGGCTGGAGACCGGGGCGACCGTGTCGCCGTCGGCCCCGAAGAGGAGCGTGGGGGTCCGGACCTCGGGCCAGGTCTTGTCGAGGTTCCAGGGCGTCAGCGGGATCGCCGCCTGGAGCGAGGGCCGGTCCTTGGCGGCTTCGAGGGTTCCGCCGCCGCCCATCGAGTGGCCCATGACGCCGAGCCGGCTGCTGTCGATGCGGCCGCGGACCGCGCTGCGCTGGGTGAGGTAGTCCAGCGCGGCGAGCAGCTGGTCGCCGCGGGAGTCGGGCTGGTCGAGCGTGGTGTTGGTGTCGATGGTGAACACCACGAAGCCCTGGGAGGCCAGGCGCGGGCCCAGCCAGGCGATGGAGGACTGGTAGGCGGTGAATCCGGGCGAGACGGCGATCGCGCCGAAGGTGCCGTCGGCGGTGCTGGTCGGGTAGTAGATGGTGCCTCCGCCGAAGCCGGTGACGGCCAGCGAGGAGACGGAGGTCTCCGACACGGCGTACGGGCCGCGCAGCGCCTCGATGCTCGATTCGGTGGGTGCCGGGCCGCGCTCGTAGGGGTTGTCGGCCGCCTGGGCGCCGGGACCGCCCAGGGTGGTGAGACCGACGAGGGCGGCGACCGCCGCGGTCAGTGCGGCGAGCCTGCCGGTCCTGCGCCTGCTGGTGTGGGGGTGCTGCTGCACGGCGAGTGGTCCTCTCTGTCGCAGCGGGCCGCCCGGCCGGTGCACCGGGATCACGGCGTGGTGGGGGCCGTGCCCCGGCCGGGGGCGCCGCCGATTGACTGGCGGTGCCACTGTCGGAGAGGAGGGGGCCGGTGCGGACCGGCAATCTCACCGGTCTCGTGCGCCGCGGCGGGCGTCCCGGGTGGCGGACCACGGGGCTCCGGGCGGGCCCGGGCGCCCGGAGGCAGCCGTGCCCGCGCGCACGGCATGCCGGTGTGGAGCGGGGGTACACGGGCAGGCGCGGTCACCGCCGGAGTCGGCGCCGGCGGTGACCGCGCCGCGCGCAGACGGCCCGCGCCGCTCCCGGCTCTTCGGCGGGGACCCGCGCCGTGTCGTGGACGTGGGCGCGGCCCCCGGCCCGGACGGGACCGTCCGGCGGCCGTTCTTCCCCCGGCCGGCACCGCCGGTATGCGTCCCGGCCCCGCACATCACCCGAACGGATCACCGGACGAGCCCTCCGGGCGCGGGCCGTGCTCGTATGGAAGCGGCCTCCATGCCTACCCGGAGGGAGCTGGAAATGCACGAGATGTGGTGCGGTGCAGACACTTCGGGGGAGCTGGTGTGGCATGTCCTCACGTCGGACAAGTCATCCACGCTCTGCGGAGTGGAGAAGCAGGACGAGTCGACTCGTCGGCATGTGACGGACCGGCACTGCTTCTCCTGCATGAAGACGTTCCAGGACGTCGTCGAGGCGAGCTGAGGCCGGACGCCGTCCGGCTCGCTGAACCGGCCCGGACGGGCCGGTTCAGTGGCAGGGGCGGTCCGCGCCCGAGGTCACCGGCCGGTGGGGCTCCAGCCGGCAGAAGCAGGACGCCTCGACGGGTACGTCCGCCAGCGCGGTCGCCTGCTTGAGCTGCTGGGCGATGATCGCCGCCTCCCCGGTCCTCCCGGTGCGCAGCAGGCACTCGTGGAACCCGTGCAGTGCCCAGACGTTGCCCGGGTGCTGCAGGGGACGGGGCAGCGTGCCGTCGAGACCGAGGTCGGCCCGGTACACGGCTTCGGCCTCTTCGACGCGGCCCTGCTCCAGCAGCAGCGCCCCGTAGGCGTGCCGGGTGGGCTGCATCCAGCCCCAGGGCTCGTCGTAGGGCAGGTTGTCGTCCAGTTCGATCGACCGCTCCAGCGCGGCGAAGGCGGTGTCGTACTCGCCCTTGCGGTAGGCGAGTTCGCCGTCCAGCATCGCCGACGCGATGGAGAGGACGTCGTGGCAGGTGTTGTTGAACAGCGTCCGGGTCCCGGGGACGCGGCGCACGGCCGCGCGGAAGCCGTCCCGCTCGGCCTCGGCCCGGTCGGTGTCGCCGGCCGCGGAGAGGGCGACGCCCCGTGCGTAGTGGAGCATGGCGGTGGTCACGCAGTACAGCTCCGGGTCCGCGGGGAACGGCAGCGCCAGGATGTCGTCCCAGCGGCCGAAGCGGATCAGGACGTGGACGCGCATCGCGAGGAACCCCTCGAGCCAGTCGGCCATGGGCGGGCTCTGCACCCGGAGGAGCTCCTCGGGGACGGCGGCCTCGAGCCGCGCGGCGGCGTCCAGGGCCACCTGCGACTGGCCGGCGAACATGGCGCCGTAGATCCTGAAGTGGTGGTTGTGGGCCCGGTAGAGCGTGTAGAAGTTCATGGCGCCGGCCCGCGCGAGGTACCTCTCGTCGGCGGCGACGGCGACGGTGTTGTCGGAGACGACCCGGCGGTAGTCGCCGCAGAGCACCTCCAGGTGCGAGGGCATGTGGTGCAGGTGCCCGGCGTCGGGCACGGCGCCGCGCAGCCGGTCGGCGACGGTGAGGGCGGCCTCCGGCGTGGGGGACATCTCCATCAGGTGGATGTACAGGTGGAGGACGCCGGGGTGCCGGGCGCCCGCGGCGGTGGCGAGCGCGCCGTCGAGGACGGCCTTGGCCTCCGGGGTGCGGGCGCCGTCGGCCGGACGGCCGGTCCGCAGGTCCCACAGCTGCCAGGGGGTGAGGTTCATCAGGGCGTCGGCGCAGAGCGCGGCCACGTCCGGGTCGCCGGGGGCGTTCTCGTACACGGCGAGCATCCGGTCCGCGTAGGGCTCGTTCCACACCGAGCAGTCCTGTGGGGCCTCCGCCTGCGGGTAGCGGGCGCGCAGGGCCTCGATGAGGGCCCGCTCGACGGGGGTGGCGTGCGCGGCCTTCTCGTGCGCCCGCTCCACCGCCCCGTGGGTGCGTGCGACGGCGTCGACGAGTTCGCCGTCGCCGAAGGCCTCCCAGGGTTTGTTGTAGTTGGGGCCGAGGGCGTAGGCGATGCCCCAGTGGGCCATGGCGCAGTCCGGGTCGGCCTCGGCCGCCTTCCCGAAGCAGGCGACCGCCTCCTCGTGGTTGAACGCGTACGTCCACACCAGCCCGCGGTCGAACCAGAGTTGGGCCTCGGCGGAGGAGGTCGTCACGGGCCGGTGGTGGTCGCCGAGGTCGTAGTAGTCGTCCATGCGTGCCTCCCGCGGATGGCCGGCCGCCGGTGACGCCGGCGAGGAACGTCCCCTGGGGACGAAACCGACGATAGCGGGGCACCGGCGCCGGTGCAGACCCCGGCGGGGACCGTCACCCGTGCCGGTTACGCGCTGACGAGGAGCTGCGGCGACAGCACCTTGATCATCGTGTTGGTCCAGCGCATCTGGCGGAGGGTCCGGGGATGGCAGGAGGAGACCAGCTCCAGCAGCTGCCGGTCCCGGGTGGCCTGTGCCGCCTGGGCGAGCATCTCCCAGTGGAGTGAGTTGCGCGCGGCGGCCAGGTGCAGGTCGCGCAGGTCGTGCAGGAGGAGCAGGCCCGTCTCCGGGCGGCGTCCGAGGGCCTGCGAGGCCTTTTCCCGCAGGGCGGCGAGCGCTCCGGGCGAGGGGTGGTCGCGGGGACCGGGGAGACGGACGCCGTGGTCGTGGCCGAGGGCGGCGAGCCGCGTGGCGTGCTCCCTGGACCAGCGGGCGACGTCGGTGGCGACGTGGTGGAACTCGTGCTCGGCGCGATGGCGTTCGGCGGCGGCCAGCAGGTCCTGCTCCAGGTCCCGTTCGCCGTCGTGCAGGGTGCGCAGGGTGATGCCGATGCCGCTCATGAGCCGCTCCCCGCCGCCTTGGTGCCGTCGCCGCCGGTGCCCTGCCCCGCGCCGCGTCGGGCGACCAGCGTCACGCGGGCCGCGGCCGTCTTGAACAGGGGCTGCTTGGAGACCGGGTCCCAGTCGGTGACGGTGGTCTCGTTGGCGGCCCGGCCGGGTGCGTCGTCGGGCGGCCGGTGGCCCTCCGGGGTGTCCCAGTAGCCGTAGTGGAAGGGCACGAACACCACGCCGTCGCGGATCGCGGTGGTCCGCAGCCGGGCCCGGACGGCTCCGCGCGGGGTGGTGACCTGGACCAGGTCGCCGTCGGACAGGCCCTGCACGGCGGCCTCCGCGGGTGAGATCTCGGCCCACACGTCCGGTGCGGCGGCGTTGAGCTCGGGCGCCCGGCCGGTCTTGGTGCGGGTGTGGAAGTGGTACACGGTGCGGCCGGTGATCAGCTGGAGGGGGTACTCGGGCGAGGCGTCCTCGTGGGGCGGGAGGTATTCGGCGGCCTTGATCACCGCCTTGCCGTCCGGGTTGAGGGAGCGGTACTCGACCGGGGTGACGGTCGCGCCGGTCACCATGTCCCTGCCGTAGCTCTCGCACCGGTCGGGGTGGGCGTGGGTGATGCCGTCGGTGTAGAGACGGGCGGTGCCGTCGGGGGCGTCCTCGGTGCAGGGCCACTGGATGCCGCTGCCGTGCCGCAGCTTGTCGTAGCTGAGTCCGGTGTAGTCGCAGGGGCGCCCGGCGCTGCACCGCTGCCACGCGGCGAACGCGCCCTGCGGGTCCCGCCAGCCGATCAACGGGCCGCCGTCCTTGTCGCGGAAGTCCATGCGGGCGGCGAAGTCGAGGAAGATGTCGAGGTCGGGCCGGGCCTCCCCCGGCGGTTCGACGGCCTTCTCCGACAGGTGCACGGTGCGGTCGGTGTTGGTGAAGGTGCCGGTCTTCTCGCCCCAGGTCGCGGCCGGCAGGACGACGTCGGCGAGCTGGGCGGTCTCGGTGAGGAACAGGTCCTGCACCACCACGAAGAGGCTTTCCCGCGCGAGGATCGAGCGGATCCTGGCGAGTTCGGGCAGGGAGACGGCCGGGTTGGTGCCGGTGATCCACAGCATGCCCAGCGAGCCCTGCTCGGCGTAGCGGAAGATCTGCATGGCGTGGGTGGGCGGGCCGTAGTGCGGGATGTCGTCCGGCTCGACGTTCCAGATCTCGGCGAGTTCCGCCACGTGCCGGTCGTTCTGCCAGTTGCGGAAGCCCGGCAGGTCGCCGTTCGCGCCGCATTCGCGGGTGTTCTCCGCGGTGGGCTGGCCGTTCATCTGGAGCAGCCCGCAGCCGGGGCGGCCCAGCATGCCCCGGATCAGGTGCAGGTTGTTGACCTGGACGGCGGCGGCGGAGGCCTGGTGGGACTGGTAGACGCCCTGCAGGACGGTGGACAGCAGCCGCCGCGCGTCGCCGAGGAGTTCCGCCGCCCGTTCGATCTGCGCGGCGGGGACGTCGCAGATCTCCGCCGCCCACTTCGGGGTGCACCGCTCGACGCGGGCGGCGAGTTCGCCGAAGCCGACGGTGTGCGCGTCGATGTAGGCGCGGTCGGTCCGGCCGGTGCGGATGATCTCGTGCAGCAGCGCGTTGAGCAGCGCGACGTTGGTGCCGGGACGCGGTGCCAGGTGGACGTCGGCGCGGCGGGCGACGGGGGTGTGCCGGGGGTCGACGCACAGCAGCCGGGGCGGGTCGGAGCTCTCCAGCCGGTCCAGCATCCGCATCCACAGCACCGTCTGGGTCTCCGCCACGTTGTGCCCGAACAGGGCGATCGTGTCGGCGTGATCGACGTCCTCGTACGAGCCGGGCTGGCCGTCGGAGCCGAAGGTTTCCTTGAGGGCCTCGGCGGCCGTCGCCGTGCACAGCCGGGTGTTGCCGTCGAGGTGGTTGGTGCGGATGCCGACGTGGGCGAGGACGGCGAGGGTGTAGTACTCCTCCAGGAAGAGCTGTCCGGTGGTGTAGAAGCCGACGGAGCCGGGGCCGCGTTCGTCGAGCAGGGTCCTGGTGCGGGCCGTGATCCGGTCCATGGCGGTGTCCCAGTCCGACTCGACCAGCCGTCCGTCCTCCCGGACGAGGGGCCGGGTGAGGCGGTCCGGCGAGTGGTTGGCCTGCCAGCCGTAGAGGTCCTTGGGGCCGAGCCGGCCGCGGTTCACCCGGTCGACCGCGCGGCCCCGCACGCCCACGATGCGCCCCCCGCGCACCGCGATGTCCAGCGCGTCCCCGTTGGAGTGCAGGAGGGAGGCGGACCGCACCCACCGCTCCACGTCCTCCTCCGTGACCCCCTCCGCCAGGTGCATGTCGGTGCGGACCGGCCAGGGGGTGCCGGGCACGTAGGGGGTACGCGCCCCCCAGGGGTTCGCGATCCGGTCCGTCGAGCTGTCCAAGGTCCGACCTCCCACGGGGAAACGGCGTCGCCCCGCGAGTACCCCTCCTCCGGAGCGCAAGTACTCTCACGCTGGGTACACAATAGGATACTCGGAGTTATTCCGGGCGATCGACACGCCCTTCCCTCCGGGCGACGTTCCCCAACGGGCTGGCACGGCCCCTTCGCGGCTCCCTAGGATGTACTCCCTGTCCAGCCAGTCCAGTTGGCGCGCCCGCAGGGGGAACGATGCACACCGGTAAGCAGCTGTCCACCGAGATCGACGCGACCGTGCCGACGGCGGCGCGCATGTACGACTACTACCTGGGCGGCAAGGACAACTACGCGGCGGACCGTGCCGCGACCGAGGAACTCGACAAGGTGGTGCCCAGCACCCGCCGCCTGGCGCTGAACAACCGGCGTTTCCTCCAGCGGGTGGTCCGCACCCTCACGCAGGAGTACGGGATACGGCAGTACGTCGACCACGGTTCCGGTCTGCCCACCCAGGACAACGTCCACCAGGTCGCGCAGCGCATCGACCCGACCGCCCACGTGGTGTACGCCGACAACGACCCGATGGTGCTGGTGCACGGCCGCGCCCTGCTGGAACAGGACCGGCGCACCGCGGTCATCCAGGCCGACATGCGCGACACCGAGGGGATATTCGGCCACCCGGAGACCCGGCGCCTGATCGACTTCTCGGAGCCGGTCTGCGTGCTGTTCAACTCGGTCTTCCACTGCATCCCGGACAGTGACACCGACGGTCCGCTCGCCCTGGCCCGCCGGGTGCGCGAACGGCTGGCGCCGGGCAGCTTCATGGTGATGTGCCAGCTCGTCAGCGAGGACCCGGAGGTCCGCGCGTTCGTCACCGACTTCATGGACAAGGCGACCCACGGGAACTGGGGCCGGGTGCGCGAGCAGAAGGACGTCGAGTCGTACTTCGAGGGCCTGGAGATCCTGGAGCCGGGCCTGGTGGAGGTGTCCACCTGGCGTCCGGACACCGAGGTGGCGCCCCGCCAGCTCACCAAGGAGTGGATCGAGTTCGGCGGTGTGGGCCGGCTCCCGCTGTAACCCCTGACGCCGCGACGCCCCCGCCGGACCGCTCGGGTCCCACGGGGCGCCGGCGGGTCCGCGCCCGGCGCTACTCCGTGGCGTAGCGCGACTCGATCGTCCTGCGGAGCAGTTCCACCGAGTCGCGCGGTGTGAGCGCCTCGTCGGCGAGGCGGTCCAGCGCGATCCGGTACTCCTCCGTCTCGTCGCGGTCCTCCAGGAAGTTGGCGCTCCTGATGTGCTCCAGGTAGACCACGTCGGGCAGGTCGAGCCCGCCGAAGCGCAGATAGGTCACGGGGATGGCGGGAGCCGACGCGTTGGTCACGTCCAGCGGCACGATCTGCACCGTCACGTTGGTCCGCTCGGCCATCGCCACCAGGTGTTCGAGCTGCTCGCGCATCACCGCGGGGCCGCCCAGGACGCGCAGCAGGACCGACTCGTCTATGACGGCCCAGAGCTGCGGCGCGGCCTCGCGCATCAGCAGTTCGGCACGGCGCATGCGCAGCTCGACCCGGCGCTGCACCTCACCCGCCGGGGCGTGCGGCAGTCCCCGCTCCACCACCGCGCGGGTGTAGGCGGCGGTCTGCAGCAGCCCGGGGACGTACTGGATCTCGAAGGTGCGGATGGTGGCGGCGGCCTCCTGGAGCCCCACCAGGCGGTCGAACCACTCGGGCATCAGCCGCTTGTCGTACCGCTGCCACCAGCCCGGCTCCCCGGCCCGCAGCAGCAGCTTGAGCAGCACCGAGGCCTCGTACTCGTCGGTGCCGTAGAGCTTCAGCAGGGCCCGGACGTCACCCTCGGTGGGCGGGCGGCGGCCCTTGCCGGACTCGATGCGGGAGAGCTTCGCCGGGCTGAAGCCGACGGAGCGCGCCGCCTGGTCCTGGGAGAGCCCGGCATCGTCACGGAAGCCCGCCAGCTGCACGCCGACCAGCATCTTCAGCAGGGTCGGAGCGGGCTCGGGCCTGTCCAGATAGGGTTCCAGACGGGAGATGCGATGCGACGCGGCGGACATCCTGACTCCCAGCGGACCGGCGGAAGGGCGGTTTACACTATCGCACCTGACTGCCCCTCACCGCATCCACGTACGAAAGCCGCGGGGAAGTGGCGAGCCGGACTCCGCTCGCGCGCGGCCGGCACCGGCCCGGACGGCCGGCGCCGTTCACCGCGGGCGTTTCAGACGAGGTGGTCGAACTCGCCGTCCTTCGCGCCGGCCAGGAACGCCGCCAGCTCCGCGGCCGTGTAGACGAGGGCGGGGCCGTCGGGGTCACGGGAGTTGCGCATCGCTATGCCCCCGTCGGTCAGCGGGGCCACCTCGACGCAGTTGCCCTCGGCGTTGCTGTGCCGGCTCTTGATCCAGCGGGCGTCCAACTGGCTGGCCCGCACTCCGTTGCGCACTCCTGGCACCGCTGTCTCCTTGCTGTTCCCGTGTCTCCCGGTGCGCCGCCCGGCCGGCCGCCCCGGAAAAATCTCGCGCAATTTCCCGTGCAATTGCACGAGAGCGCCGTCAGCGTGGATAATAGCTGCGGCGTCAACCCCCGTGCTGGCGCTCCGTCCTGACGTCGCATCAGGGAGATGCCGTGTCATCACCTGCGCATCCACTGCTCCGGCCCCCGGCCGCCGCCGTGACACGGACCGGTGGCCGCGGCACGGCGGCGGGTCCGCGCCGGCCGCTCCCGGTGCCGGTGACGGCCCGCCCCGGGTCCGCCTCGGTCACGCTGCGCCTCGCGTGCGGCCGGGAGGGGCTCGCACGGGCGCGGTGCTTCACCCGGGACACCCTGCGCGACTGGTCGCTCGGCCACCACTGCGACGACGCCACCCTCGTGATCACCGAGCTCGCCGCCAACGCCGTGATCCACGCGGCACCGCGGTGCGCGGGCGCGCCGGACATCCGGCTCGGGTTCCACCTGGAGCCCACGCACCTGCTGCTCACCGTCTCCGACCCCGACGACCGTCCGCCCGTCCGCAGACCCGGTGCCGGCCCCGGCCCGGAGGAGCACGGCCGGGGGCTGCGCATCGTCGACGCCCTGTCGGAGGGATGGGGCTGGACCCCGACCCCTCCGGCGGGCAAGACGGTGTGGGCCCGGTTGTCGACCCGACCCCCCATCTGACACGACTGCCGCGGAAAGGCACCCACGCCATGCGCAGCGCTTCTACGGAACAGCCGAGCAGCGAGCGCCCTGTGCGCCACACGTCCCCCACCGGAGTGGCCCGTACCACGCCCCTCACGGCACTGTCCCGCGTGCCGTGGGCCGACATGCAGGACTCCACCGGTTCGGCGGCGGCCATCCCCCTGCTGCTGAACGGCATCGCCTGGGGGGACGCCGGCACCGCCGGCGCCGCCCTGGAGGATCTGCGGAAACGGATCTGCCAGTACGGCTTCGTCACGGAACAGGCGACCGCCGCCACGGTCCCCTTCCTCTGGGAGCTGGCCCAGCTGCCGCACATCACCTGCCGGGCCGGGATCATCCAGTTGCTCAAGGCCATCGCCGACGCCCGGCAGTGGGAGAGCACCGCCGCCGCGTATCCCAAGCTGCTCAACCGCCGGGAGAACCCGGTGGTGTGGGAGCGGGCCGCCCGGCAGGCGGTGCGCGCCCGGCGCGGCGACCTGAACCGGCTGCTGGCCGAGCCGGACACCGAGATCGCCCGCGCCACCACGGAACTGGCCCGCGCCCTGGCCGACTGAGGCCGCGGAGCACGGCGTGCCGGGGTGGCCCGGTCGAGGAACGCGCGCGGCCTTCGGGGGACGGCCGCGTGCCGGGGGAGGGTCGCGCGCGGTCACCGGGGGACGGCCGCGCGCGACCCGGGGGACCCGGGACACGGCGTCCCGCCGTTCGGGTGGACGCCGCCCCTCGCCTCGCGTGGCGCGGCAGTGTAGACATGGCACATGGTCCGACTCATGGGTCGATCCCGGCCCCGGTCGTCCCTGCAGCCCGGTACCGCGGCGTCCGTACGGCGCCGGCGGGACGCGGACGGCCGCTCCCGGTGGCATCCGGCGGCGGCGCTGCGGTCGGTGCCGAGCGGGCGCAGCGTCGCCGGACAGGTGTTCGTGCTGCACCTGCTGATCGTGCTGTTGCTGGTCGTGGCCGCCGTCGTGGCGCTGGTGCTCCAGGTGCGGCGGGACAGCACGCAGGAGGCCCGCAACCGCTCGCTCGCCGTCGCGGAGACCTTCGCGAACGCGCCGGGCATCGTCGAGGCGCTGGACTCCCCCGGCCCCACGGCCGTGCTCCAGCCGCGCGCCGAGGCGGCGCGCGAGCAGGCGCGGGTCGACTTCGTCGTCGTCATGAACACCGACGGCACCCGCTACACGCATCCCAGGACGGACCGCATCGGCAAGCGGTTCGTCGGCACCATCGGGCCCGCGCTGGCCGGCGAGCCGGTGGTGGAGGAGATCGAGGGCACCATCGGACGGCTGGTGCAGGCGGTGGTGCCGGTGAAGGACGCCGGCGGCGAGGTGGTGGGCCTGGTGTCGGCCGGCATCACGACCGAGCACGTGGGCGGGGCCGCGAAGGACCAGCTGCCCCTCGTCCTGGGCGCGGCGCTCGCCGCGCTCGCCCTGGCGACCGGCGGCGCGGCCCTGGTGAGCAGACGGCTGCTGCGCCAGACCCACGGCCTGGGCCCGCACGAGATGACCCGGATGTACGAACACCACGACGCGGTGCTGCACGCGGTGCGCGAGGGGGTGATCATCGTCGACGGGGACGGGACGCTGATGCTCGCCAACGACGAGGCGCGCCGGCTGCTCGGCCTGCCCGAGGACGCCGAGGGCCGGCCCGTGCAGGCCCTCGGCCTGGACCCCGGCACCGCCGAGCTGCTGTCCTCGGGCCGCGTCGCCACGGACGAGGTGCATCCGGTGGCCGACCGGCTCCTGGCGGTCAACCAGCGGCCCACCGACCGGGCGGGCGGCCCGCCCGGCAGCGTGGCCACGGTCCGCGACTCCACCGAGCTGCGCGCCCTGTCCGGCCGGGCGGAGGTGTCCCGCGCGCGGCTCGACATGCTGTACGACGCCGGGGTGGGCATCGGGACGAGCCTGGACGTCACCCGCACGGCCGAGGAGCTCGCCGAACTGGCCGTGCCGCGGTTCGCCGACTTCGTCACGGTGGACCTGTTCGAGTCGGTGCCGGCCGGCGGCCACCCCGACGCGACCGGCGCACTGCGCCGCACGGCGTCGGCGGGGATCGGCACGGACGCTCCGCTCTACCCCAAGGACGAGCAGATCCGCTTCGTCGGCTCGTCCCCGCAGGGTGTCAGCCTCGCCACCGGCCGGCCGGTCCTGGAGCCCCGGCTCGACGAGGCGCCGGGCTGGCACGCACAGGACGCGGAGCGCTCCGGGCAGGTCATGGCGTACGGCATCCATTCGCTGATCACCGTGCCGCTGCGGGCCGGGACGCTGGTGCTCGGGGTGGTGAGCTTCTGGCGTTCGCGGAAGGCGGAGCCGTTCGACACCGAGGAGCTGGCTCTCGCGGAGGAGCTGGTCGCGCGGGCCGCGGTCGCCATCGACAACGCCCGCCGTTACACCCGCGAGCACGGCATGGCGGTGACGCTCCAGCGGAGCCTGCTGCCGCGCACCCTGCCCGAGCAGAACGCCCTGGAGATCGCCTACCGTTACCTGCCCGCGCAGGCCGGGGTGGGCGGGGACTGGTTCGACGTGCTGCCGCTGTCCGGGGCCCGGGTCGCGCTCGTGGTCGGCGACGTCGTCGGCCACGGCCTGCACGCGGCGGCCACGATGGGGCGGCTGCGCACGGCGGTGCACAACTTCTCCGCGCTGGACCTCCCGCCCGACGAGCTCCTGGCCCTGCTCGACGAGCTGGTCGGGCGCATCGACCAGGACGAGGCGCAGGACGAACAGAGCGCGCCGGTGACGGGGGCGACCTGTCTGTACGCGGTCTACGACCCGGTCTCCCGGCGCTGCACCGTGGCCCGGGCGGGCCATCCGCCGCCGGCCGTGGTCCGTCCGGGCGGCGGCGTGGAGTTCTGGGACGTGCCCGCCGGTCCCCCGCTGGGGCTCGGCGGTCTGCCGTTCGAGTCGGCCGATCTGGACCTGCCGGAAGGCAGCCGGCTCGTGCTCTACACCGACGGACTGGTCGAGGACCGCGGGCACGACATCGACGTCGGTCTGGAGCAGCTGTGCGAGGCGCTGTCCCGGGCCGGCGACTCCCCCGAGGACACGTGCAGGGTCGTACTGGAGTCCCGGCGCCCGGCGCGGGCCGGTGACGACATCGCGCTGCTCGTGGCGCGGACGCGGGCGCTGGACGCCGGCCGGATCGCCCAGTGGCCGGTGCCGCCCGATCCGGCGGCCGTCGGCGAGGTGCGGGCGGCGGTCACCCGGAAGCTGGCCGAGTGGGGGCTGGACGAGCTGGCATTCGGCACGGAGCTGATCCTGAGCGAGCTGGTCACCAACGCGCTCCGCTACGGCGACGCCCCCATCCGGGTGCGGATGCTGTACGACCGCACCCTGGTCTGCGAGGTGTACGACAGCAGCAGCACCTCGCCCCACCTGCGGTACGCGACCATGACGGACGAGGGCGGACGCGGCCTGTTCCTGGTCGCCCAGCTCGCCGAACGCTGGGGCACCCGCTACCTGCCCGCCGGCAAGGTCATCTGGACGGAACAGCCCGTTCCGTGAGGCATAAGGCCGCGTGGGGAGTCCTCATAAGAGAGACTTATGAGTCCATAGACCGGACCCGCGTACCAGGTAAGGCATGCCTCAGTCTAGGCTTCCAACCGAGTCGTCTGTCATCGCTCGAAGGGAACCTGACCATGCCCCGCCCCCTGCGGGTAGCCATCGTCGGATCCGGCCCCGCCGGGATCTACGCCGCCGACGCCCTGCTCAAGTCCGACGTGGCCGCCGAACCGGGCGTGTCCATCGACATCTTCGAGCGCATGCCGGCGCCGTTCGGACTGATCCGTTACGGCGTCGCCCCCGACCACCCGCGGATCAAGGGCATCATCACCGCCCTGCACCAAGTGCTCGACAAGCCGCAGATCCGGCTGTTCGGCAACGTGGACTACGGCACCGACCTCCACCTCGACGATCTGCGCGCGTTCTACGACGGTGTGATCTTCGCCACCGGCGCCACGGCCGACCGCGCGCTGCCGATCCCGGGCATCGACCTGGACGGCTCCTACGGCGCCGCGGACTTCGTCTCCTGGTACGACGGCCACCCGGACGTGCCGCGCACCTGGCCGCTCGAGGCCGAGAAGGTCGCCGTGCTCGGCGTCGGCAACGTCGCCCTCGACGTGGCCCGGATCCTGGCCAAGACGGCCGACGAGCTGCTGCCCACCGAGATCCCGCCGAACGTCCACGAGGGCCTGAAGGCCAACAAGGCGGTGGAGATCCACGTCTTCGGCCGCCGTGGGCCGGCGCAGGCGAAGTTCAGCCCGATGGAGCTGCGGGAGCTGGACCACTCCCCCACCATTGAGGTGATCGTCGACCCCGAGGACATCGACTACGACGACGGTTCGATCGCCACCCGGCGCGGCAACAAGCAGGCCGACATGGTCGCCAAGACCCTGGAGAACTGGGCGATCCGCGACGTCGGCGACCGTCCGCACAAGCTGTTCCTGCACTTCTTCGAGTCGCCCACCGAGATCCTCGGCGAGGACGGCAAGGTCGTCGGCCTGCGCACCGAGCGCACCGAGCTCGACGGCACCGGCAACGTGAAGGGGACCGGCGAGTTCAAGGACTGGGACGTCAGCGCGGTCTACCGGGCCGTGGGCTACCTCTCCGACAAGCTCCCCAAGCTGCCCTGGGACGTCGACTCCGGCACGGTCCCGGACGAGGGCGGGCGCGTCGTCCAGGAGACCGGTGAGCACCTGGACTCCACGTACGTCACCGGCTGGATCCGGCGCGGTCCGGTGGGCCTGATCGGCCACACCAAGGGCGACGCCAACGAGACGGTGGGGAATCTGCTGGCGGACTACGCGGGCGGCCGGCTCCAGACGCCCGCGTCGCCGGACCCCGAGGCCGTGGACGCGTTCCTCGCCGAACGCGGCATCCGCTTCACCACCTGGGACGGCTGGTACCGCCTGGACGCCGCGGAGAAGGCGCTGGGCGAGCCGCAGGGCCGTGAACGCGTGAAGATCGTGGAGCGCGAGGACATGCTGCGCGAGAGCGGCGCCTGACCCCCTGCCCCGCAAGGGCCCGACCACCGAGCGCCCGTCCGGTCCGTTTCCGGGACCGGACGGGCGCTCGCGCGTCTCAGCCGGGGAGCGCCAGGCGGTCCGTTTCACCGGGCTGGAGGCGGACCGTGCGGTCCGGGAGGTGGACCTCGATCGGGGAACGGCCGGAGGCGGGCACGGCGATCTCCAGCAGGCCGTGTTCCAGCCGCAGCCGGACGCCCCAGTGGCCGTGGTAGCGCAGGGTGAAGCCGTAGGAGGACAGTTCGGGCAGGGGCACCGGGTCGAGCCACAGGGCTCCGCCGCGGGTCTCGAGACCGGTCAGTCCGCGCTGGACGAGGTCGAGGGTGCCGGCCATGGCGCCGAGGTGGATCCCCTCTCCGGTGGTGCCGCCCTGGATGTCGGCGATGTCCGCCCGCAGGGCCTCCTGGCAGAACTTCCAGGCGTCCGCGCGCCGGGCCCGGGCCAGCACCCGGCCGTGGACCAGGCCGCTGAGGGTGGAGCCGTGGCTGGTGCGGTGCAGGTAGTGGTCGACCGTGCGCCGCCAGGTTCGTTCGTCCAGGCTCATCCCCAGCCTGCGGAAGATCCCCTGGAGTTCGGCGGGCGAGAAGAGGTAGCCCAGCATCAGGACGTCCGCCTGCTTGGAGGCCTGGTAGCGGTTGACGCTGTCGCCCTCGGCCTCCAGCAGCCGGTCCAGGCGCCGGATGTCGCCGTAGCGGTGCCGGTAGCCCCGCCAGTCGAGTTCGGCGAGTTCGCCGTAGCCCTCGAACTGGCTGATGACGCCGTGGTGGAGGGGGACGTGGAGGGTGCGGGAGACCTCCTCCCACTGCTCCAGTTCCCTCGCGTCCAGTCCGGTCCGCTCGGCGAGTTCACGGCGGCGCGGCTCGGGCAGACCGCGCAGCACGTCCAGGGTGCGGGCGAGCACCCAGGCGGCCGTGACATTGGTGTACGCGTTGTCGTCGAGTCCCGGTTCGACGGCGTCCGGGTAGGCGTCGTGGTACTCGTCGGGGCCGACCACGCCCTTGATGCGGTAGCGGCCCAGCCGGTCGTCGAAGCCGGCGGAGTCCGCCCAGAAGCGGGAGATGTTCAGCAGCATCTCGGCGCCCTTGGTGTGCAGGAACTCCTGGTCGCCACTGGCCTCGCAGTACTGCCAGACGTTGTACGCGATCGCCGATCCGACGTGGTGCTGGAGGTGGGAGTGGTCGGGCAGCCAGCGGCCGGAGCGGGGGTTGAGGTGCAGCTGCTGGGTCTCCTCCCGTCCGTCGCTGCCGCTCTGCCAGGGGTACATCGCGCCGTGCCGTCCGGCGTCCCGGGCGGCGGTGCGGGCGCGCTCCAGACGCCGGTGCCGGTGGTGCAGCAGCGCGCGGGAGATCTCGGGGAAGTGCAGGTTGAGGTAGGGCAGGACGAACAGCTCGTCCCAGAAGACGTGCCCCCGGTACGCCTCGCCGTGCAGCCCCCGGGCCGGGACCCCCACGTCCAGGTCGGCGGTGTGCGGGGAGAGGGTCTGCAGGACGTGGAAGAGGTGCAGCCGCAGGATGCGGCCCGCCTCGCCGGGTACGTCCAGTTCGGCGCGGCGCCACAGCTGGTCCCAGGCCGTCAGGTGCGGCGGGAGCAGCTCGTCGAAGCCGCCCGCCCGGACCACCCGGTCGACGGCGGCGTGCAGCGGGTCGCTGATCGCGGGGTCGCGGGAGGTGTGCAGGGCGACGATCTTGTCGACGGTGACGGTCTCTCCGGCGGCCAGGTCCAGACGGGTGCTCTGCAGGGCGCGCGGGCGGTCGTGCCGGTTCGTGACGGGCGCGGGTGCCGTCAGCCGGGCGGCGAACGCGATCCGGACGTCCGAGGTGCGGGTGCGGCAGCGCAGCCACACCGTGTCCGCGGCGGTCGTGCCGGTGAGCACGTGGGTCAGATGACGGCCGTCCAGCTCCCGGTAGCGCGGCACCCCGGTGTTGGTGACGTCGCCGTCGAGCGCCGCCTCGGTCTCCAGGGCGCCGGAGAAGCCCTCGGCGGTGAACTCGGTGCGCAGGCCCGCCAGATGGGGGTCGGCCATGTGCACGAAGCGGTGCTGGCGCACCAGGAGCGTCCGTCCGGCGCCGAGGCCGTACCGCGTCCTGCGCTCCAGGAGTCCCGAGGACAGGTGCAGGGTCTCGCCGTGGTCGAGCACGTGCGCGGTGTCGGGGGTGAGCCAGGGCTCGCCGGGGAGCCGGAAGCGCAGCGGCAGCCAGTTGGGGAGGTTGACCATGTCCTCGTTCTCGACGCGCCGTCCGGCGACGTCGGAGACGAGCCGGTTGTAGACGCCGGCCGCGTACGTGCCCGGGTAGTGCACCTCGTCCGCGGAACACTCCGGCAGTGCGCCCCGGGTGGCGAAGTATCCGTTGCCCAGGGTGCACAGCGACTCCCTCAGGCGCGCGTCGGCGGGGTCGTACCCCTCGTGCTCCCAGGTCCAGCCCGTCACTGCGACGCTCCTCCCGCCGACGGCCACCACGCGGCCCCGCGCCGCGGCGTTCCGTCCCGGAGCCGTCACCGGCGGCGAGGCCCCCGCCGGTCCCGGAGGGACGGCCGCCACGGCCGACCACCGGAGTACCCGTGGCGGGTGCCCGGCACACACGGACCGGCACAGCCGCCTACCGCTCCCCCACCGGCACGCGCCACAGCAGGGTGGTGCCCCCGTCGGCGGAGCCGGTGACGTCGAACGTGCCGCCCAGCCGTTCCGCGCGTTCGGCCATGTTGCGCAGCCCGCTGCGGCGGCCCCCGTCCGGAACGCCCACGCCGTTGTCCGCCACCGTCAGCCGTACCTCGCGTCCGTCGGTCTCGAGCACCACCTCGGCCCGGTCGGCGCGGGCGTGCCGGGCGATGTTGGTCAGCGCCTCGGAGAGCACGGCCACCAGGTGGTCGGCGACCTCCTTGGAGACGTGGGTGTCGATCAGGCCCTCCATCCGCACGCTCGGGGGGAAGCCCAGCACGGGTGCGGCCTCGCCGACCACCCGTACGACGCGGGCCCGCAGACCGGTTCCGCCGCCGCCCTCGTCGGCGGGCGAGCGCAGGCCGAAGATGGTCGACCGGATGATCTTGATGGTCTCGTCCAGGTCGTCCACGGCCCGCAGCACCCGCTCCGAGGCCCCCTTGTGCTCGATGAACCGGCCGGCGCTCTGCAGCGTCATGCCGGTGGCGAACAGCCGCTGGATCGCCAGATCGTGCAGATCGCGGGCGATCCGGTCGCGGTCCTCGAGCACGGCGATCTGCTCGGCGTCCTGGCGGCGTTCCGCCAGCTCCATCGCCACGGCCGCCTGGGCGGCGAAACCCCGCAGCGGTTCGATCTCCTCGTCCGTGAACGCGTTGCGGCCCGCGGCCCGCACCAGCAGGACGATGCCGCGCACGCCCTCGCCCGACCCGATGGGCACGGCGGCCGCCGGACCGAGGTCCGTGTACCGCTGGGGGCCCGGGAAGACCCGGTCGTCGTGCGCGATGTCCGCGCTGGTGACGGGAGCGGCGCTGGTGAAGGCGCGGCCCAGCAGGCTGTCGTCGACGGGCACGACGAGCCCGCGGTGGGTGTCCGCGCCCTGCCCGAGGGCCAGTTCCACGGTCAGTGAGTCGGTGCCGGCCATGGGCACCGCGACCACGGCGAGGGCGGCCCCGGTGATCTCCCGGGCGCGTTCCGCGATGAGCAGGAGCGCCGCGCCGCGTTCGCTGCCGGACATCAGTCCGTGGGTGATCTCGGCGTTGGCCCGCAGCCACCGCTCGCGCAGCCGGGACTCCTCGTACAGGCGGGCGTTGTCGATGGCGACGCCGGCCGCGACCGCGAGGGTGGACAGGACCGACTCGTCCTCCTCGTCGAAGTCCGCCCCGCCCCGCTTCTCGGTCAGGTACAGGTTGCCGAAGACCTGGTCGCGGACCCGGATGGGAACCCCGAGGAAGGTGTTCATGGGCGGGTGGTGGGGCGGGAATCCGTAGGAGGCGGGGTGGTCGGAGAGTTTCGCCATCCGCAGCGGCTCCGGATGGCGGATCAGCTCGCCGAGGATGCCGTGGCCCTCGGGGTAGTGGCCGATGCGGGCGATCTCCTCCTCGCTGACCCCGACGGTGTGGAAGGCGGACAGCCGCTTGCCGTCCGGGCCGATCACGCCCAGTGCCGCGTACTCCGCGTCGACCAGCGCCGCCGCGGCCTCCACGATGCTGTGCAGCACCTGCTCCAGGTCGAGTTCCCGGCCGACCGAGAGAACGGCCTCCAGCAGACTGCGCACCCGGTCGCGGGTGCCACGGGCCGCGTCGATCCGCGCCTGGAGCTCCTCCAGCAGCTCGTCGAGCCTCAGCTGCGGTAGCCGTACCCGGGCGTCCTCGTCCCGCTCGGAGCCTGCCACCCGTGTGCCTCCCGTCCCCTCGTCCGACGCCGTCGCCCGGCGGCCACCCGGTCGGCGCCCCGGTAACGGTCCGGCAAAGGTGACGGTACGGCATGGGCCGGGCGGCCGGACCGGCGGGGAGCACGGGTGGGCGGCCGGCCCGTCGTACCGGACGGGGCCGGCCGGCCCCGTCCCGCGGCCGCCCTGCGGGGCCGGAGGTCCCCTTCCGGCGGGACGACGGTCCCGCGTCGCCCCCGACGGCCTCCTTACCCATGGTAACGGGCAGGTCGGATTGCTATACAGGTGCTGCCGCCGGTCCGGATCCGCGGCCGATCCGCTTCCCCCGTCCCGCCCTTGGGAGACCTCATGCTGTCCGAAGAGTCCGCCGCAGTGCTGCGGGCCACCCTGCCCGCCGTGGCCGGGGCGCTCGACGAGATCACCACGCGTTTCTACGGCTCGATGTTCCGCGACCGGCCCGAGCTGCTGGACGGCCTGTTCAACCGGGGCAACCAGGCCAGTGGCGCCCAGCGCCGGGCGCTCGCCGGGTCCATAGCCGGTTTCGCCCAGGCGCTCCTCGCCGACCCGGACACCCGGCCGGACGCCCTGCTGTCCCGGATCGCCCACAAGCACGTGGCGGTCGGGATCACCGACGACCAGTACACGATCGTGCACAAGTACCTGTTCGGCGCCATCGCCGAGGTGCTGGGCGACGCGGTGACGCCCGAGGTCGCCGCAGCCTGGGACGAGGTGTACTGGCTGATGGCCGGCGCCCTCATCGCCCGGGAGGCGCGCCTGTACCACGACGCCGGCGTCGAAGCGGGCGACATCTGGCGCCCCTGGACGGTCGTGGAACGCCACGAGGAGACGGACGACGTGGTATCGTTCCTGCTGCGCCCCGCCGACGGCAGGCCCGCCCCGCCGGCCCGGGCGGGCCAGTACGTCAGCGTGAGACTGCGCATGCCCGACGGGGTGCACCAGCTGCGCCAGTACAGCCTGTCCTCGGACCCCGGGGACGAGCTGCGCCGCATCACCGTCAAACGGCTCGCGGGAGCGGACGGCGCACCGGACGGCGAGGTCTCCAACCTGCTGCACGAGCGGACCGGCACCGGTGACGAGCTCATACTGTCCGTGCCCGCCGGCGACGTGGCGCTCGACGAGGCCGACACGCCGCTGGTCCTGGTCTCGGCCGGCATCGGCTGCACCCCGGTGCTGGGCATGCTTGCCCGGCTGGCCGCCACCGGCTCCACCCGGCGGGTGCTCGTCCTGCACGCCGACGGCTCGCCCGCCGAGCACGCCCTGCGCACCGAGACCCGCGAGACGGTGGCCTCGCTGCCCGACGCGGAGGCGGTCTTCTGGTACGAGCGCCCCGGCCCCGAGGAGCCGGACGCCCGAAGCGGCCTGATGGACCTCGCGGGAATCGACGTACCGGCGGACGCGACGGTGTACCTGTGCGGCCCGCTGCCGTTCATGCGGGCCGTGCGCGGCCGGCTGCTCGACGCCGGGGTGCCCGCCCGCTCCATCCGCTACGAGGTCTTCGGTCCCGACCTGTGGCTCCCGGAGGCGGCCTGACCGCCGCGGGCCCTCCGCGCCCACGGCGGCGCGGAGGGCCCGCGGCGGCGGATCAGACCTCGAGCTCGGCCTCGATGCGGCGCAACTGGTGCCGCGCCATGGCCAGATTGGCCCGGCCGCCGTCGAGCACCAGGTACAGGAAGAGACCGTTCCCGCCGCGTCCCTTGAGCAGGCGGATGAGGTGGTACTGGCTGCTCAGGGTGATCAGGATGTCCTCGATCTCCTCGTTCAGCCCCAGGTGTTCCATGGTGCGCAGCTTGGACCGCACGACGTCGGTGTTGCCGGCGGCGGCGACCTCCAGGTTGAAGTCCTTGCCGCCGCCCAGCGTGCCGAGGGCCATGCCGCTGGTGTAGTCGACCAGTGCGACGGCCGTCGCGCCGTCGATGGAGCTGAGGCATTCCTTGAGCGAGGTCTCGGTGTTGGCCATGGGACGTGTCCTTTTCGGTCGTGATGGGTGATTCGGGCCGGCCGCCGGGTCGTGCGGAGGCGTCCGGCCGGAGGAGAGCCGGAGGAGAGCCGGGGGTCAGCCGCCGGGCTGGGGCCGGGGCCGGTGTGCGGGCCGCTGCGGGGTCCGCACCGGGAGGGTGCCGATGGGCCGGACCGGGTCCTGGGCCGGCCCGGGGGGCTCCGGGGCCGCCGGCCGGTCGGCGTGCCGCCCTCCGCCCGGGCCGATGCGGGTGTCCACCAGCTCCGCGATCCGGGCACCGCTGCGCCGCCCCTCCAGGTGCAGCCGGCCCACGTTGACCCGGTCGTCGGCGAGGAGGGTGAGGACGGCGGTGGTGCCGGCCGCGTAGGTCGCGATGTAGCCCCGGCTGCCGCGCACCAGGAGTTCGCGGAACTCCCCGCGGGCGGCGGCGTCCGCCATGCGGTAGGCGACGCCGAGCGCGGCGGCGGTGAGCGCGGCCAGCCCCTCCGGTTCGGTCTCCGGCACGTCGTGGGCGAGGACGAGTCCGTCGACGGTGGCCGCGAGGGAGCCCGCCAGCCGGGGTACGCGGGTGCGGAGCCGACGCAGTTCGTCCAGCACGTCGGTCTCGACGGCCATGAGCAGTCTCCTTTCGGCACGCTGTCGGCGCGCGCGGATCACAGTGCCTCCAAGGCGTCCAGGAGCCGTCTCAGCAGCGCTGCGTCGGGCTCGTCCCACGCCGCGCCGCCCGCGTCGGGGACGGCGTGGACGGGCGTGGCGGGCGGGGGTGGCGCGGGGGTGACCAGTCCGCCGGCGGCCAGGCGGCGCAGTTCGACGAGGGTGTGGAAGGTGCGGTGGGCGAGGGCCGCGGCGATCTGCGCGGCGGTGCGGGCGCCGTCGACCTGGGCGAGGGTACGGGCGCGGCGGGGCGGCAGTTCGGCGGGAGGGGCGCCGGGCACGCGGGTGAGCGGGGCGGTGTCGACGGCCGGGTCGGGCCAGATGCGGTGCAGCAGGTCGCGGCGGCGCCGTGACTCGCCGAGCACGGTCGCCACGGGTACGGGGCGGACCGCGCCGAGCCAGTGCGCGACTCCGGGGCGGAAGCGGAGCGTGGCGCCGTCGTGGGCGAGCGCGAAGTACGCCGCGTCGAACAGGGCGCCCAGATGGCACAGTTCCAGCGCTCCGGTGGTGAGGCGCCCGCTGTCCACCAGGTGGCGGCCGACGCGGTGCACCGCCCCCGCCCGTTCGACCGCGTCCCACCAGCCGGCCGGGGCGACGGCGCCGCTGCGGGTGAGCAGGTCGCCGAGGTCGGGGCTGTAGGCGGACTCGACGTGGACGACGCGTCCGGCCGAGAGGTAGAAGATCCCGGACTCCGTGGAGAGCGCCCCGGTGGCGTGGTCGGCCGCGAGGGTGCCGAGCAGCGCCGGCGCGGTTCCGTCGGTGCACGCCGTGGTCATCCGAGCACCAGCCGGTCCGCCATCTCGGCCAGCCGGATCCGGGCCAGGGCGAGGTTGCCGTCGGCGCGGTCGAGCCAGAGGTACAGGAACACCGTGCTGTCGAAGGTCGTGACGACGAAGCGCAGGAGGTGGTACGCGTCGGCGGTGGTGAGGATCAGGTCGTCGACGGGTGGTTCCCCGCCCGTCCCGGCCCGGCCGCCGCCGGGCGCGAGCGTGCCGCTCTCCATGGCCAGGCGGGCGAGTTCGGCGGTCTCCGCGGCCGTGGCCTCCGCGTCCCCAGCGGGCGCCTCGCCCACCGCCCCCAGGGCGAGGCCGCTGATCCAGTCGGCCACCAGGGCACCGCGCGCCCCCGGCAGACGCATGGCTTCCAGCAGGCTCTCGTCGATTCCGGGCACGCCGGATCCCCCTTCTCGCACGGCTGTACCGCGAACGTGACGCCGACGCTACGGTGTGTGCTCGATCGAGGTGAGGACTTTGGCGTTTTCCGGGGGAATATGCGACAGGGACGGTGCGCCCCTGGTAGGGTCCGGGCTTTTGCCGCCGGAACCGGAGCGGGGGGCGGCCGGGCGCGGGCGGGGGCGGCCCCGACGCGGATGACGGGCCGGCCCCGCCCGCGGGACCCGTGGTGGCGACGACCTCGCCACCGGGACCACGGGTGAACCGCCGTCACCCTGTGCGCGCCGCGCACACCCCGTGCGCGACACGCCGTCGGGCGGAGCCCCGGCTCAACCCTCCGGCCCGCCCCGACGATACTGGCAGGAGCACGCGCCCCCGTTCACGACTGGACCCATGCCGACCTCTTCCTCAGACCACTCCGCCGTCCCTCCCACCGTCTGGCTGGCCCGCGGCCGCCACACCGGCGCCACACCGGACACGGCGCTCCGGCACACCCTGCACTGGCTCAAGGCCGGCCAGGACATCGACGACTTCCTGGAACTCCCCGCCTCCGAGACCGCTCCCGACCTCGTGTTCGAGTCCCGGAGGCGGGTCGCCGGCGGGGTCACCGTGCGCGCCCGGCTGAGCCTCGCGCCCGGCACGGACGCGGGCCGGGACTGGACCCTGGTCGCCGAGGCGGAGCAGCCCTGGGACCCCTCCTGGCCGTCCCCGGCGGGCATGTTCTGGCCGTCGGAGCCGGACACCGGGTGGAACACCGACCCGGTGACGGGGCTGCGGCCGGGCGGGATCAATCCGCTCCCCGAGGACGACAAGGCCGTACGGCGGCTGCTGCGCGACTGCGCGCGCGACGCGTGGCACATCCATGTCGTCGTCCACGAGGCCATGACCACGGACGAGCGCGGCCGGGTGCCGCTCGCCCGCTGGCTGCCGCCGGGCCTGCGGGACCGGGTGGTGGAGCACCGGGCCACGCCCCAGCAGTCGCGGGTGGCGAACTGGGCGCTGCGGGAGTTCGGTGTGGAGGTTCCGCGCGGGGGCGCGGCGGTGCTGCCCGGCGGTCCGCCCCCGGAGGGCTACGACGCCGGCGCCTTCGCCGTACGCGCGGTGTTCCTGGACGGCACGGAACCGGTCGACCTCGTGGCGGCGGTGGCCCGGTACGACGCGCTGCCGCGCGCGCTGCCGGACGGGGCGCGGGAGGCGCTGACGGCGCTGCGGGAGGAGTGGCACCTGCTGACCACGGAGGAGGAACTCGCCCGCGAGCGGGCACTGGTGGCGATGTACGCCGAGGCGCTGGAGGCGATGACGAAATCCCGGGACCTCTACCGTGAGGCGGCGGAACGCGCCCACGAGGCGCTGACCGCGTACCGGGAGTCCGCCGAGTCCCCGGGCTCGGGGCAGTCCCCCGCGCCCCGGGTTCCGTCCCCCTCCCCCTCTCCCCTCCAGCACCTGACCCGCACGCTGGAACGCCTCAAGGCCGGCGCCAGGACGCGCCGCCCCACGGCCGGGGACCCGCCCGCGGAACACCGGCCGGCCGCGACGGACGGCTAGTCCTTCCGGAGCGGCGGGCCGCGGAGGGCGGGGGCGGGTCCCGCGGGCCGGGACGGGGTGGCCGGCGGGGCGTGGCGGGGCCACCTGGGCGATATGACCGGTTCGTCCGGGGAAGGCGACGGAGGGAAGGTGGCCGTGACCGGCCCACAGGGAGGGCCGATGACCATTTCCAGGCGTTCCACCGTCCGCCGCCACTCGGCTGAGCCACCCGGACGACCTGCGGCGATCCGGCGTTTCGCACGGATCCCGCGGGGCACCGGACGCGTGCGCGCATGGCCGGTCCCGGCCGCCATGGCGGCGCCGCGAGCGGGAATCCGCTCAGTGCAGGCTGTGTCGCGGCGGGGCCGCGGCACGGGTCACGGGAGGAGGGCGGTCCGTTGGAGACGACCACCGTGGTGCTCGTCGTCGCCGCGGTCCTCGCGGTCGCGGTGCTGGCCGGCGCCGTCGGCGTCCTGGTCCGACTGGTGCGCACACGGCGTGAGTTGCGTCACGCGGGGCTGCCCACGGGGCCCCGCTGGGTGTTCTGGGGCGCCGTCCTCTATCTGGTGCTGCCGGCCGATCTGCTGCCCGATCCGGTCTACCTGGACGACGTGGGCGTACTCCTGCTCGCTCTGCGCAGCGTGCAGGGTTCCTCCGGCGTCCGGGCTCCCGGAGCACGCCTCCGGCGGGGCGGCCGGCAACCCGCCGACGATTACGCTCCGTGAGGAAACCAACCACTCGTTCGATTCGTATAAGTCTCTGGAAGCCAAAAGAAGTCGGCGGACCAAGCGACGGCGCACCGTGGGCCGTTGCCTGCTCGGCGCAGCACCGACGAGGGAGAGACGATGCAACCGTTCGCGCTCAACTACGCACGTCCGGCGGTGGAGTTGGCCGTTGCCACTCCGTACGCCTATGACTCCGGACTGCAGTTGAACGTACTCGGCGACGGACGGATCGCGGCCTGCGATCACGCGCTGTTGCGCGAGGTGGGGACGACGACGTCCACCGCGGGCTCCAAGACCCACTTCGACGACTGAACGCGGACCGTAGACGATGACCGTCCTGATCCTCACCAGTGAGGAGGATGTGACCGCCGACATGGTGGTCGTCCATCTGAACGGCCGCGGGGTGCCGGTGGTGCGCCTCGATCCCGCCGATCTGACGGGCGGCGTCTCGCTGTCCGGCGAGTACGTCCACGGTCGCTTCCGCGGCCATCTGTCCACCGGTGGAAGGCTGGTGAGCATCGGCGGGCTGCGGTCCGTGTGGGTGCGCCGGCCCGGTGCACCGGCCGGCCGCGCGCCGCAGCCGTCCGCGTGGCTGACCGAGGAGGCGTCGCAGGCGCTCTACGGCATGCTGCGCGGCTGTGACGCGCGCTGGATGAACCATCCGGACGCGGCCCTGCGGGCCCGCCACAAGCCGTGGCAGCTGCGGCTGGCCCAGCGCTGCGGCCTGCCCGTGCCGGCCACAGTGATCACCACGTTCCCGCGCGCCGCGCGGGAGTTCGCGGAGCGCTTCCCGGACCTGGTGGTCAAACCGGTGTCGGGGGCACATCCGCAGGACCCGCCGCGGGCGGTGCCGACCAGCCGGGTGGCGCCGGACACGGACTTCTCCGCGGTCGCGTTCGGGCCGACGCTGCTGCAGCGGCGGATCGCCAAGCGGGCCGACATCAGGCTGACCGCGGTGGGCGAGCGGCTGCTGGCGGCCCGCAAGGCGACGCGGCCGGACGCGGATCCGGAGGAGGTGGACGTGCGTTTCGCCGCTCCCGGACCCCCCTGGGAGCCGGTCGAGGTCCCGGCGCGCACCGCCGATGCCGTACGCATGTATCTGCGCCGGTCCGGGCTGGCTTACGGGGCTTTCGACTTCGCCGAGGACGCCGACGGGACCTGGTGGTTCCTGGAATGCAACCAGTCGGGGCAGTTCGGGTTCGTGGAGGTGGAGACGGGGCAGCCGATCGCCCGGTCCATCGCCGAGTGGCTGTCCCGTCCCATTCCCGACGAGCCCGCCGAGCTCGACGAGGCGGGCAGCACGGTGCGGTGAGGGGACCGTCACCGCGCGGGGCTCAGTGCGACCGCGGCCCCGGCAGCAGGGCGGTGCGCTGCCAGCCGTTGCCCGGGGACTGGGGCCGGTCGAGGCCGGGGGCGTAACCGGGGGACTGCAGGGGCCGCATGACCAGCTCCAGCTCCCTGCTCACGCGTTCGGCCTCACGGCGCACCTGCGCGGGCACGTCGCCGCACTCCGCGATGAGTCGGTCGTAGATGGGGGAATCCTGGAACACCCGTCAACGTGCCTTTCTGCTCGTCGGCCCCGATGCGGGACGCGAGTGCAGAGTCTAGGCGGCCGATCGTGCCGAAGGGGGAATTCCCCGGTACAACGGCCCACAGAACGGATGCTCCGGAAGTGCGGCACGGATCGGGCACACCGGGCGGCCCGGCGGTCAGGCGCCCGTCGTCGAGCCGGGGCGGACGATCATCAGAACGGTGACGGTTGCCCACAGCAGGTTGAACACCCCCGTGAACATGGCGAGTTGCACCGTGCTCTGCCGGTCGGCGGGCCGTCCCCCGCCCAGCTGTCCGACGAGTTCGTCCTGCCGGGGCAGCACGAAGGCGAGCAGGACTCCGGCGGCGGCCGCGGTGAGGCCGATCGAGGTGACGAGCCACCCGTCGTCCAGGACGCCCATCGCCAGGGCGGTGGCGAGACCGAGGACGGGCACCGCGATCCCCACGCGGGCGTAGACCCGGCAGATGCGGTGGAGCAGCGCGACGGTGGCCACGGCCGTCGCGACGGGCCCGTCGCCCTCCGCCGGGACGGCACGGCGCGCGGCCGGCGGGAACATGCTGGCCGCGACGGTGACGGGACCGACGGCGACGATGGCGGCCAGGACGTGGAGGGACAGCAGGAGCTTGGTCACCGGGACTCTTTCCATGGTGGGGACGGCGGTGCCGGGCTCACGTTAGGGGCCCGCCGGGTGATCACCCAGGGGCTGGAACGACAGGATCCAACGGGTTCCCGCCAACCGCGTTCACCACGGCTCACGTGCGCCGCCTCCCCGAAGCCCCGGCTCCGGAGGGTGGCGGGAACCTGACTATCGTGGCGGTCATGCACTCCGTGGCGATTCTGGTTCTCGACGGGGTCGTGCCGTTCGACATGGCGGCACCCCTGCAGGTCTTCGACTGGACGCGGTTGCCGGACGGCCGGCGTCCCTACCGGGTCCGGCTGTGCGCCGAGCGGCCGGAGGTGGCCGCGGACGGCGGTTTCACCCTGCACGTCGAGCGCGGGCTCCAGGCGCTGGCGGACGCCGACACCGTCATCGTCCCGGGCCGCGCCGAGGGCGCGCCCCCTCCCTCGCCCGCCGTGCTCGCGGCGCTGCGGCGGGCCGCCGGGGCGGGCACCCGGATCGCCTCGGTGTGCGTGGGCGCGTTCGTGCTGGCGGAGGCCGGGCTGCTGGACGGACTGCGCGCCACCACGCACTGGGCGGCCGCCGGGCGGCTCGCCCGGGCCTTCCCTGACGTCGACGTGCAGCCGGACGTGCTCTACGTCGACAACGGGCAGATCCTCACCTCGGCCGGCGCGGCCGCCGCGCTCGACATGTGCCTGCACATGATCCGCCGGGACCTGGGCTCGGCCGTGGCCGCGAACGCCGCCCGGATGTCGGTGATGCCGCTGGAGCGGGAGGGCGGACAGGCCCAGTTCATCGTGCACGAGCACCCGCCCGTGCCCCGCGGGTCGGATCTGGAACCGCTGCTGGAGTGGATCGAGGACAACCTGGCGCACGAGGTCACCCTCGAGGCGATGGCGGCGCGCGCCGGCATGAGCGAGCGCACCTTCAGCCGCCGGTTCCGTGAGCAGACGGGCACCACGCCGTTGCAGTGGCTGCTGCGGGCGCGGGTGCGGCGAGCCCAGTACCTGCTGGAGAACAGCGACCACACGGTCGAGCGGATCGCCCGGCAGGCCGGGTTCGGTTCGGCCACGGCGTTCCGCGAGCGGTTCCGCAAGGTCGTGGGCACGACGCCGTACGCCTACCGCTCGGCGTTCGACGGACGCCGCGCCGCCACCGCGGGCAGCGGGTGAACGGGTGAGCGGCCCGGTGGCTCAGACGGCCAGGGGCAGGCCGCCCTCCCCGTCCTCCCCCGGGGCCCGGCCGGTGGCGGGCCGTTCCCCGTCGAGCAACGCGTCGGCCAGGGCGATGGCGTCATGGACGCGGGACGCCCCCGTCATCGCGCAGAGCGCGTCACTGACGTCGTCCAGTTCGCGCGCCGCCGCCGGCGAATGCCGTTCCGCCTGAGCTATCCGCAGCGTCGCGTACCGCGTGAGCAACCGTCTGACGACCTTGGGATCCGGTACGAGCACGAAGCGCCCCTCTCTGGTTTTCGCTGCGTATGCCCGGAACAGGCGGAAGCACGCACCTCATTCCCTCAGTCGACCGCGATTGGCCGAAAACCGTCGCACCCCGACCGGGTGGTCAGGCCACCTGACCGCTGTGCAGCGCCGAGTACGCCCCTCCCCGGCGCAGCAGCTCCTCGTGGGTGCCGATCTCCTGGATCCGGCCGTCCGCCATCACCACGATCCGGTCGGCGCCGCGCACGGTGGAGAGCCGGTGGGCCACCACGAAGGTGGTACGCCCGCGCAGCAGCCGGGCGAGGGCCTCCTGCACCAGCGCCTCCGAGCGGGTGTCCAGTGCCGAGGTCGCCTCGTCCAGCACCAGCACCTTCGGGTCCCGGATCAGCGCGCGGGCGATGGCGAGCCGCTGGCGCTGCCCGCCGGACAGCCGGGCGCCCCGCTCCCCGACGAGGGTGTCGAGGCCCTGGGGCAGCCGGTCGACGAACTCCAGCGCGTTGGCGTCGCGCAGCGCGGCCCGCACCGTCTCCTCGTCGGCGTCGTCCATGCCGTAGGCGACGTTCTCCCGGACCGTGCCGTCGAACAGGATCGACTCCTGGGGCACCACGGACAGGAAGCGCCGGTAGGTGCGCAGGTCGAGGCCGCTCATGTCGGTGCCGTCGAGCAGCAGCCGGCCGGAGGTCGGGCGGATGAAGCCGATGACCAGGTTGAGCACGGTGGACTTGCCCGCCCCGGAGGCGCCGACGAGCGCGATGGTCTCGCCCGGGGCGACATCGAGGGTGAAGTCGCGCACGGCGGGGCGCCCGTCGGTCTCGTACGCGTGGCCGACGCCCTCGAAGGTGATCGCGCCGCGCAGCCGGTCGACCTCCGCCTTGCCCTCGTTGTCCTCCAGCTCGGGGGCCTGGAGCACCTCGCCGACCGAGCGGACGGACTCCAGTCCCTTGGTGACGACCGGGGCCAGCCCCGCCAGCGTGGTCGTGGAGTTGGTGAGCGTGGTCAGGAAGGCGCTGAGCATCACGACGTCGCCGGCGGTGACGCCCCAGACGTCGTAGTACGAGATGAGGGCCGCGCCGGCCAGCACCATCACGCCGACGACGTTGAGGACGACCCAGGCCAGCGAGCCGAACCGGCCGTTGACCAGGTCGAGCCGGTTCCCGGAGGTGAGCAGCCGGTTCAGGGTGCCGTCCATCCGGCGCAGCGCCTTGCCCTCCAGGCCGTGGGCGCGGGTGACCGGGATGAGCCGGGTCATCTCGGTCACCCGGGAGGACAGCGTCTCCACCTCGTGGCGGAAGTGTTCGTTGTGCGTGCGCAGCCGGGACCTGAGCCGGGCGACGAGCAGGGCCGCGGCGGGCACGACGATCAGGAAGACGGGGAGGAACTCGGGGGTGCGGACGGCGATGATGACGAGCCCGCCGGTGAGCACGGTGAGCGCGCCGAGCCCGTTCTCCGCGGTCTGCTGCACCATCTGCTCGACGGTCTCCACGTCCCTCACGACCTTGGCCTGGAGCACACCGGCGCTGACCCGGGAGTGGTAGCCGATGGAGAGCTGCTGCATGCGGGTGCACAGCGCGGAGCGCAGGGCGGTGCCCATGCGGCGGACGCTGCCGTACAGCAGGCGGACGTACAGCACGTGCAGCGGGTAGTTGACCAGCAGGATGAACATGATGACGCCGGTGCTGGTCCACAGCCGGGATATCGGCTGGTGCTGCACGACGGTGTCGATGATGGACGCGGTGATCAGCGGCAGCAGCCAGACGGGGCTGTGCTTGACCGTGAAGACACCGACCGCGGCGGCGAGCCGGCCGCGGTCGGCGCGGAGCAGATAGGCGAGGGTGCGGATCGGGTGCTCGCCGCGGTAGCGGTGGTCGAGCGGTCTTTCCAGCGACGACGCCATGGGCGGTGGTCCTCCCCTGTGGATGTTCTCGGCAAGCGCTTTCTATACCCGCGCGCCAGGAGCGCACCAGGGCGCGCGGGGCCCGCCCGCGGCGTCCGGTGCCCGGGACGGGCGGGGTGGACTCAGACGGCGTCCAGCTCCGCGATCTCCTCGGCCGTCAGGACGAGGTCGGCGGCGCCCACCGAGTCACGGACCGACTCCGGCCGGCTCGCTCCCGGAATGGGGACGACGACCGGCGACCGGGCGAGCATCCAGGCCAGGCACACCTGGTACGCGCTCACCCCGTGCGCCCGGGCGATCCGCGCGAACGGGGCGTGGGCCGAGGCGAGTTCACCGGCCCGGGCGATGCCCCCGAAGGGGCTGTAGGGCAGGAACGCGATGCCCAGCTCCTCGCACAGGCGCAGCTCCGGCTCGCTCGAGCGGAAGGCCGGGGAGAACTTGTTCTGCACGGAGACCAGCCGGCCGCCGAGGATCTCGTCGGCCTGCCGGATCTGCTCCGGGTCGGCGTTGGAGACGCCCGCCGCACGGATCTTCCCCTCGTCCAGCAGCTCGCGCAGCGCGCCGACGGACTCGGCGTACGGGACGCGGGGGTCGGGCCGGTGGAACTGGTAGAGCCCGACGGCCTCCACGCCGAGCCGGCGCAGGGACGCCTCGCACGCCCTCTTCAGGTGTCCGGGGCTGCCGTCCTGCGTCCAGCTGCCGTCGCCGGGGCGCAGATGGCCGCCCTTGGTGGCCACCAGGACGTCGCCGCCCCGGTCGTGGGAGGCCAGGGCCTTGGCGATCAGGGTCTCGTTGTGGCCGACCTCGCCGGCGCGCAGGTGGTAGGAGTCCGCGGTGTCGATCAGGGTGACACCGGCGTCCAGCGCGGCGTGCAGGGTGGCCAGGGAGCGGGCCTCGTCCGGGCGCCCCTCGATCGACATGGGCATGGCGCCCAGTCCGACGGCACCGACCTCGACATCACCGATACGGCGGGTGTGCATGTGCGCGTGACCTCTTCCGGCTGTCGTCCCACGGTCTTGGAAAGCGCGTACCAGCCTGGTCCCCGCGCGGTCCGAAATCCAATAGAAGAAAGCGAACGCATTCAGCAGGCGGGGCGCTGAATCGGGGCCGCCGCCGCGCGGCGGGCACCGGGGCTCGGCGCCGGAGGGCCGGGCGCCCGCGCCTCCCGGCGCCCGGCCGTTGACAGGGCGTCCGGGCGGGGAACACCGTACTGACCGGAGCACGCCGGCGGGGCGTGCCGGGAGACCGGTCCGGCGGCGGTCGCCGCACCGGGAGAGGCGGCGGCATGCGGATCGGACTGCTCGGCACCGGACCCTGGGCGCGGGCGGCCCACGCCCCCGCGCTGAGCGGGCACCCGGACCTCGACCTCGTCGGCGTGTGGGGCCGCCGGCCCGACGCCGCCGAGGAGCTGGCCGATCTGCACGGCACCCGGCCGTACGACGACGTCGACGCGCTCCTCGCCGACGTGGACGCCGTCGCCGTCGCGCTGCCGCCCGCGGTGCAGGCGGAGCTGGCGGTGCGCGCGGCGCGGGCCGGGTGCCATCTGCTGCTCGACAAGCCGCTCGCGCCGACCGTCGCGCAGGGGCGCGCGGTGGTCGGCGCGGCCGAGGAGGCGGGGGTCGCCTCCGTGGTCTTCTTCACCACCCGCTTCCAGCCCGGGCCCCAGGCGTGGATCACCGAACAGGCCCGCGTGGGCGGCTGGTTCACCGGACGCGCGCAGTGGCTCGGGGCGGTGTTCACCTCCGACGGCGACCCCTTCGCCGCCTCTGAGTGGCGGCGGGAGAAGGGCGCCCTGTGGGACGTCGGCCCGCACGCCCTGTCCGTGCTGCTTCCGGTGCTCGGCGAACCGCGGCGGGTGACGGCGGCGGCGTACGGCCCCGGCGACACCGTCCATCTCGTCCTCGACCACGCGAGCGGCGCGTCGAGCAGCCTCACCCTGAGCCTGACCGCTCCCCCGGCCGCGGCCGGCGCCGTGGTCGAGCTCCGCGGCGCGGCGGGCGTCACCTCCCTCCCGGAAGCCTCCGAGGGCGCGGCCTTGGCGCTCACCCGGGCCGCCGACGCCCTCCTCGCCGCGGCCGGTACCGGGGTCCCCCACCCCTGCGACGCGGCGTTCGCGCTCCGGGTGACGGAGATCCTGGCCGCCGCGGAGGCCCGGCTGGAGGACGGGACCCGCTGACGGCGGGCCACTGCCGGGCGATTGCGGAACGGAGCCCTCCCGACGCGCTCCGTGGCTCCTTGGCCCGACCGGCTTAAGCGGCCCTTAAAGGCCGGTTAAGTGATCGTGGGGCCGTCGTCGATCACCGAAGAAACTCCAGGTCAGAGCGATTTCACGGACAAGTCGGACCGTTGGCGGGGGGCGCGGCCGTCCCTACCATCGATGCCGCGCGCCGGTTCCGACGTACCGCCTGAGAGCGCTCTCTCCAGGTCTCCCCCCACGTCGGCGGGCCGGCGCGGTCAGGAACCCGTACGAACCCCCTGGAGATCCCCCACATGACTCCCCGTCACCAGCGCGCCCTCGGCCGCCGCAAGGTCCTCCTCGCCCTCGGCGGAGCCGCCGTGGCCCTTCCCGCGGCGGCGGCGATCGCCCCGCACGCCCTCGCGGACCAGTCCGGCGGGCGGAAGGCCGGCGCGGCAGCGGCGGGGGCCCTGCCGCTGACGATCGTCAACAACAGCGGTTCCTTCGACGACGCGAACGTGCACCTCTACATCGTGGGGAACGCGGACGGCCGTCAGGTCCGGGTCACCCCGGAGGGCACCGTCGCCCCGGTCGCCGCCTCCGACAACGGCCCCGACGGCTTCACCGACTACGCGATCGGCCTGGCCGGCAGCGGCGGGACCGAGCTGTCCCTGCCGTACATGTCCGGCCGGATCTACGTCTCCCTCGGCGCGAAGCTCAAGTTCAAGGTCGTCACGGACGGCAACGGCAACCCGGCGCTGCAGTACCCGGCCGGCTGGGTCGCCTCCGACCCCAACTACGGCGTGCTGCACGACTGCGCCGAGTTCACGTACAACTCCTCGGGCATGTTCTGCAACACGACCATGGTCGACATGTTCAGCGTGCCGATGGGCATCCGGCTCACCGGCGCCAAGGACCAGACGACGGGCACCGTGCGCGAGGGCGGCCGCGCGGCGGCGTTCGCCGCCGTCAGGGAGGTGGAGGCGTTCTCCCGGCTCGTCGTGGACGACACCCGGATCATCGCCCCCGGCCACGGCCTGGACGCCGGTCTGTTCGCCCGGGACTACTTCGCCCCGTACATCGACGAGGTGTGGAGCACCTACACCGGCCGGGACCTCGAGGTGACCACCGACGCCGGTACCTTCACCGGCCGGGTGCGCGGCGGGAGGTTCACCTTCGACGGGCCCGCCCAGGTCTCCTTCGGCAAGCCCTCCACGCGGGACGTCCTCTTCTGCGACGGCGCCCTCGCCGCCCCCAACGACGGCACCACCGGCCCGGTCGCCGCCGTGCTGGGCGCAGGCTTCAACCGCTCGACGCTGCTCAGCCACCCGCGCCAGCCGACCGCCGACGCCTCGGTCTTCTACCGGACCGGGCTCACCAACCACTACTCCAGGGCCGTCCACACCGCCACCGAGGACGGCAGGGCGTACGGCTTCGCCTTCGACGACGTGGCCGACTTCGCCTCGTACATCCAGGACACGGCGCCCACGGGCCTGAGGCTGACGCTCACGCCCTTCTAGGCGGCCGGCGGAGCCAGGTTTCCCGCGGGCCGGGGAAGGTACCCCGGCATCCAGGAGGAGCGGCTCTTCACCGCGGTGCCGCGAGCGTTCCGGATGCACGGCGGGCTCCCGCGTTGAATGGTGGGACATCGGACCCGATGACAGCACCGGGGCCGCTCCAGCGATCCGGACCCGAGGAGCCAGAAGATGTCGACGTCCCAGCCCGATGCGTCCCGGCAGCCCGAGGACCGCGCCACCCCGGACAGCCTGCTCCACGCCCGCACCGGCACCGATGTGTCGCCGGAGGACATCGTCCTTGCCTCGGGCAAGGACCTCACCCCGCACAACCTCGAGTGGGCCAGGCGGAAGCTGGACGAGGAGGGGCCCGCCGCCCTGGACAAGATGCTGCCCTGAGCCCGCGCACACCCGTGCGCGGGCCGGCACGGCACCGCCGGCCCGGTGCGATCGCGCACCGGGCCGGCGGCGCCGTGCCGGGGGTCAGGTTCCGTCCCGCTCCTCCGGGAACGCCGTCTCGTCCTCCACGACGTGCATCGCGGCCTCCTCGGCGCCGGCCGCCCCCGCGTCGATGCCGACGTCCTCGGCGACGGACTCCTTGGTGGTGTCGGGGTGGGCGCCCTCGTCCGGGGCGACCAGGCGTCCGGCGCGGTCGGCGCCCGCCTCCGGGTCGACCGGTTCGCCCTCGCCGCCGGGGAGGTCGCCCACCTCGTCGCCGGCGGGCGCGGACGTGTCCGGCACCTCCTGGGCCAGCCGCTGGTCGAGGGTCTCCCCCTCGTGCTGCTCGGCGGCCGTGGTGCCGTACTTGGTGACGCCGAGCGGTTTCTCCGGCGGGGAGTAGCCCTCGTCGAGGGTGTCGTCGTAGGTCCGCTCGTCGAGGGCGTCCTGCATGTCGAGCGGCGCCGCGTCCTCCTGCTCCTCGTTGCTCCCGGTGGGCTGGTACGCGTCGTCCCCCATCGGCTCGGTGCCCATGTCTTCCTCCCTGTAGCGCTGCGTCGGCCCGTTCGTCCCGGGTGTCGGATCCGCGTTTCCCGTCAGGCGATCTCTAATCCCGCGAGGCCGGGCGGCGGGTGGGGTCACGGGCGTGTCCGGGCGGGGTGGCGGCGGCCGGCCGCGGCCCGCACCCCGCCCGCCGGGCCGTGCCCGGCGGCGTCGCGAGGCGCTTCCGGGGCACCCCACGAGGCCGCCGGAGAGCCCTCCGCTACCCGGCGCGCGGGACACCCGGCGGAGCGCCGGACCCGGGCGCCGGGGCGATGCGGACCTGGAGGTCGCCGAGCCGGTGGACGGGCCAGGATCGGGCGTACCCGGGCGGTGTGCCGCCGGGTCCGGTGAGGGCGGCGACCGGGACGCGGTCCGCGGTCCGCAGGATCTCCCCCTCCGTGGTGTTCTCGTTGTTCCCGGCGGTCGTGCCGGAGGAGCAGCCGGTGTAGTAGCCGATGGGGATCGCCTCGTGGCCGGTGATCAGACAGGGCGGGCGGACACCGAGCCGGTGCAGGCCGTCGGCGGTGCGGGCCCAGTCCCGGCGGCTGTCGGTGTTGCGGTCCACGGTGTGCACCAGGACGGCCAGCTGCACCGTGAGATGACCGGCCAGCCCGAGTGCGACCAGGGTCGCGGCGGCCGGCCGCCACTTTCCGCGCGGTGCCGTGACCAGGTACCACAGCGCGTCGGCGACCGGGATCGCGAGCAGGGCGTAGGCGGGCTGGAGGAAGCGGGGTGCCGCGTACTCGATCATGAACAGGTACGGCAGCGCGGCGGTCGTGGCGCAGGCCAGCGGCACCGCGGTGCGCAGGGTGCGGCGGGCCCGTACGGCGACGACCAGCCCGAGGACGGCGAGCAGCGGCAGGACGAACCACCACAGGGTGATCACCGGGTGGGGCATCGGGCCCGTGCACGGACGGCACAGGGCACGCCCGCCCAGGCTGCGCAGCTGGTCGTCGAGGGCGATGTCCAGGCCGAGCCCGCCCTGGACGCGGGAGGCCTCGGCGAGCCGCTCCCGCAGGCCGCCGAACGCGGTGTACGCCTCGACCACCCAGGGGACCCCTCCCGCCAGCAGACCGCCGGCGAGGGCGAGCAGTGACCGCCCGTGCCGGCCGGCCAGGGCGAGGACGAGGAGCGGGACCGTCACCCAGACGGCGTCGGTGGGCCGCATCCAGGCCATGAGCGCGGCCCCCGCCACCATTCCCCACAGGGGTCCGCCGGACGAGGGGTGCGCGCGGTGGCGCAGGAAGCAGCCGACCGCGGTCAGCGCGCCGATGGCCACCCAGTAGTTGGGCATGGCCTGGGGGCCGTAGAAGAGCGTCACCCACAGGGAGGCGAAGAAGGCGCCGGCGGTGACCAGGACCCGGGTGGGGAACAGGCCGCGCCAGGAGCACAGGGCCAGATGGAGGGCGAGGCCGGAGAGGAGGGCGAGGTGGACGCGCAGCAGCACGGTGGAACCGGACCAGGACGCGACGGGCGCCACCAGCAGGGACACCCCCCGGGAGCGCGGGGCGCTGAAGAAGGCGGCCGGGTGGTGGGAGGTGACCTGGCTGACGTAGACGATCTCGTCCCAGCCGAGGCCGAGCACGGGGCGGACCAGGGCGAGCTGGGCGAGGGTGAAGACGGCGGCGAGGACCGCGAGCGGGCGGGTGCCGCCGCTTCGCGGGAGGCCCGTTCCGGGCCGCCGCTCGCGCCGCCGCGTGCCGGTGAGAAGGGCACCGGTGCCGTCGGTCATCGTCCGTCCCTCATTCCCGCGTGTCATCGGGTCCCGGTTCCACGGGCCTGCGTTCTGAAGGACGGGTTCCAGGAAACCGGCGTTCCGGAGATCACGGACAACTTAACCCGCGTGCGACGGGCCCGCAGGACGGGATGCGGCCCCGCCCCGGGGCCCGCCGCCGGTCAGCGCGGGTGCGGGCCCCGGTGCGGGCTCCGGTGCGGGGGCTGCCCGGGTGCCGGGCGGTGCCGGGGCGGCGGGACGGGGCGCCCTGCGGGGACGCCCTCGCGCACGGTCAGCTCGGTGCCGTGGTGGCGGATGGTCAGCGGCGGGCCGGACCGCAGCGTGTACGTGGCCCGGTCCGCGGTGACCTCCACCCGCAGGGACCGGCCGAGGAACCGCAGGGTGAACGCCAGACGGCTCAGCCTCGACGGCAGCCGGGGGGCGAACCGGAGGCTGCCGTCGTCCCAGCGCATGCCGCCGAACCCGGCCACCAGAGCCGTCCAGGTACCGGCCAGGGAGGCGATGTGCAGCCCGTCCCGGGTGTTGTGCTCGAGGTCCGCGAGGTCCATCAGGGCGGCCTCGGCGGTGTAGGCGTGGGCCAGGTCCAGGTGGCCGGTGCGGGCGGCGAGGACGGCCTGGACGCAGGCCGACAGCGAGGAGTCCCGTACGGTCAGCGGCTCGTAGTAGGCGAAGTTGCGGGCGATCTGCTCCTCGCCGTGGACCTCGTCGAAGAAGGCGGCGCAGGTGTGCATCGCCAGCACCAGGTCCGCCTGCTTGATCACCTGTTTGCGGTAGAGGTCGAAGTAGGGGAAGTGGAGCATCAGCGGGTACTGGTCGGCGCGGGTGCCTGCGAAGTCCCAGCGCTGGTAGCGGGTGAAGCCCGCGTGCTGTTCGTGGACGCCGAGTTCGTCGTTGTAGGGAAGGTGCACGGCCTCGGCGGCGTCCCGCCAGCCGGCGCTCTCCTCCTCGTCGACGCCGAGGGCCGCCGCGGCGTCGGGGTGGCGCTTGCAGGCGTCGGCGGCGGCCAGCAGGTTCGCCCGGGCCATGAGGTTGGTGTACGTGTTGTCGTCGGCGACGGCGCTGTACTCGTCCGGTCCGGTGACGCCGTCGATGTGGAAGACGCCCCGGTCGTCGTGGTGGCCGAGGGAGCGCCAGAGGCGGGCGGTCTCCACCAGCAGCTCCACCCCGGTGTCGCGTTCGAAGCGTTCGTCGCCGGTGGCCTGGACGTAACGCACCACCGCGTCGGCGATGTCGGCGTTGACGTGGAAGGCGGCGGTGCCGGCCGGCCAGTAGGCGGAGCCCTCCGAGCCCTCGATGGTGCGCCAGGGGAACGCGGCCCCGCGCAGGCCGAGTTGGGTGGCGCGCTCGCGGGCGACGGGGAGGGTGCTCTGCCGCCAGCGCAGCGCCTCGGCGGCGGCGTCCGGCACGGTGCAGATCAGCAGGGGCAGCACGAAGACCTCGGTGTCCCAGAAGGCGTGGCCGTCGTAGCCGGAGCCGGTCAGTCCCTTGGCGGGTATCGCGCGCCGTTCGGCGCGGGCCCCGGCCTGCAGGACGTGGAAGAGGGCGAAGCGGACGGCCTGCTGGATCTCCTCGTCGCCGTCGACCTCGACGTCCGCCCGGGCCCAGAAGTCGTCGAGGTAGGCCCGCTGTTCGTCGAGGAGGCCCTGCCAGCCGCTGTGCGCGGCGGCCGCCAGCGCCGCCTCCACCTGGTCGCTCATGGCGGGCCGGGAGCGGGCGCCGGACCAGCCGTGGGCGACGAGCTTCTCCACCCGCAGCCGCTGGCCCGGCTCCAGGACGGAGGTGACGGTCAGCCGGGCCACGTCCACGTTGCTCTCGCAGCCGGTGGTGGTGCGTTCGGGGCCGTCGACGACGTGGTCGGCGGCCACCGCGACTCTCAGGCCGCTGCGCCGGGTGCGGTGCACCAGGCGGAGCCGGTGGTCCTTGGCGAGGTCCTCCTCCGGTTCCAGCGGGGACTTCAGGGCGCGGGCGGCACGCGGGTCGCCGTCCGGTCCGGGCAGGCTCTCGTTGGCGACCAGCTCGGACTGCACCACGACACGGGTGCGGCCGCCGACGGGCTCGACCTCGTAGGCGACGGCGGCGACGGCCCGCTGGGTGAGGGAGACGAGGCGGGTGGAGCGGACCCGGACCGTGGAGCCGGCCGGGGAGGTCCACTCGCAGACCCGCTCGAGGACGCCCCGGCGCAGGTCCAGGGTCCGCTCGTGGCTGACGAGCCGCCCGTAGCGCAGGTCGAACGGCTCGTCGTCGACCAGCAGGCGGATCACCTTGCCGTTGGTGACGTTGATGACCGTCTGGCCGGACTCCGGGTAGCCGTAGCCGGCTTCTGCGTAGGGCAGCGGGTGCAGTTCGTGGACGCCGTTGAGGTAGGAGCCGGGCAGGCCGTGCGGTTCGCCCTCGTCGAGGTTGCCGCGCCAGCCGACATGGCCGTTGGACAGGGCGAACACCGACTCGCTCTGCGCCAGGACGCCGAGGTCCAGGCTGTGTTCGCGCACGGTCCACGGGTCGACGGCGTACGCCCGCTGTGTGATCACTCGTCACCTCCGAGTTCGGCCAGGTCCGTCACGACCCGGTCGGCTCCGTGCGCGTACAGCGCGTCGGTCTGGCCCACCCGGTCAACGCCGACGACGTACCCGAAGTGCCCGGCGCGGCCCGCGTCCATGCCGGCCAGCGCGTCCTCGAACACGGCGGCCCGGGACGGCTCGACGCCGAGGTCCCGGGCGGCGGCGAGGAAGGTGTCGGGCCTCGGCTTCCCGGGCAGCCCGCGCTCGGCGGCGACCACACCGTCGACGCGGACGTCGAAGAGGTCCTCGGCGCCGATCGACCGCAGTACATCACGGCAGTTGGCGCTGGAGGAGACGATCGCGGTGCGCAGTCCGCGGGCGCGGACCGCGGCGAGGTAGCGCAGGGTGCCCTCGTACGCCTCCACGCCGTCGGTGCGGATCCTCGCCAGCAGCAGTTCGTTCTTGCGGTTGCCGAGGCCGTGCACGGTGCGGGCGTCGGGCGGGTCGCCGGGTTCGCCCTCGGGCAGTTCGATGCCGCGGGAGGCGAGGAAGGTGCGGACGCCGTCGGCGCGCGGCCGGCCGTCGACGTACTCGTCGTAGTCGCCGTCGGTGAAGGGCCGGAAGGCGTCGCCGTCCCGTTCGCGGAGGAAGGCGTCGAACATCTCCCTCCAGGCGGCCGCGTGGACGACGGCCGTCCTCGTGACGACGCCGTCGAGGTCGAAGAGGCAGGCGAGGATGTCATCGGGCAGACCCAGATCCGTCATACAGGAGACCGTTCCCCCTGCGGCGCCGGACAGTGAGTGGCGCGGGCCACACGGCGGCACGGCACGCGCGTGCCCGGTGGCACACTCGTGCGTGTGACACCGACCTTCGACGACCTCCTCCGCCGTGCCCGTGCCCTCCCGCGGGGCGGCCGGCGCGCGATCCTCGGCATCGCGGGCGGCCCGGGCTCGGGAAAGTCCACGCTCGCCGGGGAGCTGGTGCGGGAGCTGAACGGCACCGGGGAGCCGTGGGCCGCGCAGGTGCCGATGGACGGCTTCCACCTCGCCGACGCCGAACTGGACCGCCTCGGCCGCCGCGGCCGCAAGGGCGCCCCGGACACCTTCGACGCGGCCGGATACGCGGCGCTGCTGCGGCGGCTGCGCGAGGAGACGTACGACGACGTCGTGTACGCGCCCGGCTTCGAGCGGGTGCTGGAGCAGCCGGTCGCGGGCGCGCTCCCGGTGCCGCCGACGGCCCGGCTGGTGGTGACGGAGGGCAATTACCTGCTGCTGGACACCGGTGCCTGGGCGCGGGTCCGGCCGCAGCTCGACGAGGTGTGGTTCTGCGTCCTGGACGAGGAGGAGCGGCTGCGGCGGCTGATCGCCCGGCACGAGGAGTTCGGCAAGAGCCACGCGGAGGCGGTGGCGTGGGTCGAGCGCACGGACCGGCGCAACGCCGAGCTGGTCGCGTCGACGCGGGACAGGGCCGACCTGGTGGTCCGCCCACCGGAACGGGCTGGACGGGGTGCGGACCGGTGACGCAGGCTCTCCTTCCGTGATCAGAGAAGCCACCGTGCACGACGTCCCCGAGATCCGCGCGATGATCCGCGAACTCGCCGCCTACGAGAAGGCCGCCGATCAGGCCCGCGCCACCGAGGAACAGCTCCGCGAGGCCCTGTTCGGCGCGCGTCCCGCCGCGTCCGTCCTGATCGCCGAGGACGACGGCACCGGCGGCGTCGTGGGGTTCGCGCTGTGGTTCCCGCGCTTCTCGACCTGGACCGGTACGCGCGGGATGTACCTGGAGGACCTCTACGTCCGTCCGCACACCCGGGGCGCCGGACACGGCAAGGCGCTGCTGGCCGCCCTCGCGGCGATCTGCCGGGAGAACGGCTTCGAGCGCTTCGAATGGGTGGTGCTCGACTGGAACGAACCGGCGATCGCGTTCTACCAGTCGCTCGGCGCGGAGCTGCTGGAGGAGTGGACGGTGTGCCGGCTGACCGGTGGCCCGCTGGAGGCACTCGCCGCGCGGGCGGTCCGGCCCGTGGGCGGGGAGCCGGTGCGGGAGTAGGGACCCATGGGGTCCCGCGGCGGGCGTACCCGGTCCGGTCACCGGTGCCGGCCGCCGGACCGCGTCGGAGCGCGCGGTCCGGCGGCCGGTGTCGTGGTACCGCCTCCCGGCCGGCGGGGTCGGCCGCTCCCCCACGGTCCGCCGGCGCCGCCCCGCGCCGTCAGCCGGGCGTCGGCTGCGCCGCGCGCTGGAAGGCGTCGGCGCTCACGTGCGGCATCACGCTGCTCGCCACCCGGAAGCGGCCGTTGGGGACCTCGGCGGACCGGCGGACGTGCACGGCGAGCGGGCCCGCCCATTCGTAGCCGTGGCGCGCGGCGTGCCGGGCCAGCCGGTCGGTGAGCGCCTGTCCCACACGGCTGCCGCGGCGGGTCAGTTCCTCGTGGACGGGCTCGGCCAGCTCCACGTCGTAGGCGTTGGGGACCATCACCCGGCCCGCCCGGCACACCACGGCGTGGCTGTCGCACTCGCGCCGCAGCGCGTCGACGAGTTCGACCGGCTCCCGGCCGAACAGCCGCGCCCACAGCGCTTCCCATCGGTTCTCCAGGGCGTCTTCCAGCGCGCTCAGGGCGCTCATGCTCTCACCTGCTTGACGTGTGATCGGGGGGCGGGGGGCGGTTTAGTGTTCCCGGAAGTCGTCGGGCTTGATCTCGGCCTCCTCCAGCGCCTCGCGCAGCGTGCGGCCGGTGCCGCCCTGCTCGCGCGTCTCCTTGTCCTGCCGCTGCTCGACGTCCTGCCGCTGCTCGACGACGTCGTCGGTGTCCCGGGTCTTCGGCCGGTTCTCCTCGGGGACGGTCATGTCCGGTGGCTCCTGGTGTGTCAGGGGGTTTCTGCTTCGCTCTGTCGGCGGGTTCCCGCCGACGGCGCGGATATCCCCGGTGGGGCGCTCCGGTGTGCTCCGGCGAGCGGCCCGGTCGCCCCTGCGGGTGGGCTATGTTGAACCCTCGTGGGAGACGAAGGAGGCGCACCGGTGCGATCGCCGCAGCAGGCACGCGCACGGGCGGCCGCGATCACCTCGGGGAAGGCGGGCCCGGATCCGGAGGTGTCCCCGACGGCCCAGCTCCGCACGCTGTTCGACCGGCCCCGGCTCTCCCCCGGCCAGCGGCGCATCGCCCAGTACCTGATCGAGCACATCGCCGAGGCCGCGTTCCTGTCGATCACGGATCTCGCGGACCGGGCCGGGGTGAGCCAGCCCTCGGTGACCCGGTTCGCCTCGGCGGTCGGCTTCAGCGGTTACCCCGCGCTGCGGGAGAGGCTCCAGTCGATCACGCTCGGCGCCCGCTCCGGCGGTCCCGCCGAGGAGGTCCGGGGCAACGAACTGCAGGCGGCGGTGGACGCCGAGATCGAGAACCTGGAGAACCTGCGGCGGGACTTCGCCGACGCCGACCGGTTCATCGAGGTCGGCCGCCGGCTGTCCGCGTCCACTCCGCTCACCGTCCTCGGCCTGCGCATCTCCGTCTCGCTGGCCGAGTACTTCGCCTACGCCGCCCGCCGCATCCACCCGGACGTACGGCTCGTGACGCTGGGCGGCAGCGTCGCCTACGACGCGCTGCTGCAGTCCCGGGAGGCGGGTGGCACCTGGGTGCTGGCGTTCTCCATGCCGCGGCACGCCCAGGAGACCCTGACCGCGGTGCGGGTCGCCCGCAGCGCCGGACTGAAGGTCGCGCTGATCACCGATCTGGCGCTGGGCCCGATCGCGGACGAGGCCGACGTCACCTTCGCCACCGGCACCGGGTCACGGCTGGTGTTCGACTCCTACGCCGCCCCGGGCGTGATGTGCGCGGCGCTGCTGCAGGCCATGACGGACGCGGATCCGGAGCGGACGCAGGCCCGGCTCGACGAGTACGAGCACGTCGCCGACGAGCACCAGTTCTTCCTCAGGGACTGACCCCCCCCCGGGAGGCCGTCCCGCGGGAAACGTCCCGTCAAAGCACGCATGAATGTTTTCATACGTCTTGCAAACCAGATGGCATATATAAATACTGCTCACGGATCACGGCCCGGCCGCTCAGCACCGGGCCTCCGCACGGACACCCGAAGGCACCGGCTCCTACCCACTCCGGCGGCCGGGGTGTCCGGCCGGGCATCCCCTGCCCGGCCACCCGTGGCGGCCCCGGTCATCCCCTAGGCCGGGGCCGCCCCACTCCGTCGTCCACCCGCGCGACGCCGTACACCCGGAAGCGATGATCATGCCCCTGACGACCACGCGGCTCGGTCCCGACTGGCCCTGCCAGGTCAAGACCCCCGGCAGCTACGACTGGGAGCGCTCGGCGGCCAAGTGGCTGCGCGAGCTGGTGCCCGCGCGCTACGCGAGCTACCCGGCGTTCGTCCGGCACCCCGTCCTGCTGGCCCGGCACGCCCAGATCCAGGTCGAGCACGAGATCCGGGTGGCGCGCACCGCCCTGCAGACCGCCCGGGCCGACCTGCCCCGGGCCGGACTGCGCGAAGAGGTCATCGAGCACACGATCAAGCTCTACGCGGCCGAGGTCACGCAGCTCCAGCACATCGCCCGCAGCGTACGGGCGGTCAGCCGGGCCCTGGCCGAGTCGGGCCGCTGACCGCGCTCCCCACCGGGACCGCGTGCCGCGCCCCCTGATCCGGGCCGTCCGCGGATTCGGGGCGAACAAGCCGGTCAACGAACCGGGAGACGTGTGCAATGCTCATGGCGTGATGAGCGAGCCCATTGCCCCGGTGGGGTCCGGAGCCGCGCCGGACCTGATGGAACTGGCCAGGGTCGTCGCCCGGCAGCGCGCCGAGATGGACCGGCTGCGCGAGCAGGCCGCGACGTCGGCCGTCGTGGAGCGGGCCAAGGGCGTCGTGATGGCGCTGAGCCGGTGCTCCGCCGACGCCGCCGACGAGATCCTGCGCCGGCGGGCCGAGGCGGCCCGCCGCACCCTGCTGGAGGAGTGCTGGACCACCCTGGGGGAACGGGCGCCCGCCCGGACCGGTGAGCCGGCCGGGGACACCGGGGACGCGACGGCCGGGTTCCCCGAGGCCGACCCGCTCCCGGACGCCGTACGGGCGCTCTTCGCGGCGCTGCCGGTCCCGGCGATGCTGCTGACCCCGCTGCGCGGCCCGTCCGGCGGGACCGAGGACTTCCGCGTCGACGCCGTCACGGGGCGGGCGGCCGGCCTCCTGGGCGGCGCCGGGGGCGATCCGGCCGGGCGGCTGCTGCGGAGGGTACGGCCCGGCCTGGTGGACACACCGGTGTGGCGGGGCTGCCTGGAGGTCCTGGCCGGCGGGGGGACGTACGAGAGCGAGCCGTTCGTCCACCAGCAGGTCGCGGACGGCGTCACCGAGCCGGCCACATACTCCATACGGGTGGCCCGGCTGGAGGACGCGCTGGTCGTCACCTGGGTCCCGCACGCCTCCTCCGACCTGCAGGAGCAGCGGCTCGCCGACCTGCAGCGGCTGGGCAACCTCGGCTGGGCCAACTGGGACCTGACCACGTGCGAGGCGTCCTGGTCGTCCCAGGTCTTCGCGATCCTCGGCCGGGACCCGGCGGACGGGCCCGTCCGGCTCGCCGACCTCCCCGGACTCGCGGTGCCCGAGGACCGTTCCGCGCTGGGCGATGCCGTCGACGCCCTGATGCACGAGGGGCTGCCGCTGGACACCCCGTTCCGGGTCCGCGGCACGCGCGGCGTCCGGCATCTGCGGCTCGCCGCCGAGGCGGTGGCCGGCCCGCACGGCACGCCCGTCGAGGTGCACGGCTTCGTGCAGGACCTGACCGCGCGGCGGCGGGCCGAGCTCGCCCTGGTGGAGACCGAGCGGACCATCCTCACCCAGCACGACGTGCTCCAGGCCGAACGCTCCCTGGTCGCCCGGCTGCAGAACGCCCTGCTGCCGCTGCCCGAGGGGGCGGTCGACCTGGCCGGACTGCGCGTCGAGGTCGCCTACCTTCCCGCCCAGGCCGGCATACACGTCGGCGGCGACTGGTTCAGCGCCATCGAACTGCCCGACGGCGACGCCCTGTTCGTCATCGGTGACGTCGCCGGGCACGGGATCGGCGCCGTGGCCACCATGGCCCAGCTGCGGTTCACCGCCAAGGGCATGGTCATCACCGGCTCCTCGCTGACCGGCGCGCTCGCCGGGCTCAACACCCTGCTGCTGCACTCCCGGGACAGCCACGGCACCGCGACCATGGTGCTCGCCCGCTACCGGCCGGCGCAGCGGAGCCTGGTCTGGGCACAGGCGGGACACACCCCGCCCCTGCTGGTGCGCGACGGCGAGGTGACCTATCTGCGCCGGCCCGGCGGCATGCTGCTCGGCGGAACCACCGCGCCGCGTTTCGAGGAGGCCGAGTGCCGTCTCGAACCGGGTGACCGGGTCCTGCTGTACACCGACGGTCTGGTGGAGCGGCCCCCGGAGAACATCGACGTGGGCCTCGGGCGTCTCGCCGAGGCCGTGGCGGCCCACCCCGGCGACGGCGCCGGGTCCCTGGAGACCCTGCTGGAGGCGATGCTGGAGGGCGAGCGCCGCGACGACGTGTGCGTGCTGGACATCCGGGTGCCGAAGGAGCGGTAGCCACCGGGTCAGCCGCCCGGCCGGCCGGTGCGGGACTCCAGCGCGCGGCGGGTGTCGTCGCCGTGGACGCCGGTCTCGTCGCCCCGGATGCCGTACCGGAGCCGGAAGCGGGCGACGGCTGCGGAGAGGGCGGCGTCGTAGCGGCCGTCGGTGGTGCCGGACCGGTGGACGTCCGGGACGCGCAGCAGCCGCTCCTGGAGTTCGGTCACCTCGGGGCCCGAGTCGCCCTCGCGGAGGAACCCCTGCCCGGCGGGGCGGTCGTGGACGGGTTCGAGGGGCGGTCCGTCGTGCGGCCGTCCCGGCCCGGACGGTGTCGTCACGCCGCTCTCCTTCCGTGCCGCTCCGGAGGCCCGGGGAAGTCGGGCCTGCTGCGCACGGGGATACGTGGCGAGGGGGCCGCGGGTTCAGCCCGCCGTCCCGGCGGCGTCGTGGAGGAAGCGGCGCAGGGAGGCCGTCATGGCGGACACGAACGCCTCCCGGCCGGTGTCGTCGAGGGCGTCGAGGGAGAGATAGGGATTGAGGTCCTCCAGTTCGACCAGCAGCAGTTCGCCGCCCGGCGCGCGGCAGGCGTCGACGCGCTGGATGCCGTGATCGAGGGTGTTCCAGTCGACGAAGTCCCGGGCGAAGTCCAGGTCGTCCCGGCTGGGTTCGTACGGCTCCAGCTGCCAGCGGCGCTCGGTGTGCGGGGCGTACAGGGCGTACTGGAAGTCGTGGTCGACGAAGTAGAAGGAGACCTCGTAGGCGAAGTCGATGTGCGGCTGCACCAGGACGTCCCCGTCGACGAGGCCGCGCACCTCGTCCGCGGGGACGACGCGCAGGCCCATGGAGTCCGCGCCGAGCCTGGGCTTGACCACGTACCGTTCCGTCCCGGGCAGCCGGTGCAGGTCCTCCGGCCGGTCGACGGTGGGGATCACCGGACGGCCGGCGGCGGTCAGGTCGAGCAGGTACTGCTTGCCGGCCATGTCGCCCCTGCCGGTGAGCGGGTTGTAGACCGGTGTGCCGGTCGCGGCGGCACGCGCGCGGAACGCCTCGTAGGCGTCCCGGTACCCCAGTACGGGACCGCTGTTGCGGACCACGACGGCGTCGAAGCCGTCCATCAGGGCGACGGCGTCCCGCGGATTGCACAGGGCGAGGTCGGCGTGCTCGCGCAGCCGGGAGGTGAGGAAGACGTCCTCGTCGCAGTAGCGGCGCCCGCGGGCCGGGTAGGCCAGGTCGGTGACGTACAGGACGCGGGGACGGGCGGGCGGCATACGGGCTCCTCGGGGACGGTGGTGGCCCGATCATAGGAACCGCCCGGAGCACGCCCCTCGGCGGCACCGGGTTCCCTCCCCGGCGTGCACCGCGTGCCGCCGACGGCCCCCCGGTGCTACGTTCCGTGCATGAGCTCCAGCAGTGCGGTTCCCGGCCGCGGGCACAGGGCCGAGAAGCCGCCGATGCGGGACGCCCTGGTCGCGGCGGCGTTCCGGCTGTTCCTGGAACGGGGCTACGAACAGACCACGGTCGACGACATCGTGGCGCTCGCCGGGGTGGGCCGGCGGTCCTTCTTCCGCTACTTCCCGTCCAAGGAGGACGTGGTCTTCCCCGACCACGAGCGGTGCCTGGCCGACATGACGGCCTTCCTGGCCGCGGGCACCGACGACGACGAACCGGTGCACAGGGTCTGCGACGCGGCCCGGCTGGTGCTGCTGATGTACGCCGAGAACCCGGCGTTCTCCGTGCAGCGCTACCGCCTCACCAGGAGCGTGCCCGGACTGCGGGCGTACGAGTTGTCCGTGGTCTGGCGGTACGAGCGGGCGCTGGCCGGATACCTGCGGGCGCGCTTCGCCGGTCTGCGGGACGGCATCCTCCGGGCCGATGTGATCGCGGCGGCCGTGGTCGCGGCGCACAACAACGCGCTGCGCTCCTGGCTGCGTTCGGACGGGAAGGGAGACGCGGAGGCCGCGGTGGACCACGCGCTGGGGCACGTGCGGGCCGCGTTCGGCGCCGGGCCCGCCGCCACGGCGGGCGAAGGGCCCGAGGACGTGGTGGTGGTCGTCTCCCGGCGCGGGGCACCGCTGTGGCGGGTGGTGCAGGAACTGGAGACCGCGCTCGGGCGCGGGTGACCCGGCGCGGACGGTCGCCCGAATTCAAGGGTACGGAGTGCCTTTACGGGTGACACTGAGTGCCATACCCTGTGGCTGTGCACGGTGGCACGACGCGCCGGCACGCGCGTGCCGGGCGACCGCGCACGCGGGATTCCGGCCGAGTGCAGGGAGTTGACCAGCGTGTACCACCACTCAGGAAGCGTCGCTCAGCAGACAGCCGGCTCCGCGGCGGGCGTCCTCGACGCCCGGGGCGAGGACCGCGCGGAGGCCATGCTCTTCCAGCGCTGCACCTGGTGCGGCACCGCCATGTACCACCGGCTGCTCTGCCCGGTCTGCCAGGGCAGCGACCTGCGCACGGAGCGCAGCGAGGGCGCCGGGACGGTCCGCCACTCCACGGTGCTGCACCGCAACACCCCGGCGGCCCGCAACGTGTCCCTGATCGAGATGGCCGAGGGGTTCGTGGTGCGCGGCCGGGTCATGGGGCCGCCCATCGGCATCCACAGCGGCGACCGGGTGCGGCTGTCGACGGCCAAGGACCCGGTGCGGGGCGAGCCGGTCTTCCAGCTGGTCGACGAGCCGTTCCGGGCCTGGACCTGACGGGCCGCCGGGCGCGGTCCGGCACGCGGCTCAGAGGGTGACGCGGATCCCGACCGTGCCGTTCGGCCCCCGGCGCAGCCGGCTGCCCAGGAGGACCAGCCGGCCCATGGGGCCGTACTTGCGGGCGATCAGCTTCCGGTAACGGGCCGTGGTCTCCGGGTCACCGATCTCCGCCGTGGCGGGGACCTGGTCGCCGGTCGGGTTGCCGCGTACGTCGCAGGGGCCGACGAGGACGTCGCCGCGGGCCCGGATCCGCTTCACCTTCCACGAGTCGGCGACGGTCCACACCCCGAGCGCGTCACCGTCCCGCACCACCCACACCGGCGTGGCGACGGGCGTGCCGTTCTTGCGGTAGCTGGTGAGCAACAGGTACTTCCCTGCCCCGAGCCGGTCCCTCAACGCGTCGTCCATGCGGGAAGTCTAGGCGTCCGGCCGGCGTGCGACCAGGACGGACTCCCCCGGCCGGGGCCGGGCGGGGCGTGGGCCGCGGGTGGCCGCGGCACTCGTCGGCCACGGGCGCCGCCCGTGCGTTCCACGGCGTCCGCCGTCCGCAGTCCGCCGTCCGCCGTCCGCCGGAGGGGACCCCGTCCGGGCTGAACGCGCCGGGCCGCGGGCCCGTATGGGAAGAGGGCCGCCGACGCAGGGGAGGCCCTCGCGGTGTGCGCACCGCGCCGCTGAGGTTCGGGAGCCACGCATGAGGCACGCACGACGACGGGTCGTCCGGCGAGTGACACGGCTGGCGGCCGTCGGCGGACTCCTCCTGGGGGCCACGATGGTCACCCACGCCGTCGCCGGTGAGCCCCGCGCGCCCGGCGCGGTTCCGTCCGCCACCGCCGCGGGGACGGCGGCCGGACCGGGCGCCGGCCTGGTGGCGAAGCTCGGCACGTCCCGTACGGCGGGCAGCTGGATCGCCGACGACGGCCGGACGGTGGTCGCGGTCACCGACGAGGAGGCGGCGGCCGAGGTGCGCGGGGCCGGCGCCGAGCCGAAGATGGTGCGGCACAGCATGGACGACTTCAAGTCCGCCACCAGGGCGCTGGGTTCGGCACCGCGCGTGCCCGGGACGGCGTGGGCCGTGGACTACCGGACCAACGAGGTGGTGGTCCGGGGCGACAGCACGGTGTCGGCGGACGACTGGTCCGAGCTGACCGAAGTGGCGGACGGCATCGGCGGTTTCGTCCGCATGGAGCGGAGCGGGGGCACCTTCACCACCCGGCTCAACGGGGCGCGGCCCATCCTGTCGACGGCCGGCCGCTGTTCGGCGGGCTTCAACGTGACCGACGGGAAGCGGGACTTCATCCTCACGGCCGGACACTGCGGGCCCGACGGGTCGGTGTGGTTCGCCGGCGGCCGGGGCAGGCAGGAGGTCGGGACGACGGTCGGCGGCAGCTTCCCCGGGAACGACTACTCACTGATCGAATATGCCGGCGGCCGGGCCGGCGAGGGCGCCGGTGTGGTGGCCGTCGGCGACGGCGAGGGCGTGCGGATCACGGGGGCGGCGGATCCGACGGTGGGTCAGCGGGTGTTCCGCAGCGGCAGCACCAGCGGGCTGCGGGACGGTGAGGTGACCGCGCTCAACGCGACGGTGAACTATCCCGAGGGCACGGTCAGCGGTCTCATCGAGTCGAATGTGTGCGCCGAACCCGGTGACAGCGGTGGCCCGATGTTCTCCGAGGGCGTGGCGCTCGGCGTCACGTCGGGCGGCAGCGGTGACTGCCGGACGGGCGGTACGACGTACTTCCAGCCGGTGACGAAGGCGCTGGCGCAGCTCGGCGTACGGCTCCTCGTGGCGCCCGGGGCCGACGGCGGCTCGGCGGCCCCCTCCCCCGCCCCGTCGAACGCGCGGGGCGCGACGGCTCCGGACGCCGCCTCCCCGGGGTCGTCGACTCCGGTGCGGGGCATCCTCCCGGACCCGTCGACGCTGCTGTCCCGGCTGGCCGACCCCCGCAACGTCGGTCCCGGGCTGCTGGTGATCGCGGGCAGCCTGGTCGCCCTGGTGGCGTCGCGCCGGATACGGGCGGAGCAGGACCGCAAGGCGTACCGGCGTCACTACTCGGCGACCTGGGGCTGAGCGGGCGGGTCCGGTGACGGCGGTCGCCGAGGAGGAGGACGCCGCACAGGACGGACAGCGCGACGCCCGTGACGGCGCTCACCGGGACGACCACGCTCATCGCTCCGTGGCTGAGGGCCGGGGTCAGTGCGAGGAGGGCACCCATCGGGTCACGGGTGCCTCACCGGGGGACGACGATGCCGGGCCGGCCGGCGGCCGCTCAGGCGGCCCTGGCCGGCTGCGGGAGGGCCGAGGCCCACTCCTGGACCAGGCGCTGGTACTCCTCGCGCTGTTCGACGCTCAGTGTCCCGCCCGACCGGAGCCACAGGGCCCGGATCTCCTCGTTGACCTCGTCAGCCGATCGCTCGGAGGAGGGTTCAACAGTGGTGGACATGTCGTGAAGCATACGGGGCCGGACGTGAAGGCGCTGTGAGCAATCGCACGCTTATCGGACATTTCGGCCAGTGTCGCTGATCACGTCCATCTGCCGAGGAAGGTGGGCGAGTTCACACCCGGCCCCGGGGACGCGACCGGGGGCAGGACGCCCGGCGAGCCGGGCGCCCGCGGCGATCAGGTGCCCGGCTTGCGGCCGTACACGTAGACGTCGTCGCCGTTCCTCAGCAGCGACCAGTACTTCTTGGCGGCGGTCTTCGTCATGTTGACGCAGCCGTGGGAGCCGGGCGGGTTCCACATGCTGACGCCGACCGAGTGGAAGGCCTGGCCGCCGTCGAAGAACTGGCTGTAGGGCATCGGCACGTCGTAGATGGTCGAGACGTGGTCGATGTTGCGCCAGTAGATCTTCTTCAGGCCGGTCCGGGTCTCGTACCCGTCGCGTCCGGTGCGGACCGGGACGGGGCCGTGGACGAGCTTCTTGCCGTCCTGGATCCAGCTGAGCTGGAGCGTGAGGTTCACGCAGGCGATACGTCCCTTGTTCGTGGGACATTTGCCCGACTTGTTCGGGTTCTTCCCGACGGCCTTCTGCTTGTTCATCAGGTCCATCACGCCCCAGGTCACGGGGCCGGCGTACCCGATGTTCGGCGTGATGCCGTGCTTGGTCTGGAAGGCGCGGATGGCCTTGCAGTCGGCGGAGGACTGCTTTCCGTCGACCGGGCGGCCGAGGAACTTCTCCACCTTCTTCTGGTACGGGCCCGCCGAGGTGGTGCAGCTCGCGGCCTGCGCCGGTGTCGCGCCGAGCGCGAGTGTGAGCGGAGCCACCAGCGAGGCGACTCCGAGAACGACGGCACTCCGTCTACTTGTGTCCCCCATGGTCCGTTTTGCCTTTCCGCAGAAGTGAGCGCATGGCCTGCGCACTCTGCCAGGTAGACGACCCAACGGGAAAATCGGTTGTACGGACGCGACGGAGTGCAACCGAACGGTGACGTCCGGCCGGGAGGACCCCACCCGACCGGCGGCTACCGCACCGCCTCGCCCGGCGCCCGCCGGAATCCCGGGTTGACCGCCGTGATGCCGCCGTCGACGACGAGGGTGGTTCCGGTGATCCACGCCGCGTCGCGGGAGGCGAGGAAGGCGACGGCGGCCGCGACGTCCTCGGGTTCACCCACCCGGCCCAGCGGGTAGAGGCGCCGGGCCGCTTCCAGTTCCTCGTCCCGGCCCGCCCAGGCGCGGGTGCGGACGGTCCCCGGTGCGACGAGGTTGACCCGGACGCCGCGGGGCGCCGCGTGCCCGGCGAGGGTACGGGTGAGGGAGACCAGGCCCGCCTTGGCCGCGCTGTAGGCGTGGTTGCCGAAGTCCTGGAGGCCGTTGACGGAGCCGACGCTCACGATCGCGCCCCGGCCGGAGGCGGCGAGGTGCTCGAGCGCGGCGCGGCAGCAGCGGTACGCGCCGGTGAGGGTGACGTCGAGGTCCGTGGCCCACGCGTCGTCCGGCCCGTCCTCGAAGCGGGGCGCGTCCGGTGTGCAGTGGGCGGCGTTGTTGACCAGTACGTCGAGCGACCCGAAGGTGCGCACGGCGTGCGCGACGGCCGCCTCGGCCGAGGCCCGGTCGGTCACGTCACAGGCGAAGGCGTCGGCGCCGAGCCCCCGCTCCCGCAGTGCCGACGCCGTCCGCTCCGCCTCGTCGGGGTCCACGTCGGCCACCAGGACCCGCGCCCCCTCCTCGGCGAACCGCGCGGCGGTGGCCGCGCCGATGCCGCGTGCCGCCCCGGTGATGAGAACTCCGTACCCCGCGAAACGTCCCGTGTCCGTCGTCATGGGGGGAAGGTAGCCGCCGGGGCGTTCACGGCGGCAGGGGACGCACGGGATCAGCGGTAGCCGGTCACGTCCGCCGGCCTGCCCGCGTCCTGCACCTCGACGAGGTAGCGCCAGGCGTCCGGGCGGCTGCCGTCGAGGTCGGTGAAGCCGTACTCCCGGGCGAGGCCGCCGCTGGAGAGGGAGGCGCCGTTGAAGCGGGCCACGTCCGGGTCGGCGGCGAGGGCGGTGACGGCCCGTCCGACGTAGCGCGGGGTCTCCGAGACGGCGAAGTGGGGGACGTCGTCGAGGGCGTCGCGCCAGTTGTCCTCGCGTACGCCGAAGTGGTCGAGCATGATCTCCGAGCGCATCCAGCCCGGGGTGAGGGCCACGGCCGTCGCGCCGCGCGGGCCGAGTTCGTGGCCGAGGGCGAACGCCATGCGCAGGACGGAGGACTTGGCGAGGTCGTAGAAGAAGGAGACGCGGTAGTGGTCGCGGTTGTAGTCGGCGGTGCCGTCGGTGACCTCGACGACCAGTCCGCCGGGGTGGCGCAGCAGCAGCGGCAGCGCGTGGTGGCTGGTGACGGCGTGGGTCTCGACGGCGAGGCGGAGCAGGCGCAGGCCCTTGTCCAGGTCGTGCTCCCAGACGGGGGCGTCCCATTCGAAGAGCGTCTCGCCGCCCCAGATGTCGTTGACGAGGACGTCCAGACGGCCCTGTTCACCGGCGATGCGGTCGACCAGTTCCCTCACCTGAAGCGGTTCGAGGTGGTCGGTCGGCACCGCGATCCCCCGGCCGCCCGCCTCGGTCACCAGGTCGGCGGTGTCCTCGACGGTCTCGGGGCGGTCGTACTCGGAGCGGCGCGCACGGGTGGTGCGGCCCGTGACGTAGACGGTCGCGCCCGCCGCTCCCAGTTCCACGGCGATGCCCCGGCCGGCTCCCCGGGTCGCCCCGGCCACCAGCGCGACCCTGCCCTTCAACTGCTCCGACATGTACGGCCTCCCGTCGTCGTCCCTCCGCTGTCGCTTCGAGCGTGACGGGTAAGCCGGACATCCTCTGTCACCTTTTCGCGCCGGTCGTCCGGGCGGGCCGCTCAGTGGCCCCGGGCGATCCATTCCTCCAGGTGCGGGGCCTCCGCGCCGATGGTGGTCGGGTCGCCGTGACCGGTGAGGACCTTCGTCCCGGGCGGGAGGGTCAGCAGCCGGTCCCGGATCGAGTCGATGATCGTCGGGAAGTGGGAGAACGAGCGGCCGGTGGCGCCCGGACCGCCCTGGAAGAGGGTGTCGCCGGTGAACACGGTCGCCAGCCCCGGGTCGTACAGGCAGACCGCGCCGGGCGCGTGCCCGGGGGTGTGCAGCACGGTGAGGTCGGCGCCGGCGGCCTCGATCACCTGGCCGTCGACCAGCCAGGAGTCGGGGTCGCGGTGGGGGTGGGTCTGCTTCCACAGGTGCAGGTCGTCGGGGTGCAGCCAGATGGTGGCGCCGGTGCGTTCGGCGAGGGCGGGGGCGGCGTCGATGTGGTCGTTGTGGGCGTGGGTGCACACGATGGCCGTCAGACGCCGGTCCCCCACCGCCTCGGCGATGGCGTCGGCGTCGTGGGCGGCGTCGATGACGACCGCCTCGTGGTCGTCGCCGACGATCCAGACGTTGTTGTCGACGTCCCAGGTGCCGCCGTCGAGGCTGAACCGTCCCGAGGTGACGAGCCGTTCGATGCGGGTGGTCATCACAGCACCACCACCGAACGCAGCACGTCGCCCCGGTGCATCCGCTCGAACGCCTGCTCCACCTCGTCCAGTCGGATGGTCTCGGTGACGAACGCCCCCAGGTCCAGGCGGCCCTGGAGGTGCAGGTCGATCAGCATCGGGAAGTCCCGGGAGGGCAGGCAGTCGCCGTACCAGGAGGACTTCAGGGCGCCGCCGCGGCCGAAGACGTCCAGCAGCGGCAGTTCGAGCTTCATCTCCGGGGTGGGCACGCCGACCAGGACGACCGTGCCGGCCAGGTCACGGGCGTAGAAGGCCTGCCGGTAGGTCTCGGGGCGGCCGACCGCCTCGATGACCACGTCGGCGCCGAAGCCGCCGGTGAGCTCGCGGATCGCCTCGACCGGGTCGGTCTCGCGCGAGTTGACGGTGTGGGTGGCGCCCATGGAGCGCGCGGTCTCCAGCTTGCGGTCGTCGATGTCCACAGCGATGATCCTCGCCGCTCCGGCGAGCCGGGACCCGGCGATCGCCGCGTCGCCGACACCGCCGCAGCCGATGACGGCGACCGAGTCGCCCCGGCCGACGTTCCCGGTGTTGATGGCGGCGCCGATGCCGGCCATCACCCCGCAGCCGAGCAGCCCGGCCACCTCCGGGGCGACCGCCGGATCGACCTTCGTGCACTGCCCGGCGGCGACGAGGGTCTTCTCGGCGAAGGCCCCGATGCCCAGGGCCGGGGAGAGCTCGGTGCCCCCGGTGAGGGTCATCCTCTGCTTCGCGTTGTGGGTGTCGAAGCAGTACCAGGGGCGTCCGCGCAGACAGGCGCGGCACTTCCCGCACACCGCACGCCAGTTGAGGATCACGAAGTCACCGGGCTCGACGTCGGTGACGCCGTCGCCGACCGACTCGACCACTCCCGCGGCCTCGTGTCCGAGCAGGAAGGGGAAGTCGTCGCTGATCCCGCCCTGCTTGTAGTGCAGGTCGGTGTGGCACACCCCGCAGGCCTGGACCCGGACGACCGCCTCGCCGGGTCCCGGGTCCGGTACGACGACCGTCTCGATCCGTACCGGCTCGTCCTTGCCGGGTGCGATCACGCCGCGTACTTCCTGCGCCATGCTGCTGACTCCTTCATCGGTCGTGCCCGTCCCCCCGACCCTACGCGGGAACGATCGCTCACGCCGCCCGCCGTGCGGCGGTCCCACCCCCGCGACGTAGCCTGGACCTCCGTCCGACGCCGAGGGGGGCGACGTGAGCATCGCAGCAGAGGAATCCGGTCCGCCCGCCTGGCGGCTGCTCCTCGGATACGTACGGCCGCACCGGTGGGCCCTGGCGGGCGGCGCCGTGCTGTCCCTGATGACCGGGGCGACGGGGCTGATGCTGCCGCTGGTGGCCCGGGACCTGATCGACGACCTCTCGGACGACCGGGCGATCACCGGCGCGCTGCTGCTGATGTCGGCGCTCGTGGTCGCCAACGCCGTGCTGGGGGCGCTCGGCTCGTACGTGCTGCGGCGCACCGCCGAGTCGGTGGTGCTCGGGGCGCGGCGCTCGCTGTCGTCGTATCTGCTGCGGCTGCGGATCACCGCCGTCGACCGCAGCGAGCCGGGCGATCTGATGGCCCGCATCACCTCCGACACCACCCTGCTGCGCGAGGTGACCACGGACTCGCTGGTGGGCCTCGGCACGGGCGGGCTGACGCTGATCGCGACCGTGGCGCTGATGGGTTTCGTGGACCCGGTGCTGCTGGGCGTCACGCTGGGGGTGATCGCGCTCGCGGGCACGGTGCTGGGGGTGATCGTGCCGCACATCAACCGGGCGTCCCGGCAGGCGCAGGACGCGGTCGGGGTGATGGGAGCCTCGCTGGAGCGGGTGCTCGGCGCGCTGCGCACGGTCAAGGCGTCCGGTGCCGAGCCACGGGAGGAGCGCACGCTGCACGAGGCCGCGCAGGAGTCGTGGCGGCAGAGCGTGCGCGCCGCCAAGTGGTCGGCCGCGGCGGGGAACACGGCCGGGCTCGCGATGCAGATCGCGTTCATCACGGTGCTGGCGGTGGGCGGCGCGCGGGTGGCGACGGAGGCCATCGACATCGGGACGCTGGTGGCGTTCCTGCTGTTCGTCTTCTATCTGATGTCGCCGATCCAGCAGGTCGTCGGCGCGCTCACGCAGTACCAGACGGGCAGCGCCGCGCTCGCCCGGATCCAGGAGGCGCTGCGGCTGCCCGCCGAACCGGCCGCCGGGCCCGCGCGGTTGCCCGACCCCGGCACGGCACCCGCCGCGCTCGCCTTCGAGGACGTCCGTTTCCGGTACGCCGACGACCTGCCGTACGTCCACCACGGGGTGACGTTCACCGTGCCCGCGCAGGGGATGACCGCGTTCGTCGGTCCGTCCGGCGCGGGCAAGACCACCGTCTTCTCCCTGATCGAGCGGTTCTACGACCCCGACTCCGGAGTGATCACGCTGGACGGCCGTGATCTGGCCGACTGGGAGCTGCCGCGGCTGCGGGCCTCGATCGGCTACGTGGAGCAGGACGCGCCGGTGCTGTCGGGCTCCCTGCGGGACAACCTGCTGCTGGGCAACCCCGAGGCGGACGACGGCACCCTGACGCGGGTGCTGAAGACGACCCGGCTGGACGGTCTGGTGTCCCGGCTGCCGGACGGGCTCGACACCCTCGTCGGGCATCGCGGCACCAAGCTGTCCGGCGGGGAGCGCCAGCGGGTCGCCATAGCCCGCGCCCTGCTGCGCCGCCCCCGGCTGCTGCTGCTCGACGAGGCCACCTCGCAGCTCGACGCGGTGAACGAGGCGGCGCTGCGGGACACCGTCGCCGACGTGGCGCGTACGACGACGGTCCTGGTCGTCGCGCACCGGCTGTCCACGGTGACGGCGGCCGACCGGATCGTGGTGATGGACGCGGGCCGGGTACGGGCCGTCGGCACGCACCGCGAGCTGGTGACCGCCGATCCGCTGTACGCGGAGCTGGCGGCCACGCAGTTCCTGGCGACGGCCGGGTGAGCGGTGCGGGCGGGCACGCGGGCCTGGCTTGCCGTGCCCGGCGGGCCGGAGGACGCTCGTAGGAGAGGCCGTCCCGGCCCGCCGGAGGTCCGGACCGCGGCCCCTCCGAGGAGGTGGATCACCATGGCGACCGCGGCACACCCCGCCTTCGGCACCGACACGCTGCGCCGGGGGATCGAGGCGGACACGCCGGCGAACCTGGTGTCGCTCTACGCGGACGACGCGGAGCTGCGCATCGTGGACCGCAACACCCAGCCCAGTCACCCCAAGGTCCTGCACGGCCGGGACGAGATCGCCGCCGTGCTCGACGACGTCTACAGCCGCGACATGACGCACTCCCTCGAGGCGTGCGTCGTCCAGGGCGATCACGCCGCCTACTGCGAGAGCTGCCGGTACCCGGACGGGACGCGGGTGCTGTCGGAGTCGATGCTCACGCTGCGGGACGGCAGGATCACCGGACAGGTGATGATCCAGGCCTGGGACGAGTAGGCACGGCGGTACGGAGGTGACCGGCGCGTCCGGGCGCCGTACCGCATGACGTCGCCCGTCCGCGCGCCGTACCCGGGCCGGCCGGTGGTGAACGCCGGCTCCGGGCCGGGGACGGCGCCGGTGGACGGGCCCGGGACCACCGTGTGACGGACGCCGGAGCCGGCGTGCCCATGGGCCCGGCCCGGCCGGTCCGTCACCTCATCCGCGGGCCGCGCCGGACGCGGCACGCCGCGTCCGGCGCGGACGCATGCCAGGGCCTCCCCGTGCGGCCGGTGCTCAGCCGTCTGCGCGGGGCGCCCCCGAGCCGTCCGGCCCCGCTCGTCACCCGGAGGCCCGGCGGCATCTGATTTTGTCGTGTACGCGGTCTTGTCGCGGACGGCCCCCTTCCTTACTTTTCAGTAAGTCGATTCCCCGAGCACGCGCTTCCAGATGCTGGAGAGAGCCGTCATGCCGGTCCGCAGAACCAGGCACCTGTACGCCATCGCCGCCGCCCTCGCCCTGACCGTCGCCGCCCCCGCCACGGCCGCCACCGCCGCCGGCCCCTCCCCCGCCGCCCTGCGCGAGGTGCTGTTCGTGGGGAACAACTGGGACGGCACCGCCGATGTCATCGAGTCCACCGGTGACTTCGCGAGGATCGGCCGGATCGACGTCGTCCCCGACAGGGACGAGCGGATGGCCGAGATCAACGCCGACCCGATCCGCTGGATCTACTTCATGGCCATCCGGAACGGCGTCGGCGAGGGCCACGACCAGTTCGTCGACGACATGTACTCCACCCCGGACGGCACCTCGGTGGTGGTCTCCCGGCCGAGCTTCGCCGACGTGGTCTCCCTCGACCTCGCCACCGGACGGATCAACTGGCGCTTCCCGGTGTCGGGTTACCGCTCGGACCACATGGCGGTCTCCCCCGACGGCAAGCGGGTCGCCGTCTCGGCCTCGACCTCCAACACGGTGCACGTCCTGGACATCGGGACCGGTGACGAGCTCGGCTCGTTCAGGACCGGCGACAAGCCGCACGAGAACGTCTTCAGCCGCGACGGCAGGTACATCTGGAACATGTCCATCGGCGAGGTGAACACCGCGCTCGACGCGACCTGGCTGGACTGGACGAAGGGCGACCGCCGTATCACGGTCGTCGACGCGAGCACGTTCCGGCAGGTCAAGGTGATCGACATGCGGGACCGGCTCGACGCCGCCGGCCTCGGGGACCACTCGGACGCGGTGCGCCCGGCCGCGTTCTCCCCGGACGAGTCGAAGCTGTACTTCCAGGTGTCCTTCTTCAACGGCTTCTTCGAGTACGACGTCGCCGGCGACCGCATCACCCGCACCAAGACCCTGCCGGAGAACCCGGCCACCAGCGACGACCGCACCACCTGGGTCAACGACTCGCGCCACCACGGCATCACCGTGAACCCCGACGGCACCAAGCTGTGCGTGGCCGGCACCATGGACGACTACGCGACCGTCGTCGACCGCGCGACCCTCCGGCAGGGGCCGCTCGTCACCGCGTCCAAGCCGTACTGGGCGACCGTCAGCGGTGACGGCAGGTCCTGCGTGGTCTCCGAGAGCGGGGCCGACCGGGTCACCGCCATCGACTTCGCGACCGGCGAGAAGACCGTGTCCGTGCCCGTCGGCGACCACCCGCAGCGGGTTCGCCTCGGCCGTGTGGAGGCCGGCTGGCCGGGCGTGTAGTGCGCGAAGGCGCTCTCCGGTCCGCCCTCGCCCGGGACTCCGCCGTGCGCGGTACAGCGGTGTCGTGCCGGGCGGGTCCTGCCGCAACGCGTCGAGCCGGTACGGCGGTTCCCCGGGGTGTCGGACGATCTCGAGGTTGGCCATCATGCCCATGTCCTCGTGTTCGGCGTTGTGGCAGTGGAAGAGGCAGCGGCCCCGGTGGCCGTCGAAACGGGTGATGACCTCCGCCGTCTCACCGGGCCGCAGCGACACCGTGTCCTTCGGGCCGGCGTCGTGCGGCAGCGGCGCGCGCCCGTCGCGGGAGAGCACCCGGAACCCCGTCCGGTGGAGGTGGACCGGATGGTGGACGTCGGCGGTGAGGTGCCACACCTCGACGGCGCCGCGCCGGGTGCGGACGTCGGTGCGCGACGGGTCGAACGGCTCGCCGTCGATGAACCAGCCGCGCCCCTGTTCCGCGTGTCCGGCGCGGAGGCCGAACCGGCGGACCGTGGTCGCCTGCGAGCGCCGCCGGGCTGGCAGGTCGTCACAGAGCACCTTGGGGATCCTGCTGCGGTCGGGCGCCGCGCGGGCGACGCGGAGGGCCATGACGTCGCGGGCGCGTCCGCTGCCGAGCCGGTTGCGCAGGCGCACCCGGCTGCCGGCCGGCAGGCCCGCGAAGTCGATGACCACGTCGTACCTCTCCGCCGGTGCGATGGGCAGGGCGGCGAGGGTGACGGGGGCGGCGAGCAGCCCCTGGTCGGCGCCGATCTGCAGCAGCTCGAGCCGGCGCCCGTCGTCCGTGACGGCCTCCAGCCGGTGGCGGGCGTTGGAGGCGTTGAGCAGGCGCAGCCGGTGGCGGGCGGCGTCGACCTCGTGGACGGGCCACGGCGCCCCGTTGACCAGGATCACGTCGCCCAGGACGCCGGCCGCGCAGGGCTCGGTCACCCCGGGCCGGTCGCGCAGCTCCGGGTCGAGGGACGGGTAGGCCGGGGACCCGTCGTCGGCGAACGCCCGGTCGGCGATCATCAGCGCCGGCTCCCGCTCGCCGCAGGGCAGGTCCAGGGCGTCCTCGACCGCGTCCCGGACGATGTGCATGCCGGCCAGGCCCCGCCGGATCGCCGGAGCGGTGAAGTCCATCCGGTGGTCGTGGTACCGGAGCAGCGCGGCACGCTGGTCGAGCGGGTACGTGTACTCCCGTGTCACCCGGCTCGTCACCGCACGCGGGTCGTGCGCCGTGCGGGACCCGCCGTGGCGGCGGGACGCGGGGCCGGGCCCGGTGTCCGGGAGGAGGGTCCGAAAGGGCTCGGTGCCGTACGGGACGGAGGGGCGAACCCTCCGGCCCCTTCAGTCCCCCCGGCTCCCCCGATCCCCACCGGCCACAGCGGGACGGCGACCGGGCGGCCCGGAGGAAAACGCGGGAACAGGTGTGTGAGTCCCGGGGGAAGGGGTAATCGCCCGGTACCACCTCCGGTCGTGGGAAGGAGGTCCGTGAGAGCGCAACCCATCGCAGCGTCCGGGCCGTTTCCACCGACACGAAACGGCCCGGACCGTCAGCGCGGAGGGAGCCGGTGGAGTTCCACCTCCGTGAGCCGGCCCCCGGCGACCGTGGCGGTCATGTAGGTGCAGTGGGGCTGCCGGCGGCGGTCCGTCGGCGATCCCGGGTTGAGCAGACGCAGTCCCGTGGGAGCGGTGGTGTCCCACGGGATGTGGCTGTGTCCGAACACCAGCACGTCGACCTCGGGGAAGCGGGCGGCGCACCGGTTCTCCCGCCCCCGCGCCGGGCCCGTCTCGTGGACCACGCCGAAGCGCAGCCCGCCGAGATCCGCGTACGCGGTCTCCGGCAGCCGGGCCCGCAGTTCGGGCCCGTCGTTGTTGCCGTACACGCCGACGAGTCTGCGGCTGCGGCTCTCCAGCAGATCGAGGGTGGCGGTGTCGACCCAGTCCCCCGCGTGGAACACGACGTCCACGCGCGGGAGTTCGTCCAGCAGCGGCGCGGGCAGCCGCTTGGCGCGCTTCGGCAGGTGGGTGTCGGAGGTCAGGAGCAGTCGCACGAGCGGCAGACTAGGCGGCGCCGCGCCCCCGGCGGGACGCCACGCCCCGAGTGACCCGGCGAGCACGCCGGACGGCGGGTGCCGTCGGTCGTCACGGCGGGCCCCGGCGGGGCGCAGCGGGGAACACGGCGGCCGCGGCGCTACGATCGGGCGGCGCGTACCCAGCCCGCACGTTCGACGGCGAGAGACCCGAAGGGCCCAGATCCAGATGCCGGTCAAGGTCAGCGTCATCGTTCCCGTGTACAACCCGGGGACCTACATCGAGGACTGCGTCTCCTCGCTGCAGCGGCAGTCGCTGCCCCCCGACGAGTACGAGGCGATCTTCGTCGACGACGGCTCGACCGACGGCACACCGGCCCGGCTCGACCGGCTCGCCGCCGAGGACCCCCGGATGCGGGTGATCCACCAGGAGAACTCCGGCTGGTCGGGCAAGCCCCGCAACGTGGGGATCGCCGCCGCGCGGGGCGAGTTCGTGATGTTCGTCGACAACGACGACTACCTCGGCGACGAGGCGCTGGAGCGGATGTACGCGTACGGCGTGGCCCACGGCGCCGATGTCGTCGTGGGGAAGATGGCCGGCAGGAACCGCGGGGTGCCGGTGGAGCTGTTCCGCCGCAACCACCCGCGGGCGACGGTCGAGAACGCCCCGCTGATCGACAGTCTCACCCCGCACAAGATGTTCCGCCGGGAGTTCCTCGACCGTATCGGGCTGCGCTTCCCGGAGGGGCGGCGTCGCCTGGAGGACCACGTCTTCGTCACCGAGGCGTACCTGCGCGCGGACAACGTGTCGGTGCTCAGCGACTATGTCTGCTACTACCACATCAGACGCGACGACGCCTCCAACGCCGGCTTCCAGCGCTTCGACCCCGTGGGGTACTTCGGCAACCTGCGGGAGGCGCTCGACGTCGTCGAGCGGTACACCGAACCGGGGCCGGTGCGGGACCGGCTGTTCCGCCGCTGGCTGCGGGTGGAGATGGTGGAGCGGCTGCGGGCCCGGCGGCTGCTGGCGCTGCCGGACGACTACCGCAGGGAGTTGTTCGCGGAGATCCACAAGGTGGTCGTCGAGCGGTTCGGCCCGGGTGTTCCCGCCGGGCTGCAGCCGACGCAGCAGGTCGTCGCCGCGCTGGCCGGGGCCGACCGGTACGACGACGTGGTGGCCTTCGCCGCGTGGGAGGCCGGTGTCGCGCCGGCGGCGACGCCCCTGGGCGTGGAGTGGCGGAACGGCTCGCTGCACATCGGTTTCACCGCCGAGTACACCTCCGCCCGCGAGCCGATGACCTTCCCCGCGGACGCCGCCCGCACCCCGTTGGCCGACGCCCCGAAGAACGTGGAGGAGGCGGTGGCGTGGGTCGGCGCGGAGACCGCGGCCCGGTTCGGGCAGGCCACCGCGGATCTGCTGCTGCGTGAACGGTCCAGCTCCGCCCAGTACTTCCAGCCCGTGGAGTTCACCCGGGAGACGGTTCCCGTCGACGGCGGTGAGCGGGTGCGGCTGGTCCTGCGGGCGACCGCCACCGTCGATCCCGCCGAGCTGCCGGGCGACGGGGTCTGGGACGCGGTCGTACGGGTGAAGCTCGGCGGCTGGACCAAGGAGTGCCGGCTCGGCCCCGCCCCGCGCGCCACGCGCCCCGAGCCGTACCCGGGGGTGGCCGGCCGTCGCGCGGTCCTGCCGTACTGGACCGAGCCGCACGGGAATCTCTCGCTGGACACGGGTGTCAAGGGCAAGCGGCTGGGTCTGGGCGGTGTGCGGCGGCAGGACGTCACCGTCTCCGGGACCCGGCTGCGCGCCCGGCTCCCGCTGCACGCGGCCGGGGAGGCCCGGGTGGGACTCGGGTTCACCGCTTCCGGCAGGACGCTGCACGCGTCCGGGACGCTCACCGGTGCGGCGGACGGGCCGGGCTCCCTGCTGGAGGCCACGCTGCCCGCCGGGTTCCCCCGGGGGATCTGGCGGGTCGCCCTGAGCCCGGACCCCGATGCCGCGCAACCCGCCTGGAGCGGGCTGCCGTTCGCGCTCCGCGCCGCCGGCGGCGGCGTGCGGGTGGTGACCGTCCCGCGTCCCGGCACGGCACGGAAACTGGTGCGTGCCGCCCGACGGGCGCTCGGCGCGGCCCGCGCGAAGGTGTCCCCCCTGGTCCGCCGCGGCCGGTGACCGCGGGCCGGCCGCCCGGTGTCCCGCCGGGGGCGTGCTCCACGGGTCGTGCCCGGCCCGAGGGCACCGGCCCGGCGCCGCTCCCGAAGACCCCGGGGACCGTGGAGGGCGGCGCCGGGCCGGGGCGGAGTGCCTCGGCCCGGCGCCCTCGTACCAGGTCTGCCGCGCCTGCCGCGAAGGGCCTCGCGGCAGGAGGGCTCAGCGGCTGACGCCGACCTGTTCCAGGGCGCGGCGCAGGGGCTCCCAGCCCACGCGCCGCGGCAGGCCGCGGTTGCGGGCCTGGGCGAGGGCGCGCCAGAACCCGGCCCGCAGCAGCGCTTCCGGGGGCACCGCCCCGGCCCGCTCCAGGATCGCCTCGGGCACCTTCTGCGGGTCGGGCACCTTGTACTCGGCCATGATCTCGTCGTACTTGTCGTGCAGCACCGTATTCTCGGGGTCGGCGCCGAAGACGACGAGCTGGCCGGTGGGCTCGGTGTCGACCAGGACGGTCACCAGGTCGGGGCGGTAGCGCGCCAGCACCTCGGTGATCTTGTAGACGTCGCCGGTCCAGGCGTTGGTGTGCCGGTCGCGGGCGGCCTCGTCCACGCTGCGCGGCAGCATGTCGTCGAGGACGATCACACTGGCCCAGTCCGAGTGCTTCTCGACGTTCATGAGGTCGCGCAGGGCGTACTCGAACAGGTGCATGCCGTCGATGAACGACAGGTCGAGCGTGGTGCGGCGCCAGTGACCGATCGGGCTGCGGCCCCGGCGCAGGTTGCGCAGCGGATGCCGGCCGCCCTTGAGGTGGGCCAGCGGATTGTCGCGGGCGAAGAAGTCGTCGCTGGTGGCCTTCACCAGGTGGACGTCGCACTTCAGCTCCGAGACCACCTTGAAGGCGGGGTCGACCGCGATGCTGGGGACGCGTGACAGACGCAGGCTGCGGCCGTCGTTGACGCCGATCTCCAGGTAGTTGCGGTTGGCGCTGACCTTGTGCAGCTCCCGAAGGAACTCATGGCGTTTCACGAAGGGGACTCTCCTTGCGGATGCGGGGCAGTGCTTCGTGCAGGGCTGCGCCCCTCGCGCGGCGCGGGCAGGCAGGTGTCCTGCCCGCGGTCGTGCGCGGGGGCGCTGTGCGGGGGCGCGGGAAGGCCGGTGGCGGGCCGTGTCCGCTCCGGGCCGTTTCGTACCAGGCGGTCTCGCCGGCGCTGGTGGCGACGGTGGGGCGGCGGGCTTCTTGCGGACCGGTCATCGTCCGCAAGAAGTTAGCGCCGTGGACCCCGTGGAGCCAAGCGGTACGCGCGATCATGTGCGCGCCGGGAGGTTCGTGAACGGATCCGCACCGTGCCGCGGCCGCCGGGGACGGGCCGGTGGGCGCTGGGCGCGGGCGTCACCTCGACGTGCCGGCCGATCGACGGGATCTCGGTGCGGCCGATGACGGCGGGGCCGGTGAGGCGTGCGTGAGCCGACGGTCCGCGCCCCCTCCTCCACGACCGCCCGGCCGGACCGGGTCCGGTGGGGCCGGGCCACGCCGATGCCGCCCGGGGCGGATCCCGGGCACGCTCCACGGCGGTGTCGCCCGGTGAGACGACACCGACGGGGCGCCCGTCCTCGACGACGGGGACACGGCGCCCGTCAGGGGCGCAGCACGAACTCCGCCCACACCTGCTTGCCCCCGCTGACCGGAAGGGTCCCCCAGCCGGCCGACACGGCCTCGACGAGGAGGATGCCCCGGCCCCCGGTGGCCTCCCAGCCGATGCTGGTGGGCTTCACGGGGGTGCGGGGCGAGGCGTCTGCGACGGCGAGTCGCAGCCGGTCGTTGACCAGGGTGATGTCGAGACGGACCTGGCCGTCGGTGTGCACCAGGGCGTTGGTGACCAGTTCGGAGACGGCGAGCAGGGCGCCGTCGAGGTCCGCCGTCACCCCCCAGGAGCGCAGGGTGCGCCGGGTGAAGCGGCGGGCGTGCCCGACCGCCTGGGGCACCCGCCACACCGTCCAGCTCTCCCGCAGCGGGCGGGAGGCCATGCCGTCGTAGCGCATCAGCAGCAGGGCGACGTCGTCGCTGCGCGGGGCCTTGCCGAGCAGGGCGTCCGCGACGGGTCCGAGGTGGGCGGGGTCGGCGGCGGACAACTGCCGGGCGAAGCGGTTCATGCCCTCGTCGATGTCGGAGTCGGGGGACTCGACCAGGCCGTCCGTGGTGAGCGCGACCGTCGTGCCGGGCTGCAGCCTGAGCGGGCTCATGGGGAAGTCGCTCTGCCGCAGCACGCCGAGCGGCGGGCCGCCCTCGGCCTCCGCGATCTCGGTACGGCCGTCCGGATGACGCAGCACCGGCGGCAGATGGCCGGCCCGGACGCACCAGGCGAAGCCCTCCTCCATGTCGATGTCGACATAGCAACAGGTGGCGAAGAGGTCGGTCTCCATGTCCATGAGGAGCCGGTTGGAGTGGGAGACCACCACGTCCGGGGGGTGTCCCTCGACGGCGTAGGCGCGCAGCGCGGTGCGCATCTGGCCCATGAGGGTGGCGGCGCCGGCGCTGTGGCCCTGGACGTCGCCGATGACGAGGGCGACGTGGTTGTCCGGCAGCGGGATCACGTCGTACCAGTCGCCGCCGAGCTCCAGACCGGCGGTGCTGGGCAGATAGCGGGCGACGGCGACCGCGCCGGGCAGCCGGGGCAGGCGGCGCGGCAGCAGCTGGCGCTGGAGCATGCCGACCAGTTCGTGCTCGGCGTCGAAGGCGCGGGCCCGCGTCAGGGCCTGTCCGGCGAGGCCGGCGGCGGCGGTGAGGAGGGCGCGTTCGTCGGGGCCGAAGTCGTGCGGGGTGTCCCAGCCGATCAGACAGGCGCCGGCCATGCGGTTCCCGGCGGGCAGCGGCAGCACGGCCAGACCGCCGGGGCCGACCTCGGCGAGGGCGGTCTCCAGCGGGGAGCCCGCCGGCCAGATCCGGGCGCGGCCCTCGCGCAGGGCGGCGGCGAGGGTGGGCATGGTGCGCACGGGCGCGTCGGGCCACTCGGTGCGCCACTCCGCGCGCCACAGCTCGGGCCAGGCCTCCGGTTCCGGTGGGTCGAGGACGGTGACGACGAGCCGTTCGCTCTCCAGCTCGGCGAGTGCGATGCGGTCGGCCCGCAGCGGCCTGCGCAGCGCGGCGACCACGGCCCTGCCCACGTCGCGGACGGTGACCGCGGTGGCCAGCGCGGCGGCGAGGCGCTGGATCCGGGCCACGTCCGTGATGTCGGAGCGCAGCGTGGAGGCGTCGGCCACGGAGCCCACCAGCCGGGCGGAGCGCCCCTCGCCGCCGTGCACCAGTCGGCCGCGCAGCCGCAGCCACTTGGGCGGTCCGGCGGGCTGGAGCACCCGGAACTCCAGTTCGCGGTCACCGATCGTCATGTGGTCGGCCTCGACGACCGACATCAGTGAGGGCAGGTCCTCCGGCACCGTCAGACCCAGCAGGGTCTCCACCCGCCCGTCGAAGTCGTCCGGGTCGAGGCCGAACAGCTCCAGGATCTCCCCGCCGACCCGGACCCGCCCGGTGTCCATGGCGAGGCTGAAGCCGTCGGGCCGCAGGTCGACGCCGTCGGCGGTGGCGGCCGGCGCGGGGAGGGCGAGGGCCTCGGCGACGAGGCCGAGGCAGCGGCGGTCGTCGGCGTCGAAGCCGCCGGCCCGCTCGCCGACCGCGAGCAGGCAGCCGCCTCCGTCGCCGCGCAGCGGCAGCGCCGCCAGGAAGAAGTCACGGCTGGGCACGCGCCGTGACTGCGCCTGCGCGGCGAGGTCGTCCGGGCCCAGCCACACCGGCCGCCCGCGGTGGGCCTCGGCCACCGGGGCGCGCCCGGCGACGGGATAGCTGTCCCGCACCCCGCACAGGGTGCGCGGCACCCCGACGGACTCCGCCAGGTGCAGCAGTTCCCCGTCCGCGCTGGGCGTGTACACGGCGGCGAACGCGGCACCGGCGAAGACGAGGGCCTGCTCCAGGATCCTGCGCACCCGTTCGGGTGACTCGGGGTCGACCGCGATCGCCGTCAGGGCACCTTCCGCACGCAGCGTTCTCGTGCTGCGTCCCGCAGCGCCCTCACCGACCACGTTGGCCATTACAGCGCTTATGGGACACCCGCGCAGCCCCTGTGCGCGTTCGGCGGCCCCGAGGCGCACGGGGTGCGAAGGGCCCCGGACAGTCCTGCGGACCCGGTTCCGGGGCGTACGGGGGGTGCGTCGCCCGGCGGGGCGCACAGGCCCCCGGCGCCCGTCGTGCGCGGCGGCCCGGCAGCGGGGAGATCGGGTCCCGGGGCCGGTGGCGCGGCCGGGCGGGGAGGTGGTCGGCGTGTCCGTGGGACGGTCGTCCGCGCGGACGCCTACGGGTGGGCGGGCACCGGGCGGCCGTCCGCCGCTGCGGTGACGGCGGGGCTGCCCCGCGCCTTCGCGGCCCCGTGGGAACGGGTGGGGCTGAACACGCCGATCCCCGTCTGCGACGCGGTGCGCGAACGGCGGCCGGTCTGGGTGGGCGGCGAGGAGGAGACGGCCGCGGCATCGCCGCGGTGGTGACCGGACGTCGAGGGCCCGCCCGGCCGCGACCGCCAAAGCGGCCTGTCCCGGTGTTCCCGCGCGGGCGACGGTCCGGCCCCGCCGCACGTGGGTGGCGGGGCCGGACCGGAGGGTGTGCTCGGGCGGGGGCGCGTCAGTGGGCCGGGGTCAGGCCGGAGCCGTCCTCGGCGCCCTGCTCCGGTGCGTCACCGGCGCCCGCACCGGCCTCACCGCCGGCCTCCTCGCCCGCCTGGTCACCGCCGGCCTCCTCGCCCGCCTGGTCACCGGCGCCCGCATCGCCGGCGTCCTGCGCGCCGAGGGTCGCGCCGACCGCCTCCAGGGCCGTGGTGACCGGCTGGAAGAACGTCTCGCCGCCCGAGGTGCAGTCGCCGCTGCCGCCCGAGGTCAGGCCGACGGCGAAACCGTCCCGGGTGAACATCGAGCCGCCGCTGTCGCCCGGCTCGGCGCAGACGTTCGTCTGGATGAGCCCGGTGACCGTGCCCTCCGGATAGTTCACCGTGGCGTTCAGGCCGAGCACCTGGCCGTCGGCGAGCCCGGTGGTGCTGCCCATCCGGAACACCTCCTGGCCGACGGTGGCCTCCGCGGCCCCGGAGATCGGGAGGGCCCGGTCACCGAGGTCGACCTCGCCGGGCGCGACGGTGGCGGGATCGTCGTACGTGACGAGCGCGAAGTCGCCCTCGCCGGGGAAGACCGCCTGGTCGACCGTGGCGATCGGCTGTCCGCCCTGCGTGTCGGACCACTGCTCGGCCGCGACACCGCAGTGACCGGCCGTCAGGAACGCCGGGGAGCCGTCGCCCGCGGTGACGTTGAAGCCGAGCGAGCAGCGCGCGCCACCGGAGAAGATGGCGTCGCCGCCGGAGGCGAACGTCCTGAACGTGCCCGCGGACTTCTTGATGGTCGCCATGCCGGAGCCGAGGCTCCGCACGGTGGACTCCAGCCGGTTCCACTTGTCGCCGGTCACGGTGCTGTCCGCGGTGACGAGGATCTTGTTGGTGCGCGGGTCGACGGCCCAGGAGGTGCCCGGGATGGCCGCCTGCGACTTCAGCGTCCGCGCCCCGGCCTCCAGTTCGGTCATGCTGTTGCCGACCTCGCGGACGGCCGCGCCCGCCTTCTTCGCCTGCACGATCACGTTGTTGTCGTCGCCCGGTACGACGTTGACGACGAGCTGCTTGTTCTCGCCGTCGTAGTAGGAGCCGGCGAACGCGTCACCGAGGAGCCCGGCGAGCTGCGCGGCGAGGTCCGAGGCGTCCGTCGCCCTGAGGGTCCTCGGCGCCGCCGCAGCGTCGCCCGACGCGGCGTCCTGGGAGGCGTTCGCGTGGGGCAGCAGGAGCACGGCGGCGCCGAGCGCCACCACACCGCCCACCGCTGTCGCGGCCCTGCGCTTCGGAATTCGCTTGTGACTCAAACTTCTCGACCTCCTGGGGGGACCGGAGTCGCGCCGGTGTTCGGCGGCTGTGGGGCGCCTGGACGGCTGTTGGTACGCGGGGGCCGCGGGAGGCGTTCAATCCCGTCCGATCCGTCACCCGGAGTGAGCACTCAAGGGCTTTTGGTCATCGCCGCGTAGCGGAATACCGGCTTCAGTGAATCTGCACATCGCGTGCCCAACCCGGTCACCGGAGCCGGGGTTCGTCCACGGGCCGGCGGACCGGGGCACGCCTTTGGGGCCGGTGTGCCGGATTCCGGTCACCGGGGCGCAAGTGGCCGGACGGGTCGATGCGGTGGGGCATGTGAAGAAGTCGCCGCCGAGCCGTGCCCGGGTCTGCACGCTTGGACCCCCGCAGGGCGCAAGTTGCCTGGTGAGACGTTTGGTTGAGTGGAAGCCCGCGCCCGTCGCGTGCTTTGATCCATCGCACCGCAAGGCCGCTTCGGGCTCCCGGCGACGGGCGTCCGGCGCCCGCGGTCGCGGCCTTCATCTGTCACCGGAGGGGCCGCTCCCCCCCCTTGTGAAACATCCATACGAAGGGAAGTTCCGCCATGAACTCCACCCCCCAGGTCGAAACCGCCGAGATCTCCGACGCCGACCTCGACAACGTCTCCGGCGGCCTGTCCGTGAACGCCGTGAACACCCTCACGGGCGCGGTGGACGGCATCGCCCCGGTCTCCGGCCTGGTCGACACGGCCGTCGGCACCGTCGAGGGTGTCACCGGCCTGAACACCGCCCCGGTCACGAACCTGGTCGCCGGTCTCTGATCGCGCCCCTGTGCCGCGAGGTCCCGGAGCCGCCCGCCGGCTCCGGGACCTCGCGACGCGTCCACGCTCCCCGAGTCACGTCGCACAGTTCACGCAGGTGGGGGAAGACCCGTGCAGTTCCGCCAACAGGCTCTCGCCAGGCTCCAGTCACCGGAGGAGCTCGACCTGCCGGTGCGTTTCGCGCGCCCGCAGGGCCGGCTGGTGCTGTCCGTGACGGTGGTCGCGATGGCGGCCGCCTCGGTGTGGGCGCTGACCGGCTCGGTGTCCTCCACGGTCGGCGCGCCCGCCGTCCTCACGTACGGGCAGGGCAGTTACGTCCTGCAGAGCCCCGTCGCCGGTCAAGTCACCGCCGTCCTCGCGAAGGAGGGCGAGCGGCTGCCCGCCGGCTCCCCCGTCCTGAAGGTCCGCACCGAGCGGGGCGACGAGGTCGTGCGCACCCTCGACGCGGGCCGGATCACCGCGCTCGCCGTCGGCAGCGGGCAGATCGTCTCCACCGGTGCGGACGTCGCCGCCGTGGAGAAGGTCGCCCGCGCGAAGGCCCCGCTGCAGGCGACGGTGTACGTCCCCGCCGAGAGCGCCGCGGGCATCCCCGCGCACGCCTCCGTCGACCTGACGGTGCAGTCGGTGCCGAGCCAGGAGTACGGCGTGCTGCACGGCGAGGTGAAGTCGGTGGACCGCTCGGCGCAGTCCGCCCAGCAGATCGCCGCGTTCCTCGGGGACGCCCAGCTGGGCGAGCAGTTCACGAAGAAGGGCAGACCGGTGGCCGTCACCGTCGAGCTGGAGAAGTCGCCCGGCACGAAGAGCGGTTACGCGTGGTCCTCCGCGGACGGTCCGCCGTTCGAGCTGACCTCGATGACCCTGGCCACGGGTTCGGTCCGGCTGGCCGACCGGCGTCCCGTCGATTGGCTGCTCCCGTGACCACCGCCCGGGAGACCCGCGGCAGACGCCGTGCCGCCCCGCCGAAGCGCAAGGTGCCCACGTCCCGGGCGAAGACCGTCCGTACGCCCACCGTGCTCCAGATGGAGGCCGTGGAGTGCGGCGCCGCCTCGCTCGCGATGGTGCTCGGCCACTACGGCCGCCATGTCCCGCTGGAGGAGCTGCGCATCGCCTGCGGCGTCTCGCGGGACGGCTCGCGCGCCGGCAACCTGCTGAAGGCGGCCCGCGGTTACGGGCTGACCGCCAAGGGCATGCAGATGGATCTGGCCGCCCTCGCCGAGGTGCCGGCGCCGGCCGTCCTGTTCTGGGAGTTCAACCACTACGTCGTCTACGACGGCATGGGCCGCCGGTTCGGCCGCCGCGGGGTGTTCATCAACGACCCGGGCAAGGGGCGGCGGTTCGTCCCCCTGGAGGAGTTCGACGGCAGCTTCACCGGCGTCGTGCTGGTGATGGAGCCCGGCGAGGACTTCACCCGGGGCGGGCGCAAGCCGGGCGTGCTCGGCGCGATGCCGGCCCGGCTGCGCGGCACGGCGGGCACCATGCCCGCGGTGGTGCTGTCGAGCCTGCTGCTGGTGGCGGTCGGCGCGGCGGTGCCGGGGCTCAGCCGTACCTTCATCGACGAGTTCCTGATCGGCGGCCGGACCTCCATGCTGGGCGTGCTGTTCACGTCCATGGGCGCGTGCGTGCTGCTCACACTGGTGCTGACCTGGCTCCAGCAGGGCAACCTGCTGCGCGGCCGGCTGATCTCCTCCACTCTGTCCAGCGCCCGCTTCCTGCGCCATCTGCTGCGGCTGCCGGTGACGTTCTTCGCCCAGCGCAGCCCGGCCGACCTGGTGCAGCGGCTGCAGTCCAACGACGCGGTGGCCGAGACGCTGGCCCGCGATCTGTCGGCGGCGGGCGTGGACGCGGTGGTGGTCGTGCTGTACGCGGTGCTGCTGTACACGTACGACCCGCAGCTCACGTTCGTGGGCATCGGGGTGGCGCTGCTGAACATCGTGGCGATGCGGATCGTCGTCCGGCTGCGCGCGACCCGTACGGCGAAGCTGCGGGCGGACAGCGCGCGGCTCACCAACACGGCGTACACCGGTCTGCAGTTGATCGAGACGCTGAAGGCGACCGGCGGGGAGGACGGCTACTTCCGCACGTGGGCCGGGCAGCACGCCACCACGCTGGAGGAGCAGCAGCGGCTCGGGGTGCCGAGCGCCTGGCTCGGCGTCGTCGCGCCGACGCTCGCCACCCTCAACAGCGCGCTGATCCTGTGGATCGGGGGCATGCGGGCGGTCGAGGGGCATATCTCGGTCGGTCTGCTGGTCGCCTTCCAGGCGCTGGTCGCCCGCTTCACCGCCCCGCTGACCCGGCTCAACGGCGTCGCGGGCCGGATCCAGGACTTCGCCGCGGACGTGGCCCGGCTGAAGGACGTGGAGAACTTCCGGGCGGACCCGCTCTACGGCCGTCCCGGCACCGGCGGGTCGACCCGCCGGCTGCACGGCCACGTCGAGCTGCAGAACCTCACCTTCGGCTACAACCCGCTGGACGAGCCGCTGCTGACCGGCTTCGACCTGACCGTCGGCCCCGGCCGGCAGGTGGCGCTGGTGGGCGGCTCGGGCAGCGGCAAGTCGACGGTGTCCCGGCTGATCTCGGGCCTGTACGCGCCGTGGGAGGGCGTGATCCGGATCGACGGGCAGCGCATCGAGGACATCCCGCGCGGGGCGCTGGCCGCCTCCGTCTCCTTCGTCGACCAGGAGGTGTTCCTCTTCGAGGGCACCGTCCGCGACAACGTGGCGCTGTGGGACCCGTCGATCCCGGACGAGGCGGTGGTGGAGGCGCTGAAGGACGCGGCGCTGTACGACGTGATCCTGCGCCGGCCGGGCGGCATCCACAGCCCGGTCGAGCAGGACGGCCGGAACTTCTCCGGCGGGCAGCGCCAGCGCCTGGAGATCGCGCGGGCGCTGGTGCGCCGGCCGAGCATCCTGGTGCTGGACGAGGTGACCAGCGCGCTGGACGCGGAGACCGAGCTGGTGGTGATGGACAACCTGCGCCGGCGCGGCTGTGCCTGTGTGGTGATCGCGCACCGGCTGAGCACGGTGCGCGACAGCGACGAGATCGTCGTCCTGGACCACGGCACGGTCGTGGAGCGCGGACGGCACGAGGAGCTGGTGGCGCGCGGCGGCGCGTACGCGGCGCTGGTCAGGGAGCGTTGATATGACAGCCGTGCACGAGAGCCGGGGCGGCGACCTCGTCCTGGGCGCGCTCGGGTCGCTGGGCACACCGGTCGACTGCTCCGGGTTCGGCCGGCTGGACCTGGAGGGGCCCCAGGTGCTGTGGCTGATCGCGTCCGGTGCCGTGGACCTGTTCGCGGTGGACGCCGAGCAGCAGGGCCACTGGCACCATCTGGGCCGCCTCGAGGCGGGCTCGCTGGTACTGGGCCCGGTGGCCGGCCCGGCGCACACGCTGGTGGCGCGCCCGCTGCGGGACTGCGTGGTGCACCGCATCGGACTGCGCGAGCTGTACCGGCCGGCGAGCACCCAGACCTGGTCGTACGACGCGTACGGCAACCCGCAGTACGTGCCGCCGGCGACGAGCCCGCTGGAGTACGCGCTCGCGCTCGGGGTGGGCCGCGGCCTGGCGGTGCTGTTCCAGGCGCCGCTGGCCACGGAGCGCGCCGCCGCGCCCGGCGACGACGACGTCTTCTGGATGCAGGTCCCGCCGGGCAGCGTGCAGTACGGCTCGCTGTACGGGGCGGAGGCGGCGGCCGATCTGCTGATGGACCCGGCGCTGTGGCAGAGCCTGGTCGACCAGCAGTACCGGCTGATGACCACGCTGGACCGGTGGATCGAGCAGCTGGAACACACGCACGAGACGCGGACGGCGGAGGGCATCGCGGCCGGTGAGGCGGTCCGTGCCCGGGCCGACCGGACGCTGCTCGCCGCGATCGGCGAGCGGTCGGGGCGGCGCACGACGGCGGCCGACGCGGACGCCACGTACGCGGCCTGCGAGCTGGTGGCCCGGGCGGCCGGGATCACGCTCGCCGCGCCGGCGCGGTCCGGCACCGGCGGGGACCGGCTCGACCCGGTCGAGCGGATCGCCCTGGCCTCCCGGGTGCGCACCCGTGTCGTACGGCTGGACGGCCGCTGGTGGCGGGACGACGTGGGACCGCTGGTGGGGCACCGGGCCCTGTCGGGGGCGCCCGTGGCGCTGCTGTGGCGGCGCGGCGGCTATGTGGCGGTGCATCCCGCGACCGGCAGGGAGACCCCGGTCGAGAAGGCGAACGCCGGGGAGTTCGAGCCCCGCGCGGTGATGTTCTACCGTCCGCTGCCCGAGCGGCGGCTGAGCCCGCTGCGGCTGCTGCGGTTCTGCATGACGGGTACACGGGGCGATCTGACGGCTCTGCTGCTGAGCGGTCTGGTGACGGTGGCGATCGGGTCCCTGGTGCCGCTGGCGACCGGCAAGGTGCTCGGCGAGTTCGTGCCGCAGGCGCGGACCGAACTGATCGTGCAGGTGTGTCTCGCGGTGATCCTGAGCAGTGTGGTGGCCGCCGCCTTCATGCTGCTGCAGAACCTCACCCTGCTGCGGCTCGAGGGCCGGGTGGAGGCGACCCTCCAGCCGGCCGTGTGGGACCGGCTGCTGCGGCTGCCGACCACGTTCTTCACCGAGCGCTCGACGGGTGAGCTGGCGAGCGCGGCGATGGGCATCAGTGCGATCCGCCGCATGCTGGCCGGGGTGGGTCCGACGGTGGCCCAGTCGGTCACCGTCGGCGCGGTGAACCTGGGGCTGCTGCTGTGGTTCAGCGTGCCGATGGCGCTGGCCGCGCTCGGGATGCTGGTGGTCGTCGCGGGGGTGTTCCTGGGGCTCGGGCTGTGGCAGGTGCGCTGGCAGCGCCGCCTGGTGGTGCTCACCAACAAGCTGAACAACCAGGCCTTCCAGACGCTGCGCGGACTGCCGAAGCTGCGGGTGGCGGCGGCCGAGAACTACGCGTACGCCGCGTGGGCGTCGGAGTTCGCCCGCAGCCGTGAGCTGCAGCAGAGGGCCGGCCGGATCAAGAACCTGACGGCGGTGCTGGGCGCGGTCTACCTGCCGCTGGTCACGCTGGCGATGTTCATGCTGCTGGCCGGGCCGGCCCGCGGCTCGATGACGGCGGCGGAGTTCCTCACCTTCAACACGTCGGTGACGATGGTGCTGACCTCGGTCACCCAGCTCACCGGGGCGTTCGTCTCGGCGGTCGCCGCGCTGCCGCTGTTCGAGCAGATCAGGCCGGTGCTGGACGCCACGCCCGAGGTGGACGCGGCGAGCACCCGGCCCGGACCGCTGTCCGGGGCGGTCGAGGCGCGGCGGCTGTCCTTCCGCTACTCCGACGACGGTCCGCTGGTCCTGGACGACGTGTCCTTCGAGGCACGGCCGGGCGAGTTCGTGGCGGTCGTCGGACCCAGCGGCTGCGGCAAGTCCACCCTGCTGCGGCTGCTCATCGGCTTCGACCGGCCGGTGTCCGGCAGTGTGCTGTACGACGGCCAGGACCTGGCGGCGCTCGACCGGCCGGCGGTGCGGCGGCAGTGCGGTGTGGTGCTCCAGCACGCGCAGCCGTTCACCGGGTCCATCATGGACGTGATCTGCGGGAGCGAGCCGTACACGCCTCAGGAGGCGATGGCGGCCGCGGAGATGGCGGGACTGGCCGAGGACATCAGGCGGATGCCGATGGGGCTGCACACCCTCGTCTCGGGCAGCGGCGCGGTCTCCGGCGGCCAGCGGCAGCGGCTGATGATCGCCCGGGCGCTGATCCGCCGGCCGCGGATCCTCTTCTTCGACGAGGCGACCAGCGCCCTGGACAACGAGACGCAGCGCACGGTCATCGAGAGCACCAAGGCTCTGCGGGCGACCCGGATCGTCATCGCGCACCGGCTGTCGACGGTCCTCGACGCGGACCGGGTGGTGGTGATGGAGGGCGGCAAGGTGGTCCAGCAGGGTCCGCCCGGCCAACTGCTCGCCGACACCGGCGGGCGGCTGCACGAACTGGTGCGGCGGCAGCTGGCCTGATCCGGCGGGCGCCCCCGCGGCGCGCGTCGGCGTGGGGTCACCGCCCGGTCACGCCTGTGGCGCGTCTTCGCCCCGCGCGGGGGCCCCTCCGTTCCTCCGCGCGGGAAGTGGGTACCCACGGGCCATGCGAACCAGCGTGATGGATGTCGGATCGAAGACCGTCAGACTCGTCGTGGCGGACACGGCGGGCGGGGCGCCGCTGCCGGTGCACACGGCGAAGTGGCCGCTCAGGCTCTCCGAACAGGTCACGCCCGGTGAGCCGGTGCCGGAGCAGGCCGTGGAGCGCCTGGTGGACGCCGTCGCCGCGGCGGACCGGACCGCCGAGCGGTGGGGCGCGTCGGGCCCCCTGGCGTTCGCGACCGCCGTGGTGCGCAGCGCCCCGAACCGGCAGGAGGTGCTGAGCACGGTCCGGGCCCGGACGGGCGTCGACCTGTGCACGCTGCCCGGCGAGGTGGAGGCCGAGCTCACGTTCCTCGGGGCCCGGCGCTGGATGGGCTGGCGCTGCGGGCCGCTGGCGCTGCTCGACATCGGCGGGGGTTCGCTGGAGGTCGCCTTCGGGCGCGGCCGGCTGCCCGACTTCGTCGCCTCGCTGCCGCTGGGAGCGGGGCGGCTCACCCACGAGTACTTCGCGGACGCGGACCCTCCCTCCCCGGAGCAGGTGCGGGCGCTGCGCCGGCGGGTGCGCCACCAGCTGCGGGACGTGGCGGCCCGGATCCGCTGGGAGGGACCCCGTACGGCGGTGGCCACCTCCCGCACCTTCCAGCAGCTGGGGCGGCTGTGCGGGGCCGCGCCCGGCCGGCACGGTCCGTTCGTGGAGCGGGAGCTGTCCTGCGCCGACCTGCGGGGGGCGATCGACCGGCTGGCCGCCCTGCCCGCCGCCGAACGCGCCCGGCTGCCCGGGATCTCCGCCCCGCGCGCCGCGCAGAGCCTGGCGGGCGCGGTCGTGGGGCACACGGCGATGAAGCTGACCGGTCTGGGGACGGTGACGATCTGTCCCTGGGCGCTGCGCGAGGGGGTGCTGTTGCGCCATATCGAGGACGGCCCGTCCTGGTGGGCGGAGATCACCCGCCGCCACGAGAAGGAGATGGCGGACGCCGGCCCCGTACCACTGCGCATCGCCACCGCGCGCGGCTGACCAGGACGTACGTACGACGGAAGGAGAACCCGTGTCCGAGCGGGAGGACCACGGGAAGCCCCGGACGGCCGCCGAGGAGGTGCTGCACGAGGTCGAGGAGGCCGGGCGGCGCACCGAGCACTCCGCCGGGCGGCGCCACCACCGGGGCGAGGCCGCGGAGGCCGTCACCCCGAACACCGAGGCGCAGGAGGAGTCCCGGGGCGACTAGCGGATTCCCTACTGCGGCGGCGGGCCGAGGGGCTGCGCCGCCAGGGCCCGCGCGACGCCCAGCAGGTTGGCGGCCATGGCGCGTCCCGTGCTGCGGGACCAGTCGTGGCCGCTTCCGCCTTCCAGGAAGCTCGGTCCGGGGCCGGGACCCTGGTTCCAGTAGGTCCACGCCTGGCCGGGGATGGTGTAGCCGATGTCCTGCAGGCCGCCGGTGATCTCGCTGATCACATGGTGCGCGCCGTCCTCGTTGCCGGTGACGACGACTCCCGCGACCCGGTTGTAGGCGACCGGCCGGCCGTCGTCGTCCGTCTCGGACAGCATGGCGTCCATCCGCTCCAGGACCCTCTTGGCGACGGACGACGGCTGGCCCAGCCAGGTCGGCGAGGCGATGACGAGGATCTCGGAGGCGAGGAGCTTCTCGTGGACGCCCGGCCAGTCGTCGCCCTCGTGCACGGCCTCGCTGACCACGCCCGGAGCGATGTCCAGGTCCACCGCGCGGACGACGTCGACCTCCACGCCCTCCTGCTTCAGCCGCTCGATGACGGTCCCGGCCAGCGCCTCGGTGTTGGAGGTCTCCGGTGACTTCTTGAGGGTGCAGTTGATCACTAATGCCTTCATGTGGACAGGGAGTACCCCGCGGGCCGCCGGTTGCCACGCGGATGCGGGTGTCCCTGGGCCGTCCGGGTACACGGGGCGCATGGAGCACACGCGTGAAGAACCCCGGCTGCCCGCACCGCGCGGCCCCCTGAGCAGAGCCGTCGAGCATCATCTGCGGGGCACCGGCCCGCTGCCCGAGGACGAGGAGATCGCCGCCGCCCCCGTGTACGGCGACGACTTCCAGCTCGCCCTGTACCTGTGCTACGAGCTGCACTACCGCGGGTTCGCGGGCGTGGCGGCGGACCTCGAATGGGACCCGGAGCTGCTGCGCGTCCGCGCCGCCCTGGAGCACCGCTTCCTCACCGCGCTGCGCGCGGACGCCCGGCGGCACGACGGCGTCGAGGAGGCGCTCGCCGGAATCCTGGTGGAACCGGTGGACGGCACGGGCGTCAGCCACTTCCTGCGCGACAGGGGTGAGCTGTGGCACGTCCGCGAGTACGCCGCCCAGCGGTCCCTGTACCACCTGAAGGAGGCCGACCCGCACGCCTGGGTGCTGCCCCGGCTGTGGGGGCGGGCCAAGGCGGCGATGGCGGCGGTCGAGTTCGACGAGTACGGCGGCGGCCGCGCCGACCGCGTGCACGCCCGTCTCTTCGCCGACCTGATGACGGACCTGGGACTGGACACGACGTACGGCCGTTATCTGGACGCGGCCTGCGCCGAACTCCTCGTGACGGTGAACCTGATGTCCCTCTTCGGACTGCACCGCTCCCTGAGGGGCGCCCTGGTGGGCCACTTCGCGACGGTGGAGATCACCTCGTCGCCCGGCTCGCGGCGGCTCGCCGAGGCGATGCGCCGCACGGGGGCGGGGCCCGCCGCCGAGTACTTCTACGACGAGCACGTGGAGGCGGACGCGGTGCACGAGCAGGTGGTGCGCCACGAGGTCGTCGCCGGGCTGCTGGAGGTGGAGCCGCATCTCGCGGCGGACATCGCCTTCGGCGTCGACGCCACCGTGTTCGCCGAGGACCGCCTCGGCGAGAGGCTGCTCGCGGACTGGGGCGCCGGCCGGTCGTCGCTGCGCACCCCCCTGCCCCAGGAGTTCACCCATGCTTCTTGACGGCGGGGGTACCCGGCGGTCCGTGAGTCCAATGGCGCCACCGGGCGTGTACGCCCCTCAGGAGGACACCGAGCTGCTGGCCGGTGCCCTGTCCGACGAGCCCGTCCCCGCGGGCGCGGACGTTCTCGACGTGGGAACGGGATCCGGCGCGCTGGCGGTCGAGGCCGCCCGGCGCGGCTGCCGGGTGACCGCGGTCGACGTCTCCCGGCGGGCGGTGTGCGCGGCGCGGCTGAACGCACTGCGGGCCGGCGTGCCGGTCCGGGTCCGGCGCGGCAACCTGTTCGCGCCGGTGCGGGGCGAGTCGTTCGATCTGATCCTCACCAATCCGCCGTACGTTCCGGCGCCCGGCGGCGGCGAGCCGCCACGGGGCGCGGCCCGGGCCTGGGACGCGGGCGGTGACGGACGGCTCGTCCTGGACCGGATCTGCCGGGAGGCGCCCGCCCTGCTGCGGCCGGGCGGTGTCCTGCTGCTGGTGCAGTCGGCGCTCAGCGGCCCCGAGCCGACGGTCGGCCTGCTGCGGGCGGCCGGGATGAAGGCCGCGGTGATCCGGCGCCGGCGCATCGCCTTCGGCCCGGTGGTGCGGGGCAGGGAGCGCTGGCTGCGGGAGCGGGGGCTGCTGTCCGGGACCGAGGACAAGGAAGAGCTGGTGGTGATCCGTGCCGAACTCCCCGTCTGACACTCCGCGTCGCGTCACCGTCCGGCGCAAGGGCCCCCTGCTGGTGGAGGGCCCGGTGGAGGTCGAGCTGGAGGACGGCACGGTCGTCGCCTCCGACCGCTTCCGGGTCGCCCTGTGCACCTGCCGCCGCAGCCGGCGGTATCCGTGGTGCGACACCAGCCACCGGGACCGGGCCTGAGCCGTCGGGCTCCGTGCGTGAGGCCCGGAGGCCGGCGGGCGGCCCCACTCCGCCCGCCGGCCTCCTTGTGCGGGATCGCACGTTCCGCGGGAGGGCCGGCACTCCCCACTCCGCCGGCCGCCGCGCGGTCACGGGAAACCGTGCGATCCCGGTCTCAGAACGCGAAGACGCCCGAACCGTGGGCGTTCATCACGCACGCGTTGGAGAAGGTCCGTTCGTAAGAGACGCGCTGTCCCCGCCACACCCCGTCGACGGTGACGAACACCGGGTCGTACTGCTTGGTGCAGAAGACGCCCTCCCGCATGGTCAGGGCGTCGAGGTCGCCGCTGAGGCGGTCCATCTCCGCACAGGCCGCCCCGGCGGCCGGGTGGGTGCCGGAGGGACCCGGGGCGCAGGCCAGGGTGACCGCGCGCTCCGGCGCCACGGTCGTCGCGCTGTCGCCGTGGCCCGTGGTGAGCACCAGGGCCGAGGGGGCGTAGAGCGCGGAGGGGGCGGTTCCCGGGGCGGCCGGTGCCACCCCGGACAGGGGTGCGCAGACGGCGGCGGCCGTGAGGCCGAGGGTGGTGGCCCAGCGCGCGGTGTTCCGCATTGTGTGCATCCTTCCGCTCGTGTCGACGAGTCGCCGGCTCGTGCTCGGTCGGTGCCGAACCGGCGTGCCGGAGTCTGCCGAGTCGGCGCCGGAACTTCACCTCGGGCATGCGGATTTCGGTAACCTTGCGTATTGAATCAGTGGCGTGAAGTCACGGAGCGCGCAGGGCACGCCCCTGTAACCGCACGGACACCGCGCGTGCAAAGTGGCCAGATGGCCGGAATACGGCCGCTCGGTAATCGGCCTGAAACATTCCGATTCCGCTCTCGGCGGACCGTTCCCCGACGCCTTGTGTTCATGAACGGGGCGAGCAATCGTCATTACATGATTACGGCAGAGCAGCGAGAGCAACTGCGGGGCTGGTTCACCGGCCGGCTCCCCGAGGGTCTCTTCGAGGAGCTGACCGAGATCACGGTCGACCGCGAGGAGATCACCGTCATCGGCCGCGTCCCCGGCCCCCGGCCCGCGGAGGGCGCCTCGCCGGCCGAGCGGGAGGCGGCAGTCGAGGGCCGCGTCCAGGAGTTCCGGGAACGCACCCGGGACGACCGGATGGCGGTCGCCCGGGACGCCGAGCACCGCTTCGGCCGGAAGGTCTCCTGGGGCGTGGAGTGCGACGGGCGGCGCATCCTGTTCACGCACGTGGCCGCGCCCGTCATGACCCGGCTGCGCCAGCCGGAGCGGCAGGTCCTCGACACCCTCATCGCGGGCGGGGTGGCCCGCAGCCGCAGCGAGGCGCTGGCCTGGTGCGTGCGCCTGGTCCAGCGGCACACCGACGACTGGCTCACCGAGCTGCGCGAGTCGCTGGAACACGTCCGGCGGGTGCGGGACCGGGGGCCGGACACCGATTCCGGGGAGGCGGAGCCCGGCGCCGGAGGCGGGTGAACGCCGTTGTCAGTGGCGTTCGTTACGGTGCGGGAATGACTCGATTCGTCTTGGTGGCAGGTGCCTGGCTCGGAGCGTGGGCGTGGGACGAGGTGGCGGCCGAACTGCGCGCGGCCGGGCACGAGGCGCATCCCCTGACGCTCTCCGGGCTCGCCGAGAAGCAGGGGGTGCCCGCGGGCCGGCGGACGCACGTGCGGGACATCGTGGACGAGGTGGAGCGGCTCGGTCTGCGGGACGTCGTCCTCGTGGGGCACAGCTACTCCGGCGTACCGGTCGGCCAGGCGGCCGAGCGGATCGGTGACCGGCTGCGGCGGGTGGTGTTCGTCGACGCGAACGTGCCGGTCCACGGGGAGTCGTTCCTGCAGGGCTGGCCGAGCGACGACGTCCGGCGGGCGATCGACGCCAACGGCGGGTTCTGGCCTCCCCTGGAGGCCGACGACTGCGCGGGCCAGGGCCTGACGGACGAACAGACGGCCCGCTTCCTCGCCGGAGCGACCCCGCACCCGGGTGCCACGCTCACCGAGCCGGCCGTGCTGGAGCGCCCGCTCGGCGATCTGCCGGCCACGTACGTCAAGTGCCTGCTGGACGGGGAGGAGCCCCCGCCGGCCGCGGCGGAGCTGCTGAAGGGCGACACGTGGGAGCTGGTGACGATGGACACCGGGCACTGGCCGATGTTCTCCCGGCCGCGCGAACTGGCCCGGGTGCTGCGGGAGGCGGCCGCCGACCGCTGATCCACGGCCGCCCGGCGCTGGACGCACCCGGGGCATACCGGCCAGTATGCTGCGGGACGGCGCGGCTCGAGGAGACAGGGCGGGGCGGATGGCGAAGCACTGGGCCGACTTCCAGTACGAGATCTACCTGAACGGGATGACGGGTGCCGTGCCCCGGCTGCCGACCGATCCGACCCGGCTGGAGGAGCTGACCGAGCAGCGGCTGGGTCCGGGGCCGGCCGGGTACGTCGCGGGCTCCGCGGGTGACGGCAGCACCGCCCGTGCCAACCGGGCCGCGCTCGAACGCCGCCGGATCGTGCCGCGCATGCTGCGGGACGTGCACGAGCGTGATCTGTCGGTCGAGGTGCTGGGCCGCGCGCTGCCGGCGCCGTTGGCGCTGGCGCCGGTCGGGGTGCTGTCGATCATGCATCCGGACGCCGAGTCCGCCGCCGCCCGCGCGGCGGCCGCGCAGGGTGTGCCGTTCGTGCTGTCGTCCGCGTCCAGCACGCCGATGGAGCAGGTCGCGGAGGCGATGGGCGAGGCGGAGCGCTGGTTCCAGCTGTACTGGCCGAAGGACGTGGAGGTGGCCCGGAGCTTCCTGAACCGGGCGAGGGCCGCCGGGTTCACGGTGCTGGTCGTCACGCTCGACACTCCCCTGCTGTCGTGGCGGCCGCGCGATCTGGACCAGGCGTACCTGCCGTTCCTGCACGGTGTGGGCACCGCCAACTACTTCTCGGACCCGGCGTTCCGGGCGGGGCTGGCCAAGCCGGTGCACGAGGACCCGAACGCGGCGGTGATGCACTTCGTCGGCATGTTCGCCGACCCCGCCAAGTCCTGGCCGGATCTGGCGTTCCTGCGGGAGAACTGGGACGGGCCGATCGTCCTCAAGGGCGTGCTCCACCCCGACGACGCGCGGCTCGCCGCCGACGCCGGGATGGACGGCGTGGTGGTGTCCAACCACGGCGGGCGTCAGGTGGCCGGGGCCGTCGCCGCGGCGGACGCGCTGCCCGGCGTGGTGGAGGCCGTCGGCGACCGGCTCACCGTGCTGTTCGACAGCGGGGTGCGCACCGGCGACGACGTCTTCAAGGCCCTCGCCCTCGGCGCGCGGGCGGTCCTGCTGGGCCGTCCGTACGTCTACGGGCTCGGCCTCGACGGACAGGCGGGGGTGGAGCACGTGATCCGCTGCCTGCTCGCCGAACTCGACCTCACCATGGCCCTGTCGGGCCACGCCACCCCGTCCACGATCGGCCCCGACGCCCTCACCGGGGCGACGGGCTGACCCGCCCCGGCGCACACCACCGCCCGGCCCGCGCCCCGGCACCACGGCGCGTGCCGGGGCGGGGCGGACCCGGGCCGGATCCCCGCCCCGGCCGGGGGTCTCACGTCACCGACTCGGCCAGTCCCGCGTGCCGGGCCCGCGGGGTGTCCGTGCCGCTGATGGACAGGGAGGCCGTGGCCGTCCGTACCGGTTCGGGGGTCCAGCGCTGGTCCACGGTCCGGTCGCGCACCTTGACGACGATGTCGGCGTTCGCGTCAGGGGCCGCCGGGGTGAGGGCCAGTTGGACGTCCCAGCGGGGCACCAGCTCACCCTGCACGGTGAGGTCGTACCGCACGTCGTCGCCCCGCCGGTCGCCGGGGTCGGCGCAGGTGCCGAGGACGACGACACCGGCGTCCTTGTGCGAGTCCAGGCACAGACCGGGGTCGGCCACGCTGCGCAGCAGCCCGTCGTCCTCGTACGTCCACTGCTGGGTCCAGGCCGATGAGCAGTCCGCCAGCCGGGTCCCGGAGCCGTCCCGGGGTCCGCCCCGGGTGTCGAGGCACAGGCCGGAGGCGATGTTGCGCAGCCGCGTCCGCCCCGGTGCGGCGGGGAGCCCGGCGGCGCCGGGCGGCGACGCGGACGGCACGGCCGCGCGGCCGCCCGCCGTTCCGGTGGAGCCCGTCGGGTCGGCGGCACCGCCGTCCGGGGTGGAGGACCCGGCGATGAGGACGCTCACCAGCACCCCGGCGGAGACCGCGCCGAGGCCGGTGAGCAGGGTCCTGGTGGAGCGCACCGGATCCGGGAGGGCGAGGCCCGCCAGCCGTTCGGGGACGGGGATGCGGGACAGCACGCGGTGCCGGCCGCTGCCGGGCCGCCCGTCCCCGCCCCGGCGCCGGCGCCGGGCGGCGCGTCCGCCGTGCGGGCCGGGCGTCGCGCGCCCCGGGCGCGAGTCGAGGTAGCGCCGGGCCCCCCACCCGAGCACCGCCTCGGCGATCAGCGTGCCCAACCCGCCTTCGAAGTGGCTGAGTTGTTCGGCCGCGTTCCGGCAGTGGCGGCACTCCGCCAGATGCTGCCGGACGTCCGGCAGCAGGGCCCCGCCCCGCCGGATGGGGACGTCGAGGAGACGGTTGTAGAAGCGGCAGTCCTTCGTCGGCGCCAGTTCCTGATGAGCGTGGACACATCCTTGACGGAATTTCTCACGTGCCTGTTCGAGTGCGCCCGACGCGACGCCGGGTTCCATGCCGAGCAGACCGGCCGGCACGGAAATCGGCTCGGCCTCGACCTCGACGTGCCAGAGCAGACAGCGCGCGGGGGCGGGCAGCGACCGGAATGCCCGCTGGGCGAGTGTGCGGTTTTCCGGAGTCATGGTGGTCGCCGTGCGCATGCCGCGCCCGCCCGCCGGTTTCCGCAGCCCTGGCATGACTCCGGCTATTCGGTCGTCCGCGGCCCACTCGCGGACCGTGTCCCGCACGCCCACCAGCAGCACCGGCCGGAGCGCGACGGCCGATTCGCCGACGGCGACCCGGTCCAGGACCCGGTGCAGGGCGGCCGCGGTGACCATGGCGGCGAGCTGCCCCGACGAGGCGAGGCAGACGGCCGCGTAGTCGTGCATCGACTGCCAGTGCCGTGCCGACAGCAGCGCGACGGAAGAGGCGGCCTCGCCTTCCGGACGGCCCCGCAACCGGACGGCGAGGAACTCGTCGGATTCCCCCGGGTCCCCGCCGGGCGGCGGATACGGAGGGCGAGGGGGGTGGGGGGTGTGCACTGAGATGGTTCCTTCCCACAGCGCATGTGACTTTCCAGGGTTTCCGCCGCCGAAAAGGAGACCGCTCGGTGCGTACCTCTTCGGCGCGGCGCAGGGGGCGGAAATTCACCGGCGGCGCATCGGACCCGGTTCATCAACTCGCGTGCCGCCCCCGGCCTTCACCCCCCGCACGGGTGGCTCACTCTCGCACAACCCGCGCTCGGCCAACAAGGCGCACGGACGACATCCGGGCGTTGACAGAAAGTCAGAAGGGAAACACGGACCGCGGCCCTCACCACGGTTTTTCGGCCCGGGTTTTCGCGCCGTTCGCAGCCGGTGCGCCCCAGGGGTGCCGGGGCCCTTTTCCGCACCTCGTGTGAACTCCGCGCCCGCGCCGGCGGCGCGCGCTCCCGGCACATGCCGGAGTGCGGTCGACCGGTCACGGCCCTTCGGGGCCCGGCGCTCCGCGCGGCCCGTCCAGGCGCGGTCTCAGATCTGCCAGGAGCGCAGCCGGTCGGCCGCGCCGTAGACGTCCGTCTCGCCGGAGATCAGGTCACGGGCCAGATCGACCAGGGCACCGTAGGGCGGGTCGATGCCGACCCCGCTGACGAACATGTAGGCGACCGCCGCGGCACAGGCGAAGCGGGCGTTGGCCGAGGGCAGCGGCCGGAGCACGGCGAGGGTGTGCAGCAGGGCCGCCGCCCGCCAGGCGGGGTCGGAGTCGACTCCCAGCCGGGGCGGGTCCACGCGATGGCGGGCGACGGCCGCGACGAGGGCGGAGAAGTCGTTGACGGTGGGCTGGTCCGGGAGGACCTCCTCGTGCCGCTGGAGCAGCCAGGGCACGTCGATGTGGAGCACGGGTGCCATCGGTCAGGCGGCCCGCCCCTCGCTCCCGGCGGAAGGTTCGTCGTCCGGGAAGGCGGCGGCGAATTCGTCGGCGTGGGAGGCGAAGAACCGGCGGAAGGCCTCCGCGCCCTCCTGCAGGGCACGGTGGCGGGCTATGTCCGCCGCGGCCGCCTCCCGCACGAGCGCCTTCATGGACGTACCGCGTTCCTTGGCGATCTGCCGCAGGTCCTCGAGCTCGCGGTCGCTGAACTCCACGTTGAGAGCTGGCATGCCCTTACGGTACCGCTCGGGTACTGAATCGTAAATACGCGCAGGTCAGGGTGTACACATAGGGGTACCGGCAGGGGCGGCGGCCACGTGGCCGCCGCCCCTGCCGGGAAGGGCGTCAGCCCTGGTCGGCCACGAAGGAGGCCATGCGGGTCAGGGCCGCGTTCCAGTTGATGGTGTGCTCGTTGGTGGACCAGGACTGGATGTCGTCGATGAAGCAGAACTGACCGACGCAGCCCTGGAGTTTCGACTGGGCGAAGGGGTCCTGGATGCTGGAGTTGGGTCCGCCGGAGAGCGTGCCGGCGGGCGGGTTGGGCAGGTTCGGGTCGAGCTGACGGGCGTACCAGCGGCTGTGCTGGTTGTGCGCGTTGACCTCGCCGTAGCCGGTGACGTACGAGATGTTCAGGGCGTTGCGGCCCAGGATGTAGTCCATGCTCTGCAGCGCGCCGTCCCGGTACTTCGAGGCTCCGGTGAGGTCGTAGGCGGTGGCGAGGACCACCGCGTTGTTGAGGACCTGGTGGCTGGAGCCCCAGTCGTAGACGTTGCCGGCCGGTGCGTACGGCATGCCGTACGGGTGGGCCTTCAGCGTGGCCAGGTAGCCGTCGGCGCCCTGGACGACGGAGCGGCGGACCTTGTCCCGGCCGGGCAGCCGGCTGGGCACGGTGGCGAGGTCGAGCCGGCCGGCCGCGGCGGTGCGCGCCCAGTCGAAGCCGGTCGGGCCGAAGATGTCGGCGGTGTGCACCGGGGAGTTCAGGACGTACTCCTCGAACTGCCGCTCCCCCGTGGTGAGGTACAGCTCGGCCGCGGCCCAGTAGAACTCGTCGGACACGGTGTCGTCGGGGTAGGCGCCGCCGCCGACGCCGTCGTCCGGGTCGGCGAGGAGGTCCGGGTGGGCGAGGGCCGCCGTCCATGCCTTGCGGGCCGCCGCCAGGGCCGTGGCCGCGAACTCCTTGTCGTGGGGGCGGTAGAGCCGTGCCGCCTGGGCGGCCGTGGCCGCGAGGTTCAGGGTGGCGGCGGTGGTCGGCGGGTGCAGTTCCCGCTTCTGCGGGTCGTCACTGGGCAGCAGCGGCAGCCCGGTCCACTGCTCGTCGTGGATCTTGTGATGGGCCATGCCCGCCAGCGGCTCGCCGTCGGGCACCTGCATCTTCAGCAGGAACTCCAGTTCCCAGCGGGCCTCGTCGAGGATGTCCGGGACCTTGTTGCCGCTCTCCGGGATGTCCAGCGTCCCGTCGCCCAGCCTGTCCGCCTCGCCGGTGCGGGCGTGCCGGGCGCGCTCGTAGGTGCTGAGCACCTCCCAGGTGCTGATGCCGCCGTTGACGACGTACTTGCCGTGGTCGCCGGCGTCGTACCAGCCGCCGGTGACGTCGAGGGTGTAGTCGCAGACTCCGGGCCGGCAGGGCACCCGGCCGTCGCCCCGGTTGGGGGCCACGTCCACGTGTCCGGCCGGGCGGCCGTAGCCGGGGCGCAGGTCGTCGCGGATCGCCGTGCCGCTGCGCTGGGTGTAGTAGTACTTCGCCGAGTCCAGCCGCAGCCGTTCGTACGCGCCCGCGTCGATGTCGAAGGGCCGGCTGGTCTCGCCGTCCACGACCAGGGTGTAGCCGGTCCCCCGCTTGCGGTAGGAGCCGAAGTCGAGGGAGTGGACGTTCTGTCCCGAGGAGCCGTCGGTGCCGCGCGGCACGGTCCAGCCCTGCCGCACCACACGGCCCCCTTCGTCCTCCAGCCGCCAGGGCAGCCGCTCGGTGGCGTCGGTGACCAGGGTGGCGTTCTTCGGTCCGGAGGGCAGGTAGGCGACCTGGTTGACCCGGACGCGGGGCCCGGTGTCGGGCTGGTACGGCTCGGGGGCGACCCCGCCCAGCAGGGACACGTCGTCCACGCAGAACCGCCAGGGGTCCGCGCTGCCGCCGAGCTGGAAGCCGACCTGGGCCCGCGCGGTGTCGACGGGTGAGGTGAAGGTGTACGCGTAGGTGTCGCCCGAGACGCTGAGCTGCGGGGACACCTCGTAGTAGGTGTCGTACGGCTCCACCTGCAGGCCGACGACCGCGCGCACGACGTGGCCCGCGGGCGAGCCGGTCGCGCTGAAGGAGAGGCGGTACGACTCGCCCTTGACCAGGGTGAGGTCGTTCTGGCCGACGGACGCGTCCCAGCGGTTGGTGGTGCCTCCGGGGACGTCGGCGCACAGGCGTCCCTCGGACGGGCCCGCGGTGACGTTGGCGGAGGCCCACCAGGGGTCGGTGCCGGTGTCGAAGGTTCCGTTGCGGACCTGCTCGACCTCGTCGGCGCCGGCCGGGGCGGCGGGCAGCGCGGTGAGCGCGGCCGCCAGCAGGCCGGTGAGGGAGAGCAGGGCGGTGCTGCGTCTGTTCACGTCTGGGCTCCTCTTGGGGGAGGTGCGGGGGCGCGGAAGCACGGATGGGAGCGCTCCCATTCCCGTGCGCAGAACATGGTTGTGGCAGGTGTGACATCCCGTCAACGGTCGGGACAGGACTGGCGGCGGTCACCCGGAGCGGAGGTTCGCAGTCCGCGCCGGGCCACGACCCACTAGGCTGGAACTCAGGCGATGCACCGGTTCACGGTGAGTGTGCGCGATGGAGTGGCGACGATGAGGCCGGACGACCCGTTCGACGATGCCGTGACGGCCCGGGCCGTCATCGCCGCCGACGGCACGCTCGCGCGGTGGAGCGAGGGCGCGCGCCTGCTGCTGGGACACACGGCCGAGGAGGTCGTCGGCCGCCCGGCCGCCGACCTGCTGGCCGGGGGTCCGAACCCGTCCCTGCTCCCGGCCACCCGCTGGAGCGGCACCCTCGCGCTGCGGCACCGCGACGGCGGCACCGTCACGGTGTGGGTGCTCGCCCACCACAGACAGCCGGCGGGCGGCGCTCCGGGGGACTGGCTCGCCGTCACCCCGCTGGACACCACGGACCAGGAACTGCCCGACGACCCGCTGGTCAGGACGGCCGTGTTCCAGTCGCCCTGCGCCACGATGGTCTTCGACGAAGGACTGCGCCTGCGCGGGATCAACGACGCCATGGCCCACCTCCTCGGACTGCCGGCCCCCCACCTGCGGGGCCTCAGGCCCACCGACATCGGCGGCCGGCCGCAGCACGCCGAACTCGAGCGGCAGCTGCGCCAGGTGCTGAGCACCGGCCGGCCGCAGGACATGCAGACGCACATGAAGGCCACCGCCGAGAGCCACGCACACGCCTGGCTGGCCCGGCTCGCGCCGCTCACCGACCCGTCCGGCCGGGTGCGGGGCGTCTGTGCGACGGCCCACGACTTCACCGAGCAGTACCGGGCGCGGGAGCGGCTGCAACTGGTCAACGAGGCCAGCATCCGCATCGGCACCACCCTGGACGTCACCCGGACGGCGCAGGAACTGGCCGAGGTGTGCGTGCCCGCCCTCGCCGACTTCGTCAGCGTGGACCTGCTGGAGCCCGAGGAGCCCGGGGGCGAGCCCACCGGCCCGCTGACCACGCCGGTCTCGCTGCGCCGGGTCGCCCATCGCTCCCTCACACCGGGCAGTCCCGAGTCGGTCGCCCGCACGGGCGAGGTGGTCGTCTACCCGGCCACCTCGCCCCAGGCCGACTCGCTGATCGCCGGCCACAGCGTCGTGGCCTCGGTGCCCTCCGGCGACCTCGACCCGTGGCTCGCGGTGGACGAGGTCCGCGCCCGGCAGGTCCGGGAGTTCGGCGTCCACTCCATGCTGTCCGTCCCGCTCCAGGCGCGCGGCACGACCCTCGGAGTGGCCGCCTTCACCCGCTTCGCCCGTCCCGAGCCGTTCACCCACGACGACGTGCTGCTGGCCGAGGATGTCACCGCGCGCGCCGCCGTCTGCATCGACAACGCCCGCCGCTACTCCCGTGAACGCGAGACCACCCTCGCGCTCCAGCGCAGCCTGCTCCCCCGCGCCCTGCCGCGCACGGCCGCCGTGGAGGCGGCCACCCGCTATCTGCCGGCCGCGCGCTCCGGTGTGGGCGGCGACTGGTTCGACGTGATCCCGCTGTCCGGGATGCGGGTGGCCATGGTCGTCGGGGACGTCGTCGGGCACGGGATCCAGGCGTCCGCGACCATGGGCCGGCTGCGCACGGCGGTGCGCACCCTCGCCGACATCGATCTGGCGCCCGACGAACTGCTGACACACCTCGACGACCTGGTCCTCCACCTCTCGCACGAGTCGGGCGGCGACCCGGCGTCGGGCGAGGTCGGCGCGACCTGCCTGTACGCGGTGTACGACCCGGTGTCGCGGCGCTGCACCCTGTCCCGGGCGGGGCACCCCGCGCCGGTGCTGATCCCGCCGGGCGGTCCGGCCCGGCACCTCGATCTGCCCTCCGGGCCGCCGCTGGGCCTGGGCGGGCTGCCGTTCGAGTCGGTCGAGCTGGAGCTGCCCGAAGACGCGGTGCTGGCGTTCTACACCGACGGGCTGGTCGAGTCCCGCGAGCGGGACACCGAGGTCGGCCAGGCCCTGCTCCGCGAGGCGCTGTCCAACGCCGCCGGCCCGCTCGACGAGACCTGCGACCGGGTCCTGCACACCGTGCTCGCGCCGGGCGGCGCGACGGACGACGTGGCCCTGCTGCTGGCCCGTACCCGCGGTCTGCCGTCCGCGCAGGTCGCCACCTGGGACATCCCCGCCGATCCGGCGCTGGTCGCCCCCATCCGCAAGCAGGTCCTCGACCAACTGGCCACCTGGGCGCTGACCGAGGCGTCGTTCACCGTGGAGCTGGTGGTGAGCGAGCTGGTCACCAACGCCATCCGGTACGGCGCCCCGCCCATCCGGCTGCGGCTGATCCACGACACCTCGACGCTGATCTGCGAGGTGTCCGACACCAGCCACACGGCGCCGCATCTGCGCCGGGCCAAGACCTGGGACGAGGGCGGCCGGGGCCTGCTGCTGGTCGCCCAGCTCACCCAGCGCTGGGGCAGCAGGCACACGGCCGACGGCAAGACCATCTGGTCGGAACTGACCCTGGTGGACGAGATGTGACATGGGGTGAACCATGGTGAACGGGTCACGGCACGCGACGGCGGTGGCGGCGGGTGCGCTGGTCCTGCTGGGCACGCTGGCCGCCTGCGGCACCGAGAGCGGAACGGCGGGCGCCACCCCGCGGCCCTCCGCGTCCGCCGGACGGACCGCCGGGGACTCCCCGCGCGGCACCGTCCCGGGCGACGCCGCCGGTTCCGCGAACGACCGGTCGCCGGCCTCCGCCGGGCACACGGACCGCTCCGCGTCCCGGTGCCGCACCGCCGAACTGAGCGCCGCCGTCGGCCGTATGGACCCGGGCGCGGGACAGCGCAACTTCCCCGTCGTGCTGACGAACGCCTCCTCCCGCACCTGCACCCTGTACGGCTATCCGGGCGCCGCCTTCGTGGACGCGGCCGGCGGGCAGCTGGGCCGGGACCCGGAGCGCACCCCCGGCGACCCGGCGACCGTCACCCTGGCGCCGGGCGCCAGTGCCTGGGCGGGGCTGCGCTACGCGAGCCCCGGCGTCAGCGGCGCCCGCGCGGCCACGCCGGCAGCGCTCCTCGTCACACCGCCGGACGAACGCGACCCCCTGAAGGTGCCGTGGAAGGCCGGTGCGGTCCCGGTGTCCGGCAACGCGTCCTCGGTCTTCCTCACGGTGCTGGAGCCGGGCACCGGGCCCTGAGCGGACGCGGGACGTACGGCTGCCGGAGCTCCTCGCCGGCCGGTTCGGGTTCGACGGCGACCACGGCGTCCCGGTGCGGTGGGCCCCGGAGGCGCCGACGACGGGTGCGGTGGGCGTGGCCTGGTGGAGCGGCCGGGCGAGGGCGGCTCGGGCGCGCGGTCCTCCTCCCGGTACAGGTTCCGCCGAAGACGTCGGACGGCAGGACCGGGGCCCGGTTCGGATGAATCCGGCGTGCGGTGGTGTTGCAGGAGTGATCGACTCGACCGCAGTACACGAGAACGACGGGATGGATGCCATGCCTCTCCAAGGCGAGTACGACCCCAGTCCCACGCAGTGGGTGCGCGACCAGGTGGAGCTGTACGAGAGTTCCGGCGGCACGGAGGGGACGACCCTGCAGGGCAGGCCCGTCATCGTGCTGACCAGCCGGGGCGCGAAGAGCGGAAAGCTGCGCAAGACCCCGTTGATGCGGGTCGAGCACGAGGGGCGGTACGCGGCGGTCGCCTCGCTGGGCGGCGCCCCCCGGCACCCGGTCTGGTACCACAACGTCAAGGCCGATCCGCACGTCGAGCTCCAGGACGGGCCGGCCAAGTGGGACATGACGGCCCGTGAGGTCACCGGGGAGGAGAAGGCCGAGTGGTGGAAGCGCGCCGTCGCGGCCTTTCCGCCGTACGCCGACTACCAGGAGAAGACGGACCGTGAGATCCCCGTCTTCGTGCTGGAGCGGCAGGAGCGGGGCTGACGGACAAGGGTCCGGCGGGCGGAGGGAGGGATCTCCGCCCCGGTGCGCATGAAGCACCGGCCGCCGGGCATCCGTGCCTCAGGCCCCGCCGCGTTCCCCCGTCGCGGCGGGGCTTTCCCATGCCTCCCGCGCCTCCGGGGCCCCCCGTTCGGTGACGTCGAGGAAGATCTGTTCCGCCTCGGGCACCTCACGGGCGATGGACCGCTTGATGCGTACGGCGACCTCCTCCACCCGCTCGCTGTCCATACCGGGCACCAGGTCGACGCGGGCGGCCACCAGGGCGGTGTCCAGGCCCGTCTTCATGGTGAAGAGCGCCTCCACGCTGTCGATCTCGGGCTGCTCGCACAGCAGTTCCCGGATCCGGCTGCTCGCCTGCGGGTCGGCGGCCTCGCCGATCAGCTGGTCGCGGGCGTCACGCCCGAGCCGGAAGGCCACGTAGACCAGCAACGCCCCGATGGCGAGCGAGGCGGACGCCTCCCACACCACCTGCCCGGTGATCATGTGCAGCGCCATGCCCACGATGGCCAGGGTGACGCCCACCACCGCGGTGCCGTCCTCGGCGACCACCGTGCGCAGCGCCGGATCACGCAGCCCGTTGTCCAGGCCGCCCTGCGCGCGCACCTGGTACAGGGCGCGCAGCAGCGAGCCGCCCTCGGCGAGCAGGGCGACACCGAGCACGATCAGCCCGGCGACATAGCCGCCCAGATCCTCCTCGCTTCCGCTCCTGAGCGCCTCGACGCCCTGGTAGAACGAGAAGCAGCCGCCCATCACGAAGATCCCGACGGCTGCGAGCAGCGACCAGAAGAACCGCTCCTTGCCGTAGCCGAACGGGTGACGGCGGTCGGCCGGTCGCCGGCTGCGCCGCAGCGCGGCCAGCAGGAACACCTCGTTCAGACTGTCGGCGACCGAGTGCGCTGCTTCCGACAGCAACGCGGGGGAGGACGCGGCCAGTCCGCCGACGGCCTTGGCGACGGCGATCACCAGATTGGCCGCGAGCGCCACCAGCACGGTGATCCGGGTTCTGCGATCCGATCGAGTAGTCACGCTCGGCCGATTGCCCCGGTCGGCCCAGGCCACACCGTGCCGTCGGCGGAAAACGGGGAACGCGGTCACAGGAACATCCGCACGGCGACAAGGAGAGCACCATGGGCCGCGACGACGGGGGCGGCGGCAACAGTTCGTACGGCAGGAAGAAGTTCAAGAGGTCGAAGGCCCACTTCTCGGACCGGATCACCGCGGACGGCCGGGACGGCTGGCCGGTGGCGGCCGGGCGCTACCGGCTCGTGGTGAGCCGGGCCTGTCCGTGGGCGAGCCGGGCGCTGGTGTCCCGGCGGCTGCTCGGTCTCGAGGACGCGCTGTCCCTGGCCGTCACGGATCCGCTGCAGGACGACCGGAGCTGGCGCTTCACCCTGGATCCGGACGGCCGCGACCCGGTTCTGGGCATCCGGTACCTGAGCGAGGCGTACGACCGGCGGGAGAGGGGCTATCCGGGCGGGGTGAGCGTGCCGGCGGTCGTGGACGTGCCCAGCGGGCGGCTGGTCACCAACGACTACCAGCAGATCACCCTGGACCTCGCCACCGAATGGACGGCCCTGCACCGCGAGGGGGCGCCCGACCTGTATCCGCCGGCGCTGCGCGAGGAGATCGACGCGGTGACGGACGACGTCTTCCGGGACGTCAACAACGGCGTGTACCGGGCGGGCTTCGCCACGGACCAAAAGGAGTACGAGGCCGCGTGCACGGCCCTGTTCCGGCGGCTGGAGCTGCTGGCGGGGCGGCTGGAGCGGCAGCGGTACCTGGTCGGCGACACCATCACCGAGGCGGACATCCGGCTGTTCACCACCCTGGTGCGGTTCGACGCGGTGTACCACGGCCACTTCAAGTGCAACCGGTGGAAGCTGACGGAGAACCGGGTGCTGTGGGCGTACGCCCGTGACCTCTACCAGACGCCCGGCTTCGGCGACACCGTGGACTTCGACCACATCAAGCGGCACTACTACGAGGTGCACACCGGCATCAACCCGTCCGGCATCGTGCCCCTCGGTCCCGACCTGGCCGGCTGGACGGCGCCCCACCACCGTGCGGAGCTGGGCGGCCGGCCGTTCGGGGACGGCACTCCGCCCGGCCCGGTGCGGGCCGGCGAGGAGGTGCCGGCGCCGGGGCGGCCCTGACCGCCCCGGCCCGGCGTTCCACCGACCGACATCCCATCGACCGACGCTCCGTCAACCGACGAGAGACGAAGAAGCCGACCTAGGAGATCGACGTGGCGAGGAAGAGCAAGAAGGCGAAGAAGAAGCTGCCCATGGCGTACAAGCCGATCGGCTTCGTGCTGGGCTGGACCAGCGGCACCGTGGCGGGAATGGCGTTCCAGAAGACCTGGAAGGTGATCCGGCACGAGGACAACGCGCCGGACGCGCTGGACCGCGACCGCCGCTGGGGGGAGATCCTGCTGGCCGCGGCGATCCAGGGCGCCATCTTCGCGGTGGTGCGCAGTGCCGTGGACCGGGCCGGCGCCAAGGCCATCGAACGTTCCACGGGCACCTGGCCGGTCCCGGACAAGGGCGGCCGCGACTGACGCGTGCGTACGGCCGGCCCGCCGTCCCACGACGGCGGGTCAGCCCTGTTTGGGCGCCGTCGGCGTGCCCCGGCGGACGGTGAAGGAGTGGCCCGCCGGGTCGGCGTAGCCGCGTTCCCCGGTGGGTCCCGAGGCGTCGCCCGTCTCCACCGGGCGCCCGCCGAGGCCCACGATCAGACGTTCCACCGCGTCCAGGTCGTCCACCACGAACTCCAGGTGCGCCTGGAGGGAGTTCTCCGGGCGGGGCCAGCTCGGGGCGGTCGCGTTGACGTCGCGGCGCAGTGCCAGGCGGAAACCGCCGGCGGCCCGGATCTCCACCCGGTTGACGTGGGCGTCGACGTCCTCCGCCCCCAGCAGCTCCTTGTAGAACTCGGCGAGTTTCTCGGGTTCGGCACAGTCGAGCACCACCACGCCGGCCGTCACCAGGGTCATGTCTCCTCCGCGGGAGTCCGGGGCGCGGGGCGCTCCTGCCCCGCCCTGTAGGTGACGCCTATCCCCGCTCGCCGGATTCAACCGGAGTCCGCGGCAGGCGACTTCCGGAGGGCGCCCGAGCGCAGGCGCCCCGACTTCCCCACCCGGCAACAGAGATCGACGACCGTCACGGTGTAGAGTTTTCGATCTTGGGCATCCTCGTACCGCTTTTCGATTCAACTTCCTTACGAGAAAGCCTGGTTCGAGTGCGCGGACGGTCGTCGCCACGGCCGCCCGCTCGCAGCACGGGGGGACTCTGCGTTCCGTCTCCCGAAAGGAAACACATGTCTCAGGACGTCCGGTTCGATCTCCCCTTCGACACCCCCGTCAGCGGCCATCTGGAGTACGCGCGGGCACGTCATCTGCGCTGGGTGTGGGAGATGGGGCTGGTCCGCAGCCGGGACGGCTTCGAGGAGTACCGGTCCTGGGACCTGCCCCAGGCCGCCGCCCGTACGTATCCGTACGCCTCGGCGGAGGACATGGTCGTCCTGATGAACTGGTTCTCCCTCGCGTTCCTCTTCGACGACCAGTTCGACGCCGGACGGCCCGACCGCGCCGAGCGCATAGCCGAGGTGGCCCGGGAACTGATCGTGACCCCGCTGCGGCCGGCGGGGAGCACGCCCAGGGTCGCCTGCCCCATCACCCTGGCCTGGGCCCAGGTCTGGGCACACCTCTCGGATGGCATGTCCCTGACCTGGCAGACCCGGTTCGCGGCCTCCTGGGGGAGATTCCTGGTGGCGCACTGCGAGGAGGTCGACCTGGCCGCCCGGGGGCTGGCCGGGACGCTCGGCCTGGACGAGTACGCGGCCTTCCGGCGCCGTACCGTCGGCATCCACCACAGCATCGACGCGGGCGAGCGCAGCCGCGGCTTCGAGGTCCCGGCGCAGGCGATGGCGCATCCGCTGATGGAGCGGCTGCGCGATCTGGCCGCGGACACCATCGGGTTCATGAACGACATCCACTCCTTCGAGCGGGAGCGCCGCCGCGGCGACGGCCACAACCTCATCGCCGTCCTGCACCGGGAGCGGGGCTGCTCCTGGGAGGAGGCCGCCGCCGAGGCGTACGGCATGACGACCGCCCGTCTGGCGGAGTACGTCGAACTGGAGGCGCGGGTGCCGCGGATGTGCGACGAGCTCGGGCTGGACGCGGACGAGCGCGACCGGGTGCGCCGGGGTGTGGAGGCCGTCCAGCACTGGATCAACGGCAACTACGAGTGGGCGCTGACCACCGGCCGGTACGCGGCGGCGAAGGAGGGCCCCGTGGCCACCGCGGAACAGGCCGGGCGGGGCTCCGTGGACGATCTGCTGACCGTGTGAGGCGGCCGTGCCGCCCGGCCGCCGGGGCCGGGCGGCGACGTCACCCGCCGAACTCGACGGGCAGGGCGTCCAGCCGGGACTCCCAGGTGGAGGCGGTCGAGCTGAGCTCCTCCGGTTCCACCGCCAGCCGCAGTCCGGGCAGCCGGTGCAGCAGGACGTCGACGGCGATCTCGATGAGGGACTGCCCGATGTTCTGTCCGGGACATTCGTGCGGGCCCGAACTGAACGCCAGGTGCGCCTGGTTGCCCTGGACGGACACCCCGGCGTCCGGGCGGATCTCGGGGTCCCGGTTGCCCGCCGCGAGCCCCAGCACCAGCAGATCGCCCTCCTGGACGCGGTGACCGCCGAGTTCCAGGTCGCTCGCGGCGAAGCGGCCCGGCAGGACGGCCAGCGGCGGGCTGTCCCACATGACCTCCTCCACCACCTCGGAGACGTTCAGCCTGCCGCTGATCAGCCCGGAGAGCCGCGCGGTGTCGGTGAGGACCAGTTGCAGCACCCGGGCCAGCAGATTGCTGGTGGTGGTGTGCGCGGCGATCAGCACCAGACGCAGATGGCTGACCACCTCGTCCTCGTCGAGCCCGGCGTGGTGCTCCAGCAGGGCGGTGGCGAGGTCGCTGCCGGGCTCGGAGCGTTTGCGCACCACGAGTTCGCCGAGGATCTCCTGGATGCGCGCGTCGTGGGCGAGGGCGTCCTCGCCGCCCTTCAGGACCTGCGCGCAGGACTCGACCAGGTCACGCCCCTCCGCCTCGGGCAGCCCCAGCAGGCGGCCGAGCACCAGCATCGGCAGGTAGTCGGCGTAGTCGTGCACCAGGTCGGCGCGTCCGGTGTCCGCGAACGCGTCGATCTGCTTGTGGGCGTAGTGCGTGGCGTGCCGGCGGACGCCGCGGCCGGCCGCCGCCTGGAGGGCGTCGGTGACGGCCGCGCGGAGCCTGCGGTGCGGTTCTCCGTCCTGGGAGACGCAGTCGGGACGCCAGCCGAGCATCGGGATCAGCGGGGAGTTCTCGTCGACGCGGCCGTCGATCCGGTCCCGCCAGATGCGGGCGTCCCGGGTGAACTGGCGGGGGTTGTCCAGCACCCGGCGGGCGTCCCGGTAGCCGAGCACCAGCCAGGCCGGCACCTCGCCCTCCAGGAGCACGGGCGCCACCGGGCCGTGTTCCTTGCGCAGCCGTTCGTAGATGCCGGCCGGGTCGGTGGCCGCCTCCGGCCCGTACAGCCGGACGGGCTCCGCTCCGTGGTGGGCGACGGGGCAGCCGCGGGGGGTGCCGGGGTCCTTCATCGGGACTCCACGGCGACGGCCGAGCGTTCCCTCAGGTGCCGGATGAGGGCGACCAGCACGTCACGGCTGGAAGCGCGGTCACGGGCGTCGAAGGACACCACCGGGATGTGCGCGGGGATGTCCAGGGCGTCCCGTATCTCGTCGACCGGGTAGTCCTTGGAGTCGGGGAAGACGTTGAGGGCGATGACGAACGGCACCCTCTGCCGTTCCATCTCCTCGATCGCCCGGAAGCTGGAGGCCAGCCGCCGGGTGTCCACCAGGACGACCGCGCCCAGCGCCCCCTTGAACAGCCCGTTCCACAGGAACCAGAACCGCTCCTGGCCCGGCGTGCCGAACAGGTACAGCACCAGGCTGTCGTTGAGGCCGATCTTGCCGAAGTCCAGGCTGACGGTGGTCTGCGACTTGTCGGCGACCCCGATGAGGTCGTCGACCCCGGCGCTGGCCTGGGTCAGTGTCTCCTCGGTGGTGAGCGGTCTGATGTCGCTGACCGAGCGGACCATGGTGGTCTTCCCGGTGCCGAAGCCGCCGGCGATCATCACCTTCACCGAGCGGATGTCCCCGCCACCGTGCGGGCCGGGCCGGTCAAAGCCTTTCAAGTCCACTGAGTACCTCCTCAAGGAGCGCGAGGTCGGGCCCGCGGCCGGCGACGTGCGCCGGGATGGGGTCACGGGCTTCGATCCGGCCCGCGTCCAGCAGGTCCGACAGCAGCACCGCGAGAATGTTGAACGGCAGCCCCAGGTGGGCGCCGAGTTCGGCGACCGAGAGCGGCTCACGGCAGCGCCGGACGATCTCCTCGTGCTCGTGCTGCAGGCCCGGGACGGGACCCGGGCGGGAGACGACGAGGGTCGCCACGTCGAGGCCGGCCGCCGAACCGCCCGGTCCGCTGCGCCCCCGGGTGAGGACGTAGTAGCGCTCGAGACCGGACGGGTCCGCCGGCCGGCGGGGAGCACTCATCCAGAGTGCTCCTCCAGGCGCGGAGTGGTCCCGAGGAGTTCGCCCATCCTGCGGGCGAGGTCCCTCATCTGGTGTCCGAGCAGGCCCTGGTCCAGGCCCTCCCGGGCGAGGACGCCGAGGTAGGTCTCCACCCCGGCGCGGACCACGAAGAGGTGGCCGCCGTCGACCTCGATCATCGCCAGCCGCAGCTGTCCCGCGTAGGCGGGGAACTGCTCGGCGACCGGCTGGGCCAGGGCCTGCAGGCCGGCCACCACCGCCGCGAAGCGGTCGACGTCGTCGGGGTCGTCCGCCCCGTAGGAGGTGATGGCCTTGCCGTCGCTGGAGGCCACGAGGGCGAAGCGGATCTCCTGGATGCTCTCGACGAGGTCGCGGAGCGCCCAGCTCACGTCGGTTCCCTGCTGCGTCATGTGGTCTGGTCGCTCTCTTCGGTGCGGTGCTCGGTGGACTCACGTCCGGTGGGGGTGTCACGGTCGCCGGCCGTCCGGGGCGCCGGGTCGCCGGCGCGTCCGGCGGCGGCGAAGGCGGCGAGGCCGGTGAAGGAGGCGTCCGGCGGTACGGCGGCCACGGCGGTGCCCGTCGCCGGTGCGGCGGGCCGCGGGGCGTCCGCGGCGGTCCGCCTGCCGCTGCGGCGGCGGGGCAGTCCGCCGGGGGTGGTGTCGGCGGAGCCGTCCGGGGCCGGCTCGGCGCCGGTGGCCGGCGACGCCGGGCCGGGCGCGGCTGCGGGCTCCGTCACGGCGGTCGCGGGCAGCGGGCTGAAGTACTTGTGCGGTACGACGACCACCACGGAGGTGCCGAGCCAGGGGGAGTCCGCGAAGGTGACGCGGATGCCGTAGCGGCGGGCGAGGATGCCGACGACCCGCAGGCCGATGTTGGCGTCCTCGGTGATGCCGCCGATGCCCGCCCCGGGCGCGGTGCCCGCGAGGGCGTGTTCGGCCGCGCGCTTCTTCTCCTCGCTCAGGCCCTTGCCGGAGTCCTGGATCTCGATGCCGACGCCGTTGGGGACCTCGCGGCCGGAGATCACCACGGGTTCGGAGGGCGGCGAGTAGCGGGCCGCGTTGTCGAGCAGATGGGCGAAGATCAGCGTGAGGTGGTCCACCAGTCCGCCGTCCACGCCGAGTTCGGGGAGTCGGCCCGGCTGGACGCGGTGGAAGTCCTTGATCCGGCCGATGCCGCCGCGCACCACGCTCAGCAGCCGCTGCGGCTCCTGCCACTGCCGGCCGGGCCGGTCGGAGCCGCCGAGGACGCCGATGCTGGCGGCCAGGCAGTCGGCGGGGCCGATCTCCTGGTCGAGTTCCATCAGCCCCCGGGCGACGGCGGGCAGCCGGCCGTGTTCGCCCTGCATCTCGTGCAGCCGGCCGCGGAGCTTGCTGGTCAGTACGTGGATGCGGTTGCCGATGCTGATGACGGCCTGTTCGGCGGAGGTGGAGCGGTCGAACTCCTCCTCCAGGCCGATCAGCGCGGTGCGCAGCAGCTTGCGCAGTTCGGCCTGGAGGTCGGCGCCGGCCTTCGCGCACCGGTCGATGCCCGGCAGCAGGTCGTCGATGGCGTCACCGGCGCGCAGCCGTCCGATCGCCTCCGGGAGCTGCTCGTCGGCGAGGCGGGCGACCGCGGACAGCTGCTGGGCCAGCTGCTCCCGCCGGGCCTCGGTCTCCTCGGCGAGCCGTGCCTCGTAGGTCCTGGCCTGCTCGGCCAGCCGCTCCTCGAACTCCCGCTCCCGGTCGGCTCGTTCCGCGGTGAACCGCTGTTCCTGGTCCGCCGTCCGCCGCTGCCACCGGCGGGTGTCCTCGGCCTGCGATGCGCGGTGGGCGTCCTCCGCGCGCAGCAGCCGGACCCGGTACCGGAGCACGAGCCGTACGCACACGGAGCAGGCGGCCGTCGCGGCGGCGCCGAGGGCGGCCGTGGTGATCCGGTCCGAACTCATCGACGCGGCGGCGACCGTCCCGCCGCCGAGGCCGAGCGGCATCAGCCACCACCCGTACCGGGCGACGGGGGCCCGCGCCGCCGGCGGCGGAGTGGCGAGTTCCATCTGCGTCCTTCGAAGCGACATGGGGGTGTGCAGGGGGAGGCGCGCAACGAGACCGCACTCACACGTACGCACCACGAAGCGACCCGTCGCGGTGTCGGTCAACTCGCGGCGTCGACAAGGAGCTTATCGGGTCGGCAGCCTTGTGGATCACGTTCGGCCGCTGCCCGAAGTGAGGGCTCCGTCACGCTCCGGCGAGGGCTTCCGGGGCCGGCCGACCGGTTCGAAAGAACTCGGTCGCAATTCGAAGACATATGACAATCGAACATGCTCAAATGCAGTCGACCGAAGGTAACTTGCAGGGTGTGGACCGGAGTTGTGACCGGTCCGCTCCCCGTTGCACGGAGCAGGCTGGAGGAGATGACGTGGTGCGGCACGAACCTGCACCGCCGACCCGGCACCTGCGCGTCCGCCACGACCGGGGACACACGGTGCTGGAACTCCGCGGTGAGATCGACATCGCCGCGGCCGCGGAGCTCGTCCCGCATCTGGACGCGGCGACCGCCGAACCGGACGCCCGGATCGTGATCGACCTGACCCGCGTCGAGTTCTTCGACCTCTCCGGGCTGCGCCTGCTGTACCGGGCCCGGCGGCGGATCGCGGACGGCCCCGGCCGGCTGCACCTCGTGTGCGCCCATCCGCTGACCCTGCGCATGCTGCGGATCACCGGCACGTCCCGGCTGCTGCCGCCGTGGCCGACCCTGGACGCGGCCCTGGAACAGCCCGGGGCCGCCTCCGGCCCGGCCTGACCACCGGGTCCGCGACCCGGCGCCCACCATGCGCCCCCGCGTGCTCCCGGTGCGGTCGCCCCTCCCCCAACTTCCCTGTCTGTTCCGGTAACTGAGGGGCATCCGGTCAGGAGAAAGGAGGGCCGTCGCCATGACGACTCCCGCGAAGGGACCGATCGCGCGCGTACCCGGATGGGTGAAGGCGCTCGGCGCGGTGGTGCTGCTGCTCGTCGTGCTGTTCGCCGGGATCCGGCTGAGCGTGCTGCCGGGCCTGAAGGACCTGTTCGGCACGGAGACCGAGGACCGCTCCGGGCCCGCGCTCCTGGAGTCCATCCAGGACCTCAGCCGCTACGACGCCGCCTCGGGCAACTTCCAGGTGGTGGTGGACCTGGAGAAGGACGCGAAGTTCCTGCCGGACGCCATCCGCGGCAGCCGCACGCTGTACGTGGGCGCGGGCACCGTCGACGCCTACGTCGACCTCGGGAAGCTGGACGGGGACGACGTACGGGTCGACGAGGACCGCACGTCCGCCACGCTGCGGCTCCCCCACGCCCGCCTGGGCAAGCCGGCCCTGGACCCCGAGCGCTCCTACGCCGTGTCCAAGCAGCGCGGGCTGTTCGACCGGCTCGGCGACCTCTTCTCAGACAACCCGGGCAGCGAACAGGCCGTCCAGAAGCTGGCCGTGCGGCACATCGGCGACGCGGCGCGGGAGAGCGGGCTCACCGCCCGGGCCGAGTCCAACACCACGGAGATGCTCGAGGGGCTGCTGCGCTCCCTGGGCTTCGAGGAGGTGCGGGTCAGCTACGGCGACTGACCCGCACAACCGGGGGTAACCGCCGTACCACACAAGGAAGTTGATGACTGGAGGACCGAATGGCCCGCGCCGTCCCACGTCCGCGCTCCCTGCTCCCCCGGCGTCCGCGACCGTCCGGGCGCGGCGCCGCGGAGAGCGGCCCGGAGCGTCCGCTGCCGTTGCTTCCGCGGTTGCTGGTGATGCTGTGCGCCTTCGTGTTCATGGTCGTCTTCGCCGTGGTCCTGGCCCGCCTCACCCTGCAGCCCTCCCCCGCCTCGGAGGCGCTGACCCACACCAATCTGCATCCGGGCCGCTCGCTGAGGGCCTATCTGGACCAGCCCGCGCTGCGTGACGCCGTGCGGCAGATCGGCGGCAACATCCTGCTCGGCGTGCCCTTCGGCGTGCTCGCGCCGGTCGTCGCGCCCCGCACGCGCGGCTTCCTGCGGGTGCTGGTGCTGACGGCCGTCGTGATGCTGCTGGTGGAGTTCGCGCAGGGTGCCCTGGTGACCGGGCGCGCCTTCGACGTCGACGACGTCATCCTGAACACCGGCGGGGCGCTGATCGGCTACCTGCTCGTGGGCCGCCGTCTGAGCCGGGCCGTGCACGCACGCCGCCCGAAGGCCTGACCCCCAAAAGCCGTCGCTGCGGCGGTCAGGGCCGCTCGTGCGCCCGTGAGGCCCCGCGCAGGGTCCAGGTGAACTTGTCGCCGCCCACCCAGCGGACCGTGTCCGGGTCGTCCAGGTCGTGGACCGTGATCCCGAACGCGGCGGCGGCGTGCAGCACGTCGGTGACGGTCTTCGCCTCGCCGACCACCTGTCCGTCGATCTCCACGATCCGGAAGGGCGGCGTCCCGGGCTGCACCCCGAGCACCACGATCCGCGGGTGCGACATGTACGGGCTCGCGCTTTCGGTCATGCATCGAGGGTAGAGCGCAAACGGCGCGAACGCGGCGTGCGGGCGCGCCCTCGCTCAGGGCCGCCGCCAGTCGTCGCTCGTCAGGTGCGATCCGGCCTGCGGGCCCATCCGGAGCATTCCGCCGTCCACGCTCCAGGAGGCACCGGTGACGTACGAGGCGTCGGGTCCGGCGAGGAAGGCGATGACCGCGGCGACCTCACGGGCGTCGCCGGGCCGTCCGAGCGGGACGCCGGGGCGGCTCTCGGTGTGCGGGTCGGTGTCCTCCTGGCCGGTCATGGGCGTGGCGATCTCGCCGGGGGCGACCGCGTTGACGGTGATGCCGTGCTCGGCGAGCTCCAGCGCCATCACCTGGGTGAGCAGCCCGAGGCCGCCCTTGGCGGCGCAGTACGGCGCGGCGCCCACCCGGGGCTGGTGCTCGTGCACGGACGTCACGTTGACGATGCGGCCCCCGTCGCCCTGCCGGATCATGTGCCGCGCCGCCTTCTGCCCGCACAGGAACGGGCCGATCAGATCGACGTCGAGGACCTCGCGGACCTTGGACAACTCCAGGTCGAGGAAGGGCGTCATCGTGCCCGTGCCGGCGTTGTTGACCAGCACGTCGACGCGGCCCAGGCGCTCGCACAGCTCGTCGACGGCGTCCGCGGCGGCGGGCAGCCGGGTGAGGTCCATGGGGGCGACCTCGGCCCGCCGTCCGTGCGCCCGGCACTCCCGCGCCGTCTCCTCGGCGCCCTCGCGGTCGCTGTGCCAGGTGATGCCCACGTCCAGGCCGGCGGCGGCCAGGCGTACGGCGGTGGCCCGGCCGATCCCGGAGTCCGCGCCGGTGATCACGGCGACCCTGCTGCTCGGGGTGGTGGGGACGGACATGGCGGGCCTCCTGGTCGGCGACGGCGGTGCGAGGCATCGCAGTACCCCGCGCGTGCGGGACCAACCCCCGCGTCCGCCGTACGGCGGTACCGCGGCCCGCACGCGCTCGGAGCCGGGCGGGGAGCAGGCGCGTGCGCGGGCGGGAGCAGGCGCGTGCGCGGGCGGGAGCAGGCGCGTGCGCGGACGGCGGCCGGGACGCCGGGGGACGAGGCGGACCGGGAAGGGGCAGGGCGCGGGAGGCCGCCGTCCGGTCGGCGGACGGCGGCCGGGGGCGGACGGCGCCCTCCGGAGTGGTGGACGGCTGAGGTGGTACCCGTACCGCCCGCGAGGAGACGAAGGGACCACGCATGGAACGGGCGGCCGTGTTCGACGTCGACGGCACTCTGGTCGACACCAACCATCTGCATGTGACGGCCTGGTGGGAGGCCTTCCGGCAAGCGGGCCACCGGGTGCCGATGCACGCCGTCCACCGGGCCGTGGGGCTGCCCTCCTCCGACCTGGTCGCCCATCTGCTGGGCGAGGACCGGGACACCGGCCTCGACGACGAGCTGAGCGCGGCGCACAAGGCGCTGTACGGGCAGTACTTCGACCGGCTGCCCGCGCTGCCGGACGCCGGCCGGCTGCTGAAGCGGCTGCACCGGGACGGCTGGACGGTGGTGCTCGCCACCTCGGCGAGCGGTGCCGAGCTGAGCGCGCTGCGCCGGGCGATCGACGCGGACGAGGCGATCGGCGCGACGGCGAGCGCCGACGACGTGACGGAGGGCAAACCCGCGCCGGAGCCCGTCGAGCACGCCCTGGAGCTGGCCGGGGTGCCCGCGGAGCGGGCGGTGTTCGTCGGTGACACGGTGTGGGACATGCGGGCGGGCAGCCGTGCCGGGGTGCGCTGTGTGGGCCTGCTGTGCGGCGGCATCCCGCGCGCCGACCTGGAGGAGGCGGGCGCGGAGGAGGTCTACGCCGACCCGGCCGGTCTGCTGGCGTCGCTGCCGGACAGTCTTCTGGCATGAGATCCCCCGCGGCCGGGATACCCACGGGGCATGACGAGTGTGAGGGAAGAGATCGGGCAGGGCGATGCCGCGGGGCGGGTGGCTCCGGTGGCGCGGGTGCGGGAGGCCGTGCGGCGGGACGCGCGGTCCGTCGGCCGGGCGGCGCGGGCCGCGTGGCGGGGGCCCGGACGGGAGCGGGACCTGCTCGTCCAGTCGCTGAAGGCCGCCGGGGCGGCGCTGCTGGCCTGGCTGCTGGCACAGGTGTGGCTCGGCGACCCGATGGCCCTGATGGCGCCCTGGGTGGCGCTGGTCCTGGTGCAGGCCACCGTCTACAGCTCGATGATGCAGGCGGCGCGGCAGTTCACGGCGATCTGCGTGGGAGCCCTCGTGGCGTCGGGCGCGCAGGCGGTCACCGACGACACCACGGGCGCCCTGGCGCTGTCCGTGCCGGTGCTGATGCTGCTGTCGAACTGGCCGCGCTTCGGCGACCAGGGCATCTACGCCGCCACCACGGCCGTCTTCACGATCGCCACGGGAACGGTGAGCGCGGTCGCCGTCGGGCACCGGCTGGGACAGGCGGCGCTCGGCGCGGTCGTCGGCATCGCCGTCAACGCGCTGGTCCTGCCGCCGATCCATCTGCGGGACGTGCGGGAGAACCTGGCGGCGCTCGCCCGCGAGACGGGTGACGTGCTGCACGCCGTCGCCGGGGATCTGCGCGGGGGCGAGTGGGACGCGCAGACCGCAGCGGGCCGGCTCGACGCCGCGGCGCGACTGCAGGACCGGCTGGAGGCGCTGCGCTCGGCCCGCGGCTGGAGCAGGGAGAGCCTGCGGCTGACCTCGGGCGTCCTGCGCGCCCTGTACCGCGCGCCGACCGCGGCGCTGCCGCCGGAGGACGAGGACGAGCGGTTCAGCCGCGTCACCGGACATGTCACGGCGCTGACCCGCACGCTCGCGGTGGCCGTCGACGAGAACCGCACGCCCGCCGCGCCGGACGCCCCGGTGCTGGTCCGCTACGCGGAACTGCTGGAGCTGATCGGCGACGTCTGCCACGCGGAGGCCGGCCGGCTGCTGGACGGCGGCACGCGTGCGGACGCCCTCCTGGACGAGCGGACCGAGGCGGCGATGCGGGACCTGCACGGAGAACTCCAGGACGAGCTGCGCGAACAGGCCGGACGGGGCGCCGCGCGGACGGCCGTCCTGGGCACGCTGGTCCTCCAGGCCGAGAACCTCTGGGCCGAGCTCGACAACGGTGCCCGGGACCGGTGACACACGTCACGCCCGCGAGCGGCCGGACGCGGAACACCCGGAGGCGGTCCTCCGTTGAACCGACCGTGGGTGCGGACGGGACAGTGTCCCCGGGCCTCACCATTCGCCCACAGGGACGATCGTTCGGCTGAAGCCCTGTGGAGCCCCTCGCCGAGAGGCGACCGCCGTCCGCGCCCACCACCGAGCCGCCCCGGCCGTGATTCCCCCGTCGCGGTCGGGGCTTCCTCCTGCCCCGCTCCGGGCGCCGTCCGGCTCCGGGAGCGCTCCCCCCCTCCGCAGCGTGACGGGCGCGGCCGGCGCCGGAGCCGGGGAGCGGGCGGTCGACCCGGAGCAGGCCGCCCGTCCGGGGAAACCCCCGGCCCGTCCGGCGGGCGTGAGCGCCTCCGGCCGAGGGGTACTCGGCCCGTTCCGCGGAGCAGCCGGCCGAGAGGAGCGGGAAGGTGAGCAGCACAGCGGGCATGAGGGTCGTCGTCACGGGCGCCACCGGCAACGTCGGGACCAGCGTGGTGCGGATCCTCTCGCAGGAACCGGAGGTCGGCTCCGTACGGGGCCTGGCACGGCGGATCCCCGACCTGTCGCCGCCGAAGACCGAGTGGTCGGCGGTGGACCTGGCCTCGGACCGGTCCGATCTCGTCGGGGAGTTCACCGGCGCGGACGCGGTGATCCATCTGGCGTGGGCGTTCCAGCCGACGCACGATCCGGCGAGCACCTGGCGCACCAACGTGCTCGGCGGCATGCGGGTGTTCGACGCGGTGGCCGAGGCGGGGGTGCCGGCGCTGGTGCACGCCTCGTCGGTCGGGGCATACTCGCCGGGCCCGAAGGACCGCGCGGTGGACGAGTCGTGGCCGACGCACGGCTGGCCGGACGCCGCGTACTGCCGGGAGAAGGCGTACCTGGAGCGGGCCCTGGACACGTTCGAGCGGGATCACCCGGGGACGCGGGTGGTACGGATGCGGCCCGCGTTCCTCTTCAAGCGGGAGTCGGGGAGCGAGCAGCGCCGCATCTTCGGCGGCCGTTTCCTGCCGGGTCCGCTGGCGCGGCCCGACCTGCTGCCCGTCCTGCCGGACATCCCGGGGCTGCGGGTGCAGGCGCTGCACACCGACGACGCGGCCCACGCCTGCCGCCTGGCCGTGCTGTCCGCCGGGGCGCGGGGCGCCTTCAACCTCGCCGCGGAGCCGACGGTCGACGCGGACCTGCTCGGGGAGATGCTCGGGACGCGCCGGGTGCGGCTGCCCCGTACCGCCGCCCGCTCGGCGGTCGCCGCCGCCTGGGGGCTGCGCCTGCTGCCCGCCTCGCCGCATCTGTTCGACGCCGTGCTGAGGCTGCCGCTGATGGACTGCACGCGTGCGCGCGAGGAGCTCGGCTGGCGGCCGGAGCACACGGCGACGCAGGTGGTGGAGGAGCTGCTGCTGGGAGTGCGGCAGGGCGCCGGGGAGGACACGGAACCGATGCGGGGCCGCAAGGTCGGCTGAGCACCGGGTTTCACCGGTCCCGGCGGAGGTACCCGTGAGGGTCCGCACGAACGAAGGGAGAGCGTCGTGACCGACCACCGCCTCGAAGGGCCCGGTGAGAACGGCGCCGGTGTTCCCCGCGACCTGCCGGACCAGCAGGCCGGCGCCGGCGAGGACCCCTGGGAGGTCGCGCCAGGCGCCGCGGAGCGGCAGAGCGGGCACGAGGCCGGCGAGCCGGAGGAGCCGGACTCCGGCGTCCCCGACACGGACGAGGCCGGCACGGGCCGGCAGGGCGCCCCGCACTCGGCGTCCGGCAACCCCGAGCAGCCGGTACCGGACGAACCCTCCGCATGACCGGCCCGCGCGGGCCCTGGCGCGGGGTGCGTTCCCGCAGGGCCGTGTGCCAGGCGGGCGGCGGGGACCGCGGGGCCGGGTCGGGGCGGCGGCCCCCGCGGGCGAAGAAGTCGGCGAGCGGCAGGATCGCGGCCCCGACGGTGACCGCGTCGGGGCCGAGCCGGCCCGGTTCGATCGTCACCTTCCCGGCCGGGTGGCGCGGCGCGTACGGCAGGGCGTGCCGGCGTACGGACGGCAGGAAGCGGGGGCCGAGCCGGACGTCGGCCAAGCCTCCCATGAGGATGCGCTCGGGCTGGAAGAGGTTGATCAGGTCGGACAGGCCCGCGCCCAGGTGCCCCGCGGCCTCCTCCAGCACGACGAGCGCGACGGGGTCGGGATCGCCGTCGTCGGCCGGGTGTCCACGAGACCGTCGGCGACCGGGTCCGCGACGACGTTGCTCACCGACCCGGAGCCGAGTCCGGTCGCGGGGCCGGGCTCGAAGCGGCTCAGCGGGCCGTCGAAGTACAGCCGCTGCGGCACGGCCGTGCGGTCGGCCCGCCTCAGATCGCGCACCGTGCGCCCGTTCCGCCCCGTCATGCGGCTTCTTCCAAGACCCTTCCCGACCTGCCACGTACCGCCGGGGCACGACTCGGCGCGACCTTCCCCCTCCCCTTATTTCATGATGTGAACTAACGGAGGCCGCCGGCGTCGTCCAACGCGGCCTCCAGTTCCGGGGCGACGGTGGCCCGGATCCATCGTTCGTGCTCGTCCCCGGCCGCCCGCGGAATCGTCTCGACGATCATGATCAGGTAGAGGTAGGCACGGTAGAGGGCGAGGCGGACGCGGGCCGCCGCGTCGAAGGCGACCCGGCCGCCGGCCTCCTCGTACCCGGCGAGGAACGCCCGGTCCGTCCTGATGTCGCCGAGCAGGGCGAGGGAGACGAAATCGGCGAGCGGGTCGCCCCAGAACATGCGCTCCCCGTCGATGAGCCCACCGATCCGGGCCTCCCCCGCCGCCGTGCGCTCCACCAGGATGTTGCCCGGCCAGAGGTCGAAATGGACGAGTACCGGCACGGTGACCTCGTCGAGCGCCCCGGCGGCGGCACGGATCACGGCGGCCACCTCGTCGACGGGGCGCGGCAGCCGGGCGCCGTGGTCGCGGGCGTCGGCGAGCACGGCGTCGGTCATCGCGGTGAACGCGGTCCGCCAGTCGGGGGCGAGCGGGCCGAGGGCGCCGGACGGGTAGCCGAACCCCGGCCCGGTCACCCGGTGCAGCCGGGCCACCTGGCGGCCGAGCTCCGCACGCAGCTCCGCGCGCTCCCCGCCGGCCGGCTCCGCCTGCGTCCAGGGCTCGCCCGGACAGACGGTCATCAGCAGGTACGGTGCGAAGGTGCCGCCGCCGGCGGACACGGCGCGCGGGGCGGGCACGCCGGCCTCGGCGGCTCCGGCGCAGAAGTCCGCCTCGGAGACGAGCAGGCGCCGCTCGTACCGGAGACCGGGGGTGGCGGGCGCGGGCGGGACCTTGAGCACGTACCGGTCGCCGTCGGTGAGGAGGAGTTCCTCGACGGTGTTGTAGGTGCCCCCGCTCAGCGGGCGCACCCCGGCGAGCGCGTCGGGCGGCAGCCCCGCCCCCGCGAGCACCCGGCGGGCCCGCGCCCAGGAGTCCCCCATCGTCCCCACCCCTCCCTCGGCGACCGAGGTACAGCGTACGGAACGCACGCGGGCGCGGCTGCGGAAAAATCGTTGGCCCGCCCCGGCGCGGGATATCTACCCTGACCCAGAAACCTAGACCCTCTAGGTTTCGAAAGAGCACGCCAGGAGACGCCCCCATGAAAGCACTCACCGAGCAGGACATCCGCGGTTCGTTCATCAACTGCTCGAAGGGGGAGGCCAAGCGGCTGGCCGTACCACGCGACCTGGACGAACGCCCCTGGGACGATCTCGACTTCCTGGGCTGGCGCGATCCCGGCGCGCCCGACCGCAGCTATCTCGTCACCGAGCGGGAGGACCGTCTCGTCGGGGTGGCCATGCGCTTCCAGCCCGCCCGGCGCGGCTTTCTGCACCGCAGCATGTGCTCCCTGTGCCTGACGACCCATCCGCGCGGCGGTGTCGCCCTGATGACCGCGCGCAAGGCGGGCCCGGCCGGCCGTGAGGGCAACTCGGTCGGCGCCTACATGTGCACCGACCTCGCCTGCTCCCTCTATCTGCGCGGCAGGAAGGTCCCGAAGACCGGTGCCCGCTTCGAGGAGAGCCTCACCCTGGAGGAGCAGATCGCCCGCACCCGGGGCAACCTGTTCGCCTTCCTCGACAAGCTGTAGGCGCGGCCCGTCCGTCCCCCGGGGGACTGCCGTCGCAGGTGAACACGTTCGTTGCGCCCGGGGAAGGGGAACCGTCCGAGGATGCAAGTGGTACGTGAGATGACAGCGCCGGCCGTCGAGTTCGTCAGGCGGCGCCGGGACCCGGTGACCGTGCAGATGGTGCGGTCGGCGGCCGCGGCGACCGTCGCCTACGTCATCGCCCTGCGGCTGAGTCCGGAGGCCGCCCCGCTCACCGCGCCCCTGACCGCGCTGCTCGTCGTCCAGGTCACCCTGTACTCCACCCTCACCACCGGAGTGCGCCGGGTGAACTCCGTGGTGGCCGGGGTGGTGGTGGCCATCCTCTTCAGCCTGCTGGTGGGTCTGACCTGGTGGAGTCTGGGCCTGCTCATCCTGGCGTCGCTGGTCGTCGGCCATCTGGTGCGGGTGGACGAGTTCGTGCCCGAGGTGGCGATCAGCGCCATGCTGGTGCTCGGGGTGACCACGCACGGGGACACCGCCTGGGCCCGGATCGTGGAGACGCTGATCGGAGCGTTCGTCGGGATGGGGTTCAACCTCCTGCTCGCCCCGCCCGTGTGGGTGGAGGAGGCCGGCGAGTCGATCGAGGGGCTGGCGCGCCGGGTGCGGCAGCTGATGCTGCGGATCGGCGAGGAGGCCGCGGGCCGCCCGCCCGCGGCGCGCGCGGCGGCCCGGCTGCACGAGGCCCGCCGCCTGGACCACGACATCAGCGAGGTCGACGCGGACCTCCGGCAGGCGGAGGACAGCCTGCGGCTCAATCCGCGGGTGCGCGAGGGCCTGCTGCACCGGGTGGTGCTGCGCACCGGCCTCGACACGCTGGAGATCTGCACGGTGGTGCTGCGGGTGCTGGCGCGCACCCTGACCGACCTGGCCAAGGAGCGCGAACCGGAGCGGCTGTTCGAGCCGGAGACGGGCGCCGCCTTCGCGGAGCTGCTGTCCGAGATCGCGGACGCCGTGGTCAGCTTCGCGGTACTGGTGACCACGAGCGTGAGCGCGAACGCGGAGTCCGCGGAGGAGCGGCTCGCCTCCGAGCTGCGGCAGGCGGCCGCCACCCGCGACAAGCTGGCCCGGCTGCTCTTCGAGGAGGCCCGGCGCGACCCGCGCCAGTGGCAGCTGCTGGGCGCCGTGCTGACCGAGGTCAACCGCATCCTCGACGAGATGGACACCGAGCACCGCACGCGTCGGCTGTTCGAGGAACTGGACCGCCACTCGCAGGCACAGCGCGAGCGGCTGCCGCGGCTCACCCGGATGCGGGAGCGGCTGCGCCGGGACCGCCGTGGCGCCTCCCACCGTTCCCCGTGACGCACCCGGCCGAAGGCGCCCGGGTGACCGGGCGCCCTGGGGTCAGCCCTCGCCGTCCGTGCGCTGCCGCTGCAGCGCACGGGGGCAGGAGGCGGCGCTCGCCTGGGCGAGTAGCACGTGCATGCGCTCGGTGAGCTGGGAGACGTCGTCGGCGGGCGCGTGGAACGGCAGGCGTACGTCACCGTCCGCGCGGAGACGTTCGATGCGCAGGGTCAGTCCGTGCCGGTCGACGGCGAGCGGCTGGACGCGGACCGCTCCGTGCAGGCTGCCGTGGTCGACCAGCCGGGTCAGCCGTTCGACCGCGTCGGCGTGGCAGTCGGCGAGGTGGGTCAGCAGCCGGGCCTCGGCGGTGGCGAGCCGGTCGGGCTCGGCGGCGGCGAACTCCTCGACGTCGACGACCAGGGCGCCGGACGGCTGCCGCAGCACCACGCGCGTGGGCCGGAGGACGAGGTGCCCGTCCCGTACGGCGAACCAGCCGGCCAGCCACAGCCGGGCGCGGATGCGGTTGCGCACGGGGACGGGTGCCACGTCGGCGAACTCCAGCACGGCGGACGGCTCGCCGCGGGGCGCGCAGATCGCGGCGGCGAGCAGGGCGCTGTCCTCGGGCACGTGCAGCAGCACCCCTCCGTCGTCGGTCACGGAGTGCGCGCCGACGAGCTCCTCCCGGACGCCCTCCGCGGTCACCGCGCAGGACCACGCGGCGGCGAGCACCGAGCGGGCCCGCTGCGCCGCGCCGGGCGCGGCCGTCCAGCCGTGCGTGTCGTCAGCCATCCCCGAACCTCCTCTTAGGTAAGCCTTGCCTAACCTACCGAAGATCGGGGTGCGCGCCAACCCGGGGGCGTGATCCTCACGGGACCTTCAGGGCGCGAGGACGCCCAGCAGGGCGCGTGCGCACAGGTCGCGCACCTGTTCACGGTCCGGCTCCGCGTCGCGCAGCCACTCCAGGCAGACCGCCGTGGTGAAGGCCAGCCAGCCGCGCACGGCGAGCCGGGTGTCCGGCCGCGCCTCGAAGGCGGGTCCGAACTCGGGGTCAACGGCGAGCGCGGCCAGGATCTGCCGCTCCTGCGCGGCCAGGGCCTGCCGGTAGACCCGGCGCACCGCCCGGTCCCCCGCCGCGTCGGCACGGTGGAAGGCGCGATAGCCGTGCGCGTGGGTCCGGACGTACTCCAGATACGCGTCGAGACCCGCCGTGAGCTGCTCGCGCACCGGGCGGCCGGGGACCGCCGCCGTCAGGCGGAGCATCCGCTCGCTCTCGCGCTCCACCACGGCCGCGAAGAAGTCCCGCTTGGTCGGGAAGTAGTGGTAGAGCAGCCCCCGCGACACCCCGGCGATCCCGGCGACCTGCTCGATCCACACGTCGTCGTAGGGACTCTCCGAGAACAGCCGCGCGCCGACCGACAGAAGCTGCTCCCGGCGCTCCGCGGTGCTGAGCCGACGGCGCGTGTGCCCGCCCTGGTTCACGGCCATTCCCGCACTTTACTTGACGCCGGTTCAACAACCGGACCAGACTGAGGCCGCGTTATTGAACTCGCGTACAACACGTCGCACGCGCACGCCGGGTCGAAGGAGATCGCGTCATGGCGGAGACGACGACACGGGCCGTACCACCGAGGGGCTTTCGCGGCGCGGAGCGGGACTGGCCGGAGCTGCACCGCATCCCCCGCCCCCCGTACCGCCTGCCGCTGCTCGGCGACGTCGTCGGGGCGGGCGGGCGCACGCCCCTGCAGGACTCGCTGAAGTACGCCCGCCGCCTGGGGCCGATCTTCCGGCGGAACGCCTTCGGCAAGGAGTTCGTGTTCACCTGGGGCGCCGGGCTGGTGGCCGATCTGGCCGACGAGTCGCGGTTCGCCAAGCACGTCGGGCTGGGCGTCGCCAATCTGCGGCCGGTCGCGGGCGACGGGCTGTTCACCGCGTACAACCACGAACCCAACTGGCAGCTGGCGCACGACGTGCTGGCCCCCGGGTTCAGCCGGGAGGCCATGGCCGGTTACCACCCGATGATGCTGGCCGTGGCGGAGCGGCTGACGGAGCACTGGGACCGTGCGGCGGCCGGGGGCCGGCCGGTGGACGTGCCCGGGGACATGACCAAGCTGACGCTGGAGACGATCGCGCGGACCGGGTTCGGGCACGACTTCGGGTCCTTCGAGCGGCCCCGTCCGCACCCGTTCGTCACGGCGATGGTCGGGACGCTCACCCACGCCCAGCGGCTGAACAGCGTTCCCGCGCCGCTGGCCCCGCTGCTGCTGCGCCGCGCGAGCCGCCGCAACACCGCCGACATCGCGCGCCTGGACCGCATCGTCGACGAGGTGGTCCGAAGCCGGCGGGCCGAGGGCGGCGGGGACGGTGACCTGCTGGACCGGATGCTGGAGACCGCGCACCCCCGGACCGGGGAGCGGCTGTCACCCGAGAACGTCCGCCGCCAGGTGATCACTTTCCTCGTCGCCGGCCACGAGACCACCTCGGGCGCGCTCTCGTTCGCCCTGCACCACCTCTCCCGGCACCCCGGCGTCGCGGCCCGCGCCCGCGCCGAGGTGGACCGCGTCTGGGGCGACGCGGCGGCACCCGGCTACGAACAGGTCGCCAGGCTGCGCTACGTCCGCCGGGTCCTCGACGAGTCGCTGCGGCTGTGGCCGACCGCGCCGGCCTTCGCCCGGGAGGCCAGGAAGGACACGGTGCTGGGCGGGGAGCATCCGATGCGGCGCGGTGCCTGGACGCTGGTGCTGACGCCGATGCTGCACCGGGACCCCGGGGTGTGGGGCGCGGACGCCGAGCGGTTCGACCCGGACCGCTTCGACGCGCCGGCGGTGCGGGCTCGTCCGCCGCACGTGTTCAAACCCTTCGGGACGGGGGCCCGGGCGTGCATCGGGCGGCAGTTCGCGCTGCACGAGGCGGTACTGGTGCTGGGGTTGCTGCTGCGCCGGTACGAGCTGCGGCCCGACCCCGCTTACCGGTTGCGGGTCACCGAGCGGCTCACGCTGATGCCGGAGGGATTGCGGCTGTGGCCGGAGCGCCTGGCCGCGGCGCGGGGTCGGGCAGGGCCTGATTCCGTCTGAGGCGCGTCGCCGCGGGCGGGGGGTGGGTCGCGCGGCCCGGCGCTCACGGGGTGCTGTCGCGCCCACCCGTGCCGCCATGGGGGTGCCTCCCGGGTCTTCGAGGCACTGGAGGAGGCACGACTGCCTGCGGGAACGGCGGCCGTCACCGCCCGCGGGGGCGGGGTCAGTGTTCCGGTGGCTCCAGGCGTTCGAGGCGGTCGGGATCGGCCAGGACGTACATGCCGGTGATGCGGTCGTCGGTGATGGTGACCGACAGGACCGAGTGGACGCGGCCGTCCACCACGCTGAGCAGGCCCAGCGCGTCGTTGACCAGGACCGTCCGGGCCACCGCGGTGTACCGGGCGAACAAGAGCGCCGACTCGGCCACCGTCTTCGCACCCCGGAGGATCCTGGAACCGGCCGCCCCCCGGACCAGGGCGCCCGCGTCCGCCCGCAGCACCACGTCCGGATGGAGGACGGCGACCAGCGCCTCGAAGTCACCGCCGCGCGCGGCGGCCATGAACGCTTCGAGCACCTGCCGCTGCCGGCCGGGATCGGGCTCGGAGGAGGGGGTCGCGTCCCGTACCCGGCGGCGGGCCCGGCCGGCGAGCTGCCGGGTCGCGGCCGGGCTGCGCTCCACGACCGGGGCGATGTCGTCGAACGGCACGGCGAACAGGTCGTGCAGGACGAACGCCAGCCGCTCGTCGGGCTTCAGCGTCTCCAGCACCACCAGCATCGCCACGCCCACCGAGTCGGCGCGCAGCGCCTCCTGTTCCGGGTCCGCCCGGGAGAGGGGTCCGATCACCGGGTCCGGGACGAACGTCTCGTCCATCGGCTGCTCGCGGCGCGCGGCGCGCGAACGCAGCAGGTCCAGGCAGATCCGGCCGGTCACGGTGGTCAGCCAGCCGCCAAGGTTGCCGATGTCGCCGGTGTCGGTGCGGCCCAGCCGCAGCCAGGCCTCCTGGACGGCGTCCTCCGCCTCGGTCAGCGAGCCGAGCATGCGGTAGGCGACCGCCTCGAGATGCCCGCGGTGCTCCTCGAAGCGCTCCGCCAGCAGGTGCGCGTCGTCGGCCACGGGGCTCACCGGGGGAACAGCTCGAAGGCGACCGCGGGCCGGTTCCCGAACCGCTTCCCCGTCTCCTCGGCGAAACCGGTCAGCAGACCGCGGGCGTACGCCTCCGGGTCCTCGTCGGTCAACGCCTGGATGTAGGTGCGGTGTTCGAGCAGCGACGCGATCGCACGCTCCAGCCCGTCCGTCGCGTCCACCGCGTGCGTGGGACGGTCGGAACCGGCCACCGCCACCCAGCGGACGCCGTTCCACGGTTCGAGGCCCCGCTCGACCAGCTCCGGGAAGATCCAGCGGTTGCCCGCGTCGCCGGCCGCGTCGAGCGTGGCCCGCCCGACGGCCACGTGGTCCGGGGTGTTCCAGTGGATGCCGCCCCAGGTGTCCCGGTGGTTCAGGGTGATCACCAGCTCGGGCCGGTACCGGCGGATCGCGGCGGCGATGTCCCGGCGCAGCGCGGGCCCGTACGCGACGACCCCGTCCGCGTGGTCGAGGAAGTCGACCTCCGACACACCGACCACGGCCGCGCTCGCCCGCTGCTCCCGCTCCCTGAGCGGGCCGCACTCCGCCGGCTCCAGGGTGTCGATGCCCGCCTCGCCCCGGGTCGCCAGGACGTAGGAGACCTCGCGGCCGGCGTCGGTCCAGGACGCGATCGCCGCCGCGCAGCCGTACTCGAGGTCGTCCGGGTGGGCCACCACGGCCAGGGCACGCCGCCAGTCGTCGGGCACGGGCGGGAGTTGACTGATCGTCGGCTCGGTCATGTCCGCAGACTAACCCGCCGCACCGGCATCACCGGGCCCCGCTCACACCTCGTCGCGCGCCAGGGCGAGCAGCCGGTCCAGGACGCGGGGACCGCCGGCCCGGACACCGTCGTGCTCGAACTCGTCGGTGACCCAGGTGCGCAGGCCCCGGACGGCACGGGCCGTCCGCAGGGAGTGGGCGGTGTCGACGTACATGTCGTCGTGGTAGACGGCCGCCGCGACCGGGACCTCGTTGACGGCGAGGCGCGCCGGGTCGTACAGGGGCGTCCAGTCGGTGCGCGCGGCGAGCAGTTCGGCGGTCTCGCGCAGCGGGCGCAGCGCGGGGTCGCAGTCGAACATCCAGGGGTGGATGGTCTCTCCGGTGAACAGCAGCGGTTCGTCGCCGGCGAGCGTCTTGGCCGCGTCGAACCGCGGGAACTCGGCCCGCACGCGCTCGGCGGACCAGGCGGTGGGCCGGGCGTCCTGGCCGTAGATCGCCTCGTGGATCAGCGCGTACAGCGGATGTCCGGCGTACGACAGCAGGCCCTGCGCCTGCTCCTGGAAGGCGTCGGAGAGGGCGGGGCCGCCCGGGGTGCGGACGAAGGCGTCCTCCAGGAGGTGGTGCAGCCGGTGGCTGCCCTCGCTGCCGCCGAGCATGATGCCGAGGGACTGGAACGCCTCGACGGTGAACCGGTAGCCGTTCGGCAGGACGACCTCGTGGGTCAGGAGGTGCTCGGCGATGCGGCGGGCGCGTTCGACGTCCTGCGGGTAGCGGGCGTAGTGGGCGGCGACCTTGCGTTCGACGCGCGGGTAGGCGGCCCGGTAGACGTCGTCGGCGTGGGCGTCGAGGGAGGGCAGTCCGCCGGTGACGAGGGCGGTGTCCAGGCCCTCGGGGGCGGTGGAGAGGTAGGCCACGGTGCAGAAGCCCCCGAAGCTCTGGCCGAGGACGGTCCAGGGGGCGCCGCCGGTCACCTCCGGGCGGATGGCCTCGCAGTCCCGCACGATCGAGTCGGCGCGGAAGCGGGTGAGGTAGTCGGCCTGTTCGGCGGGGCCGCCGCGCAGCGGGAGGGTCTGGCGGCTGGCGGGGGTGGAGTGGCCGGTGCCGCGCTGGTCGAGGAGGAGGACGCGGTACTCCTCGAGGGCGCGGCCGAGCCAGGCCGGCTTCCCGATGAAACGGTTCGCCCCGAAGCCGGGGCCGCCCTGGAGGTAGAGCAGCCAGGGCAGGTCCCGGCCGGCCTTGTCACCGGCGACGACCTCACGCGCGTACAGCTCGATCGTCTCCCCCGAGGGGTCGTCGTGATCGAGGGGCACGGTGAACCGGCGGTCGGTGAGGACCACTCCGGGCTGGCGGTAGCTGACGGACAACGGGGCTCCAGGGACGAACGGATTGTCGGACCGTGACCCAGTTCAGCACATGTTCGTCCGGCCACCGAGCCCGGGATCATGAAATCCTTTCCGGGCGTCCGTCAGCGGACCGCCAGACTGGAGCGCCGGACCACCAGTTCCGGGCGGAGGACGACCCGGCGGTGCTCGTGCGGCCCGGCGGCGCTCCCGCTCTCGGTCTCCTCCAGCAGCAGCTCGGCCGCCAGGGCGCCCATGGTGACCGCGGGCTGCCGTACCGAGGTCAGCGGCACGGCCGCCGCGGCGGCGAACTCGATGTCGTCGTAGCCGACGATCGCGAGGTCGTCGGGAACGCCGACACCGGCCGCGTACATCGCCTGGAGCACACCGAGGGCGAGCAGGTCGTTGGCGCAGAAGACGGCGGTGGGCCGGTCGGCGAGTCCGAGGAGGCGGGCGCCCGCGTCGCGTCCGGCGGCGACGTCGAGCCGCTCGGTGGGCAGTTCGCGCAGGCAGTCGGGGCCCAGTCCGGCCTCGGCGAGGGCGTTCAGGGCGCCGGTGCGGCGGTCCCGGACCTGGTTCAGTCCGGGCGGGCCGCAGACGTACGCGATGGAACGGTGCCCGGCGTCGACGAGGTGCCGCACGGCCAGCGCGCCGCCCGCCACGTCGTCCACGGAGACCGAGCACTCGGTGGTGCCCTCGGCGACCCGGTCGACCAGCACGAAGGGGATGCCGTGCCGGCGGAACGCCTCGATGTTGCGGCCGGTGGCGTCCGCCGGGGTGAGCAGTACGCCCCGCACCCGCTGTTCGGCGAAGAGGGAGAGGTACTCGGCCTCCTCGCCCGGGTTCTGGGCGCTGTTGCAGACCATCACGCCGAGCCCGGCCTCGCGCGCGGCGCGTTCGGCGCCGCGCGCGACGCGCCCTCATTAACTTTGTGTCCAAAAAGGGGCGGGGACTCCCCGACATTGGGGGCGGGCCGGGCGCCCCCGACGCGGCGCCGGGCG